>CAZAEW010000023.1:0-52273 GCA_964484065.1 uncultured Bacillus sp.
AGCGGATAGTTTTTGATAAATCTGCCGTTTATCATCGTCGAAATGTAGTTTCTTGATGCCCTTGTCACTTCCGGCATGGAAGCATAACCGCTGATTTGAAAATCGAGCGACTGCCCGGAAATCGGAATTAACTGCTTGGCAATTCCCAAACCGTATATCGAGGCAAGCACCTGCCGTACATCGCCATTTCCGTTTGTCTGCAAAAGCTTGCGCTCGTTATGAATCAAACGGAACGCCACTTCCGGATGAGAAAGGGCAAGACGGTTGACAACATCCGTGATATTTCCCAATTCGGTATGGATTGTTTTCATATATTTTAAACGCGCCGGTGTGTTAAAAAACAGGTCAGTGATCGTGATGTCGGTTCCTTTTCTGCTGGAAGCCTTCTCAAATTCGAGTACTTTCCCGCCTTCAATGACAGCCATGTTTCCGGCTCCTTCTCCAGTAGACGTTGTCATTTCAAGTCTTGAAACAGACGCGATACTTGGAAGGGCTTCACCGCGGAAACCCAGTGTGCGGATTCGGAATAAATCCGTTTCATCCTTAATCTTACTGGTTGCATGGCGCTGAAACGCCCTTAAAACATCATCTTCTTCAATCCCGTCTCCGTTATCGGTGATCCGGATTTTAGCAAGCCCCGCTTCTTCAACCTCAATCTCAATGACCGTACTTCCGGCGTCAATAGCATTTTCCACAAGCTCCTTTACCACCGAAGCCGGCCGTTCGACCACCTCACCGGCAGCAATCTTATTTGAAAGGGTATCATCAAGCTGAATGATTTTTCCCATCCGTCACACCTCCCTATTCGTCCTTAACCTTTTAATTTTTTATGCAGTTCGTACAATGTATTCATCGCTTGAAGCGGTGTCATGTCTAAAATATCAAGGTTTTTGATTTTCTCGACAATTTTCTTCTCTTTTGAAGACAATTCCTGTTTTTTCGGCTCAGAAGGCTCTTCGAAAAAGGAAAGCTGTGCGGTGTCCTCCATAACCAAAGCAGGTTCCGCTTTTTTCTCAGGAACAGTCTGCTGTGTAAATTCTGCTTTTATCGAGGTATGGACAACCGGCTGTTTTTCCAGTTCAATTAAAATTTCCTCCGCCCTGGCGATTAATTCTTTTGGCAGCTCTGCCAGCTGGGCGACATGGATCCCATAGCTCTTATCAGCAGGTCCTTCTTTAATTTTATGAAGGAAAACAACCCGTCCGTTATGCTCGACAGCGCTGACATGAACATTTTTCAGTTTGGAAAGCTCCTGATCCAAGATGGTCAGTTCATGATAGTGCGTCGAAAATAATGTTTTTGCCCCGATCCGGTTATGAATATATTCAATAATGGCCTGTGCCAGCGCCATACCGTCATAGGTGGATGTTCCGCGCCCGATTTCATCAAAGAGGATTAAGCTGTTTTGTGTAGCCAGAGAAATCGCATTTTTTGCTTCAAGCATTTCGACCATAAATGTACTTTGGCCGGAAATCAAATCATCCGCAGCCCCAATTCTTGTAAATACCTGGTCAAAAATCGGCAAAACCGCTTCACTAGCAGGAACATAACAGCCGATTTGCGCAAGGATCGCCATCAAGGCAATTTGGCGCATATAGGTGCTTTTCCCCGACATGTTCGGTCCGGTAATTAACAGGATTTCTCTTTCACTGTCCATCTCGCAGTCATTTGGGACATATTCTTGTTTATTCAGCACTTTTTCAACAACCGGGTGACGCCCTTCTTTGATAAGGACACGGCGGTCTTCTGAAAATTGCGGTTTAACATAATGACGGTCCTCACTCACTTGAGTGAAGCACTGCAAGACATCAAGCTCACTGACCAATTTTGCCAGTGCTTGCAATCTAGGAATATATTCTTTTACCGTTTCGCGGATTTCAGCGAACAATTCATACTCGAGCTCCCCGCATTTTTCTTCCGCCTGCAAAATCAGCGCTTCTTTTTCCTTAAGCTCAGGGGTAATAAACCGTTCGGCGTTTGCTAAAGTTTGTTTTCGCTCATACCGCCCTTCTTCGAGAAAATGCAAGTTGGCTCTGGTAACTTCGATATAGTAACCAAACACACGGTTATAACCAATCTTGAGTGATTTGATTCCAGTCTTTTCTTTTTCTTCTCTTTCAAGCTGGGCAATCCATGTTTTTCCGTTCCTGCTGGCATCACGGTATTGATCAAGCTTTTCGTTATAACCATCGCGAATAATATTTCCTTCTTTTAAGGAAAGCGGCGGATTGTCGACAATCGCCTGTTCAAGCAAATCGGTTACTTCTTCGCACGGATCAAGCTGCTCGGAAAGCAGAAAGGCAGCCTCTTCGCCAAGTCCAGCTAAAACGTCCTTTAAAAGCGGAATTTGCTGGAGAGAACGTTTTAATTGCATTAGATCACGGGCATTTACATTTCCAAACGCAACCCTTCCGGCAAGCCGTTCCAAATCATAAACTTCTTTCAGTTTTTCGCGCAGATCCTGTCGTTCAAAATAATGCTTTAGCAAAATCTCAACCATTTTCTGACGGCGTTCAATTTCCTCTTTGTTAATCAATGGACGGTCAATCCATTGCTTCAGCATTCTTCCCCCCATAGCTGTCATTGTTTCGTCCAGCAGCCATAATAGGGAACCCTTTTTTCCTTTGGAACGGATCGTCTCCGTTAATTCGAGATTTCGCTTTGAATAGTAATCAATTTTCATATATTGATGAATTTGATAGGTTGAAACCGGCTGCAGGTGATCAAGACTCCGTTTCTGTGTCCTATATAAATAGTTCAATAATCTTGCAGCTGCGAGCTTTAATTTTTTTTGCGCTAAACCCTCGAGGAGATGGTCAAAATTTTCGCCGACAGAGTCGTTGTTTTCAAAAGAAATCGCCAGAACATCGCGCTCGCGCATTTTCTTTTGAAGTTCCCCGTCAAAATCAGCGGCGACTACCACTTCTTTTGCTCCCAAAACAGAGAGTTCATTTAATACATCTTCAAAATGACTTGCAAGCAGCGTCACTTTGCTTTCTCCGGTCGACAGGTCACTGTAGGATAGACCGTAAGTATGGTCATCGAACTCAGTCACAGAAACAATATAGTTGTTTTCTTTTTCCGCGAGGCCTCGGCCCTCCATTACGGTACCCGGAGTGATTAATTGAACCACTTCCCGTTTGACCATTCCTTTGGTCAGTTTCGGGTCTTCCACTTGCTCGCAAATAGCCACTTTATAGCCTTTTTCAATTAATTGTTCTATATAATTTTGTGCCGCATGGTATGGAACCCCGCACATTGGAACCCGATCGTCCCCGCCGCCATCACGGCTCGTTAACGTTATTTCAAGTTCTTGAGATGCCTTTAGTGCATCCTCAAAAAACATTTCGTAGAAATCGCCAAGGCGAAAAAATAAAAAGGCATCCTGGTATTCTGCCTTTATTTTCAAATATTGCTGTATCATCGGCGTATAAGCAGCCATAATGACCTCCACTTTTCATTTCGAGTATCTTCGACAAACTATTATATCACAATTTAATTGTTCTTTTTTAGGAATATATATACATCTTTATATGGGGAAATTTTAGTGGATTTCGACACAATTCTTCATTTTTATTCATAAAATTCTATTAAATTGCAAAAATATATTGACGCGGTTTTAGATATGAATATAATAGATTTATATTGATGTTAGAAAATGTAACGTATTAACGGGAGGAATATTTACAGTGGTTCAATTAGTTGCAGGTAATAAAGTTGATGAAATCAAAGAAATCATTAAGGATAAACATGTAGAAATCCTTCATATGCAATTTGTAGACCTTGAAGGTTCATTAAAAAATGTTTCGATTACAGCAGATCAAATCGATGATGCTGTCGAAGGCAAAATTATGTTTGACGGTTCTTCCATCGTCGGATTTTCTCCAATTAACCAATCTGACCTTTACCTTATGCCAGATCTTAACACATTTGCCATTTTACCATGGTCCGTTGAAGAAGACTATTCAGAAGCTCGTTTCCTTTGCAGTGTAAAAAATCCAGATGGATCTTTGTTCGAAGGAGACACTCGCAACGTTCTAAAAAAGACTGTAGCAAAAGCTGCTGAGCAAGGCTACACCATTTCTGTTGGTCCAGAATTAGAATTCTTCTTATTCCAATCGGATGAAGATGGCAGACCAACTCTTAAAACTCACGATTTAGGCGGTTACTTTGAGCCGGCTCCATATGATCTTGGTGAAAAAGTTCGCCTTGAAATTTATCGTGCTTTAAAAGCAATGGGTTACACCATCGAAGCTTCTCACCATGAGGTTGCTGAAGGACAGCATGAAATTAACTTCAAATATGCTGATGCGCTTACATCTGCTGATAATGCTACAACTTACAAATATGTTGTTAAAGCAGTTGCTCAAAGATTTGGTTTACACGCTACTTTCATGCCAAAACCAGTATTTGGTATCAACGGTTCCGGAATGCACGTAAATATGAGCTTCTTCAAAGGCAACGAAAACGCATTCTATGAGCCAAGTGATAAACTTCAATTATCTGAAACTGCTTACCAATTTATCGCAGGTCTTATGGATAACATCAAAAGCTTTGCTGCGATTACCAATCCGCTTGTAAACTCATATAAGCGTTTGGTTCCTGGCTACGAGGCTCCTTGCTATATCGCTTGGTCTGCTTCTAACCGTTCTGCGTTGATCCGTATTCCAGCTAAAAAAGGTTTAGCAACTCGCGTAGAACTTCGCTGTCCAGATCCATCAGCAAATCCATACTTAGCGTTTGCTGTAATTGCTGCTGCTGGTTTAGAAGGAATTAACAAAGGATTAACTCCTGTTTCTTCTATCGATGATGATATCTTCCACATGAGCAACGAAACTCGTGAAGCACTTGGCATCGATAACTTGCCAGGCAGCCTTGAACAAGCTGTTGAAGCTTTAGAAGCTGCTGAACTTGGCCGTGAAGTACTTGGCGATCATGTTTACAACGAATATGTAGGCTTGAAAAAGGCTGAATGGGATAACTACCGCACAGCTGTTCACAATTGGGAAATCGATAAATACCAATCTAAATTCTAATGTTCTATATATTAAAGGAGCCCAGATTTTCAGGGCTCTTTTTTTGTGCGGTTATGAAATAGAGAGGATTAGTGTAGGTATTTTCCTTTATTTGGTGGATGAACAACGTTTTTTCTGCTCTTCCCCTTCCTATCGTCGTTCATCCCCCCCATGAACGACGTTTTCTCTGCTCTTGCCCTTCCTATCGTCGTTCATCCCCTTCATGAACGACGTTTTCCCTGCGCTTGCCCTTCATAACATCGTTCATCCCCCTCATGAACGGCGTTTTCTTTGTTCTTGCCCTTCCTATCGTCGTTCATCCCCTTCATGAACGACGTTTTCTCTGCATTACCCTTCAATACCGTCGTTCATCTCCTTCATGAACGACGTTTTCATAATCCTCCCACTCCATTTTGTCTTTCATCCGCTTGATGAACGACGTTTTTCTTGTTTCCAAACTGCGTTTTGTCTTTCATTCGCTCCATGAAGAACATTTACCTCTATTATAAATGAGATTCTTTCCAACATTTTACGCTCACAGCATAGTTCTGATAAAAAAAACAAAAATTTGTTCGCATCCATATTGACCTTTACTCACAAAAAAATTATAATAATAAACGTTCCATTTAAAACACTTATACAATGTCCCAGTAGCTCAACACGATCGAGTATGCTCCGAAGACAGGCTTCAGCACACATGCCGAGCCGCTGCTTGAATATGCCTTCTGAGGCATGGGTGGGAACATTTTGTTTCAACTGCAAAACCTTATACTCTTTCTATTATGTCCCAGTAGCTCAGCAGGATAGAGCAACAGTTTCCTAAACTGTAGGTCGGAGGTTCGAATCCTCTCTGGGACGCTCCTAAACCTTGAGAAATCAAGGTTTTTTATTTTCCAAAAAATAATAGTTTTTTTCGCTAAAAAATCTTTAACAACAACACATCTAAAAGAAATCGTTCTTTCTTTAATGCCCATTTAAATCTTCATTAAAAAAATGAGGTTGGTGATATAATAAAATATAGAAACTTCTATAATTTATTACTTGAATTGAGACTAACCTATTATTTAATATCTTGGCTTTCGCAAAGAATTGCCCAACGTACTTTTCCATCTGCGAAAATACGTTGGGCAATTTGTGTTTTACAATAACCATTCTTTTCGTAGGGAGATGGATTGAAGTGACTGTTTGGAATCCATGGCACGGCTGCCATAAGATCAGCCCAGGATGTCAAAACTGCTATGTATACCGGATTGATGCACGGCATGGGAAAGACAGCTCGATCGTTACCAAAACAGGCAACTTTGCTCTTCCCTTAAAGCGCACAAGAACAGGGGAATATAAACTATCAGGGGATAAAACCGTTTATACCTGCTTCACTTCTGATTTTTTTCTTGAGGATGCCGACCAATGGCGGCCGGAAGCATGGGAAATGATCCGCATCCGCAGTGATTTGCATTTTTTTATTGTAACCAAACGAATCCATCGCTTCCATATAGGGCTGCCCGATAATTGGGGCAATGGCTATGAAAATGTTACAATCTGCTGCACCGTGGAAAATCAGGATCGAGCCATTTTTCGGCTGCCTATCTTTTTGAATGAACCAATCCGTCACAAAAGCATCATCTGCGAACCTCTGCTGGAAGCCATCAACCTGTCTCCTTACTTAACGGATGAAATTGAAGAAGTAACAGTGGGAGGTGAATCTGGCGAAAGGGCCCGTATTTGCGGATATGATTGGGTTCTGGATATTCGCAATCAATGCTTGCAGGCAGGAATCCCTTTTTCCTTCAGGCAGACCGGAGCCCGTTTTGAAAAAAACGGAAAAATTTATCTCATTCCACGAAAGCTCCAACACTCCCAAGCTAAAAAGGCAAACATTGATTCTCTTTAAATAACGGGAACGGTGTTGAAATAACCTTGGCTGCATAATTCCCTTGTAACAAATTGAAGGTTTAAGCAGCTGTCGGCCGGAGGTTCAATCCTCTTTGAGATTTTCAAAACCCTTGATAAATCAAGGGTTTTTATACTGTTTACAATGAAATAATTCAATAATGGGCAGGGAAATTCCGCAAAACAAATGGCCAAAGACCATTATTTCTATTATGCATTAAGATCATAGAGTTTTCCTGTAACAAGAAATATAACATGCTCCGCAATATTAGTTGAATGATCTGCAAGCCTTTCTATATATCTGCACACAAAAGCCAGTTGTGTAATTTGATTCGTTTTTTCTGGATTTTGCTGGATATATCCCATCAGTTCTTTAATTAATTTTCCGTACATTTCATCAACCTTATCATCTTTCGCAGCACATTTTTTTGCAAGATCTGCATCTTCATTTAAAAATGAACTTAAAGAATCGCTTAGCATTTCCAGGGCAAGGTCCATCATTTTAGGAATATCAATAAGTTCTTTTATTAGTTTCTCGGTTCCAATATGCAGGGTAGCTTTGGCAATATTAACGGCATTATCAGCAATTCTTTCTACTTCAGAAGAAATCTTTAATGCGACAATTATTTTTCGAAGATCCCTTGCCACCGGAGATTCCTTCGCAATTAAGATAATCGCTTTATTATTAATTTCATGTTCTAGATTATCAATGATTGTATCATTTTCGACGATTTCTTTTGCTTTTTCCAAATCTTGAAGCTTGAGGCTATTAATACTTTCCTTTATCGCTTTTTCTGCTTTTCGAGCCATTTCCATTAGCAGATCCTTTAATTGTTTTAAATTACTATCAAAATTGGATCTTGTACTCATGCTTTCACCCCTATTAACCAAATCTTCCTGTAATATATCCTTCCGTCCGCTCATCTGTTGGATTTGAGAAAATCTTTGAAGTCTCATCCAGCTCAATTAATTCTCCCATCAAAAAGAAGGCTGTTTTATCCGAAACCCTTGCAGCTTGCTGCATATTGTGCGTAACAATTACTATGGTATATTTATCTTTTAATTCCAAAATTAATTCCTCAATAGCTAATGTTGAAATTGGATCGAGTGCCGATGTTGGTTCATCCATTAACAGTACATTCGGTCTGGTCGCTAGCGCTCTCGCAATACACAGGCGTTGCTGTTGACCGCCTGAAAGTCCTAGTGCAGAGGTATTCAAACGGTCTTTTACTTCATCCCACAAAGCGACATCCATCAATGATTTGATAACAATTTCTTCAAGACGTTTCTTTTTAGTAATCCCATGGATACGGGGACCGTAGGCCACATTATCAAAAATGGACTGTGGAAAGGGATTCCCTTTTTGAAAAACCATCCCGACATTTTTCCGAAGTTCCACTAAATCATTCTTTTCATTTAAAATATTTTTCCCTTCATAAATGATTTCTCCTGTCATTTTTACATTTGGAACCATATTAATCATTAAGTTTAATGTTTTAATAAAGGTCGATTTACCACAACCAGATGGTCCTATGATCGCGGTTACTTCCTTTCTGCCAATAGGAAAATTAATGTTCTTCAGGGCAAGATGTCCCCCATACCATAAATTCAAATTTTTCACCGAAAATACATCATTCGTATAGGTTATGACTGTCAAATGATTCCCCCCTCCTTTATCCGAATCTGCCGGAAATATATTCTTCCGTCTTCATGACAGAAGGGTTTGTAAAAATCTTTTCTGTATCATTGTATTCAATTAAATCTCCGTTTAATAAAAAAGCTGTTTTATCAGAAATTCGGGATGCCTGCTGCATGTTATGTGTCACAATAATGATCGAATAATCTTTTTTCAGTTCTACAATCAAATCTTCCACCTTGGCATTCGAAATGGGGTCAAGAGCTGAAGATGGTTCATCAAGAAGCATAAGAGTTGGCTTCATCGCAATTGCCCTTGCAATGCACAGCCGCTGCTGCTGGCCCCCCGAAAGTGATAAGGCAGATTTGTGAAGCCTGTCCTTAACTTCTTCCCACAATGCTGCTTTTCTAAGGCTCTCTTCAACTAATTCGTCTAGACTGCTTTTCTTTTTGATTCCAGCGAATTTTAAAGCGTGGGTGATATTTTCATATATGGACTTTGGAAACGGATTCGGTCTTTGGAATACCATTCCAATTTCTTTTCTTAAGGCAACCACATTAATTTCATCTGCCAAGATGTTCAGATTCTCATAAATTATTTCACCTTTTGCTTTTGCACCTGGAATTAAATCGTTCATCCTATTGATGCTACGTAAGAAGGTTGATTTACCGCAACCGGAAGGACCAATTAGTGCTGTCACCGTGTTTTTTTCAATTTCCATTGTTATTCCATTGACTGCTCGTTTCTCACCATAAAAGATTTCAAGATTGTTAACATTTAGAATAAAATTACTCTTTGAAGGCCTTTCAACTGTCTTTTCATCCTTTACTTCAAAAACCACTTTTTCCCCTCCTATTTATTATTTAGCTGCTGTTACCTTTTTATGAATAAGGCTGCCAACCCATCGCGCCAATAAGTTAAAAATTAAGACAGATATGACTAAAACAGCAGCAGAACCATTTGCAACAGCTGTAACATCTGGTATTAACCCTTGGGTATTAATCGCCCATATATGGACCGCCAACGTTTCTGCAGGACGAAAAATATTCAATGGAGATGACTGTGAAAAAGGATTCCAATCCGTATAATCCAATCTTGGTGTGGAAAGTCCTGCTGTAAATAATAATGCAGCCGCCTCTCCAAACACCCTTCCTGCCGCAAGAATGGCACCGGTTAAAATGGTAGGGAACGCACTTGGCATTAATACTGTTTTAATAGTGTGCCAATGAGTAATTCCGAGGGCAAGACTTGCTTCTTTTAAATCTCTCGGTATCGAACGAATGGCGTCCTCTGTAACCCTTACCATAACTGGCAAATTAAATACAGTCAAAGCTAATGCACCGCCTAAAATGGTATATCCCCATCCTGTTAATGTAACAAACATTAATAGACCAAATAAGCCAATTACAATCGAAGGCAAAGAAGCCAGCACTTCTATACATGAGCGAATCGTATTCGTAACCTTACCCGGTTTAGCATATTCGGACATGTAAATACCGCCGCCAATACCAATAGGAATAGTGATCAGCATAGTGATTAACAGCACATAAAATGAATTAAATAATTGATCACGGATACCTCCTCCGGCAAGCAAATTACTTGATGGAGAAGTTAAAAAGCTGATTGATATATGCCGCACCCCGTTGACTAAAATATAGGAAAACAAACCAACTAACACCGCAAGTATAATAAGAGCTATCACAATAAATACTCCCGTTGCTATTCGATCAGCTGATCTTGATTTCACTAAATTTTCCTCCTGGATGATAAGTAACGGATCAATAGAATGAACGCAAACGACATGATTAAAAGCAATAAACCCATTGACCATAGAATATTATTTTCCGGACTCCCGAATGTTGTATTACCCATGTTTAAAGTAATGATAGTCGTTAATGTTGCGGAAGCATTTAAAATACTTTTCGGCATAGTAGTGACATTTCCAATCACCATCTGAACAGCTAATGCTTCCCCAAACGCCCTTGCCATTCCCAAAACGATTGCTGTCAATAGAGAAGGCATTGCTGCTGGGATCAGAACCTTTCGAATGGTCTGCCAACGAGTGGCACCTAATGCAAAGGACCCTTCCCGAAGAGTATTAGGCAGTGAACTTATCGAATCTGTGGCAATTGTCGTAATAGTTGGTAAGATCATGATGGAAAGCACTATCATTCCTGACAGCAAACTAAAGCCAAGCCCCCCAAAATAAGCCCTCACAAATGGTACCAAAACGGAAAGCCCAATAAATCCATAAACAACCGATGGAATTCCTACCAATAGTTCGATAACTGGTTGTAACACTTTTCTTCCCCAGGATGGAGCGATTTCGGTCATAAAAATGGCACCTCCAATTCCAAGCGGAGCAGAAATTAGTGCAGCAAGAAAGGTTACTGCAAAAGAACCTGTAATAAACGGCAAGGCCCCGTACAATGGTTTTACCTGCCCGGTAGGGCTCCAATGTTTACTAGTTAAAAATTCTATTATGCTGACACCATCTCTTATAAAAGATTGTAATCCCTTTGTACCAAGGAAAATTGTAATAGATATGGTTGCAGCCATCATAATAATGGCACACAGATAAACCAGGATTTTCCCTCTTACTTCCCCGTTCGTCCAATTCCCTCCGGATTTTAATAACCTTTCATTGGCGAGTGCTGATTTTTCCATATTATTTACCTCCCCTGTGATAACAAATAATAAGGTAAATGCATGTCCACATTTACCCGGTTTCATACGCCGTTTACTTTTTGTTCATGTTTCCTTCTGCATCCCGTTCCACTTTCATTTGTGTTACAGGCAGATAACCTTGTTTTGTTACCATGTTTGTTTGAACTTCATCACTCTTCATATAATCAAGAAATGCTTTTTCAAGGGCAGTTGGTTGCCCTTTTGTGTACATGTGCTCATAGGCCCAAACCGGAAATTTACCGGATATGACATTTTCAGCGGTTGGTGCCACTCCATCAATTGAAAGTCCTGTTACAGCATTATCATTCAAGTAAGAAAATGCAAGGTACCCAATTGCACCGGGTGTTTCATTAATTATTTTTTTTACAGTATTGGAAGCATCTTCTGTAATTCCTTCTGCTGGTGTCGCTCCCTCTAAAGCAAATTTATTGAATACTGCACGAGTACCCGAAGAATCCGGACGATTCACAAGAGTGATTTTTTGGTCAGGACCGCCAAGATCCTTCCAGTTAGTAGTTTTGCCAGTGAAAACATTGATAAGGTCAGCTTTTTTAATATTTTTAATCCCAATTTTCGGATTAATTGCTGCTGTAATTCCAACTACTGCCACTTTATTGTCATCAAGACCAGTAATATTTCTTTCTTCAGCAAAAACATCAGAGTTGCCAATTTGGACGGCCCCTTGGGAAACCTGTGATAAACCTGTTCCGGAACCTCCCCCGTTTACTTGAATACTTACTTTTTGGTTTTTATTCATGAATTCTTCAGCAGCGGCTGCAACTAAGGGCTGCAATGCAGTTGAGCCTGAAATAACTAATGAACCGGAAAGTCCTTTACCATTATCTTTTGATGAAGTTTCTTGTTTATTTTCTTTCGAAGTACCGCCCCCACATCCTGCACACAGGATCATAAAAACAGTTGTAAATGATAAAAGAATTATTTTTTTCATCTTTTTCATTTTTTTAAATCCTCCTTAGAATTAATAATTGCATCACATGCATTTGAAATATTCATGAGTTCAAACGGAAAGGTTGTTTTTTATAGGATGCCTTACCTATATTTTTTCATTAAGGTTTTGTAAAAAATTTTTTAAAATTAAGAAGGAAGGTGTTCTTTAGGCTTTGTGTAAAATTGTGGATGATCTTCCCTATATCGCTCTTTGTATTTATTTTTGTAAATAATAAATATTAGATAGTGAAAGAAGATTATTTTATATCGACAAAATCAAATGAGGGATTCTATGTTTAATGAGGAAAACAAAAATCAAGTTAAGAAAACAAACCAAAATTTGAGTGATGAATTTAGGAAGCATGATTCAAGAGCATCATTTTCTGTATATTCCAATGCAGAAACAGCAAATCAAAAGATACAACAACAATTCTATGAACAGAAAAAAGAAAACAATCTCCTTTCTGTCCATGTTGATGTAAATAATCCTCCCATAAAAAAATAAAAGGTAAGCCGGTCTCAACAAAAACCGGCTTACCTTTTAAAAGCAATTTATTGACTATTTGAAAAGGATTAGTTCTAAATAAAGTGGCTATGTATTCAAAAAAATATAAAATTTACACCTTAGCCTTTGGAAGATTATTTTTTAACCCGTAAAATTCCCGATTTTTTCCTTCTAAGGCAGGCCCTTTCACAAAATAAGGCTTGACTATTAACTTCGGCTTCCCCTTCAGCTTTTTTCACGTAATGATATACGCCTTCAGAGTCTTGTTCACGTGCCTTACAATTGTCTTTCAACATAATTGTTAACCAGTTCTTTATGCGTCTCTTCAAATGATTTTTTAAGATTGGAAAGAGGATTTCAATTCGATTTTCCATATTCCTGGTCATCATATCCGCCGATGATAAAAAAAGTCTTTCCTCCCCGTTATGATGAAAATAATATATTCTTGAGTGTTCCAAAAACAATCCAACAATACTTCTAACAGTAATATTTTCACTGACTCCTTCTATACCGGGACGCAAACAACAACTTCCCCTCACAATTAATTCAATTTTTACCCCTGCATTTGATGCTTCATAGAGCTTTAGAATAAGTTGTTTGTCCGTTATCGAATTCATTTTGGCTATGATATGACCATTGCCATGCTTTCGATGATAAGCTATTTCTTTGTTAATTAACTCACAGAATCTATTTCGAATCCCAAATGGCGAAACGGATAAATAATGGTATTCAGGTATATCCATAAGTCCACTTATATAATTAAAAAAGTTTGTAGCATCAATCCCAATCGTTCGATTGGAGGTAATCAGTCCGATGTCAGTATAGAGCTTAGCTGTTGAATCATTATAATTTCCTGTTCCAAGATGTACAAAGCGGGTAATCTTCCCATGTTCACGACGTACAATAAGCGTAATTTTACTGTGGATTTTTAACTGTGTCATTCCATAAATCACATGACACCCTGCCTGTTCTAATTTTTTTGCCCACTGTACGTTGTTTTCTTCATCAAAACGAGCTTTCAACTCAACCAGTACCGTTACTTGTTTTCCGTTTTCAGCTGCTCTCTGCAAACTATGAATAATAGGGGAGTCTCCACTTACCCGGTAAAGCGTCTGCTTAATTGCTAATACATCTGGATCCTCGGCTGCACGAGCAATAAAACTAACTACTGTTTCAAACGACTCAAAGGGATGATGAAGTAAAATATCTTCCTGAAGAACTTTTTTGAAAATATCTTCCCCGTTCTCTATATCTTGAGGAGTTTGGGGAATAAAGGCTGGTTGGACTAAATGTTCATGTGTCGATTTAACCGCTCCGCAAAATGAAAAGAGAAACGTCAAATCAAGAGGAGACTGAACAAAATATATATCTCTGTCCTGTATTTCCAGTTTTTCTTTTAAATATTCAACTACGTGGTCGTCATAAAAATGCCGCTGTAATTCCAACCTTACACAAGCTCCCCACTTGCGTTTTTTTAGTTCCTCTTCGATTTCGTGCATTAAATCATCTGCTCCATCTTCATGGATTAACAAATCCGCATTTCGAGTGATACGAAAAGGAGTTACAGATTTAATATTTTTCCCCTTGAATAATTTATATATAAAATGCGCGATCACTTGCTCAATCAGCACGAATTCTCTTGAATTATCATTTGATGGCAGCTCAATGTACCGGTTGACAACTGCCGGGACTTGGACAATAGCAATATGTCCATTTAAAGGGGTTGAGGATTCTTTTATTTCTCCATGTTCTTGCTGCATTAATATGGCTAAATTCAACGACCTGTTTAACAGCATCGGAAACGGGCGACATACATCAATAGCCATGGGAGTTAGAACAGGAAACAACTGTTCATCAAAGTAAGTCTCTAAAAAAAGTAAACCGGTGGAATCTATTTCTGAGATAGGAACAATTCTCACCTTTTCTTTGGCTAATAAAGGATTTAATAAATTCAAATACGTATGATCTTGCCTCTCTATCAGCTCACGCGCAATTTTTGAAATGGCAGTTATTTGCTCTTTTGGAGTAAGGCCTGCTTTATTTTCTGGCCTATTAAACCCTGCTTTCACCTGGTCTAACAAACCGGCTACCCGGACCATAAAAAACTCATCTAAGTTAGAGCTGAAAATCGCCAAAAATTTATATCGATCCAGCAGCCTGTTACGTTTATCTATTGCTTCCTCTAAGACTCTTTGATTGAAGGAAAGCCAGCTTAACTCCCGGTTATTATAGAAGCATGGGGACTCAAAATTTATTACCTTGCTTCCTTCATATGTCGTTACCACAAACGTTACATCTCCTTAAAAACCATATGATATCAAAATTATCAATCAATTTTGAATTTATCATTCATTTATAAATTTGATGTAAACTATATGTAAATTTTATGTAAATATTTAACTAGACTTTAATTTAAGGGATGTCCTGGAATTTAAGTAGCTCATTTGAAGAGAGTTTTAGTTATCGGAGGATACGTATTCTCTTTGTAAATTCATTAAGAATGGCAATTGGTGACCTCCACTTTGGAACATGTGAAAATAGGCCACCAATCATTTTAACTTACACTTAGGCATTGTTTATACTTTTATCAAATGAAATTTGGGAACAAGTTTATTTTTCAAAATTTTATCAAAATGTTTTTTTTGTCTCTCTAATTGATATTGCTCAATATCATAATTACTCCTACAGTATATATCCATAATCAAACAATCATCCTGTGAGGTAATCTTTATATCTTGAACGATATTTCGCTCAGAAGTGTTTAAACTCTGTGAAATTTTTAAAATAGCTCCCAGTAAACCAAGTTTCTTTCTTTCCTCTTTTGAAAACCAATTCTTAAAAGGCTCTATATACTGGCGAAAAGCACCTTTTCCTTTAAAGGAGGCAACGAGTGCTAACTTAACACGTTCCCGGTGTGATAACCCGATTATTGTTCGATTAGCCAATAAATAAAATGTGCAGGCACTGGATTCTTCATTTTTGTACCGTCCTAATTGAAAGAGACAGGCTGCTCTTTTTATTAAGGATAAATCTTTACTAGAAAAATCCATGTCAAATCCTTTTATTTCCTTCAATTGTCTAATAATCGTTACAGCATTTTTTTGTATTTGTTCCCCCTTATGCAGATCAAGATGATAATCCCGAATCAGTTCATGAATATTCGAATCTACCAGGGCAGAAAATTCCTTCTCCGCTAAATTCTTTTTTGTTAATAAAATACCTTCTCTTAATCCCTTCCGGCTTAAAATAAATCCTGATGCTTTCGATACTTCACATAAAATATCAAAGACCTCGATTGCTGGCAAAATGGTATCAGTCCGATCCTTGGAGAGTCCCTCTAAATTTTGTAATTCAGTCAATGATAATCGGCCCACTCTCTCTTTTAAATCAAGAATATCTGATACTTTCATTTCATATTGATGAATTCCAGCTAACGGATATTGAATAAAACCTTGGTGAATCTGGGCGGCATTTCGCGCACTTCCTCCCATCGCGATAATGGGGATATGTTTATTGGCAAGCCATGGGACTTTTGCAAATTGTGCCTGAATATAATTTCGAATATGCAATAATTCTTCTTCGGTAGAAGTAGCTCCTTTTACAAACTGAGATTTTAAGGATAAAGAACCAAACGGAAGACTGATGTAATCGACAAGTTTCCTATTTTGGAAATACGTAAGTTCGGTGCTCCCGCCCCCCATATCAATGGTGATTCCATCCTTTATATCAATAGAATGCACAACGGCCAAGTAGCCGTAATAGGCTTCCTCATATTCACTTAATATATTTAAGACAAGTCCAGTTCTTTCTTGAACAAGTTGGATAATTCTTTCTTTGTTCTGTGCTTGCCTGATTGTTGCAGTCGCCGCACAGATTACCTCTGTCACATCATAAGAACGAAGCATCATTTGAAATTCTTTTAATGTTTCAATCAATAAGAGAATACCTTTTTCGTTTAACAAATGTTGATCGTCCAAATAGCTTCTAAGACGCGTTGCCCTTTTTATATTTTCAATCGCCCGATATTGCATGCCGCTTATTTGTTTTTCATAAATAACAAGTCTAGTGGTATTTGAACCAATGTCAATAATCGCTATTTTCTCTTTCAATTCATGTATCATCCTTTAAGTGAATTTATGTTTGTTAATTTTATCCTATAATTAGAATTCCTAATCTTCAAGTCCAGTTATTTAAATTTTTTGTAAATATTACTACCGGTATAGTGTTTTGCTTTTTTTACCATATTTCGAGTGTTTTTTTGATGAAAATGTAGTAGGATAGAGAATACCAACCAAAAAAGGCAGAAAAAACCATTACGACAGATAATTCTATGGGATTTTATTTAAGTAAGGGGAGGAATAGAACCATGAAAGTTGTGTATTATTTGGGTGAAGAAATTATCAAGAAAACAAATACTGAGGATTTAAAGGGGTTAATAACAGCAATTGAAAAATCAGAAACCTTACCCTTCAATAAGGATACTTATTATTTCGACCATTTTCAATTTCAACACTACCTTAGTAAAAAAGGTCATTGGAAGGAATCCTTTAATGTTTATCTGAAAAGCAAGCAGGCAGAATAGTAAAGAAATAATTCAAAATTTAGAAAAGCGATTTACAAATAAAAACAAGAGCCGCTACATAATAAGTTGAGGATTATGTGGCGGCTCTTGTTTTCAAGAAGCCTATCCATACTGGTTAATCTATTATGATCAATTTAAGACTAAATTCGGAATCCTTCCTTCCCTAACTTCTTCTTGCGGTCTTCCAAGAGCATACCCCTGACCATAATGAACCCCTTGTTGACGAACAAAAGCCAGTTCTTCCAATCTTTCTATTCCTTCAGCAATAACTTCTGAAGACGATTGATTTGCATATTCTATTAATAAATTAACCAATTGCTGTTGTTCTTTATTTTGATCGATATTTTGAATCAGTGATTTATCCAGTTTAATAAATTCAGGCTTCAAATAAACGATCGTTTTTAGACTGCTGTATCCGGAACCTACATCATCAATTGCAATTCGATACCCTTGTGAGCGATAATTTGTAAGAACTTTTTCAAACATTTTAAAATCTGTAACAGCACTTCTCTCGGTCAATTCAAAAACGACCTGATTCGGTTCAATTCCTAGCAGGGATAATAAATGGCGTGTTTCCCCGCTATGATAATTTGAATCCAGTAAAACATTAGGGTGAATATTGATAAAAAGCAATTTCGTTCTTTGATGTATATCCCCTTTAGAACGATCAATAAAGCGTTGTAAAATTATATTTCTGCAAAAACATTCAAATAAAAATACTTGATTTGAATTTCCTACAAATTCATAAAAACTTTCTGTGGTCGGAAATATTTCTGTAACGGCAGGGCGATTTAATGCCTCATATCCAATTGTTTCTCCTGAATCCACCTTAAGAATTGGCTGAAAGAACGTATTCAAACGATGATATTTCATTATTTTTTCTAATTCTTTCAACCTTCTAAAATATAATATTTCATTTGCACTTTTGTTTTTAAGATTTTTTAAATATGAATAAAAATTATTTGTTCCATTTGTGCCGTATTTCGAAAACAGTTGGTTATTGATCTGACGATACACTTGCAGCACCTACTTCTTTTAGATGAAAATTTCTTTCCAATGTATATTTTATCTAACAATTGTTAAGGTACTGTAAATTAAAGTATGGATTTTGTAAATTTTTCTTTTCGCCACTTCTGTGAAATACAAGGTGAAAAATGGTAATTTAGTCATTTCTGTTCCTTAAATAATAAATATAATCTGTTGAAACACTTTTTTCGCCCAATTGATGGAGCATGGCGGATACATTTCCACGGTGGTATGTGCCGTGATTCATAATATGCTGGATAATGTCTTGAATTTGATTTTGAAAACTTTCTCCCTGAGTATTCTGGTAGAAAATCGTCCTTTCCTCAAGGCTTAGGATTTTATACTGTTGAAAAAGCTGTTCGAAATTTTTTATGGCATCACTTGGATTCTCAAATTGGATTTTTTCAAAAGACCTCTCAGATTTTCCCAACAAACGCTTTAACCACATTTGGTCAACTTGAAAGATATGAGTAAAAGTCATTGAAATGGATGGAAAGACGCTTTTTACCTCCTGAAAAAAGACACCCTCCCCTAAATTCTTTAAATGGTTTAACAACTTCATATTGGCCCAGTGGTGATAATGTAATTTAGCTCCTAATTCGGAATTCATAACAAAAACCACCTTTTTATAATTTTTTCATTATTATAAAGAAATTTAATTACTGAAGCAGTCGAATTTTGTATTTATTTTTATTTTGCCTATTGCTATTTTGATTCTATGCTGATAATATAAAGAAGTTCATTGGAAAGCTGTTATTCAAAAATCTCGAGTCTTTCCAGCAGATAATTTTGACCACTCCCTTTAGGAAGTTAAGGCCATACGGACAGCCGGGTCAAATGCCGATTGGCAACTTTAGTTGCCTTATTGATTGAGTTAAAAGCTCAAATTTTATAAGTTGGTTACTTTACAACCAGTGCATAAAATGCACACAACTTGTGAAACGGTCAATAAGAGTGGTAAAAGTAATTATTTGCTATATAGACTCTGATCCTAAGAAGGTATATTTGAATATTGAGAGCTTCCAGCCGTAATGGTCTGTGACTTTTATGGTATACGGTATACGAATGACTTTTATCATAGGTATACTTATGCTTTTTAATATTGAAACTATATCTAAGCAAGTGTGGCGCGCGATTATGCGGTATGCACTTGCTTTTTTGTTGTTTTAAACATTTTTAATGGGTTGTGAAAATAATCCTGTCGAGCAGCAAGGCAGTCATTTAACACTTCCTCATTGCAATGCATAAGTCTATTTAGTTAGGAGATATGAGAATGGGAAAAGCACTTATTATCGGTTGTGGCGGCGTGGCTTCTGTAGCCATCCATAAATGTGTTCAAAATAGTGAAGTATTTGAAGAAATTTGTATCGCAAGCCGTACAAAATCTAAATGCGATAAGTTAAAAGCTAAACTTGATGGCGGCAAAACAAAAATTACTACTGCTCAAGTAGATGCCAACAATGTTGATGAGCTAATTGCTTTAATAAACGAAGTAAAACCAGATATCGTTATGAACTTGGCGCTGCCATATCAAGATTTAACAATTATGGATGCATGTCTTGCAACAAAAACACATTACATGGATACAGCTAACTACGAGCCGGAAGATACGGCAAAATTTGAATATAAATGGCAATGGGAATATCGCGAGCGTTTTGAAAAAGCCGGCATTACCGCCCTTCTTGGCAGCGGCTTTGACCCAGGCGTAACAGGCGTATTTTCCGCTTATGCACTTAAGCATTATTTTGATGAAATCGAATATATCGATATTCTTGACTGCAATGGCGGCGACCATGGTTATCCGTTCGCTACAAACTTCAACCCGGAAATCAATATCCGTGAAGTATCCGCTAACGGAAGATATTGGGAAAATGGTGAATGGATCGAAACACAGCCAATGGAAATTAAGCGCGTTTATAATTTTTCTGAAGTTGGCGAAAAGGATATGTATTTGCTTTATCATGAAGAACTTGAATCTCTTGCACAAAACATCCCAGGACTTAAGCGTATCCGTTTCTTCATGACATTTGGCCAAAGCTACCTTACTCACCTAAAATGTCTTGAAAATGTTGGGATGACTTCGATTGAACCAATTGAATTTGAAGGAAAACAAATCATTCCGCTTCAATTCTTGAAAGCTGTATTACCAGATCCAGCTTCCCTTGGACCGCGTACAGTTGGTAAAACAAACATTGGCTGTATTTTTAAAGGGAAAAAGGATGGAAAAGAAATAACATATTATGTATACAATGTTTGCGATCACCAAGAATGCTATAAAGAAGTTGGCTCTCAAGCCATCTCTTATACAACTGGCGTTCCAGCAATGATCGGTGCCATGATGATCCTAACTGGTAAGTGGAATAAAGCAGGCGTATACAATATTGAAGAATTTGATCCAGATCCATTCATGGAAGCCTTGAACAAATGGGGACTTCCATGGCAAGAAGACTTTAATCCAGTGCTTGTTGACTCCGAGCCTATCAAAGACAAAGAGCCGGAGAATGTCGGTTAAATGCGCTTTGAAGAATTACCAACTCCATGTTATGTAGTTGATGAAGGGCTTTTGGAAAAAAATCTTAAAATCCTGAATGGAGTCATGAAACGCACAGGATGCAAGATTGTTTTAGCACAAAAAGCATTTTCAATGTATACATTGTATCCTCTTATTGGGGAGTATATAAGCGGAGCAACCGCCAGCGGGATTTTCGAAGCCCGCCTCGGCCACGAGGAAATGGGCAAAGAAAACCATGTATTTTGCGCCGCATACCGTGATGATGAAATCGATGAAATTATTGAGATTTGTGACCATATCATCTTTAATTCCTTCTCTCAGCTGGAAAGATTTAAAGATAAAGTACTTGAAGCCGGAAAAAAAGTTGGTTTGCGCATCAATCCTGAATGCTCTACACAAGAAGGGCACGCGATCTATGATCCGTGCTCTCCAGGTTCGAGATTTGGTGTAACCATCGAGCACTTCCGTCCTGACTTGCTTGACGGTGTTTCTGGACTGCATTTTCATACGCTTTGCCAGCAAAACTCTGACGCTTTAGACATCACTCTTAAAGCAGTGGAGGAAAAGTTTGGCCAGTGGCTGCCTCAAATGGAATGGATTAACTTTGGCGGCGGCCACCACATTACGAGAGAAGATTATGATATTCCTTTACTTGAAGATTGTATTAAGAGAATGCAAGATAAATACAATTTAGAAGTTTATCTTGAGCCGGGAGAAGCTGTTGCACTGAATGCGGGTTACCTGGTTTCTACCGTACTTGATACAGTGAAAAACGGAATGGATATCGCAATCCTTGACACTTCTGCATCCTGCCACATGCCTGACGTGCTGGAAATGCCATATCGTCCTCCCCTTCTTGGATCAGGTGAAGTTGGAGAGAAACCATTCATGTACCGTCTTGGCGGGCAGACATGTCTTACAGGTGACACAATCGGAGATTATTCCTTTGATCAGCCCTTAAAAATTGGAGATCGCTTAGTTTTTGGAGATATGGCAATCTATACAATGGTGAAAAACACCACTTTTAACGGCATGCCATTACCAGCGATCGCCATTCGTGATAAAGATGGAGATTGTCAAATTGTTAAGCAGTTCGGCTATCAGGATTTTAAAATGAGACTTGCTTAATAGGCTAATAAAAAAGGGGATCTCATCCAGAACCTTTTAAAAAACCAGATTCAAAACTATGAATCTGGTTTTTTATATAAACTATCATCTTTTTAACCTAGCTCGAATTTTCCCAGCTGCGTAGAGCGCAATGATAAATCCTCCTGTTATGTCCCCGATTAAGTCGGTCATAGTATCGGTCACTCCCACTCCTTGCAGAGTTGTTCCGAAAATGTTATCCGTCGTGAATTCGTATATCTCCCACAATACTCCCCCAAGACCCGGAATGGCCAGGGCAAACAGAAAAACGAACCATGGGGCGGTGTCTCTGCCAAGTTTTTTGCTTATAGAGCGTTCATATATATCAAGGGCGACAAAGCCTAGAATCCCTCCGCTTATTAAGTGCATGAAGGTATCCCACCAGCTAATTCCATACCAGTCCAATATTGACCCCAAAAATTGAGCTCCGAATATAAAAAGTAGATAACTAAAAATCAATCCTTGATTCAATTTCCATTTGCTAAAAAGTTCTATAAGAAGTGGAATGAGACCGCATACAATTCCTCCAACAGCAACCGTTGCCCTGTACATGTTTCCTATTAAGAAAAGATAGATTAAAGAAACAACCATTAAACCAACATAAACCAAACTTCCGATCATTACAGGTCTGCGCTTCATCCCGCCACCTCCATTGTATTCTTTTTTTAAGCCAAATATGAATGCTCTACATAATATATGGTAAACCTCTACTGTTATTTTGCAAATTTTAAGAAGAAATTGGATTGCATTAAAAAGAGGGCATCCCATTTATTAATGGGTACCGATACGGGGTGCAATAAGGTAAATTAGAATAAGTTTTAGCGTGAATTCACATTGAAATTCACGCTTTAATTTTTGTTGATGTATTAACGTTTTATGTAGTTTTTTATAAAATACTATAAAAATTCACAGAAAGCTTTTAGGGTGTGAAAATACTTTGTTGTACAGTGAAATGCGCATGTGAAAATAGGGGCTAAATAAACTGTTAATTGGGGATGGAAATTGAAGATGACCCGACTTCGGACTCTTCCGTGAGTATTTAGCTTTTCCTTGTCCGAAGACGGCCTGATTTTATTTCTCAACAGTATGTTTGAATATGATTTTTATTGTGATTTGACCTTAGAAATCATATGCGTTTTGACATGATAATTGGTCTGCTTGCACCTCAAAATGAAACCCGTTACCCATTTATAACTCCCTCTTAAATTTTCGTCATTTTTAAACTGTTAAAATGGATTTACTGGATTTTTTCAATGCTTGATCAATATCTGCCAAAATATCTTCGATGTCTTCCAAGCCGACAGAAAGACGGATCAGTTCAGGTGTAACCCCACTTTGAATCTGCTCTTCCGGCGATAACCTTGAATGGGAGGTGCTCGCTGGATGAATCACCAATGTTTTCGAGTCCCCGATATTGGCGACATGTGATAACAATTGAACAGAATTGATGAACGTCTTCGCTGCCTCCAAACCGCCTTTGATCCCGAAACTGAAAATGGAACCAGCCCCTTTTGGCAAATATTTCTTTGCTTTTTCATATTGCGGATCTCCCTCAAGATTCGGGTAATTGACCCATGAAACAAGTTCATGCTTTGACAGATATTCGGCCACTTTTTTCGCATTTTTCACATGGCGCTGCACCCTGACCGATAAAGATTCTAACCCCTGAATAAATAGCCATCCATTAAATGGGGATAAAGAGGTTCCTAAATCATGTCCAAGTTCAAACCGAACTTTTGTAATGAATGCATTATTATTGGCAATTTCTACAAAGGATTGATGATTTAAGCTTGGATTTGCCTCTGTAAATTCGGGGAATTTCCCATTTTCCCAATTAAAAGTACCGGCATCAATGATAGCACCCCCGAGAGAAGTTCCGTGACCGCCGATAAATTTCGTGGTGGAATGAATCACAATATCGGCTCCAAATTCAATCGGTTTAATTAAGTATGGTGTTGCGAAAGTATTATCAATTACGAGCGGAATGCCATGATGATGGGCGATTTCACTTAATGCTTCGATATCAGCTATCTGCAGACTCGGGTTTCCGATTGTTTCCGTATAGACTGCTTTTGTTTTTTCATTAATCGCCTCTTCAACTGCTTTTAAATCATTTCCATCCACGAAACGGACATTTACGCCAAAACGCGAAAAGGTTTTGGTGAACAGCGTAAATGTTCCTCCGTATAAAGCATTCGTAGCAACGATTTCATCCCCGGCCTTTGCGATTGTCAACAGGGCAAGTGCAATCGCAGCCTGTCCGGAAGAAACTGCAAAAGCACCTGTTCCTCCCTCCAATGCTGCAAGTCTTTTTTCAAATACATCAATCGTGGGGTTGGCGTTTCGTGAATAAATATAGCCTTCGCCCTTCAATTTAAATAAATCGGCCGCATGATCCGTATTTTCAAATAAATACGATGTGGTTTGATAAATAGGCACAGCCCTTGAACGGGTAATCGGATCGATCGCTTGCCCCTCATGTAAAGCAATCGTATCGAAATGATGGGAATTACCTCTAAAGTTTGTCATATTAAAATGCTCCTTTTTCACAATCTGACTTCGAAAGAATATCTCCTCTATTTTGCTGCCAAGGGTTGCTGCTTGGCTAATTCGGTTCCCAAAAACTTTGCCAATTGAAGCATCCCGTATTTTCCAGCTGCTTTTTCAGCCTCACTGTTATAATTCGTATTTGTATTGATATCGTACGTATATATCTCGCCAGCGGCGTTTTTAATAAACTCGATTCCGGCAACCGATATGTTATTTGCTTTTAAGAAGGATTCATATTGTGCAATAATCGGCTCATCAAATCCCTCGATGATTTGAAACTTCGGTTTTTCTTCTACCTGCTCGCCAACCGGGCAAAAAAGGTCACCGATATTGCATGCATCAGCCGGGCAGAGTTCAAAGCCTCCGGATGTGTCTACTTGGACGGCATAGAAGAATTTACCGCCAATAAATTCGCAGCGAGTAATATGCTGATCAGGGGATTTTATGTATTCCTGAATAAGCGTAATGCCGTCAACCGGCTCATCGAATGCCGGTCCGTTCACATATTGTTTTAACGCATCGAGAGAATGGAATAATTGTACGCCTAATCCCTTTCCAGCACGATTGTGTTTGGTAATAAAAGATTCCGAACCTAATTTTTCCGCAGCTTTCACAATTTGTTCCTTACCGACTGCCGCAATGGTTTTTGGTGTCTTAATTCCCGCTTTAGAGAGCGCTGCATATTGTTTTACTTTACTAAGCTCATACTTTAATGCACTGCTGCCATTAAATACCTTTCGTTCATGCTGCTCCAGCCAAGCGAACAAATTATCGGCCAGCTCTGGTGCAAAACGATGCCCGCGTGTATGGGAAGAAGCACTCATCCGGCTGTAAAAAATCCCTTCCGGGGGAGGAGCGGATAAATCAATTAATCCCTCGTGCAAATGCCATTCCTCATACGGCAATTGTAATTCTTCCAATCTTTTTGTTAAGTGTACGGTCCACTCACTATTCTCATGAATGATATAAATCTTGCTCATTATTGATTCTCCTTTGTCAGCTGCTTATATACTCTGCAAATTAGCCTCTTGTCTTTTTGCTTCCACTAATGGTATTACTTTTGCTGCGAAGCGCTCCATTTCTTCTAAATGCGGAGAGAATTGTAAAATTAATAAATGGAGACCCGCATTCTCGAATTCTATTATTTTTTCGGCGATTTGTTCTGGTGTTCCGACAAGATTCGGACGAAGGCCGCGATTGGATACTGAATAATCCTGGAGCGCCAATTTAATTTCAAGCTGGGATTTACTTGTAAAATCATCATATCCCGCATACCCGCTTGACTCTTTAACATCCGTTATGCGGGTAAGCTCCGCTTGCGCTTCTTCTTCTGTATCACGACAAATGACATATGCCGCCATGCCGAATCGGGAAAATGGCTCTTTACCTGCTTCCGCTTTTAGACGCTGCATTTCGGCAATTTTTTCCGCAATTTCTTCTACTGTCCCTCCATGCATGACATAGGCATCGCATTTATCAACGATGGCCTCTTTGCCGCGCGGACTTTCTCCGCCTGCATAAAGAATCGGATGTGGGCGCTGAACCGGTTTAGGATACAATTTGGCATCTTCAAGATGATAATACTCGCCATGATAGGAAAAACGGTCTTTTGTCCATAACCCTTTTAAAACATCAATATATTCCTCTACCCGATCATAGCGGTTGTCATGTGCCGTAAACTGACCGGAATATTGACGGGCCTCTTCCTCCCACCATGCAGAGACAAGGTTTAAATTGAAACGGCCTTTGCTGATATGGTCAATATTTGCGGCAGCCTTTGCGATCACAGCAGGATTATGGAATCCCGGCCGAATGGCTGTCAGAATTTCAATTTTCTCTGTTACCGCTGCGAGGGCTGCAGCTGTCGACCAAGCATCTAATACATCTGCTTCGGGTCCTTTAATGTCATTTAAATAGAGTTCCGGGACCAATGTCATATCAAATCCCAGCTTTTCCGCCGTTTGGGCAACTTCTTTTACATATTCAAACGTCGCCGGCATATTCTCATTTTCAACGTTTCGCAGCCATCCTCCAAAGATAGGTGACCAATAACCATATTTCATCATAATTCCTCTTTTCTTTCGGTTTATCTAAAATTCAATGTATTTGATAAAGTATTAATTAGATATAGTTACTCGGATTTATGATCAATAAGATCTCCCTCATACATTCACTTTTGTATGTACGTGCGGAACTTCCAACCCAAGATGTTCCCGTAATGTATCTCCATCATATTCAGTCCGGAATAATCCTCTACTTTGCAGTTCAGGTATTGTATAGTTCACGAAATCTTTTACACCGCCAGGGAAATACGGGAATTTCACATTAAAGCCATCGCACGCACTATTTAAGAACCAATCACCTAATTTGTCAGCGACCGCTTCACCTGAACCGACTACAAATAAATGTCCCTGGCTCTGGACGAAATATTTGGCCAACTGCTGGATGGTCCAATTATTTTTTCTGGCGAGGTCAGCTAACAACTCAAAGCGGCCTTTTTCTCCATTAACCTGGTCAACATTCTTCAATTCCGGCAGATAGTCGTTTGGCGAATACTGTGATAAATCATGCTCGACATAGCGAGATAACCAGCCAATTCCTAATTCAGGCAGGATGAGTTCTTGGAAATGTTCAAATTTTTCTTCCGCTTCCTTCTGCGTTTTGCCTACAAACGGTACAATCCCAGGCATGATACTCAATTGTTTTGGATCCCGGCCATGCTTTGCCACTCTTTTTTTCATCTCATCATAAACCGCTCTTCCCTCGCTTACTGTTGAAGGGGCAATGGTAAAAAGAATATCAGCATGCTTGGCAGCAAATTCTCTGCCATCCTCCGAAGCACTTGCAGTAACGATCACAGGATGCCCTTGCGGTGGTCTTGGAATATTAATCGGCCCTTTTACTTGATAAAATCTCCCATTATGATGGATCGGGTGGATTTTGTCCGGATCCAGGAATCTGCCTGTCTCGCGATTGAAAAGAAGCGTATCATCCTCCCAGCTGTCCCACAGTTTTTTTGTTACTTCAACAAACTCAGCACCCTGCTCGTAGCGAAGGGAATGCTCGATTTGCTGGGCTAAGCCAAAATTGGCTGCTTCATGATCATGAGCTGTAGTCACCACATTCCAAGCGGCTCTTCCTCCGCTCATATGATCTAGCGTTGCAAATTTTCTGGCCACATTAAATGGATGGTTGAAAGTAGTTGAAAGTGTTGCTACCAAACCAATCTTGCTTGTTACAGATGCTAATGCTGCCATTACCGTTGTGGCTTCCAAACGAATTTGCGGTGTATAGGCAATATCCTCATCATTGTGTGCAAGGACATCAGCTAAGAACAGCAAATCAAACTTTCCTTGTTCAGAAAGCTGCGCAATCTCTTTATAAAGACTTAAACTCGTTACTTCTTCTGTTTTTGTTTCCGGATACCGCCATGCTGCCAAATGGTGCCCCAGGAACGTTTGAAAAAACGCCCCCAAATGCATTTGCCTTTTTTCAGACATATCATTTTCCCCCTATCTAAACTGCAATACTTGTGTTTTGTTACGGTAATTATTAATTGCCGTGTTTGATGCAAGACTCACAACCATATCATTCAGGGGCGGATTATAGGCTCCGCATTGAACATCGCGAAAATATCTTTCGAGAGGAAGATCCTTTGACAATGCGTGCCCGCCGGCAATACTCATCGCGAGCTCAACCACCTTTTTGGCCTGATTGCAAATCGTATATTTTGTAATCGCTACTTCATTCCCCAATTTGTCTCTTAGTTCCACATTGTTATCCCATTTTTCTGCCAAGCCATAAAGCAGGGATCTTGAGTTTGTAATGAGAATTTCGATTTCCCCTATTTTCTGCTGGACATGCGGGGCTTCTAAAATAATAGAACCAAGACTAGGTGAATACTTTTCATCCGCATACTTAAGAATAAAATCTCTTGCAGCAGTGGCTATCCCTAAATAAATCGCCGGCAACTGCAAGGTGTAGGCGCTGCTGTTCCCATTAAATCGATTGGGAACATCCTTTTCGGAATAAGAGAGCAGCGCTTCTTTTGGCACAAATACATGATTCAATTCAATGTCCTGACTGCCGGTGCCTCTCATCCCGAGTACATTCCAAGTATTGATCAATTTAACTGATTCATTTTTTTCAATTAGAAATTCAGCTGTTTTATCTTCCTCTTCTACGTAAGCCAAAACCGTAAAGTGTTTTACGATAGGCGCCAAGGTGGCAAACGCTTTTCTTCCGTTAATGATGTACCCATTATCCGTTTTCCTGGCAACGGTGGACGGATTTGCTCCCCTGACAATATTTCCTGTTGCTCTTTCGGTTGCATAAACATTTAATAAGGATCCTTCTTCAACGGCCTCTTTGCATATTTTGGCAAAAATCTCTTCCTTCCAAGGCCGGAAGTTGGAAAGACTAAAGAATGTCATTAGATGCCATCCTACTGCCAGTGCTGCAGAACCGGAGGCTTTTGCCAGTCTTTCTTGAACAAGTAATATTTCATATAATGACAGTTCCTCACCGCCATATTCTTTAGGAATGGTTAGTTTAAAATATCCTTCTCTTTCCAAAATTTTAAAATGTTCGAATGGAAATTCCCCAGTTTCATCATACTTTGAAGCAGCAGAGTTAATTTGTTCGGCTACGCGTTCGGCGTATTCCACTAATTTAGCATCGCGCTCATTTCGTATTGTTTGACCGCTATCACTCATGTAAATAATCTCCTTCTTGTAATGGAATTGTATTTTGAATATAAAAAAGCCTTAATCGCAAATCTCATGGAATTTCCATGAGTTGAGATTAAGGCTTCTGGCAGTCCAGTCAGCATCGCTTTTTTAATTTCTTTAATTCCTATCTGTTTACTCAATATTAATGATCGATTCCTGATTTGTCAATAGAAAATTCAGAAAAGTTCTTAAAGTTATTCATGACAGTATTTTTTACAATTTCCGTTTTTTAATATTGACAGATGTTTATCTTTGTTGTTATTATCTATGTAAATCAAATTCATACTATTTTGGTATGAATACTTGTTTATTAAGGATTGTTTCCTTTTTCGTGTTCAGTTTGATCAAGTTAGTCTTCGGAAAATAATTTATAAGCTGATTGGAACACCAAAAGCACCTAATTCCTCGGGAATAGGTGCCTTCATTTTTTTTAAGAACTAGATTCATTAGAAAGGGGTATGTTTATGCAAGAAAGATATCCGGTTATATCGGGAGCTGAATCTTTTTTTAAAAAGGGAAATGAAATTGGGGTCTTAATTTCACACGGTTTTATTGGAACACCTCAAAGTGTTCGTTTTTTAGGAGATTATATTGCTTCACAAGGATACACTGTTTTCGCACCACGACTGAAAGGTCATGGAACGCATTACAAAGACATGGAACAGAGTACTTTTAAAGATTGGATTCAAAATTTGGAAGAAGGTTACTGGCTTTTAAAACAGCATTGCAGTGAAATCTTTATTATCGGCCAATCGATGGGTGGAACACTTGCTTTAAACCTTTCCAGCAAATATCCGGACATTAGAGGTTTAGTTTTGATCAATGCAGCATTAACATCCATTCCATCAATGGAAGAATACAAACATCAATCGGAGCCTTCCTATATACCTGAAGGTGAACCGGATATAAAAGCAAAGGATGTTTATGAAATAACCTATGATAAAGCACCTGTTCGCTCTATTCAAGAATTGCTTTTCTTAATGGATGAAACCCGAGAAAAACTGGGAATGGTGGAAGCTCCTGCCTTAGCATTTATTTCAACTGAGGACCACGTTGTTCCAGTTGAAAATACAGAATATATCCTATCCCATATTCAGTCTAAAGATAAAGAGATTATTACACTCTATAACTCCTATCACGTGGCTTCAATGGATAATGACAAGGATCTTATTGCCGAACATTGTTGTCAATTCATTAAGAAATATAGTTATAACCAGGAAAAAACCGGCATATCTTAACTTTAAAATATCGGAGGTACACTAACAATGAATATTCTTAGAAATGCTGTAGAAAAAAAGCAACAATTCTTAATCGATAAATTGATCAAATTAGGTTCATATAAAAAAAATGACAAGCATCTTTTTGAGTTGACATTAAGTGAACTGGAAGGTGAGTATAAAGCGGTTAGAAATGCAAAAAAAAATTATCATCCAAATTAATAATCCTCATCATTGAGGATTATTTTCTTTGGTTGAAATACAAACGTAATTCAATCAAGGGCTATCGGAATTCCGGTGAGCCTAATGCTTTTATAATATTTTTATATTAATTATATAATTACCGACGGTCAAGGTAGTATTTTTTATATTATCTGAACCTTCAGATAAAAAACACTTGATTAAATGATTAGCAACTTGTTATAATCCAATTATTCCAATTGGATAACTAAATAATTAAAGCCTACCGGAAAACCGGCGGCATGAACAAAAATGTTCATGCTTTTTTTATTTGTATGGACGAAAAAGAAATGAGGGTATTGAAAGTGAAAAAGATTTTCAGTTTGTTAGTCTTCACCATCTTGTTAACGATGGGACTTGCCGGATGCAGTGACAGCTCCAAAACGGCATCAACCGGGCAAAAGGAATCAAAAAAAATAGTAATTGGATTTACACCCGGTCCCTATAGCGACCAAGTAAAAAAAGGGATTGAACCATACTTAAAAGAAAAAGGCTATAAAATAAAATATGTCGTGTTTAACGATCCTACACAGCCTAATTTTGCTCTTGCGGAAGGATCACTTGATGCAAATGTTTTCCAGCACACTGCCTACTTCGAGAATTTCAAAAAGGAAAATCATCTAGATCTTAAAGAAATAATTAAAGTTCCAACTGCACCGATGGGGGTCTATTCAGAAAAACACTCCGGCTTAGCTGAGATAAAAGACGGAAATAAAATCGCTATACCAAATGATCCCCCTAATGTGGCAAGAGCTTTAAGAATTCTTGAAAAAGTTGGCTGGGTTAAATTGAAAAAAGGCTATGATCCGATCACTGTTTCAGAAAAAGATATCGTGCAAAAGAAAGTAAATTTTTCTTTTGTTGAAGTAGAACAGGCTCAGCTTCCCCGTACCTTGGCAGATGTTGATTTTGCACTCGTAAATGGAAACTTTATTTTATCATCGGGCCGAAAGCTGTCATCATCTCTTTACTTAGAAAATCCGCCATATGAATATCAGAATTTAGTGGCAGTTAAGACGAAAGATAAAAATAAACAGTTTGTAAAAGATCTGATCAAAGCCTATAAATCTCCAGAATTCAAAAAAATAATTGAAAATGACAAATCATTTGAAGGGTTTTCTCATCCGGCATATTTTAAATAAGCCAATACCTGAAAGCAATTATGTACAAACGAGAGGGGGATAATAATTGATTATCTTTCAAAATATCAGCAAAACATTCAAATTGAAAGATAGGACATTGCAGGCTATTTCCAATGTGAATCTACATATTAAGGAAAAAGAAATTTACGGAATTATCGGTTTTAGCGGTGCAGGCAAATCCACCCTGCTCCGAGTCGGCAATCTTTTAGAAAAACCGACAGAAGGGAAAATAATTGTTAACAATCATGTCTTAACTGATTTATCTAACAAGCAGCTTCGTAAGGTTCGCCATAAAACCGGTATGATCTTTCAGCATTTTAATCTATTAGCTAATCGTACTGTGAGGGGCAATGTAAGTCTTGCCTTAGAATTTGCAAATATCCCCAAAAAAGAACGGGACAGAATCATTGACCAAGCTCTGGACATTGTTGATTTATCAGATAAGGCAGATCAGTATCCCGCCCAGCTATCCGGAGGGCAAAAACAAAGAGTTGCAATAGCACGAGCGATCAGTACAAGGCCAAAAGTGTTATTTTGTGACGAGCCGACTTCTGCATTAGACCCACAAACAACTCAGTCTATCTTGGATTATTTAAAAAAAATAAACGAAACTTACGGTGTGACGATTCTCCTCGTAACACACGAAATGGATGTTATTCGGAGCCTTGCAGACAGGGTAGCGGTAATGGAGAACGGAACAATTGCTGAGGAATTTACATTATTAGATAAAAGTTATCTGCCAAAAACAGAAATCGGAAAAATACTGTTGAATAAAGAAAATGCGGAGGTGAGGGTAAGTGTTGGATAATATCATTTCTCTCCTTCCAGATATTTATTTGAGCATCGGCCAAACATTTTTAATGGTGGGGATATCCATCCTCTCTGCGCTATTATTAGGGATTCCGCTTGGGTTGCTGACTTTTTTAACATCTAAAGGAAAATTGCTGGAAAATATCATTTTAAATACTGTTTTAAATGCGCTTATCAATGTAGTTCGTTCGTTTCCATTTATCATTTTACTTGTGGCTCTTATTCCATTGACGCGGTCAATTCTTGGAACGACCGTAGGGCCTTTGGCGGCATCTGTCCCCCTTTCCATTGCTGCCATTCCCTACCTGGCAAGGCTGGTGGAACAATCCCTAAGAGAAATACCTAAGGGCACGTTGGAGGCTGCGATCGCATTGGGCGGTACACCTTTTCAAATCATTAAGGTTTTATTACTTGAAGCACGGTCTGGTCTTATTTTAGCTCTTACTGTGACTGCCGTTTCATTTATTTCTTACTCTGCAATTGCCGGGGTAGTTGGCGGGGGAGGAATTGGTGATTTAGCCATTCGTTATGGCTACTATCGTTTTCAGACAGATATCATGATTGTCACCGTCATACTCCTAATTATCCTTGTTCAGTCTGTTCAATATATTGGAAGTCTCGTTGCTTCAAAAATTGATAAGAGGTAAACCAGCTTAAAAAGGATAAAGCACTGAATGGAAAAAGAACCAGACGAAAATCTGGTTCTTTTATTTGACTTCTGTAAAATTGATTATCAAATTACTGGATTGCAATTTCTGTAAAAGCGTCATTTAGAAGGATAAATGATTTTAGCCTTGCCTGAAAGTCTGATACAGGAGTGATAACAATAACCTCATCAAAACCAAATTTCTGTTGAAGTTCCAGGAGTTTTCTGCGAACGGATTCTTTTGACCCGTAAATGATTGCCGCCTCTTGCTCCTCTATTCTGTATTGTTCCTGCCCCTGTTCTCCAAACTTTTCAGCCAGTTCTTTTGTGCTCAGTGTATAGGATTCCCCGCTTGCAAAATGTACCTTATAACTTTTAGTATTTTCTATTAGGTTCTTGGCATCTTCATCTTTATCTGCCACAATAACCGACAGCGCGGGAATGAACTTTATGGATATATTCTTCTTCCTCTCTTTTATTTGCTGAAACAGGGAAAAAGTCTCAACCAACGAAGCAGAAGTGCCATTAACAAAATGAGCATAAACGAATGAGAAACCCAATTCGGCAGCTAATTTTGCACTCGATACGCCGGCTCCAAGCAAGTAAATTTCCGCAGGTTTTGCAGGAATCGGTACAGCTTTTACGTTATAGAATGGGTCGTAAGAAGCAACGTTATTTGTCATAAATTTTCGAACATCAATTAACTTTTCCCATAACTGTTTGCGATTTTCTCCCATTTCCTCTTGCAGGGCCAGGGTTGACATTGGAATTCCCCCTGGTGCATTGCCTATTCCAAGATCCACTCTGCCGGGTGCTAGGGATGATAGTACATTAAAAATTTCTGCTACTTTATATGGACTGTAATGCTGCAACAAGACACCGCCAGAACCGATGCGAATATTATTTGTCTTCGCTAATAAATGGGCAATCAGAACCTCCGGAGCAGAACCGGCGAATTTTTCAAAACCATGGTGTTCAGAGACCCAGAAACGATGATACCCCAATTCTTCAGCCTTAATAGCTAATTGAATCGTGTGTTGCAAGGCATCAGAGGTTGTTTCGTTTTCCCCGATAACACTTTGGTCTAAAATGCTTAATTTTAGTACCATTTGAAATCCCTCCCCCCCAAAAATAAAAGACGCTTTATGTCCGCGGTAAATTGCGAACAAAAGCGCCTTTAGTTGTCTAATGGGCTCTTCATGTTGGTAACCTTTTTATGCTTTAGCCCTAATTCTTCTATGACCGCTATCGCAAAGCGTGCGAAATAATGAGCGCTAACAGGCAGCGCACGTTCATCAACGGTAAACGATGGGTGATGCCATTCCTCAGTTCCGGCTGTTCCCATAAATAAAAAGAATCCCTTTGTTATCTGCTGATAATAAGCAAAATCCTCCCCTGCCATGGAGGGAATCGGATCCACCACGTGCAAATTCATTTCTTTTGCAACCGAAACTGCAAGGTCCGCTAGTGATTCCTCATTTTGCACCGGGGGTGGTCCCTCAACCCAATGAAGGGAGGCTTTTGCACCGTACGATTCGGCGACTCCATTAATGATCCTCTCTATCAAAACAGGGATGTTTTTTCGATCCCCCTCATGAAAGGTTCTCACTGTTCCTGCTAACTTAGCGGTTCCAGGAATCACATTCCACGTGTTTCCTGATTGAATATTTGCGACACTGACTACTGTATTATGATAGGAACTTACATTTCGGCTGACAATCGTCTGCAGGGCTAAAACGATATGCGATGCAACCACGATCGGATCCGTTCCAGTATGAGGCAGCGCAGCATGCGTCCCTTTTCCCTCTATTTTAATTTCAAACCGGCCGACTCCAGCCATAAGGGGACCTTTTTTGATCCCCAGTGTGCCTACGGGTAAGTCCGGCTTATTGTGCATTCCCAAAATAGCCGAAACATCCTGCAAATATCCTGCCTCAATGACGTTTCTCGCCCCAGTCCCTATTTCCTCCGCAGGCTGAAAAATCAATCGAATCTTACCGCGAAGATGCTTTTCCTGAACCTTCAGAAGCAGAGCGGCTCCAATCATTGCTGCGGTATGGAAATCATGTCCGCATGCATGCATTTTATCAGGTGATTTCGAGGCAAATGGCAGATTGGTCTCTTCATGAATGGGGAGTGCATCGATATCAGCTCTTAAGGCGACCGTCGGCCCAGGCTTATGTCCTCTTATTTCAGCAATGACCCCCGTTGTTAAATTTGTTGGAAGAACCGTTATATCGGCGTCTTCCAGGCATTCCTTAATAAATCTGGATGTTTCCACCTCCTCCTCTGAAATTTCTGGATGTTCATGGATTCGTCTTCTGATGGATATTAACTTTTCCGCCAAATCCTCTATATTGGTCAATTTGTATTTCCTTACCGTTTTGGTCATGTAATGAAACCTCCCTTAAAGCAGTTGAAGCAAGCTGTTCGATCACCATATCATCCTGAGGCGGATTATAAAGCCCGCATTGTACATCACGAAACAGCCGCTGCAGCTTTTGGTTTCTGGACAAACTGCTGCCTCCGACAATCCGCATCGAAAGCTCCGTAATTTTAATGGCATTGTTGCAAATTAAATACTTTGCCATACTCACCTCTTCAGATAATTTGTTTCTTAAGGATGGATCATGTTCCCAGCGTTCGGCCAGTGAATAAAGTACACTTCTGGAACTCTTATAAAGAATCTCCATTTCCCCAATTTTTTGGCGAACATGTCCCGCGGTTTTAACATAATCTTCTAAGCTTTTTGAAAAAGTCGTCTCCGCAAATGTCAACGCATAATTTCTTGCTGCTCCAGCAATGCCAAGGTACACAGCGGGAAGTTCCAGTGAATAGATTCGGCTGTCTGCGGTAAAACGATTGGATTGGTCAGTACCTAATCGTGCCAAAAGATTTTCTTCCGGTACAAATACTTCCTTTAAGACGATGTCATGGCTTCCGCTGCCGCGCATTCCGAGTGAGTCCCAGGTTGAGAGAAGCTGAACCTGCTTATTTTTCGGGACTAAAAACTCAGCATTTACCCCTTCATCTTCTAAATACACCATTACGGCAAATTGGTTTAATACCGGGGCCAGGGAAGCATAGGCTTTCCGGCCTGAGATGACATATCCGCCTCTTACCCGTTTTGCCGTTGTTCGCGGTCTTGCTCCCCTCGCCATATTTCCTGTTTTCGGCTCCGAGTTGATGACGTTTATGAGTTCCCCTTTTTCAACGGCATCCCGGCACAATTTTTCAAAAATCCTCTGCGGCCATTGCTTTGTTTCCCGTAAATTAATAAAGGTTAACAGATGCCAGCCGACTGATAATGCAGTGGAACCGTCCCCCCGTGCCAATCTTTCCTGAACCAGGAGCATTTCATATAAGGAAAGTTCTTCCCCGCCAAATTCTTTTGGGATGGTGAGCTTAAAATACCCGGCATCCCTTAATAGATCATAATGTTGAAATGGAAACTCACCGGTTTCGTCGTAATAATCAGCTGTTTGTTCGATTATTGCTGCCAAGTGATCTGCGTATTCGGCTAACTCAGCTTCACGTTTATTTCTGACAAAAAGATCATCGCCAACACGTGTCATATTTTCCCTTCTTTCAATGATCTTGCTGGGTTATCTTTTAACCGCTTGTTTTCTATGGGTATATAGGTTTTCCGGTATTTTTAAGCCCAGGTTTTCTCTAAGCGTATCGCCTTCATAATCAAGCCGGAATAAACCTCTTTCCTGCAAAATGGGCACCACCAGATTTACAAAGTCTTCTAAATCATACGGTAAAAGCGGAAATTGAATCATAAACCCGTCTGCTGCTTTTTCGGTAAACCATTTTTCCATCTCATCCGCTACCTGCTCCGGCGTTCCGATAAATCCATCTTTTCTCGCTGGTCCAAAGAATCTGGCATAAAGATCCCCAACCGTTAATTCTTCTTCATCAATGATTTTTTTCATTTCATAAAAATGGCTTTGAATGCTGTTTACCGGGGGGAACTCGACGTCTTTTGCCGGAGTGTTTAACGGGTATTTTGAAAAATCAACATTTCCCATGTAGCCGGATACAAATTTTAATGCCTCATATGGATCAATCAATTTTTGCAGCTCATAGAATTTTCGGGCTGCGATTTCCTCCGTTTCCCCGACAATCGGTGATATCCCATGAAGGATCAACAAATCATCCTCACTTCTTCCATAATCCGGAAGCTTTGATTTCAGTTTTTGATAATATCGCTTTGCTTCTTCAATATTGTCCCAGTGAACAAAGACAACTTCTGCTGTCCTTGCAGCCAAACGCTGTCCCGGTTCTGATGCACCAGCCTGAACGATTACCGGCTGTCCTTGTTTGGACCTTCCAATATTTAAAGGACCTTTTACCGAAAAATACTTTCCTTTATATTGAAGCTCATGCAGTTTCCCCGCATCAAAAAACTGCCCGGTTTTCTTATCGTAATTAAATGCATCATCTTCCCAGGAATCCCATAATCCCTTCACGACATCGATAAATTCTTCAGCGCGTTCATAGCGATGATCATGATCCCAGTGTTTTTCCAAGCTGAAATTAAGTGCTGTTTCACCGGTGGCATCCGAAGTTGTCACCATATTCCAGCCGGCTCTCCCTCCGCTGACGTGATCGACTGAAGCAAATTGCCTGGCTAAAACATAAGGTTCACTGTACGTAGTTGAAGCAGTTCCGGCGATGCCGATTTTTTTGGTTGCGGCTGCCATTGCCGTAATAATGACAACCGGGTCAAATCTGTTTAGGATCTGAGGGTGGGATTCCTTGTTGATGGCGAGACTATCGGCGATAAACGCGATATCAAATTTCCCCTTTTCAGCAATTTGGGCATATTGGATAAAAGCAGCTGGATCAATGCTGGCGTTTGGCTTTGATTTCGGATGCCGCCATGAGGCAACATGCATACCCGTACCAATTAAATAGGCGGAAAGCTTCATTTGTCTTTTTTTTGCCACTGTTTCTCTCTCCCTTTTTGGTCCTATTTAGCGTTGAAGGTTTCTTTGTAGGTGCTTAATTCTTTTAAACTGATAAAAGTAGGAATATAGTTTCCTTTATATGTTTTTTTAATGAATTTTGCCGTGTCGTCGGATTGATAGATTTTCACCAGTTTCTTCAGTGCCGGTTTATTCTTATCCTTCGCTTTTGCGGCAATGATGTTAATAAATGGCTTTGCTGTTTTGCTTTCATGAATCAAGGCATTCTTTAAGCTGAGCCCTGCTTCAACGGCAATTCCGTTATTAATGATCGAACCGGCAGTATCTTGCATAACCCTCGGGGTATTGGCTGCTTCAACCGGAACAATTTTGATATTTTTGGGATTTTCCTTGATTTTATCCGCCCCGCCGTTTCCGTCAAAGTTGTTGACAATCTTGATCAGTCCTGCTTCCTGCAAGAGTAAAAGGGCGCGTCCCCAGTTCGATTGGTCATTGGGAACAGCTATTTGAGCTCCTTCCGGGATATCTTTGACAGATTTGTATTTTGAAGAATATAAACCCAGCGGCGCGATAATCGTCGTGCCAATCGGAACAATATCCGTTCCATTCTTTTTATTAAAAGTATCTAGGTAGGCAACATGCTGGAACGCATTTACATCGATATCTCCTTCTGCCAGTGATTGGTCGGGATCGTAGGCAGATGAAAAGTTCACAAGTTCGATGTCAAGATTTTGCTTTGCTGCTTTTTCCTTGATAAACTCCCAAGTGCGAAGCTCTGAGCTTCTAATTCCCACTTTGATTTTTTCTTTTTTATTCGTTGCTTCACCTGAAGTTTTACTGGAGCATCCAGTAACTGCAAGTGTAAAAATTAGTAATAAAGGTAAAAACCATTTCTTCATTCTGTTTCCTCTTTTCTTAAATTCTTCTAATCTTTCGTTCGAGAAGATTCCCCAACGATTGAATTCCTTGGACAACCAGGACGAGGATGACAACCGTGACGACGATTGTAATTGTACTAAATCTTTGGTAACCATAGGTTATTGCCAAATCGCCAAGTCCGCCGCCGCCGATGGCACCAGCCATTGCTGTTGCGCCAATCAGCCCGATGGTGACCGTCGTAATGCTAAGGATCAACGATGGGAAAGCTTCCGGAATTAAAAATCGGAAAATAATTTGTAAAGGGGTCGCCCCCATCGATTTAGCTGCTTCGATAATTCCTTCTTTCACGTCAAGCAGGGAATTCTCCACAAGTCTTGACATATATGGTCCAATATGTAAAACAAGCGGCACAATCGCAGCGGTTGTGCCAATCGATGTTCCCACAATAAATCTGGTAAACGGAATGATCGCAACCAGCAAAATAATAAAGGGAATCGAGCGAAAAATATTGACGATTGGATTTAAAATCGAAAAAAGCAGCCGATTTTCCAGTACATGACCTTTTCTCGTCACCACCAGGAGTATACCTAACGGGACACCAAGCAATGCCCCAAAGAGGAGAGAAACACTAACCATGTACAACGTTTCCCACAAAGAGTTCACAATCAGTTCCGGGCTTACTTCGATCATCTGCTCTCACCTCCTCAATCTTTACATTCTGCTTGGCAATATAAGCACGGGCCCGTTCTACCTCTCCATCTGTCCCTCGCAATTGAACAATCATATTTCCAAACGGAATTCCTTGAAGTTCATCAATATTTCCGTACAATATATTGACATCCACTTTGAATTGTTTTGCCACCTGCGATATAACGGGCTGCCCAGAGCCGATTCCAAAAAATTGAAGTTTATAGATTTTTCCGAGATGACCTTCCCCTCCGAGCAAATGGTTAATACTTGGCGGAATCTCATCGCGGATAACGGAGCGGACAAATTTCCTTGCGGTTTCGGTCTTTGGTTTTGAAAAAATATCAAAAACACTCCCAGTTTCAATGATTCTTCCCTTCTCCATGACAGCTACCCGATTGCAGATTTGTTTGATCACATTCATTTCATGAGTAATCATCAAAATCGTGATCTGGTATTCCTCATTAATCTTTTTCAAAAGCTGAAGAATCGATTCGGTTGTTTCAGGGTCGAGTGCGGAAGTCGCTTCATCGCATAATAAAACAGTTGGATTGGTTGCTAAAGCACGAGCAATCCCGACCCTTTGTTTCTGGCCTCCGGAGAGCTGGTTCGGATAGCTTTCTAATTTATCTTCTAACCCGACAAAGCGAACAAGCTCCCTAACATCCTCGTTGATGTCCTTTTTCTTTTTCTTGCTTAAGAGAAGCGGCATCGCCACATTTTCAAAAACCGTTTTGGATTCAAGCAAATTAAAGTGCTGAAAAATCATGCCTATATTCTTTTTCGCAAGACGAAGTTCTTTTTCCGACAGTTCCGTTAAGTTAGTGCCATCAACCAATATTTCTCCTGCCGATGGGTATTCCAGGAGGTTTACAGTTCTGAGTAACGTGCTTTTTCCTGCACCGCTGTATCCGATTACCCCAAAAATATCGCCCTTATGAATCTCCAAACTGATATCTGTTAAAGCTTCGACACTTTTTCCATTACTTTCAAATACCTTCGATACATCTTGAAACGTAATCATAGTGAACCTCCTTCATCATGAGCTAACTCAACCTCTAGAAAGCAGGTACAACTGCGCCGTTATATTTTTCTTCAATAAATTTCCGAACATCTTGGGTTGTTAATGCTTTGGCCAGCTTTTGAATCGCTTTATCATTTTCTCTGGATTTTTTAGTTACTAAAATGTTGACATAAGGGGATTTGTTCCCTTCAATAATGAGGGCATCCTTTTTCGGCTTAAAGCCGCCTTCGAGCGCATAATTCGTATTAATTGCGGCAGCTTCGACGTCATCAAGGGAACGAACAAGCAAGGGACCATCCACCCCGATGAATTGCAGATTCTTTTCATTTTTGACAATGTCATTTACTGTATAGGAATAAGCACCTTTTTTACTTTTATCAAGCTCGATGATTCCATTTGCAGCAAATAACTGAAGGGCACGGGAAAAATTCACCGGATCTTTTGGAATGGCCACTTTTGCTCCTTTTGACAAATCATGAATAGACTTAATTTTTTTGGAGTAAACACCAAAAGGTTCAATATGTACTCCCTTTACGCTCACCAAATCAAGACCGCTGTCTTTGTTCACCTGATTCAAGTATGGTGTATGTTGGAAATAGTTCGCATCTAATTCGCCATTTGCGGTTTGCTGGTTGGTTTGAATTCCGTCATTGATTACGACTATTTTTAATTTCACTCCTTGTTTTTCTAATTTTGGTTCAATAAACTTTAAAATCTCCGCATGCGGTGTTGATGAAGCACCTACTTTTAGAACCGTTTCTTTTTTTGTATCATTCGACGCTGTTGCTTTTTCTTCTTTTCCGCATCCCGTTAAAACTCCTGCCAGTAAAAGCAGTGATAATAGTACCCATGTTATCCCCTTCATATCTGCACCTATCTTTCTTATTTTCTATTAAACTTACCTATTTACTTGGTTTTTAGGTGATAAAAAAAGACAATCTTTTTGCCAATTTAAGTAATATTTAATTCCTTGGATATAGACGACCATGATCTTTTTGAATAATAGATGGGGATTGCCTTATCTTGCGCCTCTTTTTTGATTACTTTTGAAAGATTATGGTTAATATAATCTGTTAAAACCAAGATGATATCTATTTTTTCGGGAATTTCTTTGCGGCTCCTTTTGATTTTGCGGCCATTTAAATGGATAATATTTTTAAATCCTTTATTCTGGAGCTTCTTCGTAATGTCCCCAAGTTTATCCCCGCCAACAACTAATAATGATTCCATTTCCTTCCCCCCCTGGGTTAAGACTTTAACTCTTTTAAAAAGAGCTAAAGCCTTAAGTCTAAACTTATTTTTTATTTCACTGGATTTGCTGTCTTTTGACTGGCTTGTATTGCTTGTTCAAGGTCAAAGATAATATCGGCAATGGATTCAGTTCCCACGGATAAGCGGATTAATCCTGGAGTTACACCAGCAGCTAATTGTTCCTCGCTGCTTAGCTGCTGATGAGTAGTGCTTGCCGGGTGAATAATTAATGATTTTGAATCCCCGACATTCGCCAGATGGGAAAATAGCTGCACTGAATCAATTAATTTTTTCCCAGCTTCCACTCCGCCTTTGATTTCAAAGCTTAAAATGGCTCCTTGGCCTTTTGACAAATATTTTTGCGCTAACTTGTGGGAAGGATGGCTTTCCAAACCGGAGTAGCTTACCCACTGGACAGCTTCATTTTTTTCTAAATAGCGGGCCACTTCCAAGGCATTTGAACTGTGCCGCTCCAATCTTAAATGTAAGGTTTCCAGTCCCTGTAAAAATAAAAAGGAATTAAATGGTGACAAGCTTGCACCCAGATCTCTTAACAGTTGAACCCGAGCTTTAATAATGTAGGCATTCTCACCGACTGCCTCTGTATAAGTAAGGCCATGGTAGCTTGGATCCGGCTGCGTCAATCCAGGAAACTTTCCGCTTTGTTTCCAATCGAATTTTCCGCTGTCAACTATGACTCCGCCGATGGATGTTCCATGTCCGCCAATAAATTTTGTTGCCGAATGGACAACGATATCTGCGCCGAAATCAATTGGACGAAGGAGATAAGGGGTTGCGAATGTGTTATCAACAATCAATGGGATGAAATACCGATGAGCGATATCTGCAACGGCTTCAATATCCAATACATCCCCTTTAGGATTCCCAATCGTTTCCGCGTAAACGGCTTTCGTTTTACTATTAATGGCTTTTTCAAAATTTTCCGGATTGCTTGAGTCAACGAATTTAACGTTAACCCCAAGTTTAGGCAATGTGTGAGAGAACAAATTATACGTGCCCCCGTAAAGGCTTGATGAGGCAACAATTTCATCCCCAACGGTGGCAATATTTAAGATGGAATTGACGATTGCTGCCTGCCCGGATGCCAGACCCAGTGCCCCAGTCCCTCCTTCCAAAGCAGCAATTCTCTTTTCGAATGCATCCGTTGTCGGGTTCATGATTCGTGTGTAAACAAAGCCTTCTTCTTCAAGATTAAATAAACTTGCAGCATGATCACTATCATTAAAAACATACGATGAGGTTTGGTAAATTGGCACAGCCCTTGATAAGGTTACCGGGTCTACCTCCTGTCCGGCATGGACCGCTAATGTTTCAATTTGATATTCTTTTTGATTTGTCATCTTGTTTTCCCCCTTTAATCTTTAATGAACAACATTTTCGGTTTTCTCCATAAATTGTTGAAGTTTTCTTGTTAATCCCCCGTTTCCAAAACGCAGATACTTTTTATTCCCTTGATCGGAGGATGAATCACTTACAAAGTTCAAGAAGGCAATGAAAAAAATGCGGCGGGATATGATATTTGTAATCCCGTAGTTAAACAACCAGCTATCAATCGTATTATAGACACCTCTATTCAGTCTGAAATTTGTGTTGCACCACAGAAAAAACTGAAGATCCGGCAAATTAAGATATTCATTTTGTCCGATAGAATCCCTCTTGCTTTCATTTTTAAAGTCAGTAATGAGTTTTAATTTCAGATTGACCATTATGAGTTCCCCTTTCTTCGCTGTAAAAATAAAGAGGCTCTCCATTCAAGTCATTTCAAACTTGAGTGAAGAGCCTCTAGTGGTCTAGTCGGCATATTTTGATGTAAGATATTTACCAGTATTGTAAACCATATAATTCCGATAAGTCAACTATATATTAAATGATTCATTCTCTTTTTTTATCTCATGGATGTTTGATGTCAAAACGAAAACATTTAACCAAGGTATCATTAAGAATGAATTCTTTGGAAAAATCCCTCTTAAAGCCGTAACGTTGATACAGTTTGATTGCTTTATTCATTCTGTCGCTTGAATGGAGATAAATAGCCGATTCACCTTTTTGTTCCGCATACTCCACACTTGCACAAAGTAATGCCTGGGCAGCCCCGCAGCCCCTCGCATTTGGGTGGACTGCTAATAAACGAATGATAGGCGAATAAATATCCAATTCAGGTTTATTATAGGCTTTTTCGGATGATTGATAGAGCTGCAATGAACCAATAATTTTACCATTCCTTTCGGCTACAAGAATCTTATCGGCGTTTTCGTTGAAGACTGAGGAACGAATATCCTTTAAATAATTGATCCAAACCTCGGGATCCTTATATAAAGGTTCGTATTGATGATAACTTTCAATAAGCAGTTGCTGGACGATCTGTTTTTCATGTTGTTGTATTTCACGGACACCAATCATGGTACTCATATCCATCTTTCCTCCGATAGATTAATACTAAGGTTGTTTAGGAACGGAGTTTAGTATGTTCCTTTAAAGCATCCCTCAGATATTCTATCCCCACATCTGTAACAGCTGTATATACCGAACCATTACCGATCTCCACAATTGGGACATGTCTGATATTATATTTGGTTTCTAGAATATCCCGCCGATCATCATGATTGGTTACATCGATCGTTTGATATTGGATCTTATTTTCCTTAAAAAATTGCTTCACCTCATCGCAATAACTGCATCCTTCTTTTGACCATAAGACAACAGATAATGGTTTTCCCATTTTGAAATACCTCCCTGCTCTTTCTAATTACTTTCCTTCTTCCCACAGTTCAAGCGGTAAACCTACAATCTCTTTTCCAATTTGTTCCCTGGCTAAATTATTGGAAGGGGCCATTGGGATTCCGCCTCTGGCATCACGGTAAAGACGTTCGAAAACCCCATCTATATATCCGTAACCGCCAGCCACATCCATAGCAATTCTTGCTGCAAAATCTGCCAATTCTGTTGCTTGAACCTTATGCTCAGTCAACTCGGATGCAAGCGGAAGCAATGACTGATTTGCTTCAACAAGTTCATCATAATGCCTTGCTAAATCGAGCTGCCATGCTCTTAAACCGGTAATTTGTATTTTTACTTCCGCTAATTTTTGCCTGATCACTTGATAGTCCGCCAAACTTTTATTGAAGTCCTGATGAATGGTTTTTGTAACATGAGAAATGGCTGCGTCAAGAGCGCCTTGGGCTACTCCAAGCCAAACAGCATTCAGACCAAGAATTGCACCGGTTCCATTTAATACATCTACGATACTGGCATTCAATAATTCTTGATGACTAACTCTTACATTTTCAAATTTTAACGGGCCGCTATGGTTCCCCCGCACCCCTAATGCTTTCCAAGGTTTTGCAGTAATTCCTTCGTCCTTCCCATCCACGATAAAAACGCTATGGTCACTTGGGTCTTTGCTATCAGCTGTACGAGTGGATACAACATAAAAATCCGATTGTCCGCCGCTTGTTGTAAATGATTTTTCAAGATTTAAAATATAATCCTCACCATCTCTTTTTGCTTGGCTCAAGTTATACCATACATGGCCCCCTGATGCTTTTTCACTAATTGAAAAAGTACCAATTGCTCCATTACGGATCGGCAGCAGCCAGCGGAGTTTTTGGTCATCGTTCCCAAATAGATTAATTGTCTGCGCCGCTCCAATATGCATGGCGTAAACCAGCCCTGTTGATGCGTCGACTCTTCCTATTTCCTCTGCCACAACTGATAAACCGACATAACCAAGGTCCAAGCCGCCCCATTTTTCCGGAAGCGTTACCGAATTCCATCCTTCCTTTGCCAGCGCCACCAAACTTTGTCGTGGAAATCTCCCTTCTCGGTCAATAATTTCTGCATTTGGCGCTATTTCATTTTCTATAATTGGTCTTACCTTTTCTCTAATTTCTTCTACAAATGCCCGGGAATAGATATTTTTTTTCGTTTTCAGATTACTCATATTCATTCTCCCTTTGAGTTTTATTGAATTCATTTCATTCCAGACAGTGCCTTAAAAATAAACCTCTCTTATCGGCAGTTCAATGTCATTCACCACATAGTTGCCGATGGCTCTTGCTTTGTAAACTCTTGGATTATGCGATGCGATCGTTCGAATATTCCTCCAGTGACGATCAAGATTTTCCGACTGGCGTGTTGCTGATGCCCCGCCAACCTCAAAAAGGAGAGTTGCAGCTTGTAAAGCCAGTTCATCGATAATAACTTTTGCCTGCGCAGCTCTTAGGGATGCCTCATGGCTTTGCGAAAAGTCAATCACTCCATCTGCGGCTCCATTCACCGCTTTATCCAGTTCCTCAGCAGCTGCTAAAACAATTGCTTCGGCCGCGAATGCTGTGCTTGAAAGCTGCCCTATGATTTGCTGTAATTGCGGGTCGGCCGCCGGCGTATCTGCTGCAGCAAAACTAAAGGTACGGGAGCGGCGGTGGACTAAAGCTGTTGCATCTGTAACCACATTACGCAAAATACCTGTGATTACGCCATGCAGAAAAAGCTGAAGATAAGAATTGAACGGTGTTTCCGTATCCGGAATGAAAGTGACTTCTTCTTTTTCAACATAAACATTATGAAAGTGGGTTGTACCGCTGCCAGTCAGCTTTTGGCCAAAGCCGTCCCAGTCGTCTATGATCGCAACTCCTTCACGATCAGTTGGGATTAATACAGAAACAGGATTTCCCTCTGTAGTTGAGACCATCACCAGGATCCAATCTGCATATAAAGTTCCTGTACTAAAGTATTTGGTCCCGTTTAATCTAAAGGCCTCCCCATCCGGTGATAGTGTTGTTTCGAAAAAAAGATGTCCGACATTTTTCGAAGAAATTTCGGTAAAAGCATTGCCGATAATGTCTCCTTTTGCAATTCTTTTCAGCCATGTATCCCGTTTTTCTTTGTCTGGACTTAGCAGTATATCCTCTACCACCCAATAATGGGCGCGCAGGCTATGTGCAGCATCCGGGTCGGCCTCAGCCAATCTGATGAGGGCATAGAATAGGTCGCGAATGCTGGCACCGCCGCCCCCTAATTCAACTGGAAGCCTAAGAGCACCGAGCCGTGCTTGACGAATCAATTCCAAGGCGTAAAATGGACGTTCTTCGCTCCCTTCCTTTCTCCTCGTTTCTGCGTCCTGGGCAATTAATGTAATTAATTGTTCAAATTCAGCTGACCCGACCTTTACCGGCTTTGAAAAGATTGGCGGAGCAAATTGTTCTTTCTTATCAATCTCTGGATTTACTTGTTTTTGTTGAACCATTGGGACAACACTCCTTAGGATTATTTTTATACCTACTTTTCCTATATTTATAGTCAAATATATTTGTAAAAAAAGATTAGAACTGTGTGATTTCGTTTTTGCTTAATCTCCCCCCTCTTCATATAGCTCAGAAGGTAACCCGAAAAGGTTTTTCCTAATTAATTCTTTCGCTAAATTATTGGAAGGAGATAACACATCCCTGCACGAGCATCACGGTAAAGACGTTCAATCGGCCCTCTTTTGTAGCCGTATCCTCCTGTTACATCCATTGCGATGCTGCTTGATATAAACCGCGTTGGTAACAATACATAGTCGTAGCCAACTTTTTCACCTATTGAAGCGTAACGAATATTGGCCTCAAATGAGGAGCTTGTTCGCGATGGGATTTTTGTAGCTAAAAGCCCATTCTTTTCAAGTGGTGCCCAATATCCAAATTGTATCCCCATAATATCCTCCCTAATCTATCATTAAAATCTATTTTTTTAAGCTAGGTTTCAACTTTGCTGTAACTGAAAGTCAAAATTTCGATATTTTGCTCCCTCGTGATTGTCTTCTAACCGGGATTGCCCTTTTCCAAATAGTTTTTCACGGAAGGTTCCATCCTCATATTCCCGTTTCACTAAGCCGCGGCTTTGAAGTTCCGGAACGACCAACTCCGCAAAATCATGAAACGTTCCCGGTGTTATCGCATAGGCAAGGTTAAAGCCGTCAATATCTGTTTCATCCACCCACTCTTCTAATACATCCGCAATTTGTTTAGGAGTACCAATTGCCACCGGTCCCATTCCCCCAATGCCTGCAAAATTAGCAAGCTCGCGGACCGTCCATTTTTTATTTGGACTTGATTTTGTAAGTGATTCAAGCATGGATCTCACCGCATTGGTTTCAATATATTCGATTTCCTGATCTGGATCATATGCTGAGAAATCAACTCCTGACCAGCCGCTTAATAAGGAAAGAGCTCCTTCGTAGCTGATAAACTTTGATAATTCTTCATATTTAGCCCAGGCCTCTTCTTCTGTTCTCCCGACAATTGGTGTTAATAAAGCAAAAACTTTAATACTTTGTGGATCTCTTCCAAATGAGACTGCCTGTTCTCTTACATCTTTAACATATAAAGAAACAGCTTCTTTACTTGGAGCAGCAATAAATGTGCATTCAGCATGTTTTGCTGCAAATCTTCGTCCGGTTGATGAGCCTCCTGCCTGGTAAAGGACAGGTGTTCTTTGAGGTGAAGGCTCGCACAAATGAATGCCTGGTACATCAAAATATTTTCCATGATGATGGATTTCATGGACTTTAGATGGATCCGTAAAGATCCGTTTCTCTTTATCCCTTTTTACTGCACCATCTTCCCAACTGCCTTCCCACAATTTGTAACATACCTCCAGATATTCATCTGCAATTTTGTATCGTTCTGAATGCTGAAATTTATCACCGATTTCAATATTTTTTGTCCCGCTTTCTAAATAGGAAGTCACGATATTCCAAGCAATCCGGCCTTTTGTTAGATGATCCAATGTTGACATTCGTCTTGCAAAAGTATAAGGATGTTCAAAGGTGGTGGAGCATGTGATTCCAAATCCTAAATGCTTGGTCGCATTTGCCATTGCTGAAACCAATAATATGGGGTCATTAACTGGAACCTGAGTTGCTTCGCGCACCGTTACTGTTTTATTTCCTCCAAAAACATCATAAATTCCAATTACATCGGCAATAAATAAACCATCAAACCGTCCCTTTTCCAATAGTTGGGCCAATTCAACCCAATATTCGATGTCTTTATAGCGGTAGGATTGATCTTGTGGATGTGTCCAGAGCCCAGGAGATTGGTGGGCAACACAATTCATATCAAATGCATTTAAATAGATTCTTTTTTTCTTCAATTTCTTTCCTCCATTTTCTAATCATAGGTTTTACCTAAATAAATCGTTTCTCCGCAATAGAAAAGGCATTTCCTCTTTTAAAATCATTGAAAGAAGAAATGCCTTCAGTGGACTGGTTGGCAATGAAAAAACAATATCCTATATTATTTCTTTTTAGGATTAATATAAAATCACAATATCATGCTATTTAGTAAACTAGTTTATTACGAATATTAATTCTCTTTCAAGAATAAGGAGTGATTTCTGGCGGTTTATCATTAAGAGCCCAGTTTCCAATATCGCGCAGCTTATATTCAACCGGATCATGCAGGGAAAGAGTCCGAACGTTCCGCCAAAATCGGTCAAATTGGTACTTGGCTGAAGCTGCCCTTGCCCCCATTACATCAAATATCCTGCTGGTTACCTCCAAGGCCGTACTTTCTGCTGAAACCTTGGCAATTGCTATTTTGATTCCGCATTCTGACCGTTCATCCTCTGTCAGGGTTGATCCTTTGTTCCATGCAGTTTGTAAAGCAACAGCTGCTTCTTGAGCCAATGCACCTGCAGCTTTTAACTGAATATAGAGCTCTCCATATTGGCGAATCATATAGGGATCATCAGTTGCTTTCTCTTCACGAGACCCTATCCATGGACGAGTTATATTTCTTGTATATTTCTTTGCCTCTGCAAAAGCCCCTTCTGCAACACCAAGGAGAACATGTATTAATAGTGTCTGGGCTAGATGCGTCCTTATGGTAGGAAACAAACCTGCTGGTTTTTTTTCGTATTCATTCAGAATTTCCTCTTCATTCAGCAGCACATCATTAAAAATAACCGTTCCGCTATCAGTTTGACGCTGACCAAAGCTATCCCAATCATCCTGAATAAAAATACCCGGTCTGTTAGTTGGAATAACCGCAACCACAAGCTTGCCATTTTCCTCGTTTCTGGCAGAAATCAGCAGCCGATTGGAATCCTTTGAACCGGAACAAAAGCTTTTTTTCCCATTCAACCGCCATTTAATCCCAACTTGTTTCAACACCAAGTTCTCATCCCGCGGGTTAAACGCGTTTCCCCAGAATAATTGATTTTCAGCAGTCTCAGAATAGAATTTTTCAGTCTGCTCCCGTGAACCATAGAGATAAACGGAAGTTAAACATAAGAAATGGTATCCGAATAAATGGGCAATGGATCCATCAGCTTTAGCCAGCTCACACGTGAGACTGAAAACGGTCCCCCAGTCTTCTTCTTTCCCTCCCAATGAACGAGGAATGATAAGAGAAAGTAAGCCGCTTTCCCTCAATTGATCCCGTTCAGCTTTTGCTGTTCCCCCACATTTATCCCGTTCAATAGCCGTTTTAGAAAAATTTGTTCCTAACGACTGAATGATTTCAAGATAATCGTCCTTTGAAGCTTTTGTAGCTTTAATTACATTGCTCATTTTTGCTATCCTCCTTGTCTGCAATGAATTATTGCTTCTTTTAGCAAAAAATAAGGAGGCTCTCAGTTCAGGTAAAAAAAATAACCCTGATTTGAGAGCCTCTAGTTAACTAGTCGCGCTTTCGCTTATTAAATTCCTTAGCGTTATCTTAAAACAGACAAAACTTATCAGTCAAGTAGAATTTTTTATTTTTCTATTTGTCCCTAGTTCAGGTAATGAGTTCTTTCGTTTGAAAAACACATTTTTCAATTCGCACTTGACATATAGGGTTAATTAGTATTATTCTTCTTTTTACAGTTATTAAAAAAATCTGAATACGCCGACTGGTCATCCAGAGGCTCTTGTCGAACTCTCCATTTCAGGAAAGTCAGACAAGAGCCTTTCTTTTTTAGAAAGGAAATGAACAATTTTTTATCACTTTACAAACAGGAGGAATAATAGAAATGAGTTTACAATTTGCCTATTGGGCACCAAATGTCAGCGGAGGGCTGGTCATTTCAAACATCCCGCAAAAAACGGATTGGTCATTTGATGCTAATAAACGCTATGCCCAAATTGCAGAAGAGGTTGGATTTGATTATGTCTTATTACAAACAAGATTCTTCGCCAGTTACGGAGCTGAAAATCAATTAGAAGCAGCAACACTTGCGTCAGCACTAGCCGGCGCAACAAAGAAAATTAATCTTATTACTGCGGTTCTCCCTAGTTTATGGCATCCGGGAGTTGTAGCAAAAATTATTTCCACCATTGATCATATCAGCGGAGGGAGAGCTGCAATCAATATTGTGAGCGGCTGGTTTAAAGGCGAATTTACCGGTTATGGTGAACCTTGGTTAGATCATGATGAACGATATCGGCGGTCAGAAGAGTTCATTCAGGTTCTGCAAAATTTATGGACACAGGAATCCACTACTTTTAAAGGCGACTTTTATCGAACTAATGAGGCTCCCTTAAAGCCGAAGCCAATTAACCTGCCAAAAGTTTTTCAAGGCGGAAACTCTGTGGCAGCCAGAGAAATGGCTGGCAGGGTTTCAGATGTTTATTTTATCAATGGAAATTCATTAGGGAATTTGAAAAAGCAAATTGACCATGTCAAGTCTCTTGCTCGTTCAAATGGAAGAGACATTCAAATTGGAGTCAATGGATTTGTCATTGTTCGGGATACAGAAGCTGAAGCCCAACAAATTTTAAAAGATATTGTCCTGCATGCAGATGAAGAAGCAGTTGAAGGATTCAGAAGTCAGGTGAAATTTGCGGGTCAATCCTCTCCCGAGGGAGAAGGTATGTGGGACAACTCAAACTTTGAAGATCTTGTTCAATACAATGACGGGTTCAAGACCGGTTTAATAGGGACTGCTGAACAAGTTGCCGACCGAATTATTGAATTGAAGAAAATTGGAGTTGATATTGTTTTAACGGGCTTTTTACACTATGAAGAGGATTTACAAGCATTTGGGGAAAAGGTGATTCCGCTTGTAAGACAGAAAGAAGAGCTGCTTAAAGAAGTGATTAGTTAAATATAACAGACTATTATATATGGAAAAAGACAACCTGAATTCAAATCAGGTTGTCTTTTATTTGCCTGGCAGCGTCCTACTCTCACAGGGACTTGCGTCCCAACTACCATCGGCGCTGAGAAGCTT
>CAZAEW010000024.1:0-50925 GCA_964484065.1 uncultured Bacillus sp.
TTTTTAAGGACAAACCCCGAGTATAGCAAAGATGAAATGTACTTAATCCAAAGGTTATAGAATGAAAGAATTCCTTTATAGACATACACCCAAATCCAGCTGGCATCATAAAATAGTAAACAGGGCAAACCAAATAGATGAAAATTATGAAAATTGTATACAAATATTCTAGCTGGGAAGAATGGATGTATGGAGGTGGGGGAATTGAGTTCGCCGTTAGCACAAAATCAGTTCGGAGAAACGTGCGTTATTTGTGAGCAAATGAAGCCAAAAGGAATACATCTGTATACTTCTTTTATTTGCATCGAATGCGAAAAAGAAATGCTGCAAACAGAAATCAGCAACCCGAAATATAAATACTTTCTCAAACAGCTCAGAAAAATAACAACACCGGAAATATTCTCTTAAACCAAGTCCTCCTAAAGGGGCTTATTTTTTTTGCCAAGATTTCAAATACCATTCATTATGTTAAAATAAATGAGAACCTTAAAAGGAAGTAAAATCAAATGGATCAAAACCAAATCCCTTTATATGAAGCGCTTCTGCGGCACATTCAACAAAAACCAATCTCATTTCATGTTCCGGGTCATAAAAACGGACAAGTTTTCCCAACGGAAGCAGCCGTTTTTTTTCAGCCATTATTGCAAATGGATGCAACGGAAATAACCGGCCTTGATGACCTTCATTCTCCGGAAGGCCCAATATTAGAGGCAGAAAGGCTCCTTGCAGACCTCTATCAGGCTAAAGAAAGCTTTTTTCTTGTAAACGGCTCAACTGCCGGCAATCTGGCGATGATCATGGCGGCCTGTGAAGAGAATCAAGTCGTTTTAGTCCAGCGAAATTGCCATAAGTCCGTCTTAAATGCGATCCAGCTTGCGAAGGCAGATCCTGTATTTTTAGAGCCGGAATATGATGCCAATTGGAAAATGGCTTCATCCGTCCATTACGATACAGTAAAAGAAGCAATCCGATTATATCCGGAAGCAAAAGCTCTTATTTTAACATATCCCAATTATTACGGCATTGCTTACGACATCAAGAGCATGATCGAACTAGCTCACGGGTATGATATCCCGGTGCTGGTGGATGAAGCTCATGGGGCTCATTTTATGATCGGCTCCCCATTTCCAATGTCATCCGTTGCGCTCGGAGCGGATATCATTGTCCAATCTGCCCACAAAACGCTGCCCGCCATGACAATGGGTTCATATTTACACTTTAATAGCAAGCTTATCAATGTTAATAAGGTTAAAAATTATTTACATATATTCCAATCAAGCAGTCCGTCTTATCCGATTATGGCATCGCTTGATATAGCAAGAAGCTATCTGGCTGACTACGATTCTCACGATTTAAGCTATTTATTAAATGTATTAAACGAATTTAAAAAGGGATTGAACAATATTCCTGGAATCAGGGTGCTTGATTATCCAAATATTGGTGATCCCCTTAAAATCACGATACAATCAGCTTGCGGGTTAAGTGGGTTTCAATTGCAAAAAATAATAGAGGATGCCGGCATTTTTGCCGAACTGGCTGATCCTTACAATGTATTGCTGGTTTTCCCATTATTAAAGGAAACACAGCCGTATCGCTTTCATGAAGCTTTAGCAAAAATTAGAACAGCTTTAAAAGATGTATCAAGCCAAGCGCCGGCTGAGCAAAAACGAAAGCAAAAGGTATTTAAACCCCACTCGAAAATCTCCCGTTTGGCTGTTTCATTTCAAGAGATGAATAAGAGGAAGGAAGAAAATATCTTCATATCAGAAGCGTCCGGAAAAATTGCGGCAGAAACCGTTATTCCTTACCCGCCGGGAATTCCGCTCCTATTAAAAGGGGAGTTAATCACAGAGGATAAGCTGGAACGGTTAAAACAGCTAATCGCGGATAACGCAAGGTTTCAAGGCGGTTCGCTTCTTAAACAGAATATGTTGAAAGTTTTTGGAGGTTAACATCACTATGTCAAAGGGAATATTCATCACGTTCGAAGGTCCTGAGGGTGCCGGAAAAACGACAATTATTCAAATGCTCTCTGAACAGCTCGAAAATTCAATTTTAACAAGGGAGCCTGGCGGTATTGATATTGCCGAGCAAATTCGTAAAGTCATTTTGGCAAAAGAGAATACTGCTATGGATGCGCGGACGGAGGCACTCCTCTACGCCGCGGCACGGCGGCAGCATCTTGTCGAAAAAGTAAAGCCTGCGTTAAAGGAAGGAAAAATCGTTTTGTGCGACCGCTTTGTCGATAGTTCTCTTGCCTATCAGGGCTATGCCCGCGGTTTAGGGGTTGATGAGGTGCTAGGCATCAATCAATTTGCGATTGAGGATATGATGCCGGAATTAACCCTATACTTTGATATCGAGCCTGAATTAGGACTTAAACGCATCCGCAAAAATAATGAAAGAGAAATCAATCGTCTGGATCTTGAGGCACTTGAGTTTCATCATAAAGTTCGGGAAGGATATCTGTTATTAATGGAGCGTTTTCCGGAGAGAATAATAAAAGTGGATGCATCCAAAAGCCTTGAAGAAGTTTTTCAAGCTGCAGCAAAAATGATTAATGAAAAATTAGCTAAAAGAGCCTAATCCAATTGGGCTTTTTTCAGCTATAGGAAAGTATGAATTTACAAAAATTCATACTTTCCATATACGCATAAGTGCAACTACGCCTCTGTCTTCGCCTTTAAGGCTCGCCAATCGGCGAGTTTTCTTTATTTTTTTGCAGTAAAGAATTTCAGTTAATTGTTATAATAGATACAAATGAATTGGCTGGGGTGAAGAGGATGAAATTAGTCGTAGCAGTTGTGCAGGATCAGGATAGCAATCGTTTAGCAAAGGCCTTGTTGGATCATAATTTTCGAACAACTAAACTGGCAACAACCGGCGGGTTTTTACGGTCAGGAAATACGACTTTTTTGGTCGGTACAGAAGACGAGCGTGTTGACGAAGCTCTCGCCATTATTAAAGAAAACTGCCGATCACGGGAACAGCTGGTTGCACCGTCATCACCAATGGGGGGAAATGCTGATTCCTATGTCCCATATCCAATTGAAGTAGAAGTCGGCGGCGCAACGGTATTTGTCCTTCCGGTTGACAAGTTTCTCCACTTCTAACTGACGTCCTATTTTAAAATGTAAGAGAGTGATTCATGTGCTGAAAACTTGGGTACAATTGGAAGAGCTGCAGCCAACAGTGCTGAGAATGTTAAAGAATAGTATTTTAAAAAACAGGGTAGCTCACGCTTATCTGCTTGAGGGAATGCGCGGAACAGGAAAACGGGAAACAGGAATCTTAATAGCCAAGTCGCTGCTTTGTAATGCTCCTATAGATGGTTATCAGCCATGTGAACGGTGTGCGAATTGTAAAAGGATCAACAGCGGCAATCATCCGGATGTTCACATTATTGAACCGGATGGATTATCGATCAAGAAACAGCAAATAAAAGAATTGCAGGAGGAATTTTCGAAAAAAGCAGTAGAATCAGGCAAAAAGATTTATATGATTGTACATGCTGATAAAATGTCTGTCAGTGCTTCCAACAGCTTATTGAAGTTTCTTGAAGAACCGAGTTCCCAAACAGTAGCGCTTCTATTAACGGAACAGCTTCAGCAGATTTTGCCGACAATTCTATCGCGGTGCCAGGTTTTGTCGTTTCATCCGTTGGCCCCCGAATATATGGCAAAGAGGCTGACTGAAAATGGAGTTGATCCGCAAAATGCACTGCTGCTGGCAAACCTGACAAATAATCTTGATGAGGCACTTGCATTAAATGTCGATGATTGGTTTGCACAAGCTCAAAAAATAGTGTTAAAATTATATGAAGTGCTAAAAAAAAATCAACTGGAAGCAATGGTCAATCTTCAGGTTGAGTGGCATCAGCACTTTAAAGAAAAAGAGCAGATTGATCGCGGTTTAGATCTTTTACTTCTTATTTTCAAGGATTTACTATATATACAATTAGGGAAACAGGAGCAAGTTGTTTATAAAAAGGATATGGAACGGTTAACACAACTTGCTTTACAAACACCAAGCCGGCGTCTGGCTGAGCAAATGTCAACGATTCTTGAGGCGAAAAGAAAGCTGCAAGCCAATATGAATCCTCAGCTGTTGATGGAACAGCTTGTGTTAAAACTGCAGGAGGGATCTTCATTTGTATGATGTTGTAGGAGTTCGCTTTAAAAAAGCGGGTAAAATCTATTATTTTGATCCCGGAGACCTCCCGATTCAAAAGGATGACTTTGTGATCGTGGAAACGGTACGCGGAGTGGAATATGGAAAGGTTGTTATCGGCAAAAAACAGGTTGGTGAGAATGATGTCGTTCTGCCATTAAAAAAAGTTGTCCGAATTGCGGATCAAAAGGATCGAATGATTGTAGATGAAAATAGGCAGGCTGCCCAGGAAGCTTATCAAGTCTGCAACGAAAAAGTGGCGGAGCACTCGTTGGATATGAAACTGGTTGATGTTGAGTATACATTTGATCGGAATAAAGTAATTTTTTATTTTACTGCTGATGGAAGAGTGGACTTTCGTGAGCTTGTCAAAGATTTAGCCGCCATTTTTCGGACAAGAATTGAACTTCGTCAGATCGGTGTCAGGGATGAGGCTAAAATGCTGGGCGGAATTGGACCGTGCGGCAGAATGCTTTGCTGCTCCACTTTCTTAGGCGACTTTGATCCAGTATCAATTAAAATGGCGAAGGATCAAAACCTTTCTTTAAATCCAACGAAAATTTCCGGATTATGCGGACGGCTTATGTGCTGTCTAAAATATGAAAATGATGAATATGAAACAGCGAAAGAGCAGCTTCCTGATATTGGGGAAATCATTCAAACTCCGCATGGAGCAGGCAAGGTTGTCGGGTTAAATATATTAGAGCGGGTACTTCAGGTAGAACTGAAAGAACAAGACCGGGTTCTCGAATATACACTCGATGAAATCATAAAAGAAGGTGCCTTTTCGATACAATCCACAGAGTAACGAGGTGGAAGACGTGGATAAAAAAGAAATCTTTGATTCAGTAAGTAATATGGAGACACAAATTGGCAATCTTTATCAGCGCCTTGGAGAATTTAAAACCCATTTAGCTGAAATTTTAGAAGAAAATCAATCATTAAAGCTGGAAAATGAGCATCTTCGTCGGCTTCTTGAGATGGCAGCCCAGAAAGTGGAAGAAAAAAATGAGGAAAATGAAACGGAGATGGGGGAAGGCGAGGATGCCCCTCCACGAGACAAGCCGTTTGATATCGGAGAAGGATATGACAATCTGGCCCGCCTCTACCATGAGGGTTTTCACATTTGCAATCTGCATTTTGGAAGCCTTCGCAAAGAAGGAGACTGCTTATTCTGCCTGTCATTTCTTAATAAAAAGTAACCTGAAGCCTTCCTGAACAGGAGGGCTATTTTTACATTTTTTCGGAGGAGTTTTATGGTTCATTTAAAAGATGACGAACGCTTGGATTATTTGCTTGCAGAGGATTTGCGCATTATTCAAAGCCCGTCTGTGTTTGCTTTTTCGATTGATGCCGTTCTGCTGGCGCGATTTGTTTATGTCCCGATTCAAAAGGGGAACTTAATTGATTTATGCAGCGGAAATGGCGTCATTCCTTTATTCTTAAGCACACGGACGAAAGGGAACATAACGGGTGTGGAAATTCAGGAACGGCTATTCGATATGGCGAACAGGAGTATTTCCTATAATAGACTGGGGGATCGTTTAAATATGATTCACAGTGATATTAAAGAAATGCCGAAATTCCTGGGCCATGGCAAATATGATGTCGTAACATGCAACCCGCCTTATTTTACAACGCCCGCCAAAGGGGAGATTAATGAAAATGAACATCTTGCCATAGCCCGGCACGAAATTTTATGCACACTGGAAGATACGATTCGTGTTTCAAGCCAACTTGTAAGACAAGGCGGCAAAGTGGCTTTTGTCCACCGTCCGGGAAGGTTAATCGAAATGGTTTCGCTGATGAGAGCGTATCGGCTCGAGCCGAAAAGAATTCAATTTATCTACCCGAAAAAAGGGAAAGAGGCCAATACCCTCTTGGTTGAGGCCACAAAGGACGGCAGCCCGGATTTAAAAATTCTGCCTCCCTTATATGTTTATGACGACAATAATGAATATACAAAGGAAATAAGCGGAATTTTATATGGAAAAGGGGCGCTATAGGGAGTTTTATATGGAGAGTGAACAGCATTACTTTTACGTGTTAACATGCAATGACGGCAGTTTTTACGGAGGTTATACGAATAATCTTGAACGGCGGATTAAGCGTCATAATGAAGGAAAAGGGGCCAAGTACACGAGAGGCAGAGGTCCTGTAACATTAACTTACTCTCAGTGCTTTTCGACAAAAGGAGAGGCGCTAAAAGCGGAATATCACTTTAAACATTTAACGCGCAAAAAGAAAATGGAGTTTTTAATGAGGGAAATGGGTGGTTATGATGTGGCAGCAAAAAAGCTTTGAACATGAAGAACAAAAAGGGATTCTTTACTTAGTTCCAACCCCAATTGGCAATTTGGAGGACATGAGCTTCCGGGCAATTAGGATATTAAAAGAAGCAGATTTAATTGCTGCAGAGGATACGAGAAATTCGATTAAGCTTTGCCACTATTACGATATTCAGACGCAGATTATCAGCTATCATGAGCATAATAAGGAATCGAGCGGGGAGAAATTAATCCGAAAATTAAAAGAAGGATTCAAAATTGCCCTTGTTAGTGATGCAGGTATGCCGACGATATCAGATCCAGGCTATGAACTTGTTACGGCGGCAGTTGAGGAAAAGATCACTGTTGTTCCTTTGCCTGGTGCAAACGCAGCTTTGACAGCTCTGATTGCATCCGGACTCCCGAGCCAGCCATTTTACTTTTATGGTTTTTTGAACCGGCAAAAGCGGGAAAAGAAAAAAGAATTGGAACTGTTAAAAAAGCAGACAGCAACGATTATTTTATATGAGGCCCCCCACCGCTTGAAAGAAACACTGACGGTGATGCTGGAGATTTTAGGTGACAGGAAAATTGTTCTTTCCAGAGAGTTGACAAAGAAATATGAGGAATTTATCAGAGGACGTTTGTCAGAAGCTTTGGAATGGGCTCAAACAGAGGAAATTCGCGGGGAATTTTGTTTAGTGGTTGAAGGTGCTGGAGAGCAAACGGATGATGAAGCGGAATCCTGGTGGGAAGCTCTGTCGGTTGAAGAGCATGTGAACCATTATATTTCAAAAGGTGTTACTTCAAAAGAAGCGATTAAGCTGACAGCCAAAGACCGCGGCCGACAGAAACGGGATATTTATCAGGAATTTCATATAAAAAATTAAAAAAGCTTCTCCAAAAGGAGAAGCTTTACTATTAGTTTGCTAGGTGGAAGTTATCTTTGATTTCTTTTAATAGTTGTTCTGCACCTTCACGGCTAAGGATTAGCTTGCCGCCTGCAAGAGACATATTATCATCGGAAACTTCACCAGTAACTTGGCATGTCATGTTTGGTTTATATTTTTTTAAGATAATGCGTTCGTCATCAACATAGATTTCTAACGCATCCTTTTCAGCAATGCCAAGAGTACGTCTTAATTCGATTGGAATAACCACACGGCCTAACTCATCAACTTTGCGGACAATACCAGTAGATTTCATAATATTTCTCCTCTCGTCAATCAGACTATATATCTTTTAATTCGTCATTATTCGACAAATTTCTTGTTACTTATATAATACCAGCCATTCCCATATCCGTCAATTATTTTATTTTAAAAATAAAATTAAAATTTGATTAAAATGTGAAAGGTTAATATATCAACGTTTTACGAAAAATAGTTGACAAAAAAAGGATAACAATACTTTTCCATTATTCAATTAGCAATTAATGTATTCGACAAATTTCTCACTTTTTTGCGGATAACAATATAGTATTCTATTACACTTTCCGACTTTTGGGGGTAGCGCTCCCGCTTTTTTCAAATGTTGCAGAAAATGCCTTTTTTCGGTATATTTTGCAGTATAATAACTATATTCGACATTATTTAAAGGCTGCCAGACAAAAGGGTTAATTTTTAGCAGGCTTTCTTTTGCATTTCTTTTTAGAAAGTAAAAAATAAGGCAATAATGTTGCAATAGGATTAATGAGGAGGGATACCGATGCAGGAACAACAAAAAACTTTTTATCTTACAACGCCGATCTACTATCCAAGCGGAAATTTACATATAGGGCATGCATATACAACAGTTGCTGGGGATGCAATGGCACGTTATAAGCGCTTGCGCGGTTATGATGTTATGTATTTGACAGGTACGGACGAGCACGGACAAAAAATTCAGCGGAAAGCGGAGGAAAAAGGAGTTACTCCGCAAGCCTATGTGGATGAGATTGTGAGCGGAATCCAAGAATTGTGGAAAAAACTGGACATATCCTATGATGACTTCATTCGGACAACGCAAGACCGTCATAAGCAAATCGTTGAAAGAATATTTGCCAGATTGCTTGAACAAGGGGATATCTATCTTGATCAATATGAGGGCTGGTACTGTACTCCGTGTGAATCTTTTTATACGGACCGCCAGCTTGCGGAAGGAAATTGTCCTGACTGCGGCAGACCGGTTGAAAAAGTAAAAGAAGAATCTTACTTCTTTAAAATGAGCAAATATGTGGACAGACTGCTCCAATATTATGAGGAAAACCCGGAATTTATTCAGCCGGAATCCCGGAAAAATGAGATGATTAATAACTTTATTAAACCAGGCTTAGAAGATTTAGCTGTTTCGAGAACAACATTTGACTGGGGAATTAAAGTTCCTGGAGATCCTAAGCATGTTATTTATGTCTGGATCGATGCTCTATCAAACTATATTACCGCTTTAGGATATGGGACGGATAACGATGCGAAGTATCGTAAATACTGGCCTGCGAACGTTCATATCGTTGGAAAGGAAATTGTCCGTTTCCATACCATTTATTGGCCGATTATGTTAATGGCTCTTGGTGAACCGCTGCCTAAAAAGGTTTTTGCACATGGATGGCTGTTGATGAAGGACGGGAAGATGTCAAAATCAAAAGGGAATGTTGTTGACCCGGTTACATTAATCGATCGCTACGGCCTTGATGCTTTAAGATATTATTTATTAAGAGAAGTTCCGTTTGGAGCGGATGGTGTGTTCACACCGGAAGGATTTGTCGAAAGAATTAATTTTGATTTGGCAAATGATCTAGGCAACTTGTTGAATCGTACTGTAGCGATGATTGGCCGTTATTTTGAAGGAGTTATTCCTGATTATTCCGGTTCCAAAGGCGAATTTGATAAGGCTCTTCAGCAGGTAAATGAAGAGGTAGTGAAAAGTTATGAGCAGGCAATGGAAAAAATGGAGTTTTCCATTGCGTTAACATCTGTATGGCAATTAGTCAGCAGAACGAATAAATATATTGATGAAACGCAGCCATGGGTATTGGCAAAGGATGAAGAAAATAAAGAACAGCTTGAAAGCGTAATGGTTCATTTAGCTGAAACATTACGGAGAATTGCGGTTCTTCTTCAGCCATTCTTAACACGTACACCAAAGGAGATTTTTAAACAGCTCGGCATAACGGAAGATTCACTGAAAACGTGGGAAAGCCTTGATCAGTTTGGGGTCATTCCAACGGGAACGAAAGTGGAAAAAGGACAGCCTATTTTCCCAAGACTTGAAATGGAAGAAGAAGTGGCTTTTATTAAAACCAAAATGCAGGGTACTTCAGCTCCGGCCGAAGAAAAGAAAGAAGAAAAACCGGAGCCGCTTGAAGAAATTGCAATTGATGATTTTATGAAAATTGATCTGCGTGTGGCAGAGGTTATTGCCTGTGAACCAATTAAAAAAGCAGATAAACTGTTGAAGCTGCAGCTTGATTTGGGGTATGAAAAACGCCAGGTCGTATCCGGTATTGCCCAGTATTATAAACCAGAAGAATTAGTCGGCCGGAAGGTTATTTGCATTACGAATCTAAAACCGGTGAAGCTTCGCGGCGAATTATCACAGGGGATGATTTTGGCAGGTTCAAAAGACGGCCAATTATCAGTCGCTACTGTGGACCAATCTCTTCCTAATGGTTCAAAAGTGAAATAAATGATTAAAGCGCCTTTATGGCGCTTCTCTTGTATAAAGAAAAGAATAAGTTCGGGCTTTGAGAATTGTCCGGCTTCACAAGAATAAGCTTCGGAAGCGAAGCATCGCACGAAGAAAAAGCTTTAGCTTTTTTGAGGAGCGCCTAGCCCCTCAGGGTCAAATAACCTTCGGCAAAAAAGTCAAAGGGCGGACTTTTTTTGCCAAAGAATATTTGACCATCGGGGCTGAGCGCTAAGGGATGCTACTCTGAGGATACGCTTCACAAGAACAAGCAGTGCTTGTTCTGAAGGCGCTTCCGCTTTTCTTTGTTTCACGTGAAACAAAATTCGACATATTGTGATAGGTATTTTTCATAAGAAAAGGGGGGACATATTAATGTTATTTGATACGCATGCTCATTTGAATGATGAACAATACACTGAAGATTTGGCAGAGGTTATTGCCCGGGCGCAAGAAGCCGGTGTAACCTATCTTAACGTTGTTGGATTTGACCGGCAGACGATTGAAAAAGCCATGGAGCTGATTGACCGCTATGATTTTATTTATGCAAGTATCGGATGGCATCCTGTCGATGCAGTTGATATGACGGAGGGAGATTTAGCTTGGATTGAAGAACTTGCCAAACATCCAAAAGTTATAGCTCTTGGTGAAATGGGCCTTGATTATTATTGGGATAAATCGCCTAAGGATGTACAAAAAGACGTGTTTCGAAAACAAATCCGCTTAGCCAAAAAAGTTAAACTGCCCATCATCATTCATAATCGTGAAGCTACTGCCGATATAATGGAAATCCTCAAGGAAGAGGGGGCAGAAGAAGTCGGGGGAATCATGCATTGCTTCAGCGGCAGCCCTGAAACGGCTAAAGAATGCATAAAGATGAATTTCTATATATCTCTTGGCGGGCCTGTCACCTTTAAAAACGCCAAAAAACCAAAAGAGGTAGCAGAAGAGGTTCCTTTGGATATGCTTTTAATCGAAACGGACTGTCCATACTTAACTCCGCATCCGTACCGCGGAAAACGGAATGAACCTGCTTATGTTAAATTGGTAGCTGAGCAAATCGCAGAAATAAAAGGATTAACTTATGAAGAAGTAGCCCAAGCTACCCAACGAAATGCAAAAAAAGTTTTCAACATGAACTGACAAAAAAACCTGTCGGAATAGACGGAATTTTGTCGAAAAAATTAATGAAACCAAAAAATTCTACAAGCCTCCTCTTCGATTCGGGGTTCATGTCGAGCGGTTTTTCTTTGCAATTTAACCATTATTCGGCATAATTAGAAGTGCGTTCACAAATATGCAAGGGTTGACAGCCGATAGCACCGTTCTATATAATCACTCCGAGAAAGGGAGGCGTTTTTCATCGTAATCAAAAACATGAAAAACCTGTACTCCAAGTCTTTGAGTAAGAAGAAATCTTCCGGTAAGAAGAAACCTTTGAAGGGGAAGAAATCTCTCAGTTCAAAGAAATCTTTGAATAGGAAGACAGCGGCCATTGCTTTTGCTATTTTTGTAGTTTTTGCAGCAGTGTTTACAATGTATGGTGGTAATAAGAAGACCGTTGCACTGACTTTAAATGGCAAGCAAAAAGTTGTGAAAACTCAAGCAAATACGATTCGCAGCTTATTGGAAGAGCAACATATATCATTAAACTCAAAAGACTATGTATTTCCAGTAGCTAGCACCAAGATAAAAAACAACATGAAAGTTATTTGGAAGGAAGCGAGACAGGTTCAAATTGTCAAAGACAACGAGAAAAAAACGGTTTGGACAACAGCAGTAACGGTTGCTGAGCTCCTAAAGGAGCAGAAAATTGTTTTTAACAAGCACGATCAAATCTCACCGAAGCCGGATAAGCCAATTGATGGTAAGCGGATTGTTAAGCTGAAATCAGCTCATCCTGTAACATTGGTTGACGGCGGAGATCAAAGAAAAGTTTGGTCCACTTCGACTACGGTCGCTGACTTTTTGAAACAACAAGGCATCAGACTAAATGATTTAGACCGAGTTGAACCGTCACTTAAAGAGACAGTGAAAGAGAATGACACGATCAATGTCACTCGAGTAGAAAAGGTCACCGATGTAGTGGAAGAACCAATCCAATTTGCAGTTGTCACACAGCAGGATGCGAATTTGGATCAAGGAAAAGAAGTGACGATTGCTGAAGGGGAACAAGGACAAACTTCAAAGCAATACGATGTCACTCTTGAAAACGGAAAAGAAATTGCAAGAAACTTAATCAGTGAGACGATAATTAAAGAAAAGAAAGATAAGATTGTGGCTGTCGGAGCAAAAGATTCAGCTTTTCAGGTTTCCCGCGGACAAGAAAGCAGCGCCAAGGAATTTTATGTCGGTGCGACTGCTTATACAGCAAATTGCAATGGCTGTTCAGGCCGTACTGCAACAGGATTAAACCTGCTTGTTAACCCGAACGCAAAGGTAATTGCCGTAGATCCAAGGATTATCCCATTAGGTTCAAAGGTTTATGTAGAAGGATATGGATATGCCATTGCCTCCGACACAGGCGGAGCGATCAGAGGATATCGCATTGATGTATTCTTTTCTTCAAAAGCTGATGCCTACAGGTGGGGGAATAGGAAAGTTAAAATTAAAGTGTTCAACTAGTTTTAAACAGAGGGGATTCCCCTCTGTTTTTTTTTTTGAGGAAAAGGGGCGGAGCTTCGCAAAGGTAATGTTGTTTTTACCAGCCAAAACGAGGAACAGTATCCCCTTCTTTGCAAAGGTTTAATTCTAACTCGCTCACACCGTCTTTATTATGTAGGCGTATTGCTCATATTTGTTTTATTTCCATACATGGGTTGGAAGTGGAGACTCATGTTTTTTGCTTTTTCCCAAAAAATCTTTATACTACGTAGTATATGTTATGAATGGAATGAATCCGATAGACGCGGGACATTACAAAAATGTTTCAAGTTTTTTTCATATTTTTAAAGCGGTCATAGAGAAGAATAAAATGCATAAATTTATTTCATTACATATAGGCTAAAGTTTTGGAGGAAAGAATGAAACTGAAAGAAATTATTGTCGTTGAAGGAAAAGACGACACAACCGCAATCAAAAGATCAGTAGATGCCGATACGATTGAAACAAACGGCTCTGCAATCAATGCTGAGACAATTGAAAAAATTAAGCTTGCTCAAAAGACAAGAGGAGCGATCGTTTTTACGGATCCGGACTATCCAGGTGAAAAAATCAGAAAAACCATTTCTGAAAAGGTCCCTGGCTGCAAGCATGCCTTTTTAACAAAAGAAGCGGCAATCAGTAAAACAGGCAAAGGCCTTGGTGTGGAGCATGCCGATCCAAAAGCGATTCGCGAAGCGTTGCGGGATGCTCAATTAATGCGGGAAACAATCGAAGAAGAGATTTCCAAGGATGATTTAATTACCGCCGGGCTGGTTGGCGGAGATGGAGCCAAAGAAAGAAGAATCAAGCTTGGAAAGCTTTTGAAAATTGGCTATACAAATGGGAAACAGCTGCATAAACGATTAATGATGTTTCAGATCAGCCGGCAGGAATTTGCAGAAGCTCTCGCTTGTATACTTCAGGAGGAGCAGAATGGATAAAGATATTGCAACCCCGCTGAGAACGAGGGGAATTCTTGAAAAATACGGTTTTTCATTTAAAAAGAGCCTTGGCCAGAATTTTTTGATCGACACCAATATATTAAAAAGAATTGTCGAGTTTGCCGAGCTGTCCAAGGAATCGGGTGCGATTGAAATTGGCCCGGGGATAGGGGCTCTTACGGAGCAGCTTGCCAGAAGCAGCAAAAAAGTAGTGGCTTTTGAGATTGACCAAAGACTGCTGCCGATCTTAGCCGACACACTCTCGCCTTATCCAAATGTTAAGGTAATCCATCAGGATGTATTAAAGGCCGATGTGAAAGAAGTGATTGAAGAGGAGTTCAGCGAAACAGCTGACTTAATGGTTGTTGCCAACCTTCCTTACTATGTTACAACGCCCATCATTATGAAGATTCTTGAGGAAAATCTCCCAATCCGCGGAATAGTAGTCATGCTCCAAAAGGAAGTAGCGGACCGGATTTCCGCCAAACCGGGAACGAAGGATTACGGTTCTCTTTCGATTGCGATTCAATATTATACAAAGGCAGAAACGGTCATGATTGTGCCAAAAACCGTTTTTGTGCCGCAGCCAAATGTAGATTCGGCAGTTATCCGTTTAACAAAGAGAGAAAAGCCGGCTGTTGATGTCAAGGATGAGGTTTTCTTCTTCCAGGTGACCAAGGCAAGTTTCGCCCAGAGAAGAAAAACGTTGCTGAATAACTTGACGAGCCAGCTTCCGGACGGAAAGCAAAAGAAAGAGGAAATCATTCTGGCGTTAAATGAAAGCGGAATTGACCCCACGCGGAGGGGAGAAACCCTTTCCTTAGAAGAATTCGGCCGATTAAGCGATGCATTATATCCGTATTTCCGCGGGGAACGATAACGATAAAAGGTCCATTTTCACATCCACACAGCCGTCTGCATAGCCTATTAGAGGAAGTTTATTTGTCAGGCAGCATGAGCTTGACTTACATGGAGTGACGGCAGTGGATATTAAAATAATGGATATTGTCGCAAGAAGGTCTTATAACTGCGATATTCTTTTTCGGGTAATCGATTTTGTTGAACGAAACGGACAAAAATTAACGATTCTTTATGGAGAAGACTTCCGCCTTGCAGCAGATGCTCCATATGAAGACTTGGTAAGGATCAATCCAAACGAACGAATGAAGCTGAGCCAGGAATACAGGTCATTGGAGGAACAATCCTTCCGCCTTTTTACGCAGGATGTTGATTTATTAAAGCAGCGTCAGGAATATGAAACAACGGGAGGATATGCAAAACCCTCAAATTACTTTCAGATCCCCGGCAAGGTTCTCCACGTCGATGGCGATCCCGTCTATTTAAAAAAATGTCTGGATGTCTATCAAAAAATAGGCATCCCTGTTTTTGGAATCCATTGTGATGAAAAAGAAATGCCGCAAAAGATGGGGCAGTTTCTTGATTATTACCGTCCGGATATCCTTGTTATAACAGGACATGATGCCTATTCAAAGGCAAAAGGGAAAATAACCGATATTAATGCTTACCGCCATTCTAAGCATTTTGTCCAAACCGTGCGGGAAGCAAGAAGAAAGATCCCTAATTTGGATCAGTTGGTTATCTTTGCAGGGGCATGCCAATCCCATTTTGAATCGCTGATTCATGCCGGGGCAAACTTTGCGAGCTCGCCTTCAAGAATTAATATTCATGCTTTAGATCCGGTCTATATCGTCGCAAAAATCAGCCTTACTCCGTTTATGGAGCGAATTAATGTCTGGGATGTGCTGCGCAATACGTTAACCGGAGAAAAAGGGCTCGGCGGTGTCGAAACGAGGGGAGTTTTGCGGACGGGTATGCCGTACCGTCCGCCTGCCCAAAATGAATAGAAATGCGCGTTCCAGATTGCCTGGTTAGGTAATCTGCTTTTTTTTTTTTGAAATACATAGATCCGGCTTTTTAAGGCAACTCTATAAATGTTGAAATTTTAAAGAAAAAGTAGAACGAAAAATGTTGACAATCTTTTCACTGTCCTGATATAATTTATGTTTTTAATTGACAGAACTGTGTCAGCGTGTTATACTTTACATAGTGAGGTGGAGCGAATGCCAAAAACCTTGGCCGATATTAAACATGCCCTTGACTCCAATTTAGGGAAAAGGCTATTACTGAAAGCAAACGGAGGACGCCGAAAAACTATTGAGCGATCTGGGGTTTTAGCAGAAACGTATCCGTCTGTTTTTGTAATTGAATTGGACCAGGATGAAAATGCGTTTGAGCGTGTTTCATACAGCTATGCGGATGTATTAACAGAAACAGTTCAAATTACCTTCTTTGAAGATGCAGCAGGACATGTTGCATTAAGTTAATCATTTTTCAGCAGGCAGTAAACGAATCGTTTACTGTTTTTTGCTGTCTTGAAGGATATACTAATAAGGCCGTGCATGATGAAAGGGGCTGTTTAGATGGGCAGAAGAAGAGGTGTGATGTCTGATCGTTTTAAAGAGGAACTTGCAAAGGAACTTGGCTTTTATGATGTCGTCCAGCAAGAAGGGTGGGGCGGAATCAGGGCAAGGGATGCAGGAAATATGGTGAAGCGTGCAATTGAGCTTGCGGAACAGCAACTTTTGGAAAAACGCTGATACTGATCTTTCTTTAGGATAGACAATACTCGCTTCTAGTTGTTTAAACAAAACATTCACCACGGCAAAGCCAGGGTAAATCCCTGGTTTTTATATTTATTTGGAAGAATTGTCTTGCGTTTATTATTTTGTGGTAAAATAGGACAAAATGTGGATTGCGGAATTTTTTAAAGTAGGTGGAGTTCGTGAAGCTTTTAGTAAAAGCACCAGCAAAAATCAATCTCTCTTTAGATGTTTTATATAAGCGTCCCGACGGCTATCATGAAGTAGAAATGATTATGACTACCATTGACCTTGCCGACCGGGTAGAACTTACGCTATTAGAAGAGGATAAAATTAATATCATTTCCCATAACCGTTTTGTTCCGGACGACCAGCGCAACCTGGCATATCAAGCTGCACGTATCTTAAAAGAACGGTACCAGATAAAAAAAGGCGTAACGATTGCGATTGAAAAAGTTATTCCGGTGGCGGCGGGATTAGCCGGCGGTTCCAGTGATGCTGCCGCAACTTTAAGAGGGCTTAACAAGCTGTGGGGACTCGGGCTTTCATTGGATGAATTGGCTGAAATCGGCTCCGAAATTGGTTCCGATGTTTCTTTTTGCGTTTACGGAGGGACAGCTCTTGCAAAAGGACGGGGAGAAATCATTACTGAACTGCCTGCTCCGCCGACATGCTGGGTGATTCTGGCCAAACCGTTTATTGGGGTCTCTACAGCCGAAGTGTACCGGCGCCTTGATTTGAAAAAAGTAAAGCATCCTAATATCAATGAGATGATTAAAGGAATCAGAAATCATGATTACGATACTGTAAGGCGGAATCTAGGAAATGTATTAGAAGAGGTTACGTTAAACCTTCATCCGGAAGTGGCTCTGATTAAAGAACAAATGAAAAGATTTGGGGCAGATGCGGTTCTGATGAGCGGGAGCGGGCCGACGGTGTTTGGCATTGTTCATCATGATTCGAGGATGCATCGGATCTATAATGGCCTCAGAGGATTCTGTGATCAAGTCTTTGCAGTAAGGCTGTTAGGAGAGCGATTTCCACTTGAATAAAACCGTACAATAATGATATATTACGGATAGAATATTCGGTTTTTGGAGGTCTAATATGAAATTTCGTCGCAGTGAACGCCTAATTGATATGACGAATTATTTGCTTGAGCATCCTAATCAGCTGGTTTCATTAACTTTTTTTGCGGAACGTTACGCTTCTGCAAAATCATCGATTAGTGAAGATTTGGGTATTGTAAAGGAAACGTTTGAACAAAGAGGGATCGGCACTCTGCAGACGGTTCCGGGGGCAGCTGGAGGAGTACGGTTTTTTGTGAAAGTAAGCAAGGAAGAGGCCAAGCTGTTTGTCAAGGAATTATGCGGATTAATCGCCAGACCGGACCGATTGCTTCCAGGAGGATACTTATATTTAACCGATATCCTGGGAAATCCATCAATTGTTCAAAAAGCAGGCAGAATTATTGCGTCCGCCTATGCAAATGCTAAAATTGATGTTGTTGTAACGGTTGCAACAAAAGGAATTCCGATCGCTTACGCCGTTGCAAGAGAGCTGAATGCCCCTGTAGTGATTGTACGGCGGGACAGCAAGGTGACAGAAGGCCCGACAGTAAGTATTAATTATATTTCCGGTTCCTCTAAAAGAATCCAGACGATGGTATTGGCAAAGCGAAGCCTTGCAGAGGGTGCCAATGTCTTGATTATCGATGATTTTATGAAAGCAGGCGGCACGGTAATGGGAATGATCAACCTGCTTGAAGAATTTAAAGCGAATGTGGCCGGAATTGCCGTCTTAGTTGAAGCAGAAAAAATAGAAGAACGGCTTGTCGATGATTATTTGTCACTTATTCAAATTTCCGATGTGGATATGAAGGAAAAGCGAATCAGCGTTCACGAAGGGAATTACTTTGAAAAACAATAACAAAGGGGATTTATGAAGATGAAAGCAATTCAAACAAATTTAGCACCTGCTGCAATTGGGCCTTATTCTCAAGGAATTCTAGTGAATAACGTATTCTACAGCTCAGGACAGATTCCATTGCGGGCAGACGGTACTTTAGTGACTGGAGATGTAAAAGAACAGACTAGACAGGTATTTCAAAACCTTAATGCGGTTCTGACAGAAGCTGGGGCATCGTTTGATACGGTTATTAAAGCGACTGTGTTTATTAAAAATATGGATGACTTTGCTGATATGAATGCAGTGTATGGTGAATATTTCGAGGAACATAAACCTGCCCGTACAACTGTTGAGGTAGCCAGGTTGCCAAAAGATGCATTAGTTGAAATTGAAGTTGTAGCGCTCGTGAAATAGACGGGCGTTTTTTATTTTTCTATAATAAATAATATAACTAACTTGTTTGTCTGTGACTTTTTTTACAATTTACTTGAGAATTCCTCTCATTTTTACAAATGTTCACGAAATTGCCCTATTTTTTCGAAATATTTTAAAAATCCGGAAGGAAAATCGCTTACAATTGTTGAATTAAATAAAAAGATTTTTACTAACAAAAAAGGGTGTGAACACAATGGAAGTAACAGATGTAAGGCTGCGACGGGTAAACACAGACGGGAGAATGAGAGCAATTGCCTCAATCACGCTAGACAATGAATTCGTTGTCCACGATATCCGAGTTATCGATGGAAACAACGGCTTATTTGTCGCAATGCCTAGTAAACGTACACCAGACGGAGAATTTAGAGACATCGCGCATCCAATTAACTCAGGGACTCGCGGAAAAATTCAAGAAGCTGTTTTAGCTGAGTACCATCGCTTGGGTGAATTGGAAGTAGAATTTGAAGAAGCTGGAGCTTCTTAAAAAATGACCATTTAAATGCAACAAGAGCCTAAACTTTAAAAAAGTAAGGCTCTTTTTTTATTTGTGAAACCTCTCTCTTATCCTATCTTCTTTCTGTATCCTTCCTTAACAAAAAATCTCTCAATGTTTTCATTCCTTGAAAAGAGCGGCTATTTACGTTAATATTCATAATGGATAAAAAGGTAATTGGAGGCAGATTCATGTCAAATCGTTATGCGATCATTTTAGCCGCAGGTCAAGGAACACGCATGAAATCAAAACTTTATAAGGTGTTACATTCCGTATGCGGCAAGTCAATGGTACAGCATGTAGTTGATCAAATATCAAAGCTTAACATACAAAAAACAGTGACGATTATTGGTCATGGGGCAGATAAAGTGAAACAAGAGCTTGGAGATCAAAGCGAGTATGCTCTTCAAGACGCACAGCTTGGTACGGCCCATGCGGTTATGCAGGCAGAAGATATTTTGAGTGAAAAAGATGGAGTAACCATCGTTGTTTGCGGAGATACTCCGCTGATCAAAGCAGAAACAATGGAAGCACTTTTTAAGCAGCATAAGGAATCAGGAGCAAAAGCAACGATTCTTACTGCCAAAATTGACGATCCAACAGGGTATGGGCGGATCATTCGCAATGGGAATGGGCTTGTTGAAAAGATCGTTGAGCATAAAGATGCTGCCGACGCGGAGCGGGAAATAAATGAGATCAATACAGGAACGTACTGCTTCGATAATCTTGCCTTATTTTCAGCCCTTAAAAAGGTTTCAAACGATAATGTTCAAGGAGAGTACTATTTGCCTGATGTGATTGAAATTTTAAAAAAACAGGGTGAAGTTGTTTCTGCTTTCCAAACAAAGGAATTTGAAGAAACGTTAGGGGTTAACGACCGGGTCGCTTTAGCGGAAGCAGAGCGGGTGATGCGGGGCCGAATCAATAAAACTCATATGCAAAACGGTGTAACCATTATTGATCCTGCCAATACTTATATTGAAGCAGATGTTAAAATTGGACAGGATACCATTATTTATCCTGGTTCTATGTTAAAGGGCTCAACGGTAATTGGCTCTGAATGTCAAATCGGTCCGGCAACTGAAATTGACTCCTGCCAAATCGGCGATTCAACTGTTATTCGCCAATCCGTTGCCCACAAAAGTTCGATTGGTTCACACGTTAACATCGGACCTTTTGCACATATCCGTCCGGATTCAAACATAGGCGATGAAGTAAAGGTTGGGAACTTTGTTGAATTGAAAAAGGCTGTTTTTGGTAAAGGAAGTAAGGCTTCACATCTCAGTTATATCGGCGATGCCGAGGTGGGCAGTGATGTAAATATTGGCTGCGGCTCGATTACAGTCAACTATGACGGCAAAAACAAATTTTTAACCAAAATTGAAGACAATGTTTTTGTTGGATGCAACTCTAATCTTGTTGCTCCGGTTACGATTGAAAAAGGTTCATACATTGCAGCAGGATCTACGATTACGAAAAATGTACCTAGTGATGCGCTGGCCATTGCCCGTGCGCGTCAAGAAAACAAAGAAAACTATGTTCAAAAGCTTAATTTGAAAAAATAAGCGAATAAAATGGAGGCAAATCATGTCGAATCAATATTTAGATCCAAACTTAAAGGTATTCAGTTTAAACTCGAATCGTCCCCTTGCTGAAGAGATTGCAAAGGTAATTGGAGTAGAACTGGGAAAATGTTCTGTAACTCGTTTCAGCGATGGTGAAATCCAAATCAACATCGAAGAGAGTATCCGCGGCTGCGATGTATTCGTCATTCAATCAACAAGTTCACCTGTTAATGAAAATATTATGGAACTCTTGATCATGATTGATGCATTAAAACGTGCTTCAGCTAAAACCATTAATGTTGTAAACCCTTATTACGGATATGCACGTCAGGATCGTAAAGCCCGTGCCCGTGAGCCAATTACAGCTAAATTAGTGGCTAACCTGCTTGAAACAGCCGGTGCAACACGGATCATTACGCTTGACTTGCATGCTCCGCAAATTCAAGGATTTTTTGATATCCCAACCGATCAGTTAATGGGTGTTCCGATTCTTTCAGAATACTTTAAAGACAAAAAGTTAGAGGGAGAAATTGTTGTTGTTTCTCCAGACCATGGCGGGGTAACAAGAGCAAGAAAAATGGCGGAACGCTTAAAGGCTCCGATTGCGATTATCGATAAACGCCGTCCAAGACCAAATGTGGCTGAGGTTATGAATATTGTTGGTAAAATTGAAGGTAAAACGGCCATTTTAATTGATGATATTATTGATACAGCAGGAACCATTACGCTTGCAGCAAATGCACTGGTAGAGAATGGAGCAGCAGAAGTTTATGCGTGCTGTACTCACCCAGTACTATCTGGTCCAGCAATTGAGAGAATTCAAAATTCAAGCATTAAAGAATTGGTTATAACGAATACCATTAACCTTCCGGAAGAGAAAAAAATTGATAAAATTGTAGAACTCTCCGTAGCTCCTTTAATTGGTGAAGCGATTATCCGTGTTCATGAAGAACAATCTGTCAGCACTTTGTTTGATTAAAAAGCCGCAGCGCACAAGATTTAAATTTTAGCGAGTAGACCTTCTTATTTTGGGGCATTTTTTATAGTGAAAGTGTCTGAAAAAATAGGAGGTTGAAAAGAATGAGTGCTATATTAGCTGCGAAAAAACGGAAAGAGTTCCGTAAATCGGAATTAAGGAATATTCGTGACAATGGATGGATTCCGGCTGTTGTTTACGGTTCAAAAGTAGGCAGCAAGCCGGTTTCTGTCAATTCGGCCGATCTGACCAAGACGATTCGCCAAGTGGGCAGAAATGGCGTTATTTCTCTTGATGTTGAGGGGAGCAAGCAAGATGTGATCCTTACACAATATCAAGAGGATATGGTAAAAAAGGACATTATTCATGCTGATTTTCTTGCAGTCAGCGGATCTTCAAAAATAAATGTAAACGTAAGGCTTGTTCTTGTTGGAGAAGCCGCGGGGGTTAAAGATGGCGGCGTATTGCAGCAGCCTCTTTATGAATTATCAATAACCGCATCTCCCGCCAATATTCCGGCGCAGATCGAAATCGATATCAGTCACCTGAAGGTTGGCGAAACGGTGACGGTGGCGGATATACCAACCATGGGTGCTTATACCATCCATAATGACGGGGAGGAAGTGGTTGCCTCCATTCTTCCTCCAAAACAGGAAGCGGAAATCAATTCCGGCGAACAGCAGGAGGATGGCCATCCTGATAATGAAGAGGGAAGAGAGACACACCCCGTTGGGGAATAAAGTGAAACTTGACGTAGCCTGATAAAGGTTACGTCTTTTGCGGTTTTCTCTTTAGGAGGGGAATAGATGTGCTTAGAAAAATGACTTCTTTTTTCGAAAAAAGAGGGAGCCTAAAGGAGCGGAAAAAATGAAATGTTTTGTTGGATTGGGGAATCCGGGGCGGCAATATGAACAGACGAGGCATAACATCGGCTTTATGGTTATTGATGAATTATCGAGGCTTTTCAATATCCCGCTCGATCAATCGAAACATAAAGGACTATATGGGATTGGGTTTTACAAAGGGGAAAAGGTACTGCTTTTAAAGCCGCTTACCTATATGAATTTATCGGGCGAGTCTATTAGAGCGGTTATCGACTATTATCAGATTGATATAGAAGATTTAGTTGTCATTTACGATGATTTGGATTTGCCGGCGGGGAAAATCAGACTGCGGCAAAAAGGAAGTGCGGGAGGCCATAACGGCATTAAATCAACCATTGCCCATCTTGGTACACAGGAATTCAACCGGGTCAGGCTTGGAATTAACCGTCCTCCGCACGGGATGAAAGTGCCTGATTATGTGTTGGGAAGATTTTCGCAGGACGAACAGCCGGATATCATTGAGGCTGTGAAAAAAGGCGCAGCTGCTTGCGAAACATGGCTGGGAAAGCCATTTTTGCAGGTAATGAATGAATATAATCAGTAAAAAAATTCATGAAGTGATTGTTATGTCATATAATGAATGAGTAACGGTCCCCTCAATACTTGAATAATTTACTCATAGCAGGTTCATACTGTTAACAATGAGTAAAAAATGAGGAGGTATTGAAGTGGCGATACACTACACATGCCGCCATTGCGGTACGAAAATGGGGACCATTGAAAAAACATCAATAACGAGTGCGAGTCTTGGACTTGATAAATTGACAGAACAAGAGAGAATGGAAATGGTTTCGTATGATTCAGCCGGTGATATCCATATTACCTCCATTTGCGAAGACTGTCAGGAAGCTTTGGAAAGAAACCCGGATTACCACCAATTCGGCTTTCTTATTCAATAAATTGAAACGTCCATCCGTGGAGGTCTTACTGCCCGTTAATGAGGGATAACCGCTTTGGATAAATTCCAAAGCATTTTTCTGTTTTTTTCTGCGGAAAAGGGGCGGAGCTGCGCAAAAGGAATGCTGCGTTTAGCCATCCAAAGCGAGGAACAGTTTCCCCTTCTTTACAAAGGTTTAACTCTAGTTCCGCTCACACCGACTTTATTTTGTTGGTGTATTACTCATATTTGTATTATTTCCATACATGGGTTGGGAGTTGGGACCCATTACTGTTTTCAGACAAAAAATAATTAGGGAGGAGGAGACATTATTATGAAAGGCCTAAAATCATTATTTTTGCAGCAGGATGATTTTCGTTCGATCATGACCGGAGTCCAAGAAGGTTTGAAGGAACAGCTTGTTGCCGGATTATCCGGTTCGGCGCGAACCGTTCTGATTGCTGCTGTTTATGAGCAAATGAAACAGCCAATCCTCCTGGTTACACACAATCTATTGCAGGCTCAAAAGCTCTATGATGATATTGCGAATCTATTAAGTGAAAATGAGGTATTTTTATATCCGGCCAATGAATTAATTGCGGCGGAACTAGGTGTCGCCAGTCCGGAGTTAAAAGCACAGCGGATCGAAGCGCTCAATCATTTGAGTAAACAAAAGAGCGGGATTGTGATTGCCCCTGTTTCAGGACTTAGAAGGATCCTGCCGCAAAAATCATTATGGGGAAAATATCAGCTGACTGTAAAAGTCGGGGAAGATATAGATCTGAATGAAACATTAAACCTATTTGTCAAAATGGGATATGTAAGATCCGATATGGTTTCGACTCCTGGTGAGTTTAGTGTAAGAGGGGGAATTATTGATATCTATCCTCTTACCGAGACCGACCCGCTTCGAATTGAGTTGTTTGATACCGAAGTTGATTCCATCCGCTCGTTTTCACTGGATGACCAGCGTTCAAAAGAAAAGAAGAGGGAAATTTCTATTGGACCGGCCACCGAAGTTATCCTCGAGGATGAGCAATACAGCCGTATAATCGGAAGGCTGGAAGAGGGACTTGCCAGCAGTTTACGGAAATTAAAGAACGACAAAGCTAAAGCGGAGCTTTCCCAAAATATTGGATTTGAGATTGAACAGCTGAAAAACAAACATAAACCCGATCAAATTGTTAAATACTTAGCATTTGCCGATGACCAGCCTGCTAGTTTAGTAGATTATCTTCCGAAAAACGGAATGGTCATTGTTGACGAAATCAGCCGGGTTTTAGAGATGAATGACTCCCTGGAAAAAGAAGAAGCGGAATGGTACACTTCGCTGCTTGGCGAGGGCCAAATCATTCATGATGTTAACATATCACATGACATTAGCGCACTTTTGCATAACAGCCATTTTCCAATTTTATATTTATCTTTATTTTTGCGCCATGTCGCTAATACGAGCCCGCAAAATATCATTAATATTTCCTGCAAACAAATGCAAAATTTCCATGGTCAAATGCATTTGCTAAAAACTGAGATTGACAGATGGAAGAAAGGGAATTATTCCGTTTTATTTTTAGGTTCTGATGAAGACAGGGTTATGAAGCTTGAACGAGTGCTCGAGGATTACGAAATCGAGGCCGTTCGTGCATCTGAGGACCAGGACCTTATTCCTGGCAAAGTTCAGATTATGCAAGGGAACCTGCAGACAGGATTTGAGCTTTCCATTCAAAAGATAGCCATTATTACAGAAGAAGAGCTTTTCAATAAACGGGTCAAAAAAAGCGCCCGAAGGCAAAAACTATCGAATGCGGAGCGGATTAAAAGTTACTCTGAATTGCACATCGGCGATTATGTTGTGCATGTTAACCATGGGATAGGGAAATACCTAGGAATTGAAACGCTTGTTATCAATGGTGTCCATAAGGATTACCTCCATATCCGTTACCAAGGCACAGACAAGCTTTATGTACCGATTGAGCAGATTGATCTTGTCCAAAAATATGTCGGCTCTGAAGGAAAAGAACCGAAAATCTATAAACTTGGCGGCAGTGACTGGAAGAAGGTTAAGAAGAAAGTCCAATCATCTGTTGAAGATATTGCCGATGATTTAATCAAATTGTATGCAGAGCGGGAAGCAGCGGTCGGCCACTCCTTTTCACCTGATGGGGATTTGCAGCGTGAATTTGAAACCTCATTCCCATATCAGGAAACCGAGGACCAGCTTCGCTCCATTGTTGAGATTAAAAAGGATATGGAAAGGGCGCGGCCGATGGACCGTCTCCTTTGCGGGGATGTTGGTTACGGGAAAACAGAGGTGGCGATCAGGGCGGCATTTAAAGCGATTGCAGACGGCAAGCAGGTTGCTTTTCTTGTTCCCACGACCATATTGGCACAGCAGCACCATGAAACATTGCGTGAAAGATTTCAGGATTATCCCATCAATATCGGTCTGTTAAGCCGCTTCCGGACAAAAAAACAGCAGACGGAAACGATTAAAGGGCTTAAAGCCGGTACGGTCGATATTGTTGTCGGAACCCACCGTCTCTTGTCAAAGGATATTGTCTACCGTGACTTGGGATTATTAATTATTGATGAAGAGCAGCGGTTTGGAGTTACCCATAAAGAAAAAATTAAAAAATTAAAAACCAATGTCGATGTTTTAACACTAACAGCAACGCCAATTCCGCGGACATTGCATATGTCGATGCTGGGTGTCAGAGATTTATCGGTAATTGAAACGCCGCCTGAGAACCGCTTTCCTGTTCAGACGTATGTGATGGAATATAATGGTTCTCTTGTCAGAGAGGCAATTGAACGGGAACTCGCCCGCGACGGACAAGTCTACTTTTTATATAACAGAGTAGAGGATATTGAGAGAAAAGCGGAAGAAATCACAATGCTTGTTCCGGATGCCCGTGTTGCCTGCGCGCATGGACAGATGACGGAGAATGAATTGGAATCGGTAATGCTGGGCTTTTTAGCAGGGGACTTTGACGTCTTGGTCAGCACCACCATCATCGAAACAGGTGTCGATATTCCGAATGTGAACACGTTGATTGTTTATGATGGTGATAAAATGGGCTTATCCCAGCTGTATCAGCTCCGCGGCAGGGTTGGCCGTTCAAACCGCGTCGCTTATGCGTACTTTACTTATCGAAAGGATAAAGTATTAACAGAGGTTGCCGAAAAACGGCTGCAGGCAATCAAGGAATTTACCGAATTGGGCTCCGGCTTTAAAATTGCGATGCGTGACCTGTCGATCCGTGGTGCCGGAAATCTTCTCGGCGCGCAGCAGCATGGATTCATCGATTCCGTCGGGTTTGATCTATATTCACAAATGCTGAAGGAAGCGATTGAGGAACGAAAAGCCGATCACAAAATAGAGGAAACGAGACCGGTTGAAATTGATCTTGAAATTGATGCCTATATTCCGGATTCCTATATTAAAGACGGCCACCAAAAAATTGAAATGTATAAACGGTTTAGAGGGGCCGTTGATTTAGAGGATATTGAAGAGCTGAGATCGGAAATGCTCGACCGTTTCGGGGAATACCCGGATGAAGTCTCTTACCTTTTCCAAGTCGCTGAAATGAAGGTATATGCGAAGCAGTCAGGCATTGAGCTTGTGAAACAATCAAAGCAGGAGGTAACCATCCTGCTGTCGGAGCATGCCAGCACCACAATCGAAAAAACAAAAATTTCAGCCATTACGACAAAGTTTGGCAGAACTGCAGGTCTTGGAATGGAGGGCAAAAATTTAAAAATAGTCCTTTATATTAAAGGGATTGGATCGGCTCAATGGATGGAAATGATTTTTGAAATGATGAAGATCCTTCTTCCAACAAGCAAAGAGCAGGAAAATACCATGATCTAGACTTTTAAAGGAAATCTCACTTTCATTATTCTGTTGGTACTTTTTCCAAAATTGGAACTATTGTCATTAAAAAGAAAAAATATTGCGACTGTGTATAGAACTTTCCAGATGAAAGATACTAAGTTCAAGATTGGTGATTAGTTCAAGCAAAGGAAAGATTATCATTACTAACAGAAAGAAATCATCAGATGAAAGTGAGGCAACTGGATGAAAGCAACTGGTATTGTTCGTCGAATCGATGATTTGGGTCGTGTTGTCATTCCTAAGGAAATCCGCAGAACCCTGAGGATACGTGAAGGGGATCCGTTGGAGATCTTTGTTGATCGTGATGGAGAAGTGATTTTGAAAAAATATTCACCAATCAGTGAGTTAAGCGATTTTTCAAAGGAATATGCAGAAGCTCTTTTTGACAGTCTTGGCAATCCGGTATTAATTTGTGATCGAGACACCTATATTGCAGTAGCCGGAGGATCAAAAAAGGATTATCTAAATAAAAATATTAGTGATATTGTAGAAAAAGCAATGGAAGATCGCAATTCTGTCATTGTGAATCAACAGGAAAACCTTTCGTTAGTGGATGGAAGCGAAGAGGCTATTTCAGCCTATACCATCGGGCCGATCATTGCCAATGGTGACCCGATTGGAGCTGTCATAATCTATTCTAAGGAAGGAAATCTTGGAGACGTGGAACAAAAGGCAGTTGAAACAGCAGCCGGGTTCCTGGCAAGGCAGATGGAGCAATGAGATCAAAAAGCGGAAGCAGCGCTGAATTCGGACAATTCTGGAGCGTCAAAACGTTTATACATTCTCAAGCTAAAAAAAGACAGCATTCCGCTGTCTTTTTTATATGCTATTATATTTCTTAGAGTTTATCCCGCATTAACTGGCAGTAAGACCCCCACTTCAACTATTCTCCTCTACAAGAATAGTAAGTGGGGGATCAACTGCCAGTAATTGCCCGAACTTAGGAACACAGACTAAAGGCGCCACATCCTCGAAAAAGCTAAAGCTTTTCCTTCGTGCGATGCAAAAGCTGCCGAAGTATTCCTTGTCCTGTGGCAACGTCTGTGTGACCTACATCCTGTAGGCCGCAACTAACAATCAGTTGGGGATGAAGGCAGGCTAAAATCGTGACTTCTTGTCTCAGCGCCTGCACTAGCACTTCCTCAGAAAAGCTAAAGCTTTTCTTTCGTGCGAGGCAGAAGCTGTCGAAGTATTCCTTGTCCTGTGCGTGGAAAATCCCCCACTGATTGAAGTTTCACTTTATTTTGGATGGAAGGGGAGGGGCATCCTGAAGCCCGTTAATCAGTCGAAGAATTTATTCCATGGGGCTCTGATCTTAACCATATCGGGTCTCATTACAAAAATACTCAGCGCCTTTTACAGGATTCCTTTTCAAAATATTGTCGGCGATGTCGGCTTTTATATTTATCAGCAAATTTATCCATTCTACGGAGCGGCAATCGTTTTAGCAACTACCGGTTTCCCTGTCGTTATTTCAAAAATGTATGCTGAATTTATTGAAAAGGCAGATTTGGATGGGGCGCGCCGCTTCCTGCTGATTTCGTTTCTATTTCTGCAGTCCATCGGTTTTCTTTGTTTTATCATCCTTTTTGCAGGTGCAAAGCCGATTGCCCTAATGATGAAAGATCCGAACTTGGCCGTTTTAATCAAGGCAGTCTCGCTTGTTTTTTTACTATTTCCGATAACAGCTTTACTGCGGGGATATTACCAGGGAATCGGGAATATGATTCCAACAGCCTTTTCACAGGTTGGTGAGCAATCCGTTCGTGTTATGACGATCATCCTTATTTCATACATATTTATGCAAAAAGGCTATTCCCTCTATCTTGTCGGCGGCGGTGCAATGTTTGGATCCGTAACGGGAAGCTTGGTTTCCTCATTGATTTTGTTTACTTTCCTATGGATTCGTAAAGAATGGAAAGTGCTGGGGTTAACAAATGTTTCATTTCGAAGTGTGATTCAAGGGTCTGGCTGGATTTACAAAGCCCTTATTTTTCAAGGGCTGACCATCTGCATCAGCGGAATGCTGATGATTGTGATCCAAATGGCCGATGCCATGAACTTATATTCACTGCTCGTGTCGAGCGGGGTAGAGAAGGAAGCCGCCAAAAGTTTAAAAGGTGTGTTTGACCGCGGGCAGCCGTTAATTCAAATGGGAACGATTTCGGCCACTTCGATGTCATTATCGCTTGTGCCGATGATCGCGAGTGAACGGCTAAAAAAACAAGCTGACTTTCTTTTTGATAAAATAAAATTATCGATGCAAATCAGCGTGATGATCGGAGCAGGTGCGTGTGCGGGACTCTGGTCCATTATAAAACCGACGAACATCATGCTTTTTGAAAATCATTTAGGTTCATCGGTCTTAGGGTTTTTGAGTCTGGTTATTTTATTTAGCTCCATTATTTCAACGGTTACCGCAATCCTGCAAGGTTTAGGAAATTTACTGTTTCCGGCTGTTATGATCGTGATTGCTTTTCCAATCAAATATGGGCTGAATCTCCTGCTTATCCCGCATTACGGAACAATCGGTGCGGCGTATTCTTCTGCTCTTACGCTGCTCTTAATTAGTTTGTTATTGAGTCTAAAATTGAGGACGATAACAGCGCGGCCGTTTTTTTCAGCCCGCTTTTTCGGAGCGGTGCTAAGTGCGGCCGTTTTTATGGTGTTATTTTTAAAAGGATATTTGGCGCTGACAAATAGTTTGTATGGATTCCTTTTCTCAGACCGGGCAGCCGCTTCTTTTCAGGCGCTGTCAGCAGCAGTGCTTGGCGGGTTTGTCTATTTATGGATTATCATGAGAAGTAAAGTATTCAGCGAGGACGATCTTACCTATCTTCCGTTCGGAAGCAAGCTGGCATTATTTTTGAAAAAAAGTGATAGGAGGCGGTGAAAATGCCAAATAAAATTGAAATAGTCGGTCTCGGTGCAGGAGACCTCAGCCAGATTCCATATGGTGTTTATAAAAAAATCATGCAGGCGGAACGTCTGTATTTGCGGACGAAGGAGCACCCTGTGATTGCAGAATTAGAAGCGGAAGGGCTCACCTATACTTCGTTTGACAGTATTTATGAAAAACATCAAGAATTTGAAGCGGTTTATCAAGAAATTACTGCCATTCTTTTAGAAAGGGCAAGGTCGGAGGAAGTGGTTTATGCGGTTCCAGGCCACCCGCTTGTTGCGGAGCGGGCCGTTCAATTGCTGCTGGAGAAAGGACCGGTGCAAGGAATTGACATTGTGATCGGCGGCGGTCAAAGCTTTATTGATGCCTTGTTTCAAGCATTAAAAATAGATCCGGTTGATGGATTTCAGCTTCTGGACGGGACGGCACTGGGGGCTGACAGCCTTCAACAGGATCAGCATATCATCATTAGCCAAGTGTATGATCAGTTTGTCGCATCAGAAGTTAAATTAACGCTAATGGAAAGATATCCTGATGATTATGAGATTACGATCGTAACGGCAGCGGGAAGCAGCCAAGAAGAGATTCTTACAATCCCGTTGTATGAACTTGACAGGAATGTAAAGGTGAATAACCTTACATCTGTCTATGTTCCGCCGGTAAAGGATGAAAAAATACTCTATAAAAATTTCGCTAAATTGCGTGAAATTGTCAGGATATTACGGGGACCTGACGGATGCCCATGGGATAAAGAGCAAACCCATCAAACACTGAAGAAATACTTAATTGAAGAAACGTATGAAGTAATTGATGCCATTGACCAGGAGGATTTTGATCATCTGATTGAGGAGCTGGGTGATGTCCTGCTCCAAGTGATGCTTCATGCGCAAGTCGGCGAAGACGAAGGCTATTTTACTGTTGCTGACGTGATTGAGTCCATTTCGGAAAAGATGATCCGCCGCCATCCGCATGTATTTGGGACAACGCAGGTTTCAGGTACAGAAGAAGTGCTGCAAAACTGGCAGGAAATAAAGAATCAGGAAAAAGGCGAATCCGCTGCCTCTTCTATATTGGACGGAGTTTCTTTATCGCTTCCTAATTTGCTGAGAGCGTTTGAGCTGCAGAAAAAGGCGGCGAAGGTTGGCTTTGATTGGCAGGAACTTTCTCCTGCATTGGCGAAAGTCAAAGAAGAGCTTCAAGAGTTTGAAGATGAGCTGACCGGAACAAAAGAGGCATCGGAATCCGCTAAAAAGGAATTTGGCGACCTATTATTTGCATTTGTGAATGTGGCCAGATTTCTGCATATTCACCCTGAAGAAGCTTTATTTGAGACAAATGAAAAATTTGTCCGCCGCTTTCATTATGTTGAAGAAAAAGTAGTAGAAAGCGGAAAAGCGTTTGCAGATTTTACACTTGATGAGTTAGATCAATTTTGGGAAGCAGCCAAGGCACAGGGGCTTTAAAGAGGGGGCTTAAATCATGCGTTTAGACAAATTTTTAAAAGTATCACGGTTAATCAAAAGAAGAACGCTGGCAAAAGAGGTTTCAGACCAGGGCAGAATTCAAATTAACGGGAAAGAAGCAAAGGCAAGCTCAACGGTTAAGGTTGGGGATGTGCTGACCATTCGTCTTGGACAAAGAATGATTACCGCAAAAATTGACCGGATTCAGGAAACAACCCGTAAAGAAGAAGCGGCTGAAATGTACACCATTGTGAAAGAGGAAAAGCTGACCGACCCGACTGATGCATTTCTGAAATCGTAAATAAAAGCGGAAGCACCCTGTTGAGGGGAGCTTCCGCTTTTCTATAAGCTTGTTCTATTTTTTTAATCCTTCACATATGAATGTACAAAAGGTTGTACATTGCGATTGTGAGGGATGAAGATGAGCCAATATTATGAAACAACTCCGTCAAAAAATTCTGTTCCCGATCATGATGTCGTCATGAGAGGGAGGAAGCTGCTCGAAATAACCGGTGTAAAGCAAGTAGAAAGCTTTGATAATGAGGAATTTTTATTGGAAACATCGATGGGTTTTTTAGCGATAAAAGGGCAAAATCTGCAAATGAAAAATCTTGATGTCGATAAAGGGATCGTCTCTATTAAGGGAAGCAGGATTTTTGAATTGGTCTATATTGATGAGCACCATGGGGAGAAGGCTAAAGGATTCTTTAGCAAGTTATTCCGATGACATTATCAACCCAATTTTTTACGATGCTGTCCATGATCGGTATGGGCGCACTGTTTGGTATGATGCTTGATACGTATCAGCGGTTTTTGCAGCGTTCTAAGAGGAAGCATTGGCTGGTCTTTATAAATGATATCCTGTTCTGGAGTCTTCAAGCATTGCTCATTTTTTATATCTTATTTCTTATCAATAAAGGGGAAATAAGATTCTATATTTTTATTGCACTTTTATGCGGATTTGCTGCCTACCAAAGCCTTCTTAAGCAATTGTATTTGAGAATATTGGAAACAGCGATTGTTTCATTTATTTCTTTTTACCAGTTTATGAAGAAGACAATGCTATTATTGGTATATAAACCTGCCCGCGGGCTTGTCCAACTAGTCATAGCCATTATCCTAATTATTGGCAGGGGTCTAATTACCCTTGTCAAATTTATTTTTAAGGTATTAATATTAATAATGCGGTTCATTTTAAAAATGACCAAAAAAATATTGTTAATATTTTGGAAACTTTTGCCGAAGGGGATTAAAAATTCAGTCGAGAAGTTATATAATAATTTGGCAGGACATTTTTCCAAAATCAAGAATACTATTTCTAGGTTTATTGGCAAATGGAAAAATAGGCAAAAGTAAGGAGGTCTGTGGGAATAGTGGGTGCAGTTCGCAATAGAAATGTAGCAAAAATCGAAACAACGTTTGTGAAGCAGCAGGAAAATGCTGAGATCGCTTCAGCAAGAAGGAAAAAAATACTAAAGAGGCGGCTGTCCGTATTTTTCCTGGCAGTTTGTTTTATTTCTTATTTAATGATCTCCAGCATCCTTTCACAAGCCTCTGCATTAGATGCCAAAGTTGCCCAAAAGAAGCAGCTGGATAAAAATTTCAGCAGTCTAAAAACGGAGCAAAAATCACTAAAAGATGAAATTGTAAAACTTAACGATGATGATTATATTGCAAAACTAGCTAGGAAAGAATACTTTTTATCGGATAAGAATGAGATTATCTTTAACATTCCCGAGGATAAAAAGTAAAAACAGCGGAGAAACAGTCTTATTGACACTCTTTTTTTTCTTTCTGTATAATATATAGTAAGTTTGATTTTTTATATTTTTAAGGAGGAACATTCTTTTTATGTCAATTGAGGTAGGCAGCAAGTTACAAGGAAAAGTAACAGGGATTACGAATTTCGGAGCATTTGTGGAGCTGCCGGAAGGCTCAACAGGACTTGTCCACATTAGCGAGGTTGCCGACAACTATGTTAAAGATATTAATGATCATTTAAAAGTCGGTGATCAAGTTGAAGTGAAAGTCATTAATGTTGAGAAAGATGGGAAAATTGGTTTATCGATAAAGAAAGCAAAAGATAGACCTGAACCGCCAAAGAACCATTCACATTCGCATTCGCATTCACAGCGTCCTCGTCAGGGAAGAGCAAACGATCGTAATAATTCCAGACCGGAAAATTTTGAAACAAAAATGGCAAAATTTTTAAAAGATAGTGAGGATCGTTTATCTTCGTTAAAACGCAACACGGAATCAAAACGTGGCGGAAGAGGAGCCAGACGGGGTTAACTTGCTGCTTATTTAACGGAATAGATAGCAGGTGCACAAGACAAGTCAAACCGGCTTGTCTTTTTTGTTTTTGTCTTTTTAGATATCGTCGCTGTTTGTTCTTCTCGATGACCGAACCGGTGAATTTCAATGGGTTAGGGTAACCGACGGAGGCTCTCGGTGACAGTAATGGAAATCAAATTACATAGCCAGAAAATAAAAAACATCAATCGGCTTGATTGATGTTTTTTATCAAACATATAAGTATAGCGGCGGAGGGGATCGAACCCCCGACCTTACGGGTATGAACCGTACGCTCTAGCCAGCTGAGCTACACCGCCGTAAAAATTAAACACAATAGTTATAATACATAGGTTCAAAAAAGATGTCAATCCATTTTTAAGGATGAAAAAGTTATTTGTAAATAAACTGAATTTTTTAACAATTGGAGTCGAACAAATTATTTAGTCCCGCCCGCTATTGTGACAACCTTTTGAGGGTTTTCACTCTTATAATAGTTGAAACAATATAATGGTGGGGAGTGACTATATGGCGAAAGTAGAACGGAGTTTAATAGATCCTATCAGGGAAGTTAATTTTCATTCAGCGAAACCGAACCTCTCAAATAATTTAAAGAAAATGAGATTAAAAATAGAAACATTTTTTATCAGAAAGGGATATCTTTTAGTATTGATCGGCTTCTTGCTTGGACGGGCTTTAATTCTATCCAAGCTGACCCCTTTTAGTCTGCCGTTTTTTGCAGTTGTTTACCTTTCAAAGAAAGAATGGGCGCCAATGGCATTGCTGGGCGTTGTTGCCGGTGCTGTTACCATTTCCTATACGAATGCGGCGTCAGCTTTCTTTTTATCGTTTCTTTTTCTGTTTACCTTTCGTGTAACAGGCCGGTGGATTAACAATGAAGCAAAGGCGCTCCCTGTCTATGTAAGCGTTATCTTGGCTGCAGGCAAGCTTGCAGAAGCCTTTATCATTACCAGGCAGCTGTCCATTTATGATGCATTAATGACTCTGGTTCAGGCAAGCCTTGCCTTTATTCTGACACTTATATTCTTGCAAAGCATTCCTCTTTTAACATGGAGTAAGCGAAGGCAGCCGTTAAAGACAGAAGAAATAGTCTGCGCAATTATTCTGCTCGCCTCGATTATGACTGGAACAATAGGGTGGTCTGTCTATAATCTTTCGATAGAGCATATTTCCTCCCGATATTTGGTTCTCGTTTTTTCCTTTGTGGCCGGTGCAACAGTCGGTTCAACTGTCGGGGTGGTGACGGGATTAATTTTTAGTCTTGCTAATGTATCAAGCTTCTATCATATGAGTTTACTAGCTTTCTCGGGCGTACTTGGAGGTTTATTGAAGGAGGGCAAAAAACTCGGTGTCTCCGTCGGTTTGCTGATCGCCACGCTCCTGATTGGAATGTACGGTGAGGGCGGAGGTTCGCTGCTGCTTAACGTTTTGGAAACGGCAGCCGCCATTGTTTTATTTTTATTAACGCCAAAGTCTCTAACGTCCAGATTAGCCAAATATATACCTGGCACACCGGAGCACACAGCTGAGCAGCAAAAATATATGAGGAAAATGAGAGATGTGACCGCACAGCGCGTCTCGCAGTTTTCAACGGTATTTTATGCTTTGGCCAAAAGTTTTTCACAGGAGGAAGCTCAGCCTGCAGAGGATAGCGGTAATCGGGAATTGGATTATTTTTTAGGGAATGTGACGGAAAAAACCTGTCAGACCTGTTTTAAGAAGGAACAATGCTGGACAAGGAACTTTAATACAACCTATGAGTATATGGAGAAGATTATTCATGAAATGGATCAAAGCACCGGCTGTGTATCAGGAAAATTAATGAGGGAATGGGACAAGCACTGCACACGATCAAAAAAAGTCATTGAAGTGATTCAGCAGGAATTAACGTTCTTCCAGGCAAATCAAAAATTAAAGAAGCAGGTTTTGGAAAGCAGAAGGCTTGTAGCTGATCAGCTCCTCGGAGTCTCGGAGGTAATGGAGAACTTTGCAAATGAGATTCAGCGTGAACGGGAAAATCATCATAAGCAGGAAGAACAAATCATGGAGGCACTTCAAGACTTTGGCATTCAAATTGAACAAGTGGAAATCTACAGTTTAGACAAAGGGAATGTTGATATTGATATTATTCTCCCGTTTGGCAACGAACTTGGCGAATGTGAGAAACTAATTGCTCCGCTGCTGACAGATATACTGGGAGAGACGATTATTGTCAGTACCTCGGACCATTCCCCGTATGCAAACGGATTTTGCCAGGCTACCTTCCGCTCATCAAAGGCCTTTATCGTTGAGACAGGTATAGCCCATGCTGCAAAGGACGGCGGATTGGTTTCGGGTGACAGTTTTTCAACAATGGAAATCGGCTGCGGGAAATTTGCAATTGCGATTAGCGATGGAATGGGGAATGGGGAAAGAGCTCATTACGAAAGCAATGAAACCTTGCAGCTCCTGCAGACATTTTTACAATCGGGGATTGATGAAAAAGTAGCAATAAAATCCGTTAACTCTGTTCTCTCGCTGCGTACCACTGATGAAATTTTTTCCACATTGGATCTTGCCATGATTGATCTGCAAAATGCCTCTGCAAAATTCCTGAAAATTGGCTCGACGCCAAGCTTTATTAAACGGGGCCATAAGATTATCAGGGTCCAGGCCAGCAATCTCCCGATGGGAATCCTTCAGGAATTTGATGTGGATGTTGTCAGCCAGCAATTAAAGGCGGGAGACTTGCTGATTATGATGAGTGACGGTGTGTTCGAAGGCCCTAAGCACGTAGAAAACTATGATGCCTGGATGAAAAGGAAAATCCAGGAGCTGGAGACAGACAATCCGCAAGAAGTGGCGGATTTAATCATGGAGGAAGTGATTCGTTCCCGGTCCAATTTAATTGAGGATGATATGACGGTAACTGTTGCAAAAATCAAACATAATACACCAAAATGGGCGTCTATTCCTATTGATAAATACAAGAAAAGGGCATAACAAGTATTTTACCCTTCTGCAATCCGGAATATGTATAAATCTTTTCGATCGCGTCGAAAATGATAACATCTAAGTTTTAGGAGGAGGAAGTCGATGTACACAGGGAAGATCCGCCAAATTTTATTGATTACCGATGGATGCTCGAACCAGGGTGAAGATCCGATTGCCATGGCTGCACTTGCCCGGGAAGAGGGGATTACTGTCAATGTCATCGGTGTGATGGAGCGGGATATGATTGATGAAAGAGGAATAACTGAAATTGAAAATATTGCTTTATCGGGCGGTGGTGTCAGCCAAATTGTCTACACGCAGCAGCTTTCGCAAACGGTCCAGATGGTGACAAGAAAAGCCATGACTCAGACGATTCAAGGTGTTGTCAATAAAGAATTGCAGCAAATTCTTGGACGGTCCCACACCCTTGAAGATTTACCGCCTGAAAAAAGAGGCGAGGTGATGGAGGTTGTTGATGAGCTGGGCGAAACAGTAGAGCTGGAAGTACTGATCCTTGTCGATTCAAGCGCAAGTATGAAATTTAAACTCCCAACCGTCAAAGAAGCCCTTTTAGATCTTTCCTTAAGTTTAAATGCAAGATCAGGGAATAATTTCTTTTCTGTGTTTGTATTTCCCGGGAAAAAGAATGAGGTTGAGAAATTATTAGATTGGACGCCAAACCTGGGGTCACTGACAAAAGTTTTTTCCCAGCTGACCACAGGCGGGATTACCCCTACAGGACCTGCGCTCCGTACTGCACTGACGGCATTTGAACAAAATCGTTCGCCAAGAAGGAGTCTTCTTTCCCATGATGATGAATCATTCTTTGAAGAGTCAATATAAGCTGAGTGCTGGTACGGCTATTATCGGGAAATGGCATCAAAATAAATATGTCATTATCAAAGAATTGGGTAATGGAGCAAATGGGATTGTTTATCTCGCCGAACATAAGGGCGAGCGGGTAGCTTTGAAAATGAGTGATAATGGACTCTCAGTTACCTCGGAGGTAAATGTTCTAAAATCCTTTGCAAAGGTCCAAGGGTCTGCCCTCGGACCTGCTTTGCTTGATGTAGATGATTGGATCCGCCATACAGGGAAAATCTCTTTTTACGTCATGGAGTATATCGAAGGGCCAGACTTCCTGTCATTCATTCAGCAAAAAGGAGGGTCATGGACAGCCGTATTGGTTTTGCAATTATTAAAAGATCTTGAAAAGCTTCATCAAAATGGCTGGGTTTTTGGAGATTTAAAACCCGAAAACCTGATTGTTACCGGTCAGCCCGCAAAGATCCGCTGCGTTGATGTCGGCGGCACTACCATCCAAGGGAGAGCCATTAAAGAGTTTACGGAGTTTTATGACCGCGGGTATTGGGGATTAGGTTCCAGGAGGGCAGAGCCTTCTTATGATTTATTTGCCGTCGGGATGATCATGCTCAGTACTGCCTATCCCAAACGGTTTAATAAGAAAGGGGGAGGTATTTCACAGTTACGAGATGCTTTAAAGCAAAAGGCAGAACTGCGCCTTTTTGAGCGAGTAATTTTAAAGGCACTGCAAGGCAGCTACAATAGCGCAAACCAAATGAAATTGGAATTGCTGTCCATCGTTACCCATCAAGAACAAGTTTCCCCTTCGCAAAAGCCGCCATCAAAAAATCCCAGACAAACTTCTCAGTTGAATCCAAGTATAAAAAGGTATCCTTCACGAAAAAGCTATAAGAAGAAAAAGAAAAAAAGCGGCTGGCTGGAGACGTTAATGATTATGATGCTGGTCGTTTGCTTTTACCTCATGTATTTATTAGCTAAGGTTTGAAGATTTTTTGAAACTATTTTTAATTATATTCGTAAATAAGGAAAACCTTTGTTATGGTAAGGTAAAAAACCTAAGGAAGAATGCAAAATGTTTGAAACAAAGGTAGCCGCGTTTTTGGATAGGCAGTCTTTTTCATTGGAAAATAAAAGAATAGTTGTCGGTGTATCCGGGGGACCGGATTCACTTGCATTGCTGCATTTTCTATGGCGGCAAAAAGAAAAATGGCAAATTTCAATCATTGCCGCACATGTTGACCACATGTTTCGCGGGAAAGAATCGTTTCAAGATGCAATGTTTGTAAAAGATTTTTGCAAGAGGCACGATATTCCTTTTCGAATGGAGCGAATTAACGTCCCCGGTATCATAACTCAAACCGGAAAAAGCGCAGAGGCAGCCGGAAGAGAAGCAAGGTATGGCTTTTTTGAAAAGCTGATGCGTGAAACAAGCTATCCCTATTTGGCACTTGCCCATCATGGTGATGACCAAATTGAAACGATTTTGATGCGGTTAACCCGTGGAAGTTCGGGCAGAGCCAGGGCCGGTATTCCTTTTTTGCGTCCGCTCGAAAATGGAATGGTATTTCGTCCTTTTTTATGCTTAACGAAACAGGAAATTGAACAATATTGTTTAGAACATCATTTAGAACCGCGGATTGATCCCAGTAATAAGGAAGATATCTATAGCAGGAATCGCTTCCGAAATCACATTTTGCCTTTTTTAAAGGAAGAAAATCGGCAAGTCCATGAACATTTTCAGCGTTTTAGTGAAGAAACAGAGAGTGACGAGAGGTACCTTTGGGAATTAACCGCTGAAGGCATGAAGACGGTGATGAAAGATTCGAATAATCAAAAAATTACCATTGACATTGAGGGATTTTTCAAAATGCCAATACCTTTACAAAGGAGGGGTATTCAACTAATATTAAACTATCTTTACACTGAAAGACCCGCTTCTCTTTCTGCCGTACATATCGATCAATTACTTAACCTAATGAAGCGCCCTCAGCCGTCTGGAAGTCTTGATTTTCCAAACGGTCTTAAAGTAATCCGTTCTTATCAGCAATGTCATTTTCAATTTGAATTATTTTCTGCACAATCCTATCAATATCAATTGGAAATGCCAGGTTTGCTTGAACTGCCAGGAGGCGGGGCCATCGAAATGGAATATACGGATTCGCCCTTCTCTCCAACTGATGGAAGATCTGCCGTGTTTGCGGCCGATAAGGTGAATTTGCCGTTGATTGTTAGAACGCGGAAAGATGGAGACCGGATGTCGTTAAAAGGAATGACCGGCACGAGGAAATTAAAAGACATTTTTATTGATTGTAAAATTTCCATCCATGACCGCAATTCATGGCCTGTTGTGACGGATCAAGAGGGTGTGATTATCTGGCTTCCAGGACTGAAAAAATCAGCTGTTGAAGGCACCGGTACTAAAACAGGATGTTATATCCAACTTACATACACTAAGAGTTACTTCTAGGAGGCATATTTTAAATGGAAAAGGATATTGAAAAAGTATTAGTTACTGAGGAAGAGATTCAGGATAAGATAAAAGAGCTGGCACAGCAGCTGACTGAGGAGTATAAGGATCGTTTTCCGCTTGCTATTGGTGTCTTAAAAGGGGCCATGCCATTTATGGCTGATTTATTAAAAAGAATGGATTGCTATTTGGAAATGGATTTTATGGATGTTTCCAGCTATGGAAACTCCACAGTATCTTCGGGTGAAGTGAAAATCCTTAAAGACCTGGATACATCAGTAGAAGGAAGAGACTTATTGATCATTGAGGATATCATTGACAGCGGGCTTACATTAAGCTATCTGGTTGATTTATTCCACTACCGTAAGGCAAAATCAATCAAGATTGTGACATTATTGGATAAACCAACTGGAAGAAAAAGCTTGATCCAAGCTGACTATGTTTGTTTTAAAGTTCCGAATGAATTTGTGGTTGGTTACGGTCTGGATTATGCTGAAAAATATCGTAATTTACCATATATCGGTATCCTAAAACCTGAAGTATATAGTACCAGCAATTAAGCAAAACCTATAGTAAAGAAGCAACCTTTTTGATAATGCCTTAATCTAAATAAGACTTTCTGTGTTAAGTGTTATTCCTTGAAGTGCCATGATTTTCTATGATACTATTTAGTATAGTTTGTTTACTGTGGGAGGAGGTAAGGGATGAACCGGATTTTCCGTAATACCATCTTTTATTTATTAATATTTTTAGTCATTATTGGTGTTGTTAGCTTTTTTAATGGAAGCAACGAACCAACCGATCATATAACGTATGATAAATTTGTTGTATCTTTAGAAAAAGGTGACGTGAAGTCTTTTTCGATGCAGCCTGACCGGAACGTCTATGAAGTAAGAGGACAGTATTCAAGTGGTAAAAACTTCCTGACCTATATTCCAGCTAGTGAAAAGATTCAAGACCGAATCGATAAAGCGGCTGCGAAGACAAAGGTCGATGTTATGCCAGCAAAAGAAACGAGCGGCTGGGTAACGTTCTTTACTTCCATTATTCCATTTGTCATTATTTTTATCTTGTTCTTCTTCCTTTTAAACCAAGCTCAGGGCGGCGGCAGCCGTGTCATGAACTTTGGTAAGAGCAAGGCAAAACTTTATAATGATGATAAGAAAAAAGTCCGTTTTAGAGATGTCGCCGGTGCAGATGAGGAAAAGCAAGAACTCGTTGAAGTAGTTGAGTTTTTAAAGGATCCAAGGAAGTTTGCTGAACTTGGAGCCCGTATTCCTAAAGGCGTTCTGCTTGTAGGACCTCCTGGAACAGGTAAAACCTTGCTTGCCCGCGCTGTTGCCGGAGAAGCAGGCGTTCCGTTCTTCTCCATCAGCGGATCTGACTTTGTTGAAATGTTTGTCGGTGTCGGTGCATCAAGGGTCCGTGACTTATTTGAGAATGCGAAGAAAAATGCTCCATGTATTATTTTTATCGATGAAATCGATGCTGTCGGCCGCCAGCGCGGTGCCGGGTTAGGCGGAGGCCATGATGAACGGGAGCAGACATTGAACCAATTGCTTGTTGAAATGGATGGCTTTGGTGCAAATGAAGGAATTATCATCATTGCTGCAACAAACCGCCCAGATATTCTTGACCCTGCCTTGCTTCGTCCTGGACGTTTTGACCGTCAAATTACTGTTGACCGTCCGGATGTAATTGGACGGGAAGCGGTTCTTAAAGTACATGCCCGCAATAAACCTTTAGATGAAGCGGTTAATTTAAAAGCCATCGCCCAGCGTACACCGGGATTTTCCGGCGCTGATTTGGAAAACCTGTTAAACGAAGCGGCCCTTGTAGCAGCTCGGTTCAATAAGAAGAAAATTGACATGGAAGATATTGACGAAGCAACAGACCGTGTTATTGCCGGACCGGCGAAAAAGAGCCGTGTCATTTCCGAAAAAGAGCGGAAAATTGTTGCTTTCCACGAAGGCGGCCATACCGTTATTGGCTTAGTGCTTGATCAAGCCGAGATGGTTCACAAGGTAACGATTGTTCCGCGCGGACAGGCAGGCGGTTATGCCGTCATGCTTCCTAAAGAAGATCGCTACTTTATGACAAAGCCGGAATTGCTTGATAAAATCGTCGGCTTATTAGGCGGACGTGTTGCAGAGGAAATCGTTTTTGGTGAAGTCAGCACAGGTGCACATAACGACTTCCAGCGTGCCACAGGTATTGCCCGTAAAATGGTAACGGAATATGGTATGAGCGATAAACTTGGACCGTTACAATTTGGTCAGGCACAAGGCGGTCAAGTCTTCCTGGGCCGTGACATAAATAATGACCAAAATTATTCTGATGCGATTGCATATGAAATTGATCTTGAAATTCAACGTATCATTAAAGAAAGCTATGCAAGATGTAAACAGATCTTAACTGAGAATCGCGAAAAGCTAAATCTAATTGCTACCACGCTTTTAGAAGTGGAAACACTTGATGCCGATCAAATCAAGCATTTGATGGAAAACGGCCGTTTACCTGAAAAACCTGCCGGCAATGGTACAACTGTTATAGCAGATGATGTAAAGGTAAATATCAATAAAAAGCAAGAAGATGAAAAAGTGGATCTTTCCAAACCGGAATCAGCAGATACCAATCCGTCTGATCAAAATCCAACCATATAGAGGTTTCTTGAAAAGAGTGCTTCCTGTGAAGCACTCTTTTCTGTGTATAAGCGGACCTTTTCGTCGGTACACAAAGTTTTCTGAACGATAGTAATTGTGGTATGATGTTGGCATATTTTAAGTAAAGTGGTGATTTCTTTGATATTTGTATTTGACGTTGGAAATACCAATATTGTCCTGGGTGTATATGATCAGGATGAGCTGAAATACCATTGGCGAATTGAAACGGACCGAAACCGATCTGCCGATGAGTATGGAATGGTCATCAAATCCTTATTTGATTTTGCAAACCTTTCCTTTTCGGAAATTACCGGCATCATCATTTCTTCTGTTGTTCCTCCAATCATGTTTTCATTGGAAAGAATGTGTCAAAAATACTTTCATGTAAAGCCGCTTGTTGTCGGACCCGGCATAAAAACGGGACTTGATCTTAAAATTGATAATCCGCGTGAGGTAGGCGCCGACAGGATTGTCAATGCGGTTGCGGCGATCCATGAGTATGGAAGTCCGCTCGTGATTATTGATTTTGGTACAGCAACGACTTTCTGCTATATCAATGAACACCGCCAGTATATGGGGGGAGCTATCGCTCCAGGAATCGGCATTTCGACGGAAGCCCTCTACACGAAAGCTTCCAAGCTTCCAAGAATTGAAATTGCCCGTCCTGAAGGCGGAGTGGTCGGAAAAAATACGGTTGCTTCGATGCAATCAGGCGTTTTATATGGTTATGTCGGCCAGGTTGAAGGAATTGTAAAGCGAATGATTGAACAAAGCGGACGCAAACCAACCGTTGTTGCAACCGGCGGGTTATCCCACTTAATTGCGCAGGAGTCAAATATGATCGATATTGTAGATCCATTTTTAACTTTAAAAGGACTGCAGCTAATCTATAAACGAAACATGGAAATGATAAGATAGGACAGCTAGAAAGGAGCTTAAAAGATGAGTGATTATCTTGTAAAGGCACTTGCTTACAGCGGGCAGGTGCGGGCGTATGCTGTCAGGACTACTGATACAGTCTCTGAAGCACAGCGCCGCCACCAAACATGGCGGACAGCCTCTGCAGCGTTAGGAAGAGCGATGACTGCCGGGGTGATGATGGGCGCAATGCTGAAAGGCGAGGAAAAGCTGACGATTAAAATTGAAGGAGACGGCCCCCTTGGACTTATTTTAGTCGACAGCAATGCAAAAGGAGAAGTGCGCGGGTATGTTAATAACCCGCAAGTTGATTTTGAAGCCAATGAGCATGGAAAATTGGACGTTCGCAGGGCAGTAGGGACATCCGGTTCTTTAACGGTTGTAAAAGATATTGGCCTGCGTGATTACTTTACGGGTCAGGTTCCGCTGATCTCGGGAGAATTAGGGGAAGATTTTACTTATTATTTTGTGACCTCTGAACAAGTGCCGTCCTCTGTCGGAGTAGGAGTTTTAGTCAATCCTGATGATTCTATTCTGGCTGCAGGCGGATTTATTTTGCAATTAATGCCGGGGACAGAGGACGAAACGATTACGAAAATTGAAGAAAGCTTAAATACCATTCCGCCTATTTCCAAGTTAATGGAAGCGGGTCTCACTCCTGAGGAATTATTGGACCGTCTTTTTGGAGAAGAAAATGTGAAGGTATTAGAAAAAATGCCGGTCCAATTTCAATGTAATTGTTCAAAAGAGCGCTTTGGAGATGCGATTATCAGCCTTGGAACAGAAGAAATCAATGACATGATTGAAAAAGAAGGGATGGCGGAAGCCCACTGCCATTTCTGCAATGAGAAATACATTTTTTCAAAAGAAGAATTAGAAGTGCTAAAAAAAGAAGCGAAGTAATTTTTTTCTGCCTGATTTTCATTCGTATTCAAAGGATGGAGATCGGGCTTTTCTTCTCTTTGAAGCTGTACACACATAAAAATAAAAAAATCGGAAAAATTAACCTAGTAAAACAATTGACAAATCATTCATAAAAGAGTAAATTTAAATTAATCCAATAAAAATACTCGGAAATAGAGGTGGCCAATATGGTACGTGTTGCAAATTCAGTAGCCGAATTAGTCGGCCAAACACCAATTGTCAAATTAAACAGATTAGTAGATGAAAACAGTGCAGATGTGTATTTAAAGCTTGAGTACTTCAATCCAGGTAGCAGTGTGAAAGATCGTATTGCTCTTGCTATGATTGAAACTGCAGAAGAGCAGGGAGTTATTAAACCTGGTGACACAATCATTGAACCTACAAGCGGAAATACAGGAATTGGACTAGCGATGATTGCATCTGCAAAAGGTTACAGAGCGATCCTGGTAATGCCGGAAACAATGAGCTTAGAAAGACGGAATCTGCTGAGAGCTTATGGAGCAGAACTTGTCTTAACACCTGGGCCGGAAGGAATGAAAGGGGCTATTGCAAAAGCTGAGGAGCTTGTTGAGGAACATGGTTATTTCTTACCGCAGCAATTCAAAAACCCTGCCAATCCAGAAGTTCATAAGCAGACAACAGGTAAAGAAATCGCAGATTCATTTGATCAATTAGATGCATTTATAGCAGGAATTGGAACAGGCGGAACCCTTACAGGTGCCGGAAGCACTCTCCGTGAAAAATTCCCTGAAATCCAAATCTATGCTGTGGAACCTAAAGATTCTCCAGTATTATCTGGCGGTAAACCGGGACCGCATAAAATTCAAGGAATTGGTGCAGGATTTGTTCCGGATGTATTAAATACCGAATTGTATAATGGAATTATTCCAGTCAGCAATGAAAGTGCCTTTGAAGCGGCACGCCGTTCTGGAAGAGAAGAGGGAATTCTTGCCGGTATTTCCGGGGGTGCAGCTATTTATGCAGCTTTAGAGGTTGCTAAAAAACTAGGAAAAGGCAAAAAAGTACTTGCGATTGTTCCTGATAACGGTGAACGTTACTTAAGTACTCCTTTATATCAATACGACGCTGAATAATCATAAAAATGAAAACACTGGCTCCCGTGCCAGTGTTTTTTTTTGACGGATTCTGTCCGTGAAAAGTGAAACTATTACAATGTTCATGTATGATAGAAAAGATTGAATGGTGTGTGAATTGGAGGAAGAATGGATTGGAAAAAATTCAAGCAGCGATTCAGTGCGGACCCTATACTTTGGATTATGGAAAAAAGACAATTGTAATGGGAATTTTAAACGTAACCCCCGATTCGTTTTCAGATGGAGGCAAATTCAATAATCTTGATAAAGCGATTGAACATGCGATAGAGATGGTTGAAAACGGTGCGGATATCATCGATATTGGCGGGGAATCAACAAGACCGGGCCATACTCCGCTAACGTTAGAGGAAGAATTGGAACGGGTTTTGCCTGCAATCAAGGCCATTTCTAAGCATGTTCAAGTTCCCATTTCAGTTGATACGTATAAGGCGGAAGTGGCAAAACAGGCCATTGAGGCCGGTGCTCATATTATCAACGATATTTGGGGAGCAAAGGCAGATAAAAATATGGCAAGCGTGGCTGCTGAGTATCAAGTTCCGATTATTTTAATGCATAATCGTCCCGACCAAAACTACCAGCATTTTATGAGGGATGCTTTAAATGATTTATATGAAAGTATCTCCCTTGTGAGAAACGCAGGGGTGAGAGATGAAAATATCATCCTGGATCCGGGTATCGGCTTTGCAAAGGGATACAAAGAAGATATCGAAATGGTGAGGAATCTTGAAAAACTGGTTGCAACCGGTTATCCTGTTCTTTTAGCGCTTTCACGCAAAAGAATGATCGGCAATGCCACTGGTCTCCCCGTCAATCAAAGGCTGGAGGGGACAGGTGCTGCCGTCTGCTATGGAATTCAAAAAGGATGTCAAATGATTCGGGTTCATGATGTGAAGGAAATCAGCAGGATGGCGAAAATGATGGATGCCTTAATGGGTAAGGGGTGATTTACATGGATAAAATATTCGTAAATCAAATGGAGTTTTATGGCTACCATGGCGTTTTTCCGGAGGAAACCAAACTTGGCCAGCGCTTTGTTGTCGATTTAACCGTATTGCTCGACCTGCAAAAAGCGGGGCAGACTGACCAGCTGGAGTTTTCTGTGAATTATGCTGAGCTTTATCGGATCTGCAAAGAGGTTGTTGAAGGCCAGCCGGTTCAACTGATCGAAACAGTGGCTGAGCGAATAGCGGAAGTCATTTTAACCAATTTCCCGCCTGTTTCCGAGGTGATTGTAAAAGTGATAAAGCCTGACCCGCCGATTCCCGGCCATTATCATTCCGTTGCGATTGAGATTACAAGGGGTAGAGAATAGTGGAAAATACAGCGTTTATCGGGCTTGGGTCAAATATTGGAGACCGTTATTCTTATTTAATGCAGGCTATTCAATTTTTGAGGGACGTCGAAAAAATTTTAGTGGTAAATGTTTCTTCCGTTTATGAAACAGATCCGGTTGGATACGAGGATCAGGATTTATTTTTAAATATGGTGATTGAGGTAAAAACAGACTTAACAGCAGAGGAATTGCTCGAAGTGTGCATGAGTATTGAGCGAAGGCTTGACAGAAAAAGGGAAATCAGGTGGGGTCCAAGAACGATTGACCTTGACATTCTGCTGTTTAACCAAGAAAATATTGAAACAGAGAACTTGATTGTTCCGCATCCTCAGATGCTAAACAGAGCTTTTGTTACAGTTCCGCTATTAGAAATTAGACCAGAGATTATTTTTCCGAGGAATGGGAAACCACTTGTATTATGCATAAAGCAATTACCTGATACAGAAGGAGTTCGGATATGGAAGCAGAAAAGTGGGGAAGACGTATTCGTGCCTATCGAAAACTAAAAGGCTTTACCCAAGAAAGTTTTTCGAAGGAACTTGGTGTATCAGTATCAATAATTGGAGAAATTGAAAGAGGGAATCGTTTTCCGACAACGGATTTACTCGTTCGAATCGCCGCCGCCCTGAAAATAAGTGTAGAAGATTTAACACCGCCTGACGAAAATAGTTAATTTCAATCTATAGGAGGAATGCTTTCATGTTGAAAATCGGTGATATTACCATGAAAAATCCCATCGTTTTGGCACCGATGGCCGGCGTCTGCAACTCAGCATTCCGTTTAACGGTTAAAGAGTTCGGGGCCGGGCTTGTTTGTGCTGAAATGGTCAGCGATAAGGGTATCGTTTATAAAAACGAAAAAACAATGAATATGCTTTATATTGATGAGCAAGAAAAACCGCTAAGTCTGCAAATTTTTGGCGGTGAGAAAGAAACGTTGGTTGAAGCTGCACAATTCGTAGACAAGAATACCAATGCCGATATTATTGATATTAATATGGGCTGTCCTGTTCCTAAAATTACAAAATGCGATGCAGGTGCAAAATGGCTGCTTGACCCGGATAAGATTTATGAAATGGTGGCAGCGGTTGTGGATGCGGTGGAGAAGCCTGTAACAGTAAAAATGCGTATGGGCTGGGATACAGACCATATTTATGCGGTGAAAAACGCTCAGGCAGTTGAACGTGCCGGCGGCCAGGCGGTTTCGCTTCATGGCCGGACAAGGGTGCAAATGTATGAAGGCAAGGCCAACTGGGATATTATCCGCGAGGTAAAACAAGCGGTAAACATTCCGATTATCGGGAACGGAGATGTCCAAACTCCTCAAGACGCCAAAAGAATGCTTGAAGAAACAGGCTGTGACGGCGTTATGATTGGGAGAGCGGCACTGGGCAACCCGTGGATGATCTACCGGACTGTCCAATATTTGAAAACAGGAGTTTTAGTCGGTGAGCCGTCTGTCCGGGAAAAAATAGATGTTTGCATTCTTCATTTGGACCGTTTAATTGGCCTTAAGGGCGAGAAAATCGGTGTCCGTGAAATGCGCAAGCATGCAGCTTGGTATCTAAAGGGAATCCCAGGCAATGCAAAAGTGCGCAACCAGATTAACGAATGCAATACAAGAGAGGAACTCGTTTCCCTTCTTAATGGACTGGTTATGGATGCAGAACGGGAAAATGAAGCTTTTGTGGGCTAATCGCACTTTAAGGGCCGGGAATTTGCATAAATTTGACTTTCAGAGCCTATTTTTCTATAATACTTTTGTTAAAGACGCAAACTGCCAGTGGAATGACTGGCAGTTTTTATATATATAAACTATTTTTTATGTCTGTTCTCGGAAGTTTGTGTAAAATAGAAAAGTATGTACTTGGATAAGACCGCAGACAAAAATGCGTTTTAGATATTAAAGTTGAAAATTGGAGTGGATAAGGAAATGAGTCAAGAAGAATTAAATGACCAATTAATCGTTCGAAGAGAAAAAATGAATCAAATGCGCGCGAATGGCATTGATCCATTTGGCAAACGTTTTGATCGGTCACATTACGCTAACGAACTGACGCAACAATACAGTGAATTAGAAAAAGAAGAACTTGAAGCAAAAAATATTGAAGTATCCATTGCAGGCCGGATCATGACAAAACGGGGCAAAGGAAAAGCTGGATTTGCCCATATTCAAGATCTGACAGGCCAAATTCAAATCTATGTCCGCTTGGATGCAGTTGGAGAAGAGCAGTACCAAATATTCAACTCTGCCGATTTAGGCGATATTATTGGCGTTACCGGAGTACTATTCAAAACCAAAACAGGTGAGCTGTCGATTAAAGTTAAAAATTTTGTTTTCTTATCAAAAGCACTGCGCCCGCTGCCTGATAAGTTTCATGGGCTCAAAGATGTTGAGCAGCGTTACCGTCAGCGCTATTTAGATTTAATCATGAGCCAGGAAAGCAAAAAAACATTTATTACCCGGAGCAAAATCATCCAATCCATGCGCCGTTATTTAGACGATCACGGCTACTTGGAAGTAGAAACACCAATGATGCATGCAATTGCCGGCGGTGCTTCTGCCCGTCCGTTTATTACCCATCATAATGCTCTTGATATGCCTTTATATATGCGGATTGCGATTGAACTTCACTTAAAGCGCCTGATTGTCGGCGGTCTGGAAAAAGTGTACGAAATTGGCCGTGTATTCCGTAACGAAGGGGTTTCAACAAGGCACAATCCTGAATTTACAATGATCGAATTGTATGAGGCCTATGCTGACTTCAGAGATATTATGAGCTTAACAGAAAACCTGGTTGCGCATATCGCTCAGGAAGTATTAGGGTCTACGACTGTCCAATACGGGGAATACGAGGTTGATCTTAAACCTGAATGGAAAAGAGTTCATATGGTAGATGCGATTAAAGAATATACTGGTGTAGACTTCTGGAAACAAATGAGCGTCGAAGAAGCCCGCCAGCTGGCTAAAGAGCATGGAGTTGAAATTACTGAACATATGCTTTATGGCCATATCGTTAATGAATTCTTTGAACAAAAAGTTGAAGAAAAGCTGATTCAGCCGACATTTGTTTATGGACATCCTGTTGAAATTTCACCGCTTGCTAAGAAAAACGAACAAGACCCGCGGTTCACTGATCGGTTTGAATTATTTATTGTTGCCCGTGAGCATGCCAATGCGTTCACGGAATTAAATGATCCGATCGACCAAAGGGAACGGTTTGAAGCTCAGTTAAAAGAACGTGAGCAGGGCAATGATGAAGCTCATATGATGGACGAGGACTTCGTTGAGGCTCTTGAATACGGCATGCCTCCTACAGGCGGTTTAGGAATCGGAATTGACCGTTTAGTCATGCTTTTAACGAATTCACCATCGATTCGCGATGTGTTATTATTCCCGTTAATGCGTCAACGCTGATTTAATGAAGGGCCGGCTGAGTCTTGTGCCGGCCTTTTTCTATATTGAAAAAGACAAGTTGAAAATAGTTTTTCAGATTTTTGTCGAAAAAAGTGAGAAAAACTATTGCCTACATCGAATAATGGTGGTATATTATTAAATGTTCGCTGCAAGGCAACGAAAAATATTTAAAAAGTTATTGACTTTAGGTTAATAACTTGATAATATTAAAAAGTCGCTTTTTGAGCGGCGGAAAATTTGATCTTTGAAAACTAAACAAACAAAAACGTCAACA
>CAZAEW010000025.1:0-14738 GCA_964484065.1 uncultured Bacillus sp.
ATAATCCCGCGAGTTTCACAATTTATTCCGCGCCTGTCACAATTAAGGGGATTTATGTAAAAATAAAAGGCAAAGATATGGAGCCCCCGCAAACGGGGCATTTGCCACAGGAGCCTTCTAAGAACCGCATTCCAAAAAGAAGTGAAAATCGACAGGCAAAAGTTTAACACAGCAAAAAAAGAAAAGCACAAGCGCCTTGCTTCGCTTCCGAAGCTTATTCTTGTGAAGCTGGACAATTCTCAAAGTCCAAACTTTTATACTTTCTTTACTTAAAAGAAAAAGAGCATGGACTATTTAAAATCCATGCTCTTATCTTTATTAATGATTGTAACTTCTAGATTTTGGTTTTCCTGAACCGCGTTTTTCACCGGAGCGCGGTTTCATTCCGCCTTTATTGCGGCGGGAATCATGATTTCTTTGATCGTAGCTTCTTTTCCGGTCCTGCGGTTTGCGGTCCCGCTTCATCGGCAGCGGTGATTCCTCCGTCAATTTAACAGGAGTCGTATCCGGTTCTTTTGTCAGCATTTTTAAAACAGCTGCAACAACGATGGAAGGATCGTTATTTTCCAGCAGTTCATCTGCCGCAGCACGGTAATATTGCAAATTGTTTTGTTCAATTGTTTGAGTAATTTTTTCAACAACCGCTCTTTGCTGTCCTTCTAAAGCTTCATCTAAGGTTGGCGGCTTCATTCTTTCCATCTTGCGTTTCGTTGTTTTTTCAACAACAGCAAGATATGATTTTTCTCTTGGAGTAATGAATGTTAAAGCCACACCTGTTTTTCCTGCACGTCCTGTACGGCCAATGCGGTGAACGTAACTTTCCGGATCCTGCGGAATATCAAAATTATAAACATGAGTTACACCTGAGATATCAAGGCCCCGTGCAGCAACATCAGTAGCTACAAGTACATCAATGGAACCTTCTTTGAATTTGCGCAGAACAGACAGACGTTTTGCCTGGCTTAAGTCACCGTGAATACCTTCTGCTGTATATCCTCTTAAATTCAATGCTTCTGATAATTCATCAACCCGGCGTTTCGTCCGGCCAAAAATAATCGCCAGTTCTGGTGATTGAATGTCTAACAGTCTTGTTAATACATCAAACTTATTCTTCTCTTGAACCTCAACATAATATTGTTCAATCAGCGGCACTGTCATTTCTTTTGTTTTCACACGAACAATTTGCGGATCTTTCATGAATTTTTCAGCCATTCTCTGGATTGGCCCAGGCATCGTAGCAGAGAAAAGCAATGTTTGCCGCTCAGTTGGGATTTGTGCCAAGATGGTTTCAATGTCCTCAATGAAGCCCATGTTCAGCATTTCATCTGCTTCATCAAGGATCGCTGTATGGACATGATCAAGGCGGATTGTTTTCCGATTAATATGATCAAGTACACGTCCTGGAGTACCAACGATGATATGCGGATGTTTTTTTAATGAACGGATCTGCCTTTGAATATCTTGTCCGCCATAAATAGACAATACGCGCACCTTTTTGCCTGCTCCAATTTTATAAAGTTCTTCAGATACTTGAATGGCTAATTCGCGGGTTGGGGCAATAATGATACCTTGAATAGCATCCACGTTCAAATCCACTTTTTCAACTAACGGGATACCAAAAGCAGCTGTTTTTCCTGTTCCGGTTTGAGCTTGACCAATCAAATCTTTATTTTGTAGACTCAATGGAATCGTTTCTGCCTGAATTGGTGTTGCTTCCTCAAAACCCATACGGAGGACGGCTTTTAACGTCGCAGTGCTTATACCTAAATCTTGAAACTTTGTCAATTTTTTCATTCTCCTTCAATTTTACCAAATATTCTTTCATTGTGCTAAAAAGCTTTTCTAAGTCAGATTATAAGAAAAGCGGTGAGCGCCGCCAATTGGCTACAAGCGTAAAACGAACCTCGCAGGATCGGCCTTCCCCTGGGGAGAGACGGCTTACGATCTCGTGCCGATGGCGCTCGCAGCTAGACAGTTCTCAAAAAAAGCGGTGCGGGATTAGGTTTTACCAAAAAAACCTAAATTAACCGTCACCACTATTTTAGCAAAAAAAAGACATTCCTCCAAAGGAGTATGCCCTATTTTTTGCATTCTTTAGACACGTTGATTACAATCATAGCATTTTAGCAATAAGATTGCAATCAATCATAAGTCTTTCCACTTATTCATTTTCCTTTAATTGGAAAAATGATTTATTGAAGAATAAATTTATCCTTCCTCTTTTTGTAAAAGATGAACAACTTCCTCCAGCTTCATTCCCCGGGATGCTTTCACAAGCACAAGGGTTTTATCCTTCATATGCTGAATTAATTCATTCACTAACTCCTGCTTATCCTGATAGGCAAACACCTTGTCCCCGCCCAATACTTTACGGGCGCCCTTTGCGATTTCCTGTCCAAGTTCGCCATATGTAAACAGCAAATTAATTTTAGCTGGATCTAATCCTTCACCAATCTTTTCATGAAATTGCTTTTCCTGCGGCCCTAATTCAAGCATATCGCCAAGAACAAGAATTCTATCTTCAAAGCCTTGCAGATTGGCTGCAAGCTCGATTGCGGCTCTCATGGAAGTTGGACTGGCATTATAAGCGTCGTTAATAATTTTTTCACCGTGTTTTCCGCTGACAAGCTCCATCCTCATATGTGTCAGCTTAATGGCAGCCAAGCCTTCTCCCATCTTTTCAAATGGGATGGAAAAATAACGGGCAATCGCCATCGCTGCAAGAGCATTTAAAATATTATGCGTTCCCAATACAGGAAGAGCAAAGCTTTGCTCAGATAAATTTGTTTTAAAATGGCTGCCCCCATTATCCGGAATGATTTCCACCGGATAAATGGTATTCCGGTCGCTTCTCCCAAACGTTTGAATTTGGAATTGCTCTTGATACTGACTGATCCTATCCGCCAAAAGCGGCTCATCGCCATTTAATACAGCTAAACCGCCTTTACGGAGCCCTGATAAAATTTCAAGTTTTGCCTCGGCAATCCCTTCCCTTGAACCAAGGTCGAGCAAATGGGATTCACCGATGTTAGTTATAATGACGGCATCCGGGCAGGCAAGTTTTGTTAAAAATTCAATCTCACCCCGGGCGCTCATCCCCATTTCCAAGATGGCAATTTCCGTGTCTTCATCCAATCCAAGCACGGTTAAAGGAAGGCCAATATGATTATTGTAATTTCCTTCCGTTTTTTTGACCTTGTATTGGAGGGACAAAAGGGCAGCCGTCATATCCTTCGTTGTTGTTTTTCCGTTGCTTCCGGTAATTCCGACCACTTTCACCGCCAATTCCTGCCGGTATTTTCTGGCCAGTTCCTGCAAGGCTGTGAGACAGTCATCCACTAGTAAGATTGGGAGATCCTCAGGAGGGTTCGGAACATCCTTTTGCCACAGCGCAGCGGCCGCTCCTTTCCGGATGGAATCTTCCACATATTTATGTCCGTCGACATTTTCGCCCTTAAACGGAACAAACAAGTTCCCCGGTTCAATTTTGCGGGAATCAATCGAAACACCCGAGACTGCTATTTCCGCGTATTGAGAAACGTCATTAGCAGCAGAAATCATTTCAGCAATCTGTTTTAACGAACGTTTAATCATCGTCTTTCCTCCAATAAAGAAACTTAAATAAAGCAACACGGCATCCGCTGCCGTGTCACTGTCGCATTTTAAATCGTATACTTAATGTTTTGTTTTTCGGCAAAACGCTCTTTAGCCAGATCCACAAGGCGCTCAATCAAGGCTGAATATTCAAGGCCGGATTCCTTCCATAACAGCGGGAACATACTGACTGGGGTAAAACCTGGCATCGTATTGACTTCATTAATCAATGCCTTTCCGTCCCTTGTCAGGAAAAAGTCTGCGCGCACAAGGCCTGAGCAGTCCAATGCTTTAAATGCTTTAACAGCACCATCCCTAATTTGCGCATATTCTTCTTCTTTAATGTCCGCCGGGATAATTAATACAGTGCTGTCATCTTCATACTTTGCTTTGTAGTCGTAAAAATCCTTTTTCGGAACAATTTCGCCGACAACCGAGCATTGCGGGTCATCATTGCCAAGGACTGCGATTTCCACCTCACGGGCCGCAACCCCTTGCTCAATAATCACTTTGCGGTCAAATTGGAATGCTTCAGCAAAGGCGGCTTCCAATTCTTTGCGGTTCGTACATTTGCTGATTCCAACGCTGGACCCATTATTGGCCGGTTTCACAAAGCATGGGTAACCTAGTTTATTTTCAACATCTTGATAAACGTCCTCTTGAGCTTTTTCCCACTCGCTGCGGATATAGTCAACATAATCAACTTGAGCAAGCCCTGCCTGAGCAAAAATATTTTTCATGATTACTTTATCCATGCCGGCCGCAGAAGCTAATACACCATTTCCGACATATGGGAGATTAAGTACTTCTAATAATCCTTGCACCGTTCCGTCTTCGCCGTTTGGTCCATGCAGGAGAGGAAAGATCACATCAAGCTGTTGATCGTCTCCAGCTTCGAAGAGTGCCGGGGCCAATGATAGAGGCGAAAACTCTCCCTCCTGGGTCAATTCAAGCTCTTTTACTGTTTCAGCAGGCGCCTCCAGTTTTGCTCCTTTAATCCATTTTCCCTGAGTGGTTATGTAAATGGGATAGACTTCAAATTTTTCCAGATCCAATGCTTTTATTACAGAAAATGCAGTCTGTAAAGAAACTTTATGCTCTGCTGATTTACCCCCGTATAATAACCCGAGTTTCGTTTTCATAATGTACCTCCATATTTTCATTCGCATTTTATTTTATCACTTTATGAACAATGAAGGGGAATCAAGTTTCCTTTTTTCACCGAAAATTAATCCTCTTACCTTCCATTTTATGTCCAGCACAGCTTGCTTTAAAACAGGATGTTCCCCAAAAGCGAAAATCCCTCCAATCAGGGGAGAGATCTTTCTTTGCTCATTCCAAAATTTTAAACGACATAAAGCTTCCATTCTTTTGTCTTTTTATCAAAAATAATTTTTGCATGGCAGGCCTCAGATGATATTTGCTCATATTCCTCGTACATATCATCCATGTTGGCAAAATCGCCGATCACCCAGATAGGAATTTCAATTTTGCTGCGCTGATGGTCCGCATCCTTAAGGGAAATGCAGATCCCCTCTTTAATAAACGGAGTTAACGAAAGTAAGATTTCTTTATTCACAGTTGGATAAATCCGCTTTTTCCGAATCCCCAGTATCGTTTTTTCCGATTTCAGCTTCCCTAATTTACTGGAAATCGATGTGCTCAGCAGTTGAAAAAAATCTTTAAAGCTGCGGTAGTACGTTTTATTAAACCAGCCATCATCATGTGCCAGATACACGAACCGATTGCTTAATTTGCTGTAAAAAGGCAGCTTTAAGTGGTGTTTTAAGTGTCCTAAATAGAGAATTTCCGCTATTTCCTGTCCTGTCAGCTCATTCAAGCCCTCTTCTTCAAAAAAATCAATCCAGCAAAAATCCCCGTACCGATAGACGTCCTCTTCAGCTAATTTATTGACGCGATCATCCGGACAAAATTCAAGCAGGGTATGCATATTAAATTCGGTATCATCAAATCGATGCTTGAGCAACAGCACGTTATTTAATGATCCTGAAAAAGCTGCGGCGAATTCATCAAATTCAATGCCATATGAAAGAACATACTGGTCTGCTTGATTTAAATGAACATAGATGAGGTCCCGTACGTCCTGATGATGCTTTTTCAAAATAAAATTCCTCCGTTTTACAAAAAATAAGGTTTTCACCTATCACTAAATAATTATTTTATCAAAAATAGGACAATTCGCTTATTTCATTTGTTTTACAAATATTTTTGTCCACATTAACGTATTTATGAGTCAGGCCTTCTTATTTCTTTCCCATTTTTAACTTGATTAACATCTATGATATTTTATTTCCTTTATGGTTGAAATTGTTATAAACTTAAACTTGAATTTTATTTAGGTGAAGGTGAACCATGTCGAACTATATTACCTCAATATTAATGTTTTTTTCTTCTCTAGGGTACTTCGGAATTGCACTTGGTCTGATGATTGAGATTATTCCCAGTGAAATTGTTTTAGCCTATGGCGGATACATGATTTCAAAAGGACTTCTTAATTACCCTCTTGCTGTCATCTCGGGAGTTATCGGCGGAACGATTGCCCAATTGTTTTTATATTGGGCCGGATATTATGGCGGACGCCCGTTCTTGGAGAAATACGGAAAATATGTGTTCATCCACAAGAAGCATATTGATCTTTCCGAAAAATGGTTTGAAAAATATGGCGCCGGCGTTATCTTTTCTGCGCGCTTTATCCCGGTTGTCAGACACGCCATTTCCATCCCTGCCGGCATTTCCAAAATGCCGCCAAGCAAATTTACGCTCTACACCGTTGCCGCGGTCCTGCCATGGACGGTTTTATTCCTTTACTTGGGTGAACAACTGGGCGCCAAATGGGGGACAATCAAAAGCGCCGCGCATCAATACGCGCTTCCCTTAATGATTGGAGCGATCATCTTAGGAGTCATTTACTATTTGATAAAAAGAAAAAAATAAACAAAAAAACCACCAATTGGTGGTTTTTTTTATTCATATTATTTTTTGAAATGGTAAGGCAGCGTTGATATAATCACGTTCTTTTTGAAAAGAAGATAAGCACGGATTAATAAACTGGACTGATTGTGCAAGAGGTTTTGCCAGCTTCTTCTCGTAATAAATTGCGGTATCAAAACAGTCACTCTATAGTTGTTTTCATTCGCTTTGTGTTCCACTGTATCGATAAACTTCGATAAAGGTTGAAGAACACTGCGGTAATGTGAGTGAAGAGTAACAAGACGTACATCAGGCTGCCAGCTTTTCCATTTCTCTTCAAAACGCTTTTCATCCTCACGGTCAAATGAAACATAAACGGCAAAGATCTGATCGGTTAAGGATTTTGCATAATTAATCGAGTTTTCAACGACTTTTGTGATACCCGCAACCGGAACAATAATGACATTCCCTTCAATTGGCAGTGCAGGTGAATCCGGCTGAATCCTCAGCTGTTCACCGACAGCTTCATAGTGGGAATTGACCCTGTGAAAGATTGACACCATGATTGGCAGGAAGATGACCACAAACCAAACCTGAGAAAACTTCGTCACAAAGAAAATAATTAATACAGTTAATGTGATTAGGGCACCAATCAGATTGGCTGTTAATTTTGCAAGCCAGCCATTAGGTTTTTCACGAACCCATTTTAAAATCATTCCTGTTTGCGAAAGGGTAAATGGAATGAAAACCCCGACAGCGTAAAGCGGGATTAAGTGCTCCGTTTGACCATGGAAAACAATAATCAACAAAATCGAAGCAACTCCAAGGGAAACAATTCCATTCGAATAACCTAAACGGTCTCCCCTGATCGTAAACATTCTTGGCATATATTTGTCACTGGCAAGGTTAAAAGCCAGCAGCGGGAATGCAGAAAAGCCTGTATTTGCCGCAAGCACTAAAATAAGGGCGGTTGTCCCTTGTACAAAAAAATACATATAATTGCGTCCGAAGGTCATTGCGGCAATTTGGGAAACAACGGTTTCATCCCCCTTTGGAGAAATACCGTAGTAATAGGCCATAAAAGTAATACCCGAAAACAGCAAAGCCAACAATGATCCCATTAAAATAAGTGTTTTAGCAGCATTATTGGGCGCCGGCTCCTTAAAGTTCGGGATCGCATTGGAGATCGCTTCGACACCGGTTAATGCAGAACATCCCGATGCAAAAGCACGCAACAGTAAAAAAAGTGTAATTCCCGATACAGGTGTACCGATCATGGCATGGGTGGCAGCAGGCGGAACATCGCCCGTAAAAACTTTATACAGCCCCACCCCGGTTAAGATAAATAACCCCAGCACAAACAAATAGACAGGATAAGCTAAAATAGAGGCAGATTCTGTCAAGCCGCGAAGGTTTAAAATGGTAATGCAAACGACTAATATGCAAGCTATTGATACTGTATGCGGATGCAGGCTAGGAAAAGCAGAAGTGATTGCGTCCGTACCTGCCGACACACTAACAGCAACAGTTAGAATGTAGTCAACAAGCAGCGAGCCCCCAGCAATCAGACCGGCATTCACGCCAAGATTTTCCTTGGAAACGACATATGCGCCGCCCCCGTGAGGATAAGAAAAAATAATTTGCCGATAAGAAATAATCAATGCCGCTAAAAGAAACAGGACTCCAACGGCAATCGGGACGGAATACCAATAGGCTGCTACCCCGACAGTTGCTAAGACCAATAGAATCTGTTCTGTTCCATACGCAACAGAAGACAGAGCATCGGATGATAAAACCGCTAAAGCTTTAAGAATATTTAACTTTTGATGACCCAGTTCCGTCGATTTTAACGGACGGCCAATTAAAAACCGCTTAATCGAAGTAAGCATGTGATTCACCCACCGGAGTTTAAGTAAATTACCCGCTTGATTTTATCATAACTAATCATGAAATAAGAAGAGTTTTTTTTGTAAGCTCTTCCATACCCGCCAGCAGATGGGGGGTCAATCATAAAATAACCTATTTTCGAAAAAATTAATAGCAAAATACTTTTTTCATCTGAACCCATTCTCTATCCATTCAATTGGCTCATGAAATACCCTTCAGCTTCCAGGAGTTTTTTTTGAAAAGGTGTCCGGTTTCCGGCAAAACCCACTAATTTTCCGCTCTTTCCAATCACCCTGTGGCAGGGAACAATGATCGGCAGGTTATTCGCCTTGTTAGCTTGTCCAACTGCCCGGACCGCCTTTGGATTCCCGATCATTTCTGCTATATCAGCATAGCTCCTTACTTCCCCATATGGAATCAATTGCAGCGCTCTCCAAACTCTCTTGCGAAATTCTGTTCCCTCCATCGCTAACGGCAAATCAAACACTTTTCGTTTCTTGTTAAAATACTCATCCAGCTGCCTGAGTGCTTCCCCGCATAATTCCGGGTCTTCCTCGATTCCAGGGTTTTCCTCCATGTACTTTTGCCAATGATCTTCAAAAATTTCAACCCTTTTGATTCCGGTCTCATCCGCCACAACTCGGATTGGCCCAAACGGTGATTGATACTCGCCAAACCCTTCCCTCATAAAACCGCTCCTATTCTTTTATTCACTTTTTCTTGATACAGCTGCCCGCTGATTGAAAAGGATGACAAAATAGATTATCATCGACAGCATAACCGAGCCGGCGGCTGTCAGGTAAATACTGCTATACCCCAGCAGATGGCTAATTTGCCCAAAAGCCATTGCCCCAACACCGATTCCCAAATCAAAGAAAGAAAAGAACGTTGCGTTGGCCATTCCCTTGCGATTTGCCGGTGCTTTTTCAATTGCCCATGCCTGCAGCGCCGGCTGAACACTTCCGAAACCTAATCCGTAAAGAATCGCCGCAGCATATAATATTAAGCTGTTTGGAAGCCATGCCAGCAGAATCATCGCCGCTAAAATTAATGCCGATCCCGGAATGACCACCGCCTGATGACCTTTTTGATCATAAATTTTACCGGCAAAGGTCCGTGTTATTAAAACCCCAAAGGCATAAATCATAAAATACCACTGAATGCCTTCAATATGCCGATCTGCCGCATATAACGGCAAAAATGCCGCAATCCCGCCAAAAGTCACAGTAATAAAAAACAAAATGATAGATGGCTGAAGCGCACTTTTCTCATAAAGGTCTATTTTTCCGGAAGAATGTTTTGCAGGTTTTCTTTCCACTTTTTTATATTGGATTCTTGAAGAAAGCAAAAGGGCAGCCAACCCGCAGCCCGCACAAATGAGAAAAAAAGTCGTAAAGGATACCCTTGATGTTAAGATAAGCCCCAGCGACGGCCCAAATGCCATTGCGATATTTCCTGACAGTCCAAAATAACCCATTCCCTCACCGCGTCTTGCCGCCGGAATCAAATCCGTTGCGATCGTTCCGGACGCTGTGGTTGAGAACCCCCAGCCTATCCCTTGCACGACGCGCATCGCAAATAGGTAAAGTATGCTCATCGCAAACGCATACGATCCAACCGAAACAACAAAGATGGACAGTCCCAAAATATAAACAAACCCTCTCCCTCTTGATTCTAAGGCATGCCCGGCAAATGGCCGAAGCAAAAGAGCAGAGAATGTAAAAACTCCCACCACAAAGCCAATCAGCTGATCAGTCCCCCCCAAATGCTCTACAAAAAGCGGTAGGGTAGGCAAGGTCATCTGAAAACCAATAAAAATAAAAAAATTAGCAAACAAAATCAGGAAAAAATCCCTTGTCCAAATTTTTTCGGAAGCTTTTTTCACTGACTGTATTTCTTCAACTGATGCTTGATCCATAATCCCGATGATCTTCCTCTCTCCAAAAAATGCTATATTCATTTTCAGAAGTTATTTTAATGTAATTCTTTAACGTTAAGTATTTTAACACAAAAGTGGAGCCGTACCCTATTTTTAACCAATATCACGTGATGGTTTAGTTATTTAAAAAGTTATTTATGCTAAAAACATTTTATTAACCTAAAGAGTTTTTTATCACACGGTCTTTTTAAAATGATTCACTGATTTCATTTGATCAATCGGGGCATATTAAAAAGAAAAGGAGGTTGGATGATAAATGGCTAGAAGAAGAAGGATATTGGTTCCGGAGGCGAGAGGCGGCCTTGACCAATTGAAAGCCAAAGTGGCTCATGTTCAAAATCCGAATCAAGCCAAATTTGAAGCAGCCGAGGAGGCTGGTGTTCCGCTAAAAGCCGGTTATAACGGAACACTTACCTCCCATGAAGCCGGTAAAGTGGGCGGCCGTTTAGGAGGCAGTATGGTCAAGGAACTTGTCAGAATGGCTCAAGAAAACATGTTAAAAAAGTAATTTACTAGGACCTTTTTCGCTTTTTGTTATGATATACACTAATCGCCAAAATATGTCAATATATAAGTTTGACAATTTTGTGACAGTTGTTAAAATATTACTATAAGGAGGGTGGGTGTTATGAAAGATAAATCCACATATGATCTTTACATTTTTAAGAAGGCAACTTTAGCTGGAGCTTGCTTGGGACTCGCAATCTTTTTGTACAGCATCCTTGAAAGCGGTTACAGTTATAGTATTACCCTTTCCTTTCTCGGTCTTGGTATTATGTGCGCCTCCATCTTTATCTTCAGTTTCGGCATGTGTATGAACTTAATGGATGAGACGGCTGACAAGAGCAAAGGGATTAACACTTACCCGTGCAAAGATAATCCTTACTACTTTTTGGAAAAAAAGAGATACTACTATTAGTAATTCAATAAAATGAAGACAGCCGGCTGTGTATGCCGGCTGTTCTTTTTCCCGAATATATAAAGATGTGAGCTTACACTTTTCTTAATGCATGGATTAATTTGTTTTGCCGCTTAAATTTCATGACAAAGAATACAAGCGTGGCCGCAAGGAAGACAATCAGGAAGATCGACTCAAAACCAATGTTTTTCCACATAAAGCTGAAGTTGCCCGTTGAAATAATCGCCCTAAAGCCTGCAACAGAATAGGTCATCGGCATAAAATGAGCGATTTTTTGTAATAAGGCCGGGGATAACTCGATCGGGTATGTTCCCGCACTGCTTGTTAATTGTAAAACTAAAATAATGATTGCCAGGAAGCGGCCGGGATTATCAAGAACGGCTACAAAGAACTGAATAATCGCAAAGAATGTCCAGCTTGTAAAAATGCTGATCATGATAAAATATGGGACACTTTTTACTTCCAGCCCTAGTATTTTTAATAAAACAAAATCCGCCAGCAGAGCCTGTGCAAGCCCCACAATCAATAAAATTCCCAATTTACCGGCAAACCAGCTGAATCCACTTTTTGGCTCTGCAGCCGGATCCACCATCGGAAAAATAACCGATAAAACGAGCGCCCCGACAAATAAGCTTAGGGATAAAAAGTATGGGGCAAAACCGGTTCCGTAATCAGGAACATGATTTAAACGGGAATCTTTCAGATTGACCGGTTTTGAAAACATATCATAAACGCTGTTGTTTGCTTTTACATCACTGGCATCTTTGGCGCCATTTTGAAGCTGGTCCGCTAACTCTTTTGATCCGGAAGAAAGTTTATTCATTCCGCTGGTCAAGCTTGTTGAGCCATCAGCCAATAGAGACATTCCGGAATTCAAACTTTTTGTACCGTCAAATAAACGGCCCGTACCGTCAGCTAATTGTTTGGAGCCCTGCGTGAGCTGGTTTGTTCCATTTTCAAGCTGAACTGCTCCAGCAGCGAGCTGATTTAGCCCGCTGGCCAATTGGTTTTGGCCCGCATTTAATTGCCCCGCACCGGAAGCTAGCTTATCCGATGCCTTCTTTAACAATCCGGCATTATCTGATAACTGGCTGACTCCATTTGCAACACCCTGACTGCCTTCATATAACTTTCCCAAGGTTCCTTGTAATACTGCCAACAGTTGAGCCTGCTGGACAGGATCCGTTGTTGTGGCTAATTGGCTTGCTAAAGCTTCCGCTTGCTGTAGTCCCTGACTGACGCCCAGTGCACCTTGTTTAGCAGCCAGTGCACCTTGATTCCACTGATCCATTGAAGATGAAAGCTGTGAAGCGCCGTCTGCAAGCTGCTTTGATCCACTTTGCAGCTCAGGTATTTTTGCCGCTGCACTATTAAGACCATTTGCCAGTGAGGCAGCACCTGCATTTGTTTTTAGCGTTCCGGCATACAAAGCGGATGCCCCGGAATTTACTTGAGACGCACCATTATTTAGATCCTCCGCACCGCTTTTGGCTGAACCAATGCCTGATTGCAAATCAGAAGCGCCGGATTTGGCAGTATCAATTCCGCTGTTAAGGTCTCCTGCTCCATTGCCGGCTTTTGTTAGCCCTTGCGCCACATCTTTTATATTTTTAAACATTGACTTGGCATATGTTTTTGTGACGGAGCTTGAAATCTCTTCTTTTATTTTCTCCATCGCTGAATCACCAATCTTGGATGACAGGTAATTATAACCCTCATTTGCCGTATAAATCAGATTGAGTTTTTTAGGCTGAGAGCTTTGGAGTGTGGTTGCATTCTTCGAAAAGTCTTTCGGAATTTCAACTTTCAAATAGTATTTCTGGTTGTCCAGTCCTTCATCTGCTGTTTTTTCACTGACAAATTTCCAATTAAAGCTTTTCTTTTTCTTTAATTCTTTAACTAAGTCATCGCCAATCTTTAATGTTTCACCTTGATAGACAGCGCCTTTGTCGTTATTAACTACCGCTACCGGAAGTCGGTCCAAATGACCATACGGATCCCAAAAGGCCCAAAGGTATGTGCCGCTGTATAAAAGAGGGATCGTCATAACCCCAATCACCGCAATCAGAAGCTTGCGATTGTGGAGTATTCCAAGTAATTCGCTTTTTAAGCTTGAAAAAATCCTCATCTCTGGGATCTCCTTTCTGTTTGAAAAATAAGTGACTGTATTTGTCATTTGGTCAATCTGCTTGAAAAAAGAAGAATCATCACTGGGATAATCCTTTTAATAAAAAATTCTTCATGATATCGGCAATTTGTTCGGAGCTGAGGGCCTGATGATTTCGCTCCCAATCCGAAACAAGTGAAATATATAGCTTCAGTAAGATGAAGCTGGTCAATTCGGAATTGTTTGGCGGGATCGCTCCCTTTTCAATCCCAAACTCAATTTTATTCTTCAAATAGGCGATAATTTCGTTTTCCACATGGATTAACATTTCCGAAACTGCAAGCGTCCCCATTTCTTTTTCTTCTTGAATGAGCTTAATCATTAGTTGGTGCCGGGAACGGAATTCCAATAGACGATAAAGGGCTTGATGGACATTGTCTGCGAACGACAGCTTCGGGTTAATCACACTTTCCGCTTCAGCAATCATTTCTTTTACCAAGGAAGATACAATTTCTTGAAATAGTTCTTCTTTATTTTTAAAAAACGTATAAATAGTACCTTTCCCTACATTCGCCAATTTGGCAACCTGGTCCATCGTTGTTGCCTTATAGCCGAATAAAGAAAACGACTTTGTAGCAGCATCCACGATCATCCTGCGACGGTCTTTTTCCAACTGCATCAACCCCCAAATGACCAAATTAGTTTTTCGGTCAATTTAATGCTGTAACTATACCACAAGATTATTTTGGATACAACTGATTTTTATTTTTTTACAGGACTGTATTCGCTAAGATTGCTGTTTCTTCGTTCAGTTTTATTATTAGACTTTTTCCTAAAGCTTCTGATTCGGACTCAAATCCCTTTGGTTTCTTCATTTCTGTCTGAATGAGCGCCTGATTCGGACTCAAAGCTCTTTGGTTTCTTCATTTCTGTCTGAATGAGCGCCTGATTCGGACTCAAATCCCTTTGGTTTCTTCATTTCTGTCTGAATGAGCGCCTAATTCGGACTCTAAACCCTTTGGTTTCTTCATTGCTGTCTGAATGAACACCTCATTCGGACTCTAAACCCTTTGGTTTCTTCATTGCTGTCTGAATGAACGCCTGATTCGGACTCTAAACCCTTTGGTTTCTTCATTGCTGTCTGAATGAACACCTCATTCGGACTCTAAACCCTTCGGATTCTTCATTTCTGTCTGAATGAGCACCTCATTCGGACTCTATACCCTTTGGTTTCTTCATCTCTGTCCGAATGACCACCTCATTCGGACTCTATACCCTTTGGTTTCTTCATTGCTGTCTGAATGAACACCTCATTCGGACTCTATACCCTTCGGATTCTTCATTGCTGTCTGAATGAGCAC
>CAZAEW010000025.1:14838-42083 GCA_964484065.1 uncultured Bacillus sp.
CTGTCTGAATGAGCACCTCATTCGGACTCTATACCCTTTGGTTTCTTCATTGCTGTCTGAATGACCACCTCATTCGGACTCAAAATCCTTTAGACTCATCATTTCTGCCTGAATGACCCTCTGATTCGGACTCAAACGAAAACAGCCTTATAACAAAAAGGCCATGGCTCCCCACAGAAACCATGGTCTTCCCTCTTCTAAAGTGATTTTGTTTTTTCTGCCCAGTCGATAAAGTTGTTCATGACCGTATCTAAAAATTGAATGGTTGGTTCGTGAACCAATTCGCCGGCTTCATTGATTTTTTCATCAAGACTTCCAATAAATACTTCATTGCCTGGCAATGTCAAAGCCGCCATTCCCGGTGAGTTTAATATTTGGCGCAGGTGCACTTGGGCCCGTACTGTCCCCAACACGCCTGGGGTCGCTCCGATAATCATAACCGGTTTTTTCACCATTACCTTATCCACCCGTGAGAACCAGTCAAGCGCATTTTTTAAAACGCCCGGAATCGAATGATTGTATTCCGGTGTGGCAATAAGTACGCCATCGCTTTTCAGCACTTTATTTTTGATTTCAGTTACAGCAGCGGGAGGCGTTAATTCGTCATCCTGGTTGTACATTGGAAAGGTGTCGATTGGCAAAAGTTCCAATTCCACTTGACCCTGATATCTTTTCTGCAAAAACAATGCAAGTTTTTTATTGTAAGATTCTTTGCGGTTACTGCCGACAAGTACAGCAATTTTCATTCAAGGGCACCTCCATTTATTTTCTTTTTCTAAGTTTAAGACAATTAAAAACATCCATGCAATGAAAAAGCCTCAAAGTCCAGATTACAGGAATGTTCACGACAATAAGTGGAAGAATATTTATATCACTAATTCGAAAGGATGAACACATTGAGCATTGATCGAATTTGCACCATTGGTCCTGCCAGCGACAATCAAACTACCCTCTCAGGGTTAATTTCGAAAGGGATGAATATCATTCGCTTGAATCTATCCCACGGCACTCATGAAAGCCACAGGGAAATCATTCAAAATGCCAGAACTTTAGATAGCTCGGTTAAAATTTTAGGAGACCTTCAGGGGCCAAAAATCAGACTGGGTGAAGTCGATGGCGAGTTAAACCTGCAGATCGGAGCAAAGTTCACCTTATATGTACAACCAATGAAAGGCCATCAGGAAGGGGCTTCCGTTGATTACAATGGAATTGTTAAGGATGTGTCTCCCGGGAGCCGGATTTTGATTAATGACGGGCAAGTGGAATTAATCGCTGAGAAGGTGGAGCAGGACCGAATTGATACAACTGTCAAAACCGGCGGCCCCATCTCCTCCCATAAAGGAGTGAACCTGCCGGGAACGGCTGTCGGGCTGCCGGCGATAACAGAAAAGGACAAGCAGGATATTGGTTTTCTTTTACAAGAGAATGTTGATTATGTAGCATGTTCTTTTGTCCGCAAGGCCTTCCATTTGCAGGAGGTCCGCGAATATATGAGGTCATCCTCTCCCCATTTGCCAAAACTTATTGCCAAAATTGAAACGATTGAGGCGATCAAAAATTTCAGCGGGATTTGTCAGGAGGCGGACGGGATCATGATTGCCAGAGGCGACCTTGGCGTCGAGGTGCCTTATCACTGGATTCCAGTTCTGCAAAAAGCCATGCTTCATGAATGCAATCGGACCCATACATATGTGATTGTGGCGACGCAGATGCTGCAATCGATGGTGGAAAATGCATTGCCGACGAGGGCGGAAGTAACGGATGTGTTTCAAGCCGTCCTCGACGGGGCAAATGCGGTCATGCTTTCAGCCGAAAGTGCTTCCGGTGCGCATCCGCTCGAAAGTGTTGCCACACTCCAGCTTGTCTCGCAATTTGCGGAAAAAATGAAACAGGAGGCACCGTTTGATTTCGAGGATATTGGAAATTTGCTGATCCAAGCGCATTGATTCAGTCTGTCTTTTTTTAATATCATTTTTATTTTCCTGTTTTGCGATTTTATTAGCCTCCGATTCAATCCGGACTCATTTACTTATCTGCTCCCCCTTGAATTTTCCAAAAGTCATCAAAAACGGTTATGGGGAGATGCCGTTTGTGTCGTGTTTTGATATACCAGGTTTCGATTTGGCTGGCTGCTTGTTCGCTGACAGACTTTCCTTCTAAATAATCATCAATTTCTTCATACGTTACTCCAAGGGCCTGCTCATCAGCGAGTTGAGGGCGATTTTCCTCCAAATCGGCTGTAGGGGTTTTTGTATATAAACGCTCCGGGCAGCCCAGTTCTTTTAAAAGCATTTTTCCCTGCCGCTTATTTAAACGAAAAATCGGCGTTAAATCTGTACCGCCATCCCCATACTTCGTATAAAATCCCGTAACGGCTTCCGCGGAATGGTCCGTCCCTAAAACAGCCAGATTCAGCATACCTGCAATACTATATTGAACCTTCATACGTTCCCTTGCCTTTTCATTTCCTTTCACAAAATCACTAAGCTGAATTCCCGCCAATTTTAAAGATTCAACACTCGCTTCTACTGCCGGCTTTATATTTACAGTAAAGACGTGACCCGGTTTGATAAAACGAATCGATTCTTGGCAATCTTTTTCATCCGCTTGAATTCCATATGGCAGGCGAACGGCATAGAACTTATATCGAGATTCATTTATTTCTTTATTTAATTCCGTTACCGCCAGCTGCCCCAATTTTCCTGTTAGCGTGGAATCCTGCCCGCCGGAAAGCCCCAGGACAAAGCCCTTTAAAACGGGATGACTCCTTAAATAGTTTTTCAAGAAATCCACACTTCCTCTGATTTCCTTTTTAGGATCAATCACGGCGGCAACTTTCATTTCCCTGATTATTTGTTTCTGCATGTCCCTCATTCCATTTCCCCCTCCGTTTAACGTACAACCTTTTGATAGAGTCCATGCTGAATAATATATTGATAACAGTCATCGGGAAGCAAAAATTCCGGATCACCGTTTTTAGCAAATTCATCACGAATGTACGTGGAGGAAATCTCCATTGCCAATCCTTTATCTAAAAGCTGAAACCGGCCATCATCATAATTCCTTAATAACGGTGATTGACTAATGGTTTTAAGCATATCGATTCCATTTCTGGCCATCACGATAAATTGGTTTTCTGCGATTAATTTTTCCGCCATTCTCCATTTGCCCGTGGCAATATCGACTAATAAATCGGCCCCCATAATAAAGAACAAATCTGCTTTCGGAAAAACTTCTTTAAAGTGCTGCATCGTATAGTAGGTGTATTGCTTCCCGGGAGGAACATCCAATTCATAGGTATCAAGAATAAAAGAATCTTTCTTGCGGATAGCTAAACGCACCATCTCCTCCCGATGGCAGTCAGCTGTCTGCAGCTTTTTATCGGTTCTTTTACTGGAGGATGGCAGAAAGATAATGAAATCCAGCTTTTTCCGATGTCTCACTGTATTAGCCGTCCATAAATGAACATGGGTTACCGGGTCAAAGGAGGAGCCGTAAAAACCGATTCTGGCCCCTTCCTTAAAAAGTCCCTCAATCGTCTTGCCCGGATTTAACTTCAATAAGTTCTGCTTGTATGCTTCCATTTACTTTCCACCTCCAAGAGCAAGAGTCAGCTGTTTTCAAGCACTCTTTCTTTTACTTTTTGAATATGGTTCATTTTGTTGTCCCAGCATTTCTGTGATAAATCAACCGGATATTCCTCCGGATTTAAGGATCGTTTGTATTCATCCCACAATAAGGCGAGATTCTCTTTTGCATATCGCTGAATTTCGAAGACGTTTGGTAAATCGTAAACCAGCTTGCCATCTGTAAAAATATCCTGAAGCAGCTCTCTCGCTTCAAAGTTGGTTACAAATTTGCTTATAAACGTATGAACCGGGTGGAACATTTTTAATCGTTCTTCCTGCTGCGGTTCTTCCTCTTTCATCGCGATGTAATCACCTTCAGAACGATGATTGGCGAGATTGATAATCCGATAAATCCTTTTCAGCCCAGGTGTTGTCACTTTTTCAGGATTGGCTGAAATCTTGATTGTATCTACCATTTCTCCATTTTCGTCCTCTATGGAAACCATTTTATACACTGCTCCCAGTGCAGGTTGATCATAGGCCGTAATTAATTTCGTTCCGATACCCCAGGAGTCTATTTCTGCACCTTGAGATTTCAAATTCATAATCGTATATTCATCCAAATCGTTAGAAGCAACTATTTTCGTATTTTTAAAGCCAGCCTGATCGAGCATTTTTCGTGCTTCTTTTGACAAGTAAGCCAAATCGCCGCTGTCTAAACGAATCGCCCTGAAATTGATTTTATCGCCAAGCTCCTTTGCCACTTTTATCGCTGTCGGAACGCCGGATTTTAGTGTATCAAAGGTATCAACCAAGAACGTACAATCCTGATGGCGGGCCGCATACTTGTGAAACGCCGTATATTCATCGCGGTAAGCCTGCACCATCGCATGAGCATGGGTTCCTGAGACAGGTATCCCAAACAGTTTGCCGGCTCTAACATTGCTGGTTCCCTCAAAGCCGCCGATAAAAGCAGCTCTCGTCCCCCAAATGGCCGCATCCATTTCTTGCGCTCTCCTCGTTCCAAACTCCATTGCCGGTTCATTGCCAAGAACTTGTTTAATCCTTGATGCCTTCGTCGCAATCAGTGTTTGATAATTAACAATATTGAGCAGCGCTGTCTCAATGATTTGTGCCTCAGCAAGCGGTGCCTCTACTTGAATCATCGGTTCATTTCCAAAAACCAGCTCTCCCTCTTTCATTCCCCTGATGGTTCCTGTGAACCTCATTTCTTTTAGATACTCCAAAAAATCTTCCGTGTACCCGAGATCATCACGAAGATAAGCTAGATCACTTTCACTGAACCGAAAATTTTGAATAAAATCGATAATTCTTTCCAATCCGGCAAAAACGGCATATCCATTTCCAAACGGCATCGTCCGAAAATATACTTCAAATACAGCTTTCCGATTGTGAATATTGTCGGCCCAGTAAGATTCCGCCATATTAATTTGATATAAATCGGTGTGCAATGCTAATCCATCATCCGCATAGTTTCTTTTCATTATGACTACCTCCTCTAAATCTTCCTTAACGGGATATTCCATGACAACGGATGAAACACAAGAACCGTCCCTGTGTTTCCCCCTATCTTACTTCCGCACCTAAACTATTTTTAAAGTGATCGAGAGCCCAAATGTGACCGGCCGGATTGAAGCTTGCTACTGCATCTTTGTAAACGACAATTTTAAAACCTTTATTATAAGCATCCACGCAAGTGTGCAAGCAGCAAATATCAGTTGCCACTCCAACAATGTGTACTTCTGTAATTCCCCTTTCACGCAGCTTTAGCTCGAGGTCAGTTCCGGCAAAAGAAGAGTACCGGGTCTTATCCATGAAATAAACGTTTTCTTTATCCTTATGTTCTTCATAAACATTTTTTAGCTGTCCAAACAATTCTCTGCCAACAGTCCCCTCAATATTGTGAGGAGGAAACAGCCTTGTTTCGGGATGCCGTTCATCATCCTTTTTATGTTTATCGATGGCAAAAACAACGTAGTCGCCATTTTTGATAAACTCCTTCGTAAGGGAGACAATCTTATCGTGAATCTTTATAGCAGGATCCCCTACCGGCAATGCACCGTCTACAAAATCATTTGTGTAATCAATATTAATCAAAGCTTTTTTGGTCATGTGACTCTCTCCTTTTTATATTGAATTAATGATTTACTAATGGTTAATCATTTTTAGTGAAAGGATAGAGGACTCTTTTCAGAATCCCTATGTATTAACGATAAATACTTCTAATCGGTGTTTTCTCATTGAATTTGTATAACTTTGTTTTATATTTGGAATTTCGCTGCGTCGTTTTTGGATTCCCATCTTGGTCGACGGCTAAATCAATGAAAGGAAGTTTAGGAGCTTTCCTCCAGAAAAATGGTTCAGACTTTACCACTTCATCAACGATATCATCCGCAACAGATAAAATGACGCTTCGCAATTCCGATAGAGTAAATTCTTCCGGAAGAAACTCCTTTGCCAATGTTGTCTGTACCATGTCAAGTTTGATCAGTTCCAATGCATCCTCAATCACTTTTCGGTGGTCAAATGCAAGCGGCAATGAAAAGACCTCATGAATCGAAAATAATTCCACCTCAGATGCGTCATCTCCAGCCTTCCGCTTGGAAAGATGATGTTCGGGCACTACCGCATAGTGGGCATTAGAAATAATCCAGCCTCTTGGATCGCGGCCTTCTTTATCATAAACACCATAATGCTTGATGTGGATTCCACAGACACCTGTTTCTTCTTCAAGCTCCCGCTTTGCAGCCTCAAAGGCCGTTTCCCCCGGGTCAATAAATCCGCCGGGCAGTGCCCATTTACCGCCTTCCATATTTGGATTTCCCTCATTATTCTTCATTGCACGTTTGATGAGCATTACTTTCAAAGTCCTGCCGAACTCTGCTTCCTCATCCTTCACAATCGTAAAGATCACATTGTCACTGGTATATCCGTCAGGCGTTCGGTATTTTTTCACATCATATTCTTTTAATGCGTCTTCGTGTGCAACAAACCTGTCTGTCATGACTTCACCTCAAAATTAGTAACCTATCCTTCATACATTAATGATTAATTAATTGTTAATCATAATATACACTAAAGAAAAATCTTTTGCAAGTATTTTATTGAATTTTTTACATATTCTTCCCAGAATCCACTTTATTTAGTTCTTTTGCGTATGAAAGAATCAATCAAACGTTTGATTAAAAAAAGACCGGTAGGTGCCCGGTCTTTTTTGTATTATCCTATTTATTTTTCATCAATTGTTCGTATTGGCTAAGAATGCCGCGGTATAAAGGTGAAGCAGGATCAAGCTTTGTAAATTCCTGAACCGCCGCTTCAATACCGTTCTCTTGAATGGCATTTTGCACCTGAACAGCTTCCTCATCGCCTTGGAAATCGTATAAAAGGGCCGCCGCGATTCCTTTTTCCAAAAAGATTGGTTCTTTCCCAACGAGATCTGCATACTGCCGGGCCGGACTGACAAGCCTGTCGTTTGGTCCGAGCTTGCGAATTGGAGAACGTCCTACCCGTGTCACTTCATCCGTAATAAACGGGTTTGAAAAACGGCCGATGATTTTATGAATATATTTGGCATGAGCGTCTGCATCAAAACCATATTTTTTCACTAAAAATTCGCCGCTTTCTTTTAGCGCACCTTCGACCAATTCACTGATTCGGGACTGATCCATTGCATTGTTAATCGTTTCAATCCCATAATAATATCCAAAATATGCTGCCAGCGCGTGTCCGGTATTTACCGTAAATAGCTTCCGCTCAATATAAGGGACTAACTCAGGAACATACGTAATCCCTTCAATTTCAGGCTTTTGACCGACAAGTTTGGTTTCTTCGACAACCCACTCGTAAAACGGCTCGACTTTTACCATCAGTTTGTCCTCATTGACTTGGTTTGGCACAATCCGGTCTACAGCCGCATCTGGGAAACCAAAGCGCTGATCAAAAACAGCCTTCTCTTCATCGGTTAATTTTTCATAAATCTTTTCCTTTAATAAAGTCGTTCCGCCAATCATATTCTCGCAGGCAATAATGTTGAGCGGCTTTTCAGTCACTTCAATTCGTTTGCGCAAGCCCTCGGCAATCAAACCGGAAATGAGCGGCAGAATATTGGGGCCGATTGCTGTCGTGACCAAGTCTGCTTCGGCAATGGCTTCGACAACCAGCTCAGGGTTGAATTTGCTGTTAAGGGCTCGCACATTTTTGATGACAACTTCCTGTTGCGTTGGGTCTGCCAGCACAACATGATATTCGTTCCGTTCATTCAGCAAATCAACAATGACATCATTTACATCCACAAAGCATGTCTCATAACCTGAATGGTATAATAAATTTCCGATAAAGCCGCGGCCGATATTTCCTGCTCCAAAATGTACTGCTAACATCTTAGTTCACTCCTTCAAAGATCTCGATAATTTCTTCCGGAGTTGCAGCTTGAACCAATTTTTCCACGTTCTCTTCCTCAGAGCATACGATGGCAATGTTGGATAGGATATCAAGATGCTCGTTGTTCTTTCCGGCAATCCCGATCAACAACTTCACGATATTTCCTCCGCCAAAATCAACTCCTTGCGGAACTTGAATAATGGAAATGCCCGATTGCTTGACGAAATTCTTGGAATCGTCCGTGCCGTGCGGAATAGCAATAAAATTCCCCATATAAGTAGAGGTAAGTTCCTCTCTTTCCAGCATTTTTTCAATATAGCCTGCATCTACATAGCCTTGCTCAACAAGGATGCTTCCCGTTTGCCGGATTGCTTCTTCCTTCGTGCCGATTACCGCATTTAATCGAATGTTTTCTTTATTTAAAATAGCTTGTGCCATATTTATACACTCCTTAATTCCTGAAATTTTTCCTGGAAAAATTGATCCAGTCTCTTTGTGAGAAAATCAGTAATTTTCTCTGGCGAATTTGATTGAAAAACCGCCGTGCTTTCTTCACTTTCAATTAATATCGAGCTGAGGAAGCTTAATACTTCCATCGAAGTTTCAGCTCCAGCCTCCGGGGATAATAACAATAACATTTGTTTCATTCCCATTGTGGACTCATCCATCCCCCGCACATCAATCGGTTCGTCCAGTACATAAATGGAGAAGTGGGGAATGAGCACCGTTTCTGAGCGGGCATGATATAATGCCATCGACGTCCCTGGAATCCCCAGGCCGCCAAGCTTTTCTCTTGCGAGGAGTGCATCAGCTGTCCCGTTTACATCGGAAATTCTATTTTTTTCAAATAATTCCGCGCAGATTTGCGTTATCACATTTCCAACGGTCTGCTTCCCTGATATGGTTTTTACATCAAAACCTTGAAGAATCCCGCCGATTGTTTCCGACAAGCTGCGGATCATGTCCATTTCCTCCACCAGCCTGGAGACACTTTTTTGACTGCCGGTTTGCTGCGGCTCTTTGGGTGATGCAAAACTCATTATCTTCTTTTTCCCATGGATAAAGCTTCGAATCTTCGCGATTTCTTCTTGGTTTAAGATCGGACTCACCAATATATATTCCGAAAAATAATCGGGAATGGGGATGGTTGAAATGATTAATGGATAATCAAGCGCATTCATTTTTTTGAATTCCATCACTGACACATTTTGAATCTGTTTTAGCTCCGGAAATTCCTTTTTCAGCCTGGTTACAAGCATTTTTGAGGTGCCGATTCCACTTGAACATATAACCAGCACCTTTAAATCACTCAATTCCCTATAGCCCAGAACGGCTGCCCCAAAATGCATGACAAGATAGCCAATTTCTTCATCCGGGACCGCATACTCATAAAAAACCTGGTCCACTGCTGTTTTAACTGCCAAGAATAATTCCCCGTAATCCTGCTTTACTTTTGCCAACAACGGATTACTGATTCCCATATTTTGTTTTAACCGATAGAGGGCCGGTTTTAAATGCATGACTAAGCCTTCAAATAAGGAACGATTCGCCGACAAGTCCATATTCAATAATTTCCCGACGCTCTCAATCAGATTCTTTGCTTTGATCGCAACCTGAAGGCTTGAAGCCTCAGTGAGATATTCATTATCATGGCGCAGCTTGGCACCCTTTAAATGCATGGTAATATAGCCGACTTCCGCATTTGGAATTTTGATATCAAAGACCTGTTCCAATTGCTCCACTATTTTTAGCGCAAACTTATATTCCTTCGCTGCTTGCTGGCCTTCAAGATAAGCAGGGTCAATTTTGATTCCTTCCCCTTTTTGAATCCGTTCCACGGCAAGAGCCAAATGGACAACCAAGCCGATATAAGCGCTGTCGGCCATTGAATAGGGCAGTTCCTCGCTGATCGATTCAATGACTTTCTCAATAACAAGTAATTTTTTCTTCTCTACTAAACCTAAGAGCCTTTCGGAGATGGTATTCATTTGGCTCGTTGAACGCTTTTGGATACTCTCACGTGCGAGTGAGAGGATTTCCGACTCGTCAAGATAGCCGGCAATTACATTACTCATGGCCCGTCTTTTTGCATCTTCAGAACCGCTAAGTTCAACGCCGTAACCTCTTTTGCGGATGAGCGACAATCCAAATCTCTGCAAATGTTCTTCCAGTTTCGTTAAGTCGTTGCTGACGGTTGCAATCGTAACATTCATGTCATTTGCCAGGCCAAGGAGCTTAACAGGACCATCAGCCTCAAGCAATTCACATAAAATGACCGTTTGCCGTTCTTCCGCCGTATATTCGGTATGATTGAGATTAAATAAAAACAATTCGAGATCCCGGAGATTATCTTTGTCTCCCGTAATTTGGACACCTATTCCGGACCTCTTTTGTAAAATTAAATGGTATTCTGCTAATATATCTTCTACATTCTTTAGGTCGCGGTGAATGGTTCTGCCGCTGACTCCAATTTGATCGGCAAGATCTTTTACGGTGATCTCACTTGTTTCAGTTAGTAAGATTTCAAGAATCTGTCGTTCTCTTGCGGAAATATACATTTTCCTCACTCCGTCTAAAAAGTTCTCTGATCCTCGTCCTCCAATCTTGGGTTGTTGCCAATATTTAAATCAAAACCTCACAACTTAATAGTAAAACGGTTTCATGTGCTGTACAACAAAAGGAAAAGCTAAAAAAGGCAACAGACTTGTTGACAGGATTTAATAACACAGAGTGCTGCCTTTTGCCGGAACTGAAAAAGAAAAGTCCAGCACTCGTCTGGACTCTTCCCTCTTATATTTATTTTTCCTTAAGACCTTCAACTAATTCATCATATTTCGGGCTGTTTAAGAAATTCTCAACGGAGATATGAACAGCCTTCGGCAGTTTTGCTTTTGCGCGATCTGTCAGGTCTTTATGAGTGACAACAACATCAGCGTCATTTGGCAAATTGTTAATCGCTGTATTGATAACCTCGATTCCAAGACCTGCTTTTTTCACTTTGTTTCTTAAGATTGAGGCGCCCATTGCGCTTGAGCCCATTCCGGCATCGCAAGCAAAAACAATTTTGTTTACGTGTCCAGCCACAACTGTCTTTTGTTCCGCTTCAGCTGTTAACATTGAAGAAACACTGCTTTTCTTCCCTTTCATTTCTTCCATTTTTTCCGTAGCAGTTGTCAGGTCTTCCTCTTGTTGTTTACCTGTTTTTAGAAGCAATGAAGCCACTGCGAAAGAAACGACTGTTGCTACAAATACACCGGCAAGTGTGGCAAAATAACCGCCTTTTGGCGTCATAGCAAGCAGAGCGAAAATACTTCCTGGTGATGGTGCTGCTACCAGGCCTGCATGAAGCATTGAAAATGTGAACACACCGCTTACGCCGCCGGCCATTGCTGCAAGAATAAGAATTGGCTTCATTAAGATATATGGGAAGTAGATTTCATGAATACCGCCAAGGAAATGAATAATCACTGCACCAGGAGCTGTTTGTTTTGCTGTACCTTTACCAAATATCCAGTAAGCAAGCAAGATACCTAAACCAGGACCAGGGTTAGTTTCCAGCATGAATAGAATTGATTTTCCTGCGTGTGAAGCTTGTTCAATACCTAACGGACTTAAAATACCATGGTTAATTGCATTGTTAAGGAAAAGAACTTTTGCTGGTTCAATAAATACGTTTGCTAATGGAAGCATATGGTGATCAACAATGAATTGAACGCCGGATGCTAATACTTTACTTAATGCCTCAACTACCGGACCGACACCTTTGAATGCTACTAGTGTTAAAGCACCACCGATAATACCTGCTGAGAAGTTATTGACAAGCATTTCAAAACCGGACTTTACTTTTCCGTGGATGGCTTGGTCAAATTTTTTGATTAGGAAACCGCCAAGAGGTCCCATGATCATGGCGCCCAAGAACATTGGAATATCTGTTCCAACGATAACACCCATTGTGGCAACCGCACCAACGACACCGCCGCGGTAATCATAGACTATTTTTCCTCCGGTAAAACCAATCAATAATGGCAGAAGATAAGTAATCATCGGTCCTACTAATTTGGCAAGGCTTTCATTTGGAAACCAGCCTGTTGGTATAAATAAAGCTGTGATAAGTCCCCAAGCAATAATGGCACCGATATTCGGCATAACCATACCGCTTAAATAACTTCCAAAACGCTGTATCTTAACTTTAACATCTGAATTTTGTTTCGTTTCGTTCATTATTTTATCCTCCTGTAATTTCTATCTATCTTACATTTTTAATATTAAAGCGTTTACACCCCTGTTTCAATTTATACAAAAATGCATTTTGTCATCTGAATTGTTGACAGGATTAAACTGAAGAAAACGCTTTAAAGCCTTTGCCATAAAGCTTTTTTTAACAAAACTCAATAATTGGCCAGCCTCTATTGCTAAGACAGAGGCGTAACCAAAAAAGAACCAACGCACGGCCTTAAGGCACATTGGTTGGTTCACTGAAAATGATGCTGCTATAATGACTCTAATTTCAAACTCAAAAATGCGATTGAAAACTTGGTTGGGATAAATTGTTTTCATTGCGCACCTGCTTACTATTACTTCCTCTATTAATAATCCTTTTCAACTTTTGCTCCAAACTTTTTTAAATACTTCTTCTCCCCGATCACAACCAGAATATCGTCCTCTTTAATCGTATCATTTGGCATTGGGGAAATATTCAATCTACCCCCGCTGTTAATGGCAATGACGGTCACCTGATACTTTGCGCGTATATTCAATTCACGAAGACTTTTTCCAATCATAAAAGGCGATGCAACAATTTCTTCTATATTATATTCTTCAGACAGTTCAATAAAATCAAGGATATTGGGAATTAACAGATTCTTGGCAATCCGCATCCCCGTCTCACGTTCAGGGAAAACGACCTTGTCCGCTCCCACTTTTTTCAGAACCTTTGCATGAATATCCGTTACCGCTTTGGCGACTACCTGCTTAATCCCGATATCTTTCAGCATGACAACGGTCAAAATACTTGCTTGAATATCGTCTCCAATCGCGACGACCACGACATCCATATTTCTTATCCCCAATGCTGCCATTACCTTCTCATCCGTTGTATCCGCTACGACCGCATGAGTGACGATATTGACAACTTCCTGAATCCTCTTTTCATTCTTGTCGATGGCCAGCACTTCTGCTCCCTCATTAAATAGCTCCGTTGCGAGGCTTGAACCAAAGCGCCCCATCCCGATTACTGCAAATTGTTTCGTCATTGCCTTATCTCCCTCATCAATCAATATTAATTTGTACCAAGCTATGGCTGATGCTATTTAACCAATCATTATTTTCTCTTCCGCATATTTGATTTTGGCTTCCTGCTGTTTCGATAAGAGTGCATACGCCATCGTCAGCGGCCCAAGTCTGCCGATAAACATCATAATCGTGATTAAAACTCTTCCTGCCGGAGTTAAGTGACCCGTAAAGTCTGCCGTCAAACCCACAGTACCGAAAGCAGAAATGGTTTCAAACAGAAGCGACTTCATATCCGCATCCTCCGTATAGGTAAGCAAAAAGAAAATGACAAAGATAAAAATTACTGCAGTAACCGTGATGGACAATGCCTTGTTTACCAAGCCCCAAGGAAGTCTCCTTTTAAAAGCATTCACTTCCTGCCGATTCGTCACGACCGACCAAAATGCCAGAAGGATGATGAAAAAAGTAGTTACTTTGATGCCCCCGCCGGTTGAGCCGGAAGAAGCCCCAATAAACATCAGAACCATCATAAAAACTTGGGAGGACAGAGTCATTTTTCCAATATCAATTGTATTGAAGCCGGCCGTACGGGGATCAACCCCCTGGAAGTATGCAGCCCATAATTTCTCTCCTAAATCCAGTTTTCCAAACGTTGCGGGATTATGATATTCGGAAGCAAAAATAATCAAAAACCCAGCGATATTCAGGATAAGGGTCATCATCAATGCCACTTTTGAATGGAGGGAAAGCCGCCGCAGCGATTTTTTTCGCCAAATATCCAAAATAACGGTAAATCCAAGCCCGCCTGTAATAAACAATAAAGTAATCGCTAAATTGACCGTCGGGTCGCCGACCCATTTGCTAAGGTTATCCGGCTCGAGTCCAAAACCGGCATTGTTAAACGCGGAAATGGAATGAAAAATTCCATAGTAAATGGCTTTACCCCACGACATCTCGACGGACCAGCGTACTGCTAAAACAACCGCGCCAAGGAATTCGACCAATAAGGAAATTCCAATGATTTGCAAAACCAGTTTTACAACCCCAGACAGGGTAAATATATTTAACGAGTCTTGCAGAAGCAGTCTCTCTTTTAAACCAATTTTCTTTCCAAGAATGATGAACATAAACATTCCAATGGTCATAAAACCCCAGCCGCCAACCTGAATTAAGAACAGAAGGACAAATTGTCCAAATAATGTAAATGTCGATCCCGGATCAACGACGGTCAGTCCTGTTACACACACTGCCGAAGTTGCCTCAAATAGGGCATCAATAAAGGTAAGACCCCCTTCGGCTTCTTTTGTCGAAATCGGCAGCATTAAAAGGAGAGTGCCTAATAATATTAAACTGGCAAATCCTATCACAAGAATTTGCGCGGGATGTAATTGAATGATTTTACTCCTTTTTTTTAAAACGTCCACCAAATGTCTCCCTCCAATAAAAGGTCATGCAGAAGGGATCCGCAAATGCCTATCCGCTGCTGTCTTTTTCTTTCCATTTTATCTTAATGGCGGCCAGGAACAAATGAAATTTGTGCATCACTGGGCCGTCCATAAATGCACATGTGTAAATTCCACCTCATAAATATCTATTAAAATGCCTTTTGGAGAAACATCTGAATTTTGCTGATTGGTTTTGTACATTATTTTATCTTCTATTTATTGCTTGATATAGACTTCGGTCCATCCTCTGACACTATTAATCAGCCAGATTTTTGATGATTGCTCGAGATCCTTTTTCCTCAGAATACGTTCTGTTATTTTTCCAGTCTCCATTAATTCTTCACGTAAAGTTCCCGCCAATAAACCGCATTCAACTGGAGGTGTATACATGCAGCTATCTATCTCAATGACGAGATTTCCGATCGTAAACTCCGTTAACTCTCCATCTTCATTCCATAATAAAACATCAAATATCTCTTCAGCCTTTGAAAAAGGCTCCTCATAAACTTTCCGATTGGTTGTTTTATGATAAAGAAAAGGATTTTGCCTTGAAACAGGTGTTTTTGCAAGACTAACTGGGAGTGCCTCTGTAAAAGGTAAAAGAGGACTGCCTTCAATGAGAGCCTCACCTTGTTTACTGACAGTAACCCGGACCTTTTCAGTACAGTTCGGATGATTTTGCGCATAATCATTTAATGTTTCACGTAATTTTTTCTCAGAGAGGGTAAACCCAAAATAAACAGCTGAACGCTTGAGCCGATGCAAGTGCCGCTCAAGTAAATCATAGGCTCCCTTTTCCAAACGCAGACTTTCTAACAAGCAAAACTCGGGAATTTCAGATGTCAGCAGCTTTGCTTTCGCCAGCGCTTCCTGATATTCATCACCCATTTCAGAATCCCAGGTTATTCCCCCGCCAACACCATATTCTGCCTGTCCGCTTTCTGGATCGATAACAACTGTACGAATCGGCACATTAAAAACCGCTTCATTCTCAGGAGTAATATAGCCAATTGCCCCGCAATAAACTTCCCGAGGTGAATCTTCTAATGAAGTGATGATTTTCATGGTACTGATTTTAGGTGCTCCTGTTACCGATCCACATGGAAAGAGGGCAGTAAACACATCAAGTAACGTGGTTTCCGGCTGCGTTTTTGCTGTAACGGTGGAGGTCATTTGCCAAACAGTGGGATATTGTTCAATTTCATAAAGTTTTTCTGCTTGTACAGAACCTTGAACAGCAATACTGCCCAGATCATTTCGCAATAAATCAACAATCATCACATTTTCGGCCCGGTTTTTTTCCGAATGATAAAGCCACTGGGCATTTCTTTGATCGTTCTCAAGAGTGGTTCCCCGTTTGCATGTGCCCTTCATGGGACGCGTGGTGATTTCGTCATCCTTCCAATGAAAAAATAACTCGGGGGATGCTGATAAAATGCGATATTTGCCAGTATTCAAATAGGCACAGTAGTTTGAATCCTGAGCACTGGCAAGCTGGCGGTAAAAAGCAAAGTCAGCCCCTTTAAAATCAGAATGAAGTCTGATCGTATAATTTACTTGATAGGTATCCCCGTTTTCAATAGCTTTTTTGATCGATAATATATCTGACTGATATTTTTGAATCGTTGTATCCGGATGCCAATCTCCAACCTGATACTCCTTACTTTCTGTCCGCCTCTGAACTTTAACAGGCTTCTGAAAAATCCCAAACCATAAAAGCGGCATTTTTGATTCTGTATGTACTGAAAAAGCAGGTTCAAACGCAGGAGCAGCTTCATATGAGATGTAGCCGGCTGCGTAATATCCCGACCGAGTTAATTCCTGAATTCTTTCAATCCCAGCTTTGACTTCATTTAAAGAATCCGCTTGAATGATTTCAATCGGGTCTTCAAAGAAAAGGGGAATACGGTTTCCTTGTCTGTCGGCAAATTCGAACAGTAACATATATGGATTATCCTGATTTCTCACTTGTCAAACCTTCCTAACCTTTTTGCCTTCCAATTCTATTTCTTTTTAAGTTTAGCGTATAATTAAGAAAATCTTCAAAGTTTTTTTACCCTTGACTCTCAGGATTCAATCAAACGTTTGATTAAAAAAGACCGAAGGAGAACGGGAAATTTCCATCCTCCTTCGATCTCATTGGGCTGCGAGGATTATCCCTTCAGCCAGTGATAGATTTCTAAGACTGTTTTTTCTATATTATTTTGCCCGCTTAAAAAAATGAGCGGGACTTCGCTTTTACTTAATTCCTTCATTATTTTTTTGTAAAAGGCATGGGTAAATACTGAAATATTGATAAAGACGGCATCCGCCCGCTGGGTCTTTGAGATATCACGATTCTTCTCGTCCGCATCCAAAAATTCAACCGACGGCAGCAGTTCTTTTAATTTTTTCTGCCAATTCGGATGCCCGCCGAAAACCATCATTTTTTTTCCCTGAATGAACGCAAGTATCGTTTCCAACTCCGGAGTTTTTTCCTCAAGGCCGTCGGACTGTTCTTCCCGGTAAACATAATTTCTTAGTGCATGTACTTCCTTTGTATAATCCTCCATATTCTCAATTTGCTTCTCGAGCTGGCGGATTTTCGCCTGCGCCTGGCGAAGCTCCTCAGTAACCCCGGAAATTTCATTTTGCTGCTGTTTGCTGGTGCGCTGCCATTCCGATTGCTTCCGCGATAAGTTTTCTTCCTGGTCAAGAATTCTTGATTCCTTAGCCATCATTTCCAGATAATAATCCTGCTTCGATTGATCCAAATAGAGTTGTTTTGTTTCTTTATATAAATAACTTAGGCATTTAATATAGATGATCCCGATAATAAATAAGCTTTGTTCCTCTATTGTCATCCGATTATTTTTTTTCGCGTATAGGAGTTCCAAAAAAACCATATCCAAATCGTTTTTCGTAAATGGCACATGTTCGGCCGCATCCTGCTCATGAATTTTCAAAGCCTTTAACCAGCCGCCTAAAGCCCCGATGTATTTCACAGGAGATTCTTGAAATACCTGTTGCTGGGCCATTTCCGCATCACAAAAAGGGTTCGAATCATAAATTTTTTTCAAATTGGCTGCAATCAGATACTCCAGAAAGGCCTCCAACGAATCAAAAGAGGGATTCTTGGAAATGTTGTACTCCTCATAAAGTTCATTGATTTCTACGCGATAATCCTCAAAATTCTGGCTTGAAAAATTGGCCTCTTCCAAGTGCGTTTCTGCCAAGGCGGAGTGCAGGAGCGTTTGAAAGGACTGCCAGGCGACTCTCTCGGTGTCAATCGGTTTGTTTTCGCGCACACATAAATACCAAAGGACAATATTTTGATAATAAAGATCAATTTCCTTCACGATTTTGCCCTTCTGCCGTTTGGCAAAAGTACGAATAAAATGTTCAAAATCAATGTATGGATGCTGCTGTAAATATTGATACACAAATTTATAGCCTTTTTTAATCAGTTGATCAAGCGGAGAAAATTGGCTGTTTTGATAGCACCATTCCAAAATGCCGGCAACTTTCCGGATCTTTTCTTCACTTCTCGTGGAATACATCGCGAACAAAGGACTTCCATTATAAATACTTTGCTGATACGCCTCATAATAGGCCCATTCATTCTTTTGATAGCAGGCATCAATGCTGGAATGCAAATAGGAATTGCCCGCCAAAGCAATAATTAAAAACTGGCGTACGTCTATATTTGGCGTTGGCTGCATGGGATCCATCGGTGACGGCATGATTTGTTCTCTCCTATACCGCTGTTATTTCTGCTGAAATGTTTGTTTCTCTAAGCCTACACCAACTGCTTGCAAAAAGCTGTATCATTTCATACTGGAGTCTGTTTGGCTGCCAAAGCCGGCTCCAAATTTAATGGAATGGAGCCGTCCATCTGTAGCCCAGTTTTCCCGATCGTATTCTTCAAACAAAACGGTTACCCATTCCGCTTTTACATTTAAAGTTTTTACAGCTTCTTTTGTTACAGCTTCAACAAATCGCTGTTTTTGCTCACTTGTTCGTCCTTTAGCTAATTTAACCGTAATAATCGGCATTATCTCTCCCCCTTTTGTTGAATGAAAAATGAGTATGTAGTGCAGCTCCAATGTTTTTCATCCTCATTTCTCTTCCCTTACTGCCATGTATAAACCCCTGCGTTACCCTGAAGGCTCTTTTCTCTTCCTTTTAGTCACGTATAAGCTTCTTACGTTACCCTCGTCCCTCTTTTTCCTTCCTTTCGGTCACGTATAAGCTTCTTACGTTACCCTCGGTCCCTCTTTTTCCTTCCTTTCGGTCACGTATAAGCCTCTTACGTTACCCTCGTCCCTCTTTTTCCTTCCTTTCGGTCACGTATAAGCCTCTTACGTTACCCTCGGTCCCTCTTTTTCCTTCCTTTCGGTCACGTATAAGCCTCTTACGTTACCTTTGGTGCTGATTTACGTAGGCAGTACAGCTCCAATGTTTTGAACCGGCTCTTCGTCTTCCTTTCCAGCCGTGCTTTTGAAGTTCCTTCGCTATTAATCTATTAAAAAAACCATGCCCGACTAATACTACTGATTTATGTTCATTTGCATATTCCATTAGTTGTTTAGCTGCGGTTATGGCCCTGTCCCTTGCTCTAACCAGTGATTCGCATTCATTGGAATAGCCGCAAAACCATAGAAGCCTTAAAATTACCGCCCATATCTCAGGCTTAAATTTTATATTAAATAGATTCACGGAAGGATGAGGGAGCTCTGTTTCCCGGAATAAACAATCCGAAACGATACCAGCTCCAGAATTTAATAATTTTGCCGACTCAACAGATCTTTTTAAATCGCTGGTAACGACTATTTTTGCTGTTTTTACTTTTTCAAGAGCCGCCAAAGGATAGAATTGTTCTGAAAACACTCCGTTTTCATCATATTTAGCAGTCCATTTTTTAAACTCAATGCAAGTAATTTTTCTATTGTCAGTTAGCAATGATTTTCCATGCCTAATTAATGAAATTTCCATATCAACCTCTATTAAATGATCATTTATCTCAGAGCAGCTAATATCCCCTATTTTTTGTAGAAATTTTACATTTTATATATTAATTGTATACTATGATATATATAGCAATTTCTATTTTCTTACAAGATATTTCTTTATTAATTTTCTAAATGAATGAATGGAATGGGGTGACAATTATGGATTTCTGGTTTTATATCACCATTATTGTGGTATTTTCACTGTTTTATTATGGATACGACACTAAAAAGAAATATGACTTAAAACAGAAAAACCTAGAACTGGAGCATGCATTAAAAATAAAAGAAATCGAATTAGAGGAAAAAAAATTAGATTTAGAAATGCGGAAAATGGATCCCCCAAAATTGGAAATAAGCGCGCTAAATAAAAGTGAAACCTTATAAACCATTCCTATTTTAACATTCAATTAAAAACTTTTTTGAGCTGAGTGACAGCTTCGATCACCTGCTCTTTTTTATTGCCTCCTGCCGTATAGTTTTTTAGTTTATCAATCATCCATTTCCAATAAAAAATCGGATCCATCTCTGGACCCGATCTCAATCAGTGAAAGGCTGCATCTATTCAAGCGTCATAAATGGATTCATACAAAGATTTATCGCCCTTTATGTTTTTGTTTAGCCTTTTGTTTTTTCAATTCCCACTTTTTCAGTTTGAAAGCTTCATTTTGCTGTCTTTTCAGCTTTCTGCCTTCCACCTTCCGTTGTTCCATTTCTTCTTTCATTGCTTCTTGTGCCTTTGTCGATATTCCTTTTTGTTTCATATCTTTGGCTGCCTGCCGCTGGAGACGCTTAGGATTAAGAATCTTCAAGTGTTTCTTTTCATCCTTGACCCCGGCCTGCCTGCTATTTTGAATAACCGCAAGCAACCGTCCGTTTACAAATTCAAGTACCTCGACATCATTAGGCTCAGCACCAAAAACATAACGATACGCCTTTAATCTTCCATTTTCCCAAATCTCAATAACCCCTACCCAAAACTGCCCATCATAAAAAACCGTCAACATCATGACGATTCCCTCCTCTAAAAATAAAATAGCGGAATGATGGACATCCCGAGGAGGGGAAGGTTACTGACATCACTACGTTAGTGATGCATCCGGACTACCAACCGGATCGTGTTTTTTCATCCCATGTATTCTATGCTAACAATATCAAAAACGCCCCGTCAAGAGCTGCTCTTCAATCAATGCCTTGGACCCCAAAGCATGATAGAGACTCCTATTAAACAAATAATCGCTCCTATCCAATCGTAAGTATCTGGAGCCTTTTTATCAACACCCCAGCCCCACAAGACCGAAAGAATAATAAACACTCCGCCATAGGCGGCGTATACCCTCCCGAATGAAGGAAACTTTTGCAAAGTGGGGATGATTCCGTATAACACCAAAATAATGCCGCCGGCTATTCCATACCAGTATGGCTTCCCTTCACGCAGCCATAGCCAGATCAGGTATCCTCCTCCAATTTCAGCCATTCCCGCCAGAAAAAATAAAATGCCTGTATAAATCATGGTGCCTGCCTGCCTTCTCATTCTAGGTTTCTACAAATAAATCATCGATCACTTCAACACAGTTTCTGCCATTTTTCTTAGAAGCATACATTGCTTCATCCGCAAGCCTGTAGCTGGTATCGAATGAATCGGTTAGCCTTGCTGCACCAAAGCTAGCCGTCACCTCTATAGTTTGTCCATCAAATTGAAAGGAATGATCTTGTATCGCTCCCCGTAATTTTTCTGCTACTTCTCTTCCGTTTTGCAGATTTGTTTCCGGGAGCAAGATAATATATTCCTCACCCCCCAGACGCGCAGATAAATCTGACTGTCTGAGAGTACTAGTTATGATTTTAGCCGTTTCTTTAATAATATGATCCCCTGCCGGATGGCCAAAACTGTCATTAATTTTTTTGAAATAATCGATGTCCAACAGGATAATGCATGCCTCTCTGTTTGTCCGGCTATTCCTTAAGATCTCTTTATTAACCAATTCCGTAAAGTAACCACGATTGAAAAGCCCGGTTAAAGAGTCTGCCGTAGCTAAAAATTGAAGATACTTATTTTTTTCCTCAAGCTGCCTTTTTTGATTTTCAATTATTTGTTGCTGTTTAATTCTTAATATATGGTTTTTCCAAAGAATCCAAGACACACCAAACCCCATTCCTGCTGCAGTCAAGCCATTTACTCTTATATGCTCCAGCAGGTCGGGGGCATGCTGAGTCCATGCGGCCATGTAAAAAAACGAGAAAAAAGTAATGAAATAAAATGCTGCAGATACAACAGGGGGAATTAGAAATATTACACCAATCCCCATACATGCAACCAAAAGCGGGTTGATATTTGTCGTTACAAGCTGATCACTTACACAGAGTAAAATGCCGAACAGAAGGTTTACTAAAATAGAAAAATTTTGAATGAAAAAGCCCACTCTGTGCCCTTGTAATCTTTTCTTTTCAATCATGAAGGATATGAAACCCAGAATACTATTTATTACTAACATAGCAGAATGGATGAAAATAATCAGATAATGCCAATGAACCACATTTTTGGGGCCATTCGGAATGCTAATCCAAAATACAACTATATGGGCAATATTTATAAGGCCCATAATCATTCCCATTAGATATGCTCTGTGAATATTTACTGCACTTAAATCCTTATAAATAACTAAATCATCTTTAAAGATTATTCGTTTCAGAAGGTCCATAAAAACCACCCAATTGTTTCCAAATTAAAATTTTTCTAATTATATCATTAAATTAAAGCAACTGAGGATAATTTTGTAAAAAATATTCATAATTGCCATTTATTTCAGTCTTTTTAGCTAAAAAAATCCGTTACCATCTTTAACAATTCCCCCGGCAGTAAAAAAAGCGTCTCTTTGTATCAAGAGACACTTTTTAAAGGGTCGATTTTGAATGTTTTTTTCGCCCTCTCAAAACGAAAATCGCAACAATCCCAATAGCCATAAACAATCCTGCAATCCAAATACGATATGGATTGCCTTTAAATGTGCCGGATAAATCAGCTTTTTCCGTTGGAGGGGTGCCGCCGCCAAGAATCTTCAAATCTTCTTTTGAAGCATCAAAACCATTGGTTCGATCACAAATCGTTGTTACAAGAGATTTTGCACCATACATCGTTGATTCTTTTGCATATACCAAATATTCTTGTCCCTCAGTAAAGTCGAATCCGCAGTCAGCATTACTTAGACCGGTGTTAATGATGATCTGCGATTGCCGGACGCCCTTCCATGTTTTCGTAACATCAAAGAGAACGGATGTTGATGTATCTCCTTTTAAACTTCTTTTCTCTTTTATTCCAACCACTTTCCCGCTGAATACTGCTTTTGAGCGGTCCATTTCTTCCTTCACACTTGGTAATTCAACACACGAACAAGCGCTGGTTACAGAAGGGAAAGACACTATCATGAAAATACCGATATAAATGAATGCAAAATACGGAACGATCTTTTTCAATCCATCACCTTCTCCTTAGCCTGGATGCAAGTCTATTAATATATGAAAAAATAGAGCCTTACGAAAAGACTCTATTATTCTGTAATTCATGGTTGGGTAAATCTTTTATATTCACTGCACGAAAGCAGTTATCAACATAGACAATATGTTTCGAATTGAATTGTCTTGGAGAGGTGAGTCCGGCAGAAGCAGCTAAGGCAAACAATTCTTCTCGCAAAGTCGTCATATAATTGGTCACACGATACCGTTTTTCTTCAACAACCAAGGCTTCCTGCAGTTTTGGATTCGTTGTAGCAATCCCGACAGGACAATTGCCTGTAGCACATACACCGGCACTAATACAGCCGGCTGATATCATTAATCCTCTTGCCATGACAACAACATCGGCTCCCATTGCTAAAGCAATCGCAATCCGATCAGGAGAAAAAAGTTTTCCGCTTGCAAACACTTTTAGTTTATCTCGAATTTGATAGTGGACTAACAATTCCTGAACAATCATCAAGGCAGGCTTAATTGGCAATCCCACTGAATCAGCCATTGATTGATAAGTTGCTCCTGTTCCTCCCTCACCGCCATCAACAGCAATATAATCCGGATACCGTTTATGATAGGCCATATACTGAACAAACTCTTCAAAAGTTTCTTTGCTGCCAACAACCATTTTTATTCCAACAGGTTTTCCCGATTCTTCCCGAATTCTTTCTATGAAGTCAAACATGGTATCAAAATCAGCAAATTCAGCAAAGCGATTTGGGGAATTAATCGTTTTCCACGGCTCAACACCACGAATTTCCGCAATCTGAGGAGTTACCTTTGAGGCTTCCAAGTGTCCGCCGCGAATTTTTGCCCCTTGGCCTAATTTTAGTTCAAACGCTCTAATTTGAGAGATTTGTGCTTTCTGGCGAAGTTCCTCCCAAGAAAATGAGCCGTCAGCATTTCGGAAACCAAACTTTGCCGGGCCAATCTGGGCGATGATATCTACTCCGCTTTTCAAGTGATAAGGAGATACTCCGCCCTCACCTGTGTTCATAAAGGATTTAGCATCTTTCAACCCAAATCCAAGCGTTTCAATGGCATGTTCTCCTAATGCCCCATAGCTCATTCCCGACATGCCAATGGGGCTTTTTAGCACGAACGGATACCTGCATGTTTCCTCTCCAATGATAATGGCATCCTTATCATTGTACAGCCAAGGATTAATGTCTGCTTCTATCATTTTTTCATTCTTAGGAAAAAATAATTCCTGGTATTCCGTCAGCTTGTTGTGTTTTTTTGCAGGTTCATCAATATACTGCTTTGTATGGATTTTCACTTCATTATCCGCGTCTAAGTCCGTTAGTTGTTTGGCAAAAAACGCATTTCGAATATAGAATTGATTGGGCGCATCAAAATCCCGCTTACTGCCGAAGGAAATAATGTTTTTTCCGTACTTCGCCAGCTTCACAATTTGCTGAAAATCAAGCCGGGAATACGGCTTCCCTTCATGGTCTTCATCGAGAATATATTGTTTGATTTCAGGAGCTATTTGTTCCATAAAATAACGGATTCTGCTAATGACAGGATAATTTCTTCTGATGGCATGCTGCACTTGATTTTTGTCAATTCGATAGGTTTTTCGGTACAAGATATAAAAGTAACCAAAAATCCCAATAAGCAATACTAATAGAAAGGCCAAAATGATGATTACGATCGAGCTTAATAATTCCATTTTATATCGCCTCTTTCCTCATTTTATTTTACCATAAAATGTGATTTTGCTTTGATTATGTATACTGTGCATTTAGACTATAAAACTATGGTTTTTAGTTGTCTTTCATAGTTGTAAATCACCTTCTGGTGTCCCCTGCAATGTGGTATATCTTCGCCGCCATCATGAAAAAGGACCCTCCAACATTTTTCAACCGTTGAAAAGTCCTTACACTCAGTTAATGTTTTTTTCTATTTTTGCAGTCATTGATTCATAAGGTAAACAAAGAGGTACCTTATAAAGGTTCTCTTTGTTTGTTGGAGATTTATGAAGCTTTAGATTAATGTTCCTTCCTATGTTAAAATGCCCATTCTCAATCGAAGTAATTTGGATATTTGGTATATAGACTCTTGCCATTCTAGAACCCCTTTATAATGCCAGAAGGATGATCAATAAAATCTGGATCAAGTACAGGCGTGATATTCATGGAAGGATTAAAATCCCCCGTATTAAATTGACCGGTTTGGAACTTTTGATTTAGTGCCGGTGCAGCTAAAATTCCGCCTAATCCAGCTATATTAAACGATCCTCCGTGCTGTACAGTCGATGATTTAATAACGCCAATAAATATTGGAAACATTCATCCTCCCCCTTAGTATAAACCTCGAATGTTATTCGAGGGGTTGTCAATCATATCAGGATCATTTATAGGGTTATGCGTAATCAATGTATTACCATCCCCATGATTTTGGGTGCCGATTTGGTTAGAGGTATTACTGGTTGGATTAATGATAAAAGTCGTGCCTACATTAACCCCTCCTGCACCTGCAACATTATTCACCTTTAATATACCAATGCTAATGTTCATTCCAATCCCTGATTTTGCCCACTTGAATCCAAGGGAATCATAAACTGCGGCAATTTAGACTTTTCTAATTCCTTTATATCATCGATAGGAAATTTTTCATCACCAAACACAATTGTATCCCCATGTGATTCGCCGTGTTTATTTAAAGTCATTCCGACATTTACTGTACCCTTTAAAGTACTAACCTTAAAATTGTAAATAACACAGTTTAAATACCCCACTAAAGCCATTTCGCACCTCCTGCCACTGCTATAGAATATGATTTTATACAATAAATGTGTTCTTGGAACGATTTATCTTCATTACATGGATAAATTTGATCGGTTGGATAAGCTCACTGAAGAACCATCAGTCTTGAAATTATTGGAATTATCTATAAACTATAGTATATAATTCCAACTCGAAGGAGGTTCTTTTTTTGTTTGTTTTTTTAATTGCCGCAGGATTATTGATAGTGATTGGAATAGGCGTCATTTCCTACATAAATAAGCAAAGTAAAATTCAAAACATCATTATTCCAAGCCATTTAGGGCGCAATACAAAAATTCCTTTAAAAAAAGCCATAAAGGCACTGGAAAACGGGCTGGACAGCCATTTTGAACAAAGAATTAAAGAAAGGTTCCAAATGGAGCACAAAAAAGTAAAGGATCATGAATTTCAGTTATTGCTTTTTGAATTAAAACGATTTTTCGTTATGTGTTCTCTATTAAAAACTGTTCCTATGTTTAGCGACAAAGTGGATAATGTTTGGCACACCATGCTAATGTTTACGAAGGAGTACAATGAATTCTCTCATACCCTGTGCGGTCATTTTATTCATCATGTTCCGGTAGAAAAAAGAGTTTCCCAGCCGGATGAAAGGGCCTGGTTTGATTTAATCTACACTCAGCTTTTTGAATGTACTCCCTATTCTCCAATGGCCTGGGGCAGATTTTTTAGATATCCGCTTAACCAGAATCAACTTCGTGAACTTCGTTTTTCTTCTGTGCCTGAATTAAAAAAGAAATATTTTCGTGACGATGCGGATGACAGCATCATCCAGGCTTTAATTGAACAGTTGAAAGTCAAAATTGAAGATTCTTTGCTCCAAAAGGGTTATAAAATTAAACCAAAATATTATCATGACATAGTAAGCTATGCCCCTTACTTAGCGGGAGCAATGATTTTTTATTCCCTAAACCATCCCGGAGATTATAAGAAATATATGATGCCTGTACAAAGTTCTAATTCCTCTAATAGTACCGGCAGCTGCAGCAGTTGCTGCAATTGCGGAAGCAGTTGTGGAAGCAGTTGCGGAGGGGGCTGCGGAAGCTGCTGATGGGGTGATTCCCAAAAATAGCCGGCAAGTAATTTGAATTTACGGCTATTTTTCATCATGTAAGGAATAAATGAATTGAACCTTTCCCTAAATTGGCGGTTTAAGAAATTTCACTTACTGTTTTTTGATGGAATCCTTATTGACAAAAAAGACCCAATCCTAAAATTGGATTGAGTCTTACTGGATCAATTTTGTTTAGTCATAATCATTGAAAAACAGCTTTCAAGTCAGTTCCCGACTTTGTTGTCTTTCAAAAAATT
>CAZAEW010000025.1:42183-50913 GCA_964484065.1 uncultured Bacillus sp.
AAAAATTCTTTCCCTTTGCTGCCATTATTACTCAACTGTTACGGATTTGGCGAGGTTGCGCGGTTTGTCAACGTCGCAGCCGCGGTGCAAGGCAGCATAATAGGCAATTAATTGCAAAGGAATTACAGAGATAAGCGGTGTTAATAAATCATGTACTTTTGGAATCACAAAGCTGTCTTCGTCCATCTCCAAGCCCTTCATGGAAACAATGCAAGGATTAGCGCCGCGGGCAACCACTTCTTTTACGTTGCCGCGAATACTCAAGTTCACACTTTCTTGGGTTGCAATCGCAATAATCGGCGTCCCTTTTTCAATCAAAGCAATTGTTCCGTGCTTTAATTCGCCGCCTGCAAACCCTTCAGCTTGGATATAGGAAATTTCTTTTAACTTTAAGGCCCCTTCAAGACCTACATAATAGTCAATTCCCCGGCCGATAAAGAAAGCATTGCGAGTTCCTGTTAAAAACCCTCTTGAAATTTCTTCAATCAGCTCTTTTGAATCGCAAAGAACTTCCATCGCATTTGCCACGATTCCGAGCTCATGAATCAAGTCAAAACCAACTTGAATGCCACGGCACCGGGCGATCACATCAGCCATAATAGCCATTACAGCAATCTGAGCGGTATAAGCTTTTGTCGAAGCAACAGCAATTTCCGGACCTGCATGAAGCAGCAATGTGAAGTCAGCTTCACGTGAAAGAGTGGAACCAGGTACGTTTGTGATCGTTAATGTCGGATAGCCAAGTTCTTTGACATGAACAAGAACGGCGCGGCTGTCAGCCGTTTCTCCACTTTGTGAAATGAAAATAAACAATGGCTTATCGGATAATAATGGCATATTATAGCTGAATTCGCTTGCCACATGTACTTCGACAGGAATTCTTGCCATTTTTTCGATCAGCTGTTTTCCAACAAGGCCAGCGTGATAAGAAGTCCCGGCAGCAATAATGTAAACCCGGTCTGCTTCATTCATCGCGCCCACGATTTCCGGCTCGATAGTCAATTCGCCTTGTTCATTTTGGTACATTTGAATGATTTTACGCATCACAAGCGGTTGTTCGTCAATCTCTTTTAACATATAGTAAGGATAGGTTCCTTTTTCAATGTCGCTGGCATCAAGCTCTGCTGTGTATGGAGCACGGCTGATTGTTTCCCCTGCAAGGTTTTGGATGGTTACTCCGTCTTTTGTCACGAGTACAATTTCTTTATCCATCAGTTCAACAAATTGGTCGGTAACTTGAAGCATTGCCATTGCATCACTTGCAACAACATTAAAACCATTTCCCAGACCAGCCAGCAGCGGGCTTTTATTTTTGGCAACATAAATGATATCCGGATTTTGCACATCTAATAACGCAATGGCGTAAGAACCTTTCAACAGGCTTAACGTTTTCCGGAAAGATTCAATTACTTCTAAGCCTTCATTCACAAACAGCTCGATTAATTGGACAATGACTTCGGTATCTGTATCGCTGGCGAATGCAGCGTCTTTCAGGTATTCACGTTTCAAAATATCATAGTTTTCGATAACCCCGTTATGAACAAGCGTGAACCGCTCTGAAGTGCTTTGGTGCGGATGCGCATTGATCTTACTTGGCACTCCGTGTGTCGCCCAGCGTGTATGACCAATACCGGTATTGGCCATTACATTATCATCAACGATGCTTCGAAGATCGGCAATCCGTCCCTTTTCTTTAAAAACCGTTACTCCTGACCCGTTGATCACAGCAATACCGGCAGAATCATATCCTCTGTATTCAAGCTTTTCCAGACCTTTTAATAAAACTTCCTTTGAATCGTTATTTCCAATATAGCCAACTATTCCGCACATTTTTTCTTCCTCCTGATGACAGGGGGCAAGAAAGCTTGGGGCTTCATTGCCCCCTTATCTCTTATTTATGTTGCATCTAAGCAGTCCGCACTGTCTTCTTTTTGTTCGCCAAGTTGCCTCGGTGTTTTAAAGAGAGACTTTCGGTTGTGCGTTTCAACCGGGAGGTATCCGCCGAACATTCGATACTCCTCCTCCTCGTCAACTAGCCTCCGCATCTGGCTAGTTCAGGCGCTTTGAAATTAAGGCACACTGCCCACCTTTCTCCATAAAAATAAATCTTAAATCTAAAAAACAAGTTAATCATACATGAATACAATTATTTCAGTCAATAGTTTCAATTAACTATATAGAGATATGGGTAAATTTAACAACAATAGTGTAAAAAAACTGTCATAAAACAAAATATGCATAAGGGAAGTCATTCGTTCCCTTATGCATATGTAAAAGCTAAGTTTGTTATTCCTTTAATTCCATTTCCTGTTTAACAATCGCTACGATTCGGTTCACATACTCTTCGCATAACGCTTCACTAGGAGCTTCCGCCATCACGCGGACAAGCGGCTCTGTCCCAGAAGGACGCACCAAAATGCGGCCGTTTCCATCCATTTCCGCTTCAACTTGCTCAATCACTTCTTTAACCTTTTGATTGTCGGTCACGTGATTTTTATCCGTTACACGAACATTCACCAGCTTTTGCGGGAATTTTTTCATTTCGGATGCTAATTCCGATAACGGCTTTTGGGTTATTTTCATAATGTTCACTAACTGCAATCCGGTTAAAAGTCCGTCACCAGTTGTATTATAGTCTAAGAAAATAATATGCCCTGACTGTTCTCCGCCGAGATTATAGCCGTTCTTCTTCATTTCCTCCACTACATAGCGGTCGCCGACAGCAGTTTGAACACTGCGAATGCCATGACTTTCGAGGCCCTTATAAAAACCAAGATTGCTCATTACGGTTGAAACAACTGTACCATGTTTTAAACGGCCTTCCTCTTTCAAATATTTTGCGCAAATATACATAATTTGGTCGCCATCAACCATTTGACCATTTTCATCAATAGCAATCAAACGGTCGCCATCTCCATCAAATGACAGCCCAACATCCGCGCCTTTCTCTTTCAAAAATGAAGCGAGTGCATCAGGGTGGGTTGAACCGACGCCGGCATTAATATTTAATCCGTTTGGCGATGCCCCCATTGTGGACAGATCCGCATCTAAGTCGGCAAATAAATGGGTAGCCAAAGCAGAGGTAGCTCCATGCGCACAATCCAATGCAATGTGGATACCTGAAAAATCTTCATCAACGGTATTTTTTAAATATTGAAGGTACTTTTGCCCGCCCTCAAAATAATCCATGACTTGTCCGAGATCTGCTCCAACCGGCCTTGGTAAATGATCCTCAGGCTGATCAATGAGAGCTTCAATTTCTAATTCCTGCTCGTCTGAAAGCTTAAATCCATCAGGTCCGAAAAATTTGATTCCATTATCCGCAACTGGATTGTGGGAAGCGGAAATCATGACTCCCGCTTGAGCTCCCATGGCTTTCGTCAAATAGGCAACACCTGGAGTGGAAATAACTCCAAGACGCATTACTTCCGCCCCGGTTGATAATAAACCTGCAACAAGCGCTCCTTCGAGCATGTGACCGGAAATTCGCGTATCACGGCCGATGATCACTTTCGGACGGTCTTTATCTTTGGTTAGAATATACCCGCCGAATCGTCCTAATTTAAATGCAAATTCCGGGGTTAGTTCACTATTTGCAACTCCGCGTACCCCGTCGGTACCGAAATATTTACCCATTCCTAAAATCTCTCCTTAATAAGTAAATTGCTGAAAATCATGCGCTGGCTTTTGAAATCGTAACTGTAGCTGTTGGCTTATCTATATCCCAAGTAAAATCTGAAGGACCATCAATCTGAACTTTCACATTGTGGTCTCCTTCAGACAGATTTGAAAGGTCAACATAAGCATTAAAGCTGGCTGCTGTAACTGAATTTAATCGATCACTGGAACCGAAAACACTAAGGTTCACCGTTTGACTGGCCGGATCTTTTAATAATGCTTTATATTGCGGAGACAGTCCTTGCATTTTGATTGGGATTCCGGAAACTGACTTTCCGCCCTTATTGACTTTAATGGTCGCTTTGACCTGTTCAGGGCTTACTTTTGTTATCCCATTCGAAATAATGACCGGCAGCGTTACGGTTGTATCATCGGTTATATTGCTTATGTCTACCTCAACCCTTACATGGTCGGTTGATTTTAAGACATCTTCACTTCCGGATATCGCTGCTTCCGTCGTATCCAGAGTAATAGAATTTATTGAAATTCCGGATGGCGAGCTTCCCTTTTGAACCACATCAATCGGAACTTTCTTACTCGTTACTTTAATCGGTACCGTTACTTTTACGGTTTGCGGTTCGACAATAACGTTTAATTTATTTAAATTCTTATCGAAAACTTTTACGCTTGCATCTTTCGTAAAGGATTCCGAAGCTGACTCCGGTAAGGTTAACATTGCTTTAACATACGTAATTCGGTCAATGACATCTTTTGCTCCGGAAATTTTCACCTTATTCGGCTCGACAACAGGCGTTCCGGCTGCATAGCCATCGGCAATTGCCCCATTATTGTATTCTGCCGTTACTTTAAATTCCTTTGTGATTTTTTCCTGAACAGATACATTCACATACGATGGTTTTACAGAAGCTTTTAATTTATCGGATATATTTCTTATTTTAAGCTTAACGGTCTGATTTCCAATTTTTGCTTTTGTTAAATCCACATATACTTCAAAGTTTTTTAGTGCTTTTGCAGACTGAACAAGGCTGAGCGGTCCTGTTACGGTTACCTTTACATTATCAGGAAGGCCCGAGACAACCAGATTGTCTGTATCGTAATAGGCTTTGACAGGAATGCCTGTCATTGTTTCAGATGATTGATCGCCTGGAACATTTACATCTGTCAGCTTATTGCTGGTCTGAGGAACAGACGAATAGAGCAGAAACGCAAGCAATAAAGCAATTATTTTTATAAACCATGGATTATCCATTAGTTTATCCATTTTTCTTTCCCCTCCAGTTCCAGCGTGCTGAAGAAGCTTGTTTCATTTTGTTATTCTCTACCAATGCGTCTGCGAGCAGTTCTTTAAACGTCTCTGGACTTAAATCCCGGTGCAGCTCACCATTTTTGGTTAAGGAAACTCCGCCGGTTTCTTCGGATACAACAACTGTTATACTGTCGGTTACTTCACTGATTCCTAATGCAGCCCGATGTCTTGTACCAAGCTCTTTGGAGATAAACGGGCTTTCGGACAAAGGCAGGTAACAGGCGGCTGCTGCTACACTGTTTTTTTGGATAATCACGGCTCCATCATGAAGTGGTGTGTTCGGAATAAAGATATTAATAAGTAATTCGGAAGAAATTTTGGAATTCAAAGGAATCCCTGTTTCTATGTAATCACTCATTCCCGTTTCTCTTTCAATGGAAATTAATGCACCAATTCTTCGTTTTGCCATATATTCTGTTGCTTTAATAATCGCCCCGACGGTTTTTTCAGGGTCTTCATCCTCCTGAGTGCTGCTTCTTGAAAAAAACTTTCCCCTCCCCAGTTGTTCAAGGGCTCGGCGAAGTTCAGGCTGGAAAATAATAATAATCGCAAGGAATCCCCAAGTTATGGCCTGTTCCATGATCCAGCTTAAGGTTTTTAAGCCGAAAAATTCACTGATAACTCTCACAATAAGAATGACAAAGATCCCTTTCAATAATTGAACGGCCTTTGTGCCCCTTATAATCATTATCAATTTATATATGACATACCAAACAAGGAGAATATCAACAACACTTGCTAAATATTTCATAAAAGGGAAATCGGCAAACGGCATTGTTCTTCCTCCGTAAGTTTTTCTAAATATATAACTGTATTATTATATCATAAAATCTGACATAACGAATGTTTGAGACTGTTGAAAAAGAAAAACCACCCTTTCCGGTGATTTTTGCTTTTCTATTTTGTTCCGCTAAGAAAGTGATATACATCTTTTCCTGTCTTTTTCATGTAATACCATATCCAGTCATAGACTTTATTCACTTCTTCAATATCTCCGGTTACATGACCGGCAGAGGCCATGTATTTTTCGCCATTTATGACCGTAACATTCCCTTCAACTTCCCCTTCAATTTTCAGCTTGCCATTCTGGACGACGACGTCACCTTTGACTACTTGCCCTTTTGGAACGATGGCAGTATGGTTTTTAACAATTAAATTAGGCTGCCTTGAAACGGAAAATTCCCGGTTTTCACTCCAGGTTGAAAGAACCCCCCCCATCATTAGGACAATAAATAATGAAGCGGCTGAAATAAATGGGTGATTTGTCAACCAGCGCTGAAAGCTGATTTTTTTCTTTTCTTTAGGAAGGTTTGCCATTATACGGTCTGTGAAATTTTCAGGTGCTTTAACAGTTGAAGTGCTTCTTATAAATGCAATCGTCTTTTTTAATTCATTAAAAATAGTTTGGCATTCATTACAGCCTTTCAGATGTTCACGCAGCTTTTGTTCTTTTCCTTCTTCAAGCTCTTCATCAAAAAAATCATTCATTAATTCCATGATCTCATCCGGGCATTTCAACGTTCTTCACCTCTTTTCAAACATAACGAAGCTGCTGCCTTAAGCAATCGCGTCCGCGATGTATTCTTGTTTTTACCGTTCCCAATGGCAAATTGAGGATTTCACTAATTTCATTTAAGGATAGTTCTTCAATATATTTTAATACAATAACCGTGCGATATTTATCCGGTAATTTCAGGATTTGTTTTTGAACTTCTTCTTGTAATTCCAAGCTCTCCAGCTCGTCTTCCGGGAGTTCCGTTTCGGAAGCGATTTGGGAGTATAGAGTTAACCCTTCTGTGCCTGACACTTCGGCGTCAAGGTAAAAATCCGGCTTTTTCTTCCGAATTTTATCGATGCATAAATTCGTTGCAATTCGAAACAGCCAGGTTGAAAACTTTAGATCTTGATTAAATGTATGGATGTTAACGAAAGCCCGGATAAATGCTTCCTGAGCGGCATCTTCTGCTTCATGGCGGTTTCCAAGCATTCGGTAACAGATTTGGTAAACTTTATTTTTGTATATTTCTACGATTTCACCAAAAGCATTCTGATCGCCTTTTTTGACCTGCTTGATCCTTTTTTTGACGATTGCTTCCATTAATATACCCTCCGCTCAACCTGCGGCTATACGATATTACGAATCGATAGCGGAAAAGTTTCAATCTTTTTGATAAAACTTTTCAATATCAATCATTTTATCAAATATTTTACTGAAGATGCTAATCTTTTGAAATGGGATTTATGATTATGTACGAGGTCTGGGGTGCTTTTCAACGAGCACGGTATATAATTAACCGTTCATCTATTAGTTAGAGGAGTTTTTCGCCGAACAATGATCCGACTAAATCGACAGCTAATGCAGCTGTTTTATTTTTCTCATCAAGGATTGGGTTTACTTCCACAAGTTCCGCAGATGTAATCATTTTTGCTTCTGAAAGCAATTCCATGGCTAAGCTGCTTTCCCGGTAGCTGATTCCGCCTCTTACCGGAGTTCCAACACCCGGAGCATCATTTGGATCCAACGCATCCAAATCCAGCGATAAATGGATTCCATCTGTTTTGTCTCTTAAATATTCGATGGTTTCTTCCATTACTTTTGCCATGCCAAGACGGTCCACTTCATGCATCGTATAGACTTTAATACCTTTTTCTTTAATCAGGATTTTTTCACCTGGATCCAGTGATCTCGCCCCAATGACAACCACGTTTTCCGGTTTTATTTTTGGAGCGTTTCCTCCTATTCCAGTTAAAGAAGGATGGCCTATTCCCAAACTGACTGCTAAAGGCATGCCATGGATGTTCCCAGACGGTGATGTTTCCGCTGTATTTAAATCCCCGTGGGCATCATACCAAATGACCCCAAGTTTTTTATAGTGTTTTGATAATCCAGCAAGAGTTCCAATTGCAATACTGTGATCTCCTCCAAGGACAAGTGGAAAAGATCCCGATTGAATGATTTCGTCTACTCTGATGGCAAGCTTCGCGCTCTTTTCAGCAACTAGGTCTAAGTTTCGAAGGTTAGATTCTTTATCCACAACTACTTCCGGTCTGCCAATCGGAATGTCCCCGAGATCGTGAATATGGTCAAACAGCGGTTTAAGCCGTTCATTGATCCCTGCATAGCGGATAGCACTTGGGCCCATATCAACACCGCGTCTCATTTGGCCCAAGTCCATTGGCATACCAATAATTGCAAGCTTTCTCATCATTTATCCCCCCTGACTCCCCTAATATCTACAATTTAACCACTTTTAGGTAAATGACTCAACTTGGCATATTGCTGCATAAATATACGAATATTTTAAAAATTTCGGAGAGTTTATCGCATTGAGGATCTCAATTACCGTATTTTTAATGAACAACTAAGTTTGGGGCATTGATATGGTTTGTCAGTTACCTTATCGTTATTGATACTTCAATTTCGACATCGAACCTGTCTCTCGGTTACCCAAATCTCTTTGTTGCTTCGGTTTCGGGCATCGATACCACCTCTCGATTACCCAGACCCCTTTGTTGCTTCAGCTTTGGGCATTGATAGCGCCTCTCGGTTACCCAAATCTCTTTGTTGCTTCGGTTTCGGGCATCGATACCACCTCTCGATTACCCAGACCCCTTTGTTGCTTCAGCTTTGGGCATTGATAGCGCCTCTCGGTTACCCAAATCTCTTTGTTGTTTCAATTTCGGGCACCGATACCGCCTCTCGATTACCCAAATCCCTTTGTTGTTTCAATTTCGGGCACCGATACCGCCCCTCGGCTACCCAAATTCTTTTGATATTTTCAATT
>CAZAEW010000026.1:0-28321 GCA_964484065.1 uncultured Bacillus sp.
GCACAGCTTGTTCTTGCGATGCATATTCATAGTAGCATCCCTTAGTGCTCAGCCCCGAAGGTTATTTGACCCTGAGGGGCTAGGTCGCTCCTCGAAAAAGCTAAAGCTTTTCCTTCGTGCGATGCTTCGCTTCCGAAGCTTATTCTTGTGAAGCTGGACAATTCTCAAAGTCCAAACTTTTATACTTTCTTTACTTAGAACAAAAAACAGCCTGGCCATTGGCCAGACTGTTATAAAATGGCTACACGCCATTATTTTTTAATAACGTTTGCAGCTTGAGGTCCACGAGCACCTTCAACAACGTCGAAAGAAACTTCTTGACCTTCTTCTAAAGTTTTGAAACCTTCAGATTGGATAGCTGAGTAATGAACGAATACGTCGTTTCCGTCTTCAGCTTCGATGAATCCGAAACCTTTTTCAGAATTGAACCATTTTACTTTACCGTTTTTCATGTAAAAATTTCCTCCTATTGGCTTAAAACCTTAAGCCATGTGTAAAATTCACCAATTAACAACGTTGATAGCTTTACATTCATTACCTTATCCAAACTTTGGTTAAACTTGAACAAGCCTGATACATAAACTCTAACACGTGTAACGGCTTATTAAAATTTAACATTTTTCCACTACAATGTCAAGAAAGGAAGATATTCATTATCCTCCCCAAAAACGTTTTATTAGGAAAAAATTTTGCCTGATAATATTATATGAAAATAAAAAAATAGAACCGGCTGCATTTGCTGCCGGTTCTGATCCATCATTCATTTTCTGCTGTTTCATGGTCTTCCTTTAATTTATCAAGCATAGTGATCGTATCAACAAGATGATTGTTAAAGATCTGTCTTGCAACTGCCAAAAGCTCGATAATCAACGGATCTTTTAAGGTATAAACTACTTTATTGCCATCCTTCGTCCCTAATACAATATTTTTCGCCCTCAAAACCATTAACTGCTGGGAAACAGCTGAACCTTCGCTGCCAATCAGAGATTGAAGTTCATTAACATTTTTATCCCCTTCTGCCAAAAGCTCGAGTATCCGAATTCGCAAAGGATGCGCCAGTGCCTTAAAAAATTCCGCTTTAAAACGTTGCATTTCAAGATTCAATCTATACTGCCTCCTAGTTCCTATTTCTAGTATGTTGGAGAGAGTTCCCGTTTGCTTTCAACCTTTTCCACCGCTGAAAGCTGTTTACATTCTTTAAACGCAAAATGTCTGCAGCCTAAGCATTTATTTTCCTCTAATTGAGATAGTGAATAATTGATGGCATCACCCGTATGTTCAAAGAAATGTTCCGCGCCTATACTCTCAAACAATCCGGTCTTTTTCAACACACTTTCAGGCTGTGCATTTATTCCTGATATTAATACTATACCACTTTTAGAGAAATGTTTAACTATACTGGCTAAATTTGCTTCACCTGTTGTATCCATAAACGGTACTCTGCTCATTCTCAGCAGCAGTATTTTCGGTCTGTAATTAATGGTGCTCATAATCGTTTTTTCAAACGTTTGGGCCGCCCCAAAAAACAGTGGTCCTTCCACATTAAAGATGCTGATTTGCGGACAATCATGTGTATCAGTAACCATTTGCGTTTCTAATTTTTTATTCTTGTTATTTGGATTTGGGAGCGCTTTTTGCGCAGTCATAACGTCACTCATTCGTATTGCGAAAATAATCACTGACATAATTAAACCAACTTCTACTGCCACTGTTAGTGTAACAAAAACGGTTAAGATAAACGTAACGAAAAGAACCAGAGAGTCACTCGTTTTCGTTTTTAAAATATGGGCAAAAACTTTTCTTTCACTCATATTCCAGGCAACTACCATTAAAATTGGCGCCATACTTGCAAGCGGAATAAACGAAGCGTATGGTGCGCAAAAGAGGAGAACAAGCAAAACAACCACTCCATGGATAATCCCGGAAAAAGGTGATACTGCTCCATTTTTAATATTCGTCGCAGTACGAGCAATAGCTCCCGTTGCCGGTATCCCTCCAAATAACGGTGTAATCATATTGGCAATCCCCTGGCCAATCAGTTCTTTATTACTGTTATGGCGGCTGTTTGTCATACCATCTGCTACCACTGCTGATAATAACGATTCGATCCCGCCCAGCATTGCAATTACAAATGCCGGTCTTAACAGATTTAAGATCGTTCCCGCATCAATATGGGGAATTTGAAAATGAGGCAGCGAATTTGGTATTTGTCCATAGCTCGTTCCAATTGTCGCAACTTGTCCTGGATAGAAAATCGATGCAACAACGGTTGACAGGATTAATCCGATTAGCGGCCCGGGTACTTTTGGTGCTATTTTCGGTGTCAAGATGACGGTAACCAGACAAATGACAGCCGTTATTACGCTGTAAAAATTGATCGTATTCAAATGTAGAAAGATTTCTTTAACGTTTAAAATAAATTCTTCATGTTTTTTTAAGTCTGCAAGTCCAAGAAAGCTTGCAACTTGACCGAAGAAGATAGTGACAGCAATCCCAGCAGTAAAACCAATTGTCACAGGTCTTGGGATAAATTTAATTAATGATCCCAATTTAAAGATACCCATTAACAATAGGATAACCCCCGCTAAAAATCCGGCGATGAGGAGGTTTTCATAACCATACGTCATGACAATCCCAAACAGAATGGGAATGAATGCGCCAGTCGGCCCGCCAATTTGGTATTTAGATCCCCCGAATAGTGAGATTAAAATACCAGCTACGACGGTTGTGTAAATTCCATACTCAGGCTTAACACCTGAAGCAATGGCAAAAGCCATTCCAAGTGGAATCGCAATTACCCCCACAATCAATCCCGAAATTAGATCCTTTTGAAGACTGTTTAAAGAATAGTGCTGAAATCGCTTATCAAAAAACATAACAACCCTTCCTACTTTGAATTTTTGTATATCTGATTATTTGAATATACAGCACAACAACCAAGAAAACAAGGAAAATTATTCACAAAATTGCCACAAATTTTTCGGAATTATGAAAATATTCAAAGAAGCTAGTGTCGTTTTTTGTTTGATTCAGTCATTAATTAGAAAAACGAGCAGCAAAATCAAATCAAAAAAGGAACCATTGCCGGTCCCTTTTTTGATTTTTTTATGCTTAATTCCCTTTCGTTCTTCAGCATCATTAGTCTTTTCCATATTTATGACAGCATGCCTTATCAGAAGCGTACTGATCACTTATGCTGGGCTTCCATTTTCGTAGAATTTAGCGTCACCATATGGCGGTCAATTTTTCCTAATCGGCATTTAACGTTTGTAGCCAATTCTTTTAATAACAATTCAAAGCCAATGTAGGTTAACGACTGGAAGTTGGCAAAAAGTTTTTTCACTTCCCATTTCAATTCATTCTTCCCACAGATGCTGTGGCGGTTGATAAAATCAACCTCTTCCTTTATGCTGGAAAGTTCTTTCTTTTGTTCCTCCTCCGGAAGAGATGATAATGCATCGATCCTATCGAGAAATTCAATCGATTTATTGATTTTGTGCTTAACTTCCTCATATACAGCCTTATCGACAATATGGTGATTGTACTTAAATTGATTCAACTTTAAAGCGGAGTCATAGGTTGCTTTTACGATTTCCTTCCTTGTCATCGATTTTGTTTCATAACTGAGCATGTTTTTCCATGACGGCTGAAGCATAGCTTTCCGAAAATCTTCCAGCGTATGACAGAATTTTTTATAACCGTACCGTTCTGGATTTTCAAATGCTGGACTTCCCGGGTCAAGAAATGGTGATAATGGCGCCACAAAATAAGAAAGTCTTGGATCCTCTCCGCATTCCTTGTGTACTAATTCACAAAAATCAATGTTACCTAATGCACTTTCATAAGTCTGTCCAGGAATCCCAACCATAAAGAAAAGGTCGATTTTCGAGCAGCCATTTTCAAGTGCTGCTTTCAAGGTTTCAATGATTTTTTCATTTGAGCATGGGAGTTTTCCATTCAGCCTTCTAAGATTCTCATCCCCTGATTCAAGGGTCAGCTCAATACTGTATTTAGGTATCGCTTTCTGCAGTTTTTTAAAAAAGGCAGCATCTGCGTAATTAAATAGCTCAAATACAATCTCATCCTTTAAATCCATTTTTTCGAGCCCGCTTAAAAACTGTTCCACGTATTCAGGACCGCCTTGGCGGATTTCGTTTAACAAAAAAATCGGAGCCCGTGAGAATCTTTGAATAAATGCAATATCCTCAAGCATTTTCTTTGGTGATTTCATGACAATTTTATGACGTTCGCAATTTTTTTTGTATGCATCTCTTGAACCGCCGCAAATTAAACAATTGTATGTACAGCCTTTCGATGTCAACAACGCGGTATTTGGGTATTGCATCCAGCCTTTATATGGAAGTGGGTCTAATAAATTAAAATATTTAAAAACGGATTTAATGATATAACGGTATCCGGGGAAGTTAAACTCATCGAGGTTATCTGGAACATACGTCATTTCATTATAAAAATAGGAATGATTTCTTTTCCATGTTAAATTCGGGATGTCGAAGAAGTCTTTTTTCTGCTTGTTTTCCAGGCTGTTTAGCAAGAGCAGGATTAATTTTTCGGTAGTGTCGCCGCGCACCACAAAATCGACACATGGATATTCAATCAGCTCTTTATGAAAATAGGTCGACGATAATCCGCCAAATAAGACGGGAATATCAGGGTGATATTTTTTAACTATTTTCGCAAGCTCAATGCTCCCATGGGCATGCGGAAGCCAATGCAAGTCAATGCCAAAAGCTTTCGCTTTGAGCTTCCTAATTTTTTTCTCAACGTCAAACTTTTCATTTAGCAGCATTCGATTTGCGATGTTTACGATTTTTACCTTTAACCCAAATCGTTCCAGGTAATCCCCAATACTTGTTAAACCAATTGGGTACATTTCAAAAACGGGTGATGAAGGTACGACATCACTGATAGGGCCTGTAAATAACATCTCCTTCCTAAAATCATAAACTGTTGGCGGATGAAGTAAAACTAGGTCGTAAATCATTCGATCACCTTCCTAATTTCCTTTTTGGGCCTCTTTTATATTTTATATCAAAATAACAGCAGAATATTTTACAGAAAAGGTAGAATTATTGAACATATTTATTTTCGTATTTCCCTTCTTGCCTCTTTCCGCAAAAACATGATATAGTAAAAAGGCGATGAGCTGAATTGTGTAAGCCGAAAAACAATCCTTAACGGAACACACAATGTGGAGTGTGGTTTTTCGCCTCAATCATTCGAAAAAGGGACGTCCGGTTAACCGGGCGTCTTTTTCTTTTGTATTAACCCGCCTGCAAAAGTCTAAATTTTATTAGCCTAATTCCTATTAATCTTTTAAAATAATAGTAGGAATTTAAATCCATTGAGGAGGTTTTTTCATGAACAATCACGATATTGATTACAAAATATACGGAGACGATATGCAGTTTGTGGAAATTGAATTAGATCCGCAGGAAACGGTTGTTGCTGAAGCAGGCGGCTTTATGATGATGGATGATGATATTCAAATGGAAACAATCTTTGGCGACGGCTCTAGCGGGGTCGATGGCGGCGGTTTTATGGGCAAGCTTCTTAGCGCAGGCAAACGGATTATTACAGGCGAGAGCTTATTCATGACCACTTTTACGAATCAAGGGATTGGAAAAAAACGAGTCTCTTTTGCTGCTCCTTATCCTGGAAAAATTATTCCTATGGATTTAAGTGTTTTGGATGGAAAAATCATCTGTCAAAAGGATTCCTTCCTTGCTGCAGCAAAGGGTGTTTCCATTGGAATTGAATTTCAGCGGAAAATTGGAGTCGGTTTCTTTGGCGGTGAAGGATTTATCATGCAAAAGCTTGAAGGGGACGGGCTTGTTTTTGTTCATGCCGGCGGAACAATTCTAAAAAAAGATCTGCTTCCGGGGCAGTCATTACGGGTTGACACCGGCTGTTTAGTTGCAATGACCAGCAATGTAAATTATGACATTGAATTTGTAAAAGGAGTTAAGACAGCCCTGTTTGGCGGTGAAGGCTTATTCTTTGCTACTTTAAGAGGACCAGGTTCTGTCTGGATTCAATCACTTCCATTCAGCAGACTGGCAAGCCGTGTCTTTGCAGCAGCACCGCAGCGCGGTGGAGGTTCTAAAGATGAGGGCAGCATTGCGCGCGGCATATTTGATATGTTTGGCGGAGATTAATTAGCTAATACCTAAAAGGACATGACAATTCCCGTTGATGAGCGAGAGCTGCCATGTCCTTTTTGTTTCTTATTTTATCTTCAGCTTTTCCAGCTCGTTTTTAGCTTGTACCCGTTTTAAATTAAAAGATTGCCATGAGCTGTTCTCGTTTAATGTTTCGGCCTTGCGCTCCTGCAAAATCCCCTTTAACCCCGGTATATCAGGATCTTTTTGATAAAGAGAAATGAGCCCTAGGATCCCTTCACTCGACAAGGTGTTAAGATATTGAACGTCTACTTTTCCTGTTTTTTCATAGCGATCGATATTTTTGTCAACAACCAATTGTCCCATATCGACAGTATTGATCATTGCATAATAAACTAGTGAAGTTATGAAATAAAAATGGAACAAAGACAATTTCTCAACCCAAATCTTAACTAAAGTATATGCAAAAATGACAGCAAGAAGAATCATAAATGAGTGTGCAAGGATTCTCGTGAATGAAAATCCATATGCATCCTCATACATACCCAACCGTTTGAAGGCCGAGCAAAGCATAACAGTACTTGAAAATACAAGGATGGTGAGCAGCGTTTGAATAATACGCCGAATAGCGGCGGAAGACGAGTGAACAAAGGTCAGGACTGCCACAGTCAGAGATAGATTCAATACTGTCACAAACAGCAGTTCAAAGAACCCTTTTCGTGCATACTCCGCATAGGTAAAATCCCCCTGAAGCGCCCCCCCAAAGAAATATTTAAATTGCACAAAGGTAAATAAGATATAAACTAGATTTAATAAGACCAGGACTGTCAAAGCGATAACCCCGTCCACAATGAAACGTTCTTTCTTTGTTTCCTGTTCCATTACTTTCATGTTTTTATGGAAAAGCACCTGAAAAACCCCAAAAAACACAGCCGTAGTAATAACAACAAATATTACTTTTGCTGTTGTTTCGGTATTTATTAGGTCAAACCATTTTGGAAAATCTCCTAAGATTTCTTTAAATTTGGTGTCAGCTGACATTAACAATGGTACAACGATCACAAGTACGGGCACGGAAATTACAGCCCCGGCAAGGATCTTCTTAATGTTGGAAAAATAACTTCCTTTCATTCCCTCTTTGGCATTTTCTTGGAAATACTTAGCAAACAACACATTGTATTTAACAGCGTCTATCACTCTTGTAAAAAGATGAATGACAAATGGCAGACGGTTCCATTTCATTCTTTGCGGGCTGGTGATTAATACAATATGAAAGAAAACCAGGCACGGGATAAGGGGGATATTCAATAAATAGAAAAGCAGTGTTTCATGTGTGAAGTATCCCGCCCCCAGCATCCAGACGCAAATAAGTAAAAGATAGCCAAACCGTTGATGTGTAAACGAAAAATGACGAAAACGCCAAAAAAACACACTATAAAAAGCAGCAATAAAGACGATATAAGAGATGCCAATTTCATTTTTAATAAAAAACGACTGTTCAGCCATCACACCAAGAATCAAGCATACTAGTAAAAAGCCCCAATCGGATTTCCTCATTTCTTTTTCCATTGATATCACCTTCCATGTTACATATTATTTCTATATACATCGATATTCTATGTATATAGGTAAAAAAATTTGCTTATATCGATGCTTTCTTTCCCCATCGGTATCCTAACAGACAAACCGGGTAAAGAATGATGGTAAAAAGGATACAAGCAATCATAAAAGATTTAGTTAATAATGGTTCAAACCATGAATGCGGAATAATCTGAAATACAGTTAACACCATTAACAGCAGATTGGGAATTAGAGAAAACAAAAATGTCTTTCTTAGCAGGATTCTCCCGCCATGCCCAAAGCCTTTTCCAATTTCATACCCCAAAAGAGCCCAGAAAAAGAGATAGGCAAATGCAATCAGCATCGGAATAGAGGTCAAATCCCGCCAAATGATCGAAATCCATTTTAATTCATATAAATTGTGGACAAGTGTAAGCAGGCTTCCGCCTATAAAAAGGAAAATATTCAAGAAAATAAACAGCCATTTCATCCTGCTTGGGGTAACGGACAGTTCTTCTTCCCACATGGAAGCGATCTCCTGAGGTTCACCCAGCCGGGAAACGAGGACTTCCATTGTTATATCCTTTTTATTCTCGCAAAGCGATTCAATGAAAATCTCATCAATATGTGCTTCGTATTCTCGTAAAATATTCTCTTTATCATGATGATTTCCTAATCCGCTTGATAGCTCTTCCAGAAATCTATTCTTCAGCCGTTCCATGCTTCGATCTCCCTATAACTTTGTTCATAACTCGAACAAAATCCTGCCACTCACGGGTTTTTTCCGCTAATAGTTCTTTTCCTGGCTTGGTAATTCGATAATATTTGCGGGCTGGTCCCTTTTCCTGTTCGCGCCAGTAGCACTCAATATATTCTTGTTTTTCGAGTTTATGAAGGGCAGGATATAACGTTCCTTCCTTGACACTGAAGCCGTTGTCACTGCGCTGCTCTAACTCTTTAACAAGCTCATAGCCATACATATCGCGCTCGTTTAATAATTGAAGCAGAATCAAGGACGTGCTCCCTTTTACCAATTCACGGTTAAACATCTTTTCACCTACCTAGATTTATTAGGTATATAGAAATTCTACACCAAGAGAATAAGGTTGTAAATCTTTTCTTTGATTTTTCTTACCTCCATTTCCATAATACAGCATGTACGCATATCTTTTCTTGTTAACAGATTAAATGCGAAATGACGGTTTCGTTAACCGTCATTTCTTGAGTTTATCTGGTTCCTTGCTTGTCTATTGATCGCTTCGTTCCGTTCGCCTCCATCTGATAACTCCTCAGAAAATTCAGGTTCATTTTGTTTGCCAACAAACTTTGACGTGCGGATGGTTTTTGAGGACAAGTTATTATTAGGTGATGCTTGCTGATTCCAATCAGTCATTCCTTCACTCCTCTCTTCTTTTTCATTATTAGTATCAAAGTTAGGTAAAAAATCATACACTATTTCATCTGTCTGCATAAAAATTCCATTTATTCTCCACAATAGGAAAAAGAGGTGATGAAAATGGGATTATTAAACGCCTATAACCAATGGAAGGAAACACGCTATCAAAATCATATTTCCGCTATGAAAGAACAAGGAAAATGCCCCGATTGCAACGGCAAAGGTTATGCTGTTTACCCATATAACGAATTTGCCTATTACAATTCTATTGAATGTCCTGGATGCCAAGGGAGCGGTCTTTATCAGGATTGGGAAGAAACAAGATAATAAGCAAAAAAATTCACTTTCCGCCAAGATGACGAATAGTGAATTTTTTATGTTAGTGTCCCTTTTATGGGCCGTTAATGGACTTGAGGTCCGTGGCGCCCTTTAAACAAACCTCTGCTTTCGGGATTTTGCTCATTGAGATAGACTCCAAGCCCCATTTCCAGTGTACCTGCTGCCAGCATCGTTGGCTGCAGCCAGCTTGACCAGCCAATCCAATGAACCTGAAGGATGATCCAGGCAATCATGAGTGCCCCTAAAAATAACGTCCCAACTCCTGCGTAACGATGAATTCGAAAAGCCATAACCGATACAACCAAGCTTGCTAAGCCATTTACAGCCATCAAAAAAATACCCGGGATAAGATAATCTGCGAAAGGAGTATTTCTCAATTGTTCCAGAGATAACCCCATTCCTCCTTCCGGATATAAAATGAATGCCCCGCCCGAAATAACTGCCGAAATACCAATAAATGCAAGCAAAGCACTGACGATTAAAGATAGTTTCTTTAATTTGGTCATCTTCCCCATCTTCTTTCGAATCGAAAATATATGAGCCGAATCAAATGGAGCAAATATTCCTGCTTTTATTGTACATAAATTATCGCAAAATAAAAAGAAACCGTTGCCTTCTATAGTTTTGTGATCATCTTCACAAAATTATTTTACAATTAGGACTGGACAATGGGCAAGCTGGGAAACCCTGTGACTAACGCTTCCCAACATAAGTTCCTTAAAGGGTCCAAGTCCGCGGCTCCCTATAACGATCAGCTGGTAATCCCCTTCTTTTGCAAGTTTAATAATTTGTGCGCCAGGATCGCCTTCAACATAGTGAGTATCCGTCTTCACCCCATGAGATTCCGCCATCCATTTCCCTTTGCCCAGCAACTCCTGCCCTGCCTTTGAAATGGCTTCATAAAATTCGTCAACCGATTCCAATGCCATTCCATCTGGAAAAGAAACCATTTTCCCCACATTTATTAAGGTAAACTGGGAATTATTTTCTTTCGCGATTGCCAAAGCCGTTTCAAAAGCCTTGTTACTCATTTCAGATCCGTCAACTGCAACTAAAATTTTATTAAACATTGATGAATCCCTCCTTATCCATGACTATTTTTACAATTTAATTTTAACACTTTTATGCTTTTTCAGATTAATAGTTGCTTCAACTTACTCTCCTTATCTATTTTAAATGAATTCCTTCCCTCGAAGAGTTTAGAAACATGAAGAGTTCATAATTCATAGTATGGTATAATGGAAGCAGATCAATCTTCCTGCACCCTTTCATAGGGTAAAATTTAAAGGGGGAATTGTCGTGCCGGTAAAGGCTGCTGTTCTGTTTTTCCTCATGTTTTTTGTATGCTTTGTGTTGGGGTTTATATTTCGTAAAAAAAAGGCCGGAAAGTGGATTTTTTTCTCACTCTCAGCTATTGGACTTATCGGCACCCTTTCGGTATGTTCCTTTTACAATTGGGATCTTGGAAATGGATTTCAAACCCAGAATAAAGCGAGCGAAGTCAGTAAAGACAATAAGCAGTCTGACCATCGCAAAAATGAACAAACAAAACCAAATAAAGAGGACAGTACCAAACCTGCTCAAGAATCTTCACCGCCTGAGCAAACAGTAACTCCTGTTCCTTCAGAACCGGAAAAAATGATTATTCCAGACAACGGAAGTGTTAATTATAAGGTCGTTTCGGGTGACAATCTGTGGTCAATAGCTCAGCGCGCCGGCACAACTGTTGAAAAAATAAAACAATGGAATGGTCTCACATCGGATACTATCAATACGGGCCAGGTCCTTAAACTTTATGGAAAAAATGCCGAACCGCCATCTCCCGCAGCCCCTCCAACCACAGAGGCTTCGTCCGGAGCTGCATCTGTGATAACCTATCACGGAAATGTTATGAAAAAGGAAATAGCATTAACATTTGATGCAGGCAGTGATATAGCAGGGATTACCATCTTGGATGTCCTAAAAAAGCACAATGTTAAGGCAACCTTCTTCCTAACAGGAAAATGGGCCGAAAAGTTCCCTGCATATGCAAAAAGAATTGCTGATGAAGGACACGAGATCGGAAATCACAGTTATTCTCATCCTGACCCTGTGAAAATAAGCACAGAATCTTTAAAAGTCGAAATTAGTAAAGCGGAGCAGGCTATAAGGACAGCGGCAGGAAAAACACCTCGTCCTTACTTCCGTTTTCCTTATGGTTCCTATAACGCAGCAGCATTAAAAGCTGCGGGAGAAGCAGGATATCCGCTCAGCATCCAATGGTCTCTTGATACGATTGATTGGCAGCAGCCAACAGCCGATACTATTGTATCCAGAATAGAGGCCGGGGCCAGCAACGGGGATATCATTCTCATGCATATCGGCGGAATTAACACCCCTCAGGCAGTTGACAGAGTTATTCCAGAGCTTCAATCTCAAGGATATAAACTCGTCACTCTCAGCGAACTGTTAAATTAATCGTTTCCAAGTCCAGTCCTTTAGATAAGGCTGGACTTTTTCATTTACGCTAATGCATTTAGTAAAAAAGTCAATTTAACCAAAATGCGATGAATAATCCTTTTTTCCCAAAACATACTAATGACGAATCACAAAAATTGAGGAGGAAAAAGGATGATGCAAAATCAACAAGGCCAAACACAGCAGAATATGCATACAGGTGTTGTACCTCAACAGTTGAATCACGGCGGTCATGAGGTATTTGATGTTCAGGAAGTCCTGACTGGTACGATTGATATATTAAATTCCTATATGATGCTCCGCCAGCATATTAAAGACAATGAACTAAGAGATATACTTGACCGCCAATATCAATTTATCGCTGATGAATATAACATCACTTTAGACTGTTTCAAGTCTGGAAAGGATCCTTCTAAACCTACACAGACGTATAAAATGACACAAACAAACGATTTTATTTTTGGACTTACTCCAACACAGCCTAAAAAACCAATACAAAATTTATCCCAAATTTCAGATGCAAGTATTTCATGCAATATGTTAACAATGGTGAAAGGGGCTGCGACCAGAAAAACAATGGCGGCGCTGGAAACAACCAACCCTGTTGTAAGACGTGTTCTGGCTGATTCAGTTCCGAATTGTATTGAAATGGCTTATGAACTTTCGCATTACCAAAATAAACATCACGACTATCAAGTACCGCAGCTTGCACAACAGGATATGCAGCAAATGGTTAATATGTTTGATGCCGCACAGCTTCAGCCGCAAATGGGAACAACCAATATAACTCATTAGTATTTATAAAAAAAGTTCATTAACGGGAGGACTAGTATGAATGCATCTCATAGTTCTGTATCATCCATTAATCATTGCCGTCAGGCAGCACAGCAATTAATTCAGCAAACACAGCAGAGCAACCAGCAGTATCAGCAAATGCTGCAAAATGAGCAGCAAAATATTCAAATTCTTGACCAAATCATTCAAAGAGAACAAATGGCTGTACAGACAATTCAACAGAGCCTTCAGGGACATGAAATTGCTCTGCAAAGATGTCAAGAAGTGATCAATGAATGTAACCGCCTTGAGCATGAACTTTCCGGACAGATTAGTTTTCAGCCGCAGCAATATTTAAATCCAGGCTATCAAACACAATTACAAAACAGCATCCAATATCGCCAATAACTATCTGAAAAAGCACGCAGAGTATGCGTGCTTTTTGCTATAACATTTATTTTTAACTGACTTGAGAGCAGGTAATGCAAACAGGCTTATTTTCAAAAAACAGCATTTCATTTTCCTCAAACTCATTTTTGCAGCAACTGCAGCGATATTTTTTCCCCTCATATTGATGCAAAAAGCCTAACTCGGCAGAACTGCCAAATGATGCTGCAAATCTTTCATTATCCAGTTCCTCCCCCCACAATGTCCTTTTATATTCTCTGCGCAGTTGGTCGAATCTCATCCTATCCCCTCCCCTAAATTTTATGCCATCAAGCAATAATCTTGAACAACACTTTTCAATGGATGAATGTCAAAGAATAAGGAAATAATGGTAATGAACAAAACTTCCTTTCAAAAGGCTTTTTCTAGTTTACAGCAAAAAATAAAGCGGGGAACCATAATGGCAAGAGAATCTTCAATCAATCCAAGCTATAAAATATTGGCCTATTTAACTGCAAACAAAAGTCGGGAAGCTGGCGGGGCACCTTTATTTTTGAAGTTTGAAAATGAAGAAGAATTAAAGGAAACAACGAAAGATATTGCCCACGCCTTAAAAGCGGATGTGGTAAAACTAAAAAACAATGACTATCTCATCATCGGTCTTTAGAATTTTGAAAATGGATTTAACTCCAGCGAGATTACTGGAAGGAATCAAACATATTCCTGATTCTCCACTCATAAAATGGACAAGGAAGGCCTAGGGGGGAATCTTAATGAGGATGTTCTTTATTCAATTGAGGAGCCATGATCAAACGTAAGTTTTTGATTTATATTGGTTTGTTGTTTGGAGCCATTCTGCAGGGAGCATCCATGGCTTTATTTTTATTTCCTCATTCCATCCCTTCAGGCGGGGCAGCTGGTCTTGCTATTTTGCTAAACCATTGGTTTCATTTTTCTTTAGGCTTTTCTTTATGGATGGCAAATGCCGTTTTTCTTTTTTTTGCTTTAAATTATTTTGGCTATACATGGACACTTCGGACGATTCTGTCAGTTGCCACCACTTCGATAACGGTTACTATTATTACAGCTGGAACAGAACTTCCTCATATAAATATTGTTTTTGACATGATTGGAGGGAGTATTCTATTTGGAATTGGTGTAGGCATTCTTATCAGAACCGGCGCATCAAGCGGCGGGATGGTTATTCCGGCTCTAATGATTGCAAGATATAAAAATTGGAGTCCGGGAAAAGTGATGATGATCATGAATCTTTTGATCTTTTCCATAACAGCGCTTGTTATTGATTATAAAATTGTTCTATATGCAATGATTTGCCAGTTTCTTTCAACAAATATAATCGATTTTATCTATCATTGGAAGATCCCAAATCTTAGCATTCTTTCTCCAAATTGGCGCAAAAAATAAAGAAAACTCGCCGATTGGCGAGTTTGGCTAGCCTTAAGAGCAAATACGGATGTGCAGATGAACGGATACTTTCCTTACAGCTAAGAAGATCCCTTTAAAGGATCCTCTTTTCTTTTAAATAGACCAATATTTTCTTTACCGATTCCTCAATTGTTGTTTCATTGGATTCAATGATAATTTCCGGATGCTTCGGAATCTCATAAGGGGAGGTTATTCCCGTAAAATCTTGTATTTCTCCTTTACGCGCTTTTTTATATAAACCTTTTGGGTCCCTGGTCTCACAGACATCAATGGGACAATTTAAAAAGATTTCGATAAACTCATCCTCAGCAAACATGCCCCGGACGAAGCTGCGGTCCTCTTGAAACGGGGAGATAAACGCAGAGGAAACAATTTGGCCGCTGTCAACAAACAGTTTCGCTACTTCCCCAATTCTGCGGATATTTTCTTTGCGGTCTTTAGCTCCAAAGCGTAAATCCCTATTTAGCCCATGCCGGATATTATCACCGTCAAGAACATAACTTTGGATACCTTTTTGAAACAATTCATAGTCAACTGCATTGGCCAGGGTTGATTTCCCCGCACCTGACAGACCAGTAAACCACAGTACACAGCTTTTATGACGGTTTAACTGCTGACGCTCACTTTTCGTAACCGACGGTTGATGCCATGAAATATTGATCGAATTCTCCATTCCCTCCACCCTTTTATTTTATAATATACGCTTCCTTTAATCCTTCGATAAGAATTTTAACAACTTCCGGCCGGCTGAATTCCTTTGGCGGCAGTTCCCCGTTCCTTAACATTTCTCTTACCTTTGTACCTGATAGAATGACATGTTCTTTGCGGTCATGCGGACAGGTTTTTTCTGAAGCCATGTTTTCGCATTTTTTACAGTAAAAGCTGTTCTCAAAAAAGAGCGGCTTTATTCCCAATTCGTCCTCATCAAAATACGTGAAGATTCTTTGAGCATCGTAGGTTCCATAATAATTCCCCACACCGGCATGATCTCTGCCGACTATAAAGTGGGTGCAGCCGTAATTTTTCCGAACAATGGCATGAAAAATGGCCTCTCTTGGTCCTGCATAACGCATTGCCGCTGGAAAAACTGATAAAAAAACCCGATCTTTTGGGTAATATTTTTCCAGTAATACCTGATAACTTTTCATCCTTACATCACTCGGAATATCATCTGACTTTGTTTCGCCGACAAGCGGGTTGAGGAAAAGACCATCAACGATTTCCAATGCCGTTTTTTGAATATATTCATGAGCCCGATGAACAGGATTTCTCGTTTGGAAGCCAACAATTGTCCTCCAACCTAATTCATTAAACTTTTCCCTTGTTTGATCAGGGTCTAAATAATATTCAGCATACCTTTCCTTTTCCTTCAGCCTTACAAGAGTAATTGGTCCGCTAATATATACTTCCTTTCTTTTAAAAAGCCTTTCGACACCTGGGTGCTGCAGGTCCAAGGTTCGATACACCATTTCAGCCTCAGACTCTTTATCCGGTATATAAATTTCCTCCAATTTCATAACCCCATAAATGACTCCGTTTTGGGAAAGATTGATGGTTTCCCCAACGATCAGCTCTTGAGCTTTTTGGGGCGAAACCGCGAGTGTGATTGGTACAGTCCATGGAAGCCCATTTGACAGCCTCATTCGCTGAACGACTGATTCATAGTCTTTTCTCCCCATAAATCCTTCTAATGGGCTGTACGCACCATTAGCAATAAGTTCCAAATCACTTAATTCTAATTTGTCCAGTTCGACAGAATCCCGAGTGAAATCATCATCAAGATCAAAACCCATTCGATTTACCAGTTTACCCCCATGCGGAATGCTTTTCACCATTCTTTTTCCTCCTCAAATAAACATTTGATTCCTTAAACTATTTATTTTTGATGCAGCCCGCATTCTTTTTTTGTATATCCCGCCCAGCGTCCTGCCCGGAGATCATCCTGATCAGAAACGGGCGCAGTGCAGGGGGTACATCCAATGCTGGGGTACCCTTGGCCATGCAGGGGGTTATAGGGGAGTTGGTTTAAATCAATATAAGACATGATATCCTTCCAAGACCAATGAATGAGAGGACAGATTTTGATTTTTTTGAATTTATCATCTTTATTAATATATTGAACACTGCTCCTTGTGGGCGATTGTTCCCGCCTCAAGCCGGATATCCATGCTTTTACACCGCTTAATGCTTCTTTTAAAGGGGCAACTTTACGGATATGGCAGCAAAGGTTTGGATTTTCCTTCCAAAGTTCTTCTCCGTACCATTTTTCCTGTCCTTCTAAAGACAATTTTGGTTTTTCCATTTTTATTTGTAAGGTTGGATATTTCACCTTTATTTTTTCAATTAATTCATACGTTTCCGGAAAATGAAGACCTGTATCTAAAAAAATGATTTTTGCTTTTGGATTTACCTTTTGAATCAAGTCCGTTAAGACAATTCCCTCTGCTCCAAAGCTGCAGGCATAAACAATTTCATCCTGATATTCCGTAAAAGCCCATTTTAAAACATCAAAATAATCTTTCACTATGCCCAGTTTTTTTTTCTCTTCATCCCAATTTTCATACGTTAATGACAATCCAAAAGCCTCCCATCTAAGGTATCTCTATGGTTGTGCATTGATTATTCCTCACAGTCATTTTGTTCATCTGATTAATGTCACCATATAGCTGTAAAGACAGCAATCCCCGGACCCATGACCCGTGCCCAAATATCAAAAGACTCTTATACCCTTGGTATTTTTGCAGGAATAAAAGAATTCTTTTTTCAAAATGTATTAAACTTTCACCTAATACCAAAGCTCTAGGATTTTCCCTCCATAAATCCCCGTACTTAGCAAACAGCTCCTCTTTTGGAAGTCCTTCAAACGGCCCGAAGTCTAACTCATCAAGAAGCCCCTCAGTCTCAAACTGATAATCATAAAGATTTGCCGTTTGATGTGTGCGTTTCAGCGTGCTCGCCAGCACGAAATCAAAAGGTTCCAGTTTTTTAAGTTTCGCCTTATTTATCTTTATGTCTTGTTCCCACTCCTGTGCAATCTCCTTAATTTCGATATCCCTCCTTCCTTGCAGCCATGTATTTAGATTCCATTCTGTTGGCAGATGCCTAATCAGCGTAATTCGCATTCATGCTCCTCCATAAAAAAGGTTTCACTTCTTAATCCGCAGCGTTGCGCCTCCAAAACTAATACATCCTGCAGCTTGACATTTCCCAGATTCACATTAGTTCCGACTTCCCTTATAAAGTACATTTGCTGCTTGGATGTCGGCGCTTCAAAGATGATTTTCCGGTAATCAGCGAATCGCAGCAGTTCTTGGATTAAATCCGATTTTATTTCACCATTATTTTCATAAATTCCTGCAGTACCTGAATCTCTGCCTTCGGTTATCACATAGTCACAGCCCGCTTCAAGCAATTGCTGAATCTCTTGTTTCCATTCTGAAACAGACATTTCCATTGCGATATCCTTTGAGCCTACTTCTGCAATCACACGGAAATGATTTTTTAATCGGTCAATGAGCTGGAGCCTTTCGTGCAGAGAAATATCTAATGTTCCATTGGATATTTCGATCCATTCAATCCCCAAATCATTTAATAACTCGAGATATTCAGGAAGTTTATTTTGGTAATAACATTTTTCAAAAAATGTTCCTCCACAGTATGGTTTTACCCCAAATTCCCGGTAGAGTTCAATTTTCGTCTGCAAATTGGGCATAACATAGGCAGAGCCAATGCCAATTTTAGCAATGTCGATCATATCGCTGTAATCCGCTAAAATATTTCTCAGCTCACCCATTGGGGTTCCAAAATCAACCACTGAGGTTAAGCCATATGTCCGATATCTTTCGGTTCTTTTTGGTATTTTTAAAAAATCCATAGGCAAAGCTCCTCCTCCTTATTTCTATGATAGATTATTCCAGAACTGGGTAAACGTGTAAGTACAAACATTTCCTGCTTACAAATTAGGCAAATGCCCTGAATAAATCACTATTCACCTTCAAACAATAAAAAAGGCTAGTTCATCTAAAAGGGGGGTATATGTTTGCCACAGCAAAAACATAAAGGCATGACCATTTTTGCCATTGGTTCCATCCCGCTCATATTGGTATTAGGTAATTCAATGCTCATTCCTGTTCTTCCAAAAATGAAAACAGAACTGGGAGTTTCTCAATTTAACATCACTTTAATAATCTCTGTCTTTTCCATTGCAGCAGCTATATCGATTCCGATTTTAGGATATCTTTCAGACCGTTTTTCACGAAAAGCGGTCATTATTCCTGCATTGATTTTATATGGCAGCGGCGGATTATTGGCAGGTGCAGCCGCAGCTTGGTTTGCAAAAGCATATATGTGGATACTGGCCGGAAGGATTTTACAGGGGATTGGAGCAGCCGGGACTGCCCCGATTGCAATGGCATTAACAGGTGATTTATTTAAAGGCGGTGAACAAAGTAAGGTTTTAGGGTTGGTTGAAGCGTCAAACGGTTTTGGAAAAGTCATCAGTCCAATCATTGGATCCCTGTTAGCCCTTATCTTCTGGTATGCAGCCTTTTTTGCTTTCCCTGCTTTTTGCTTAATTTCTATACTGCTGACCATCTTTTTTGTAAAAGAGAGAAAAACAAAAAAGGAACCGCCCCCTGTTGGAAAATATATAAAAGGACTTATCTCTGTTTTTAAAACGGAGGGACGATGGTTATTTGCTGCTTATTTAACAGGTGCAGTCTGTTTGTTTACATTATTTGGGATTTTATTCTATATATCAGATATTCTTGAAAAAGATCATCATATCGACGGGGTATTAAAAGGGTGTATTTTAGCTGTCCCGCTTTTATTTATGACAACTACATCCTATATTACAGGAAGCAAAATAGGGAAAAGAATGCCGCGAATGAAAGCCTTGATTATCCTGGGCACATTGTTAATGACTGTTTCTTTTGCTTTGTTAATCTATTTCAGTAAACTAGTTCCTTTTTTTTCCATTCTTGTCATAAGCAGTATAGGCACAGGGTTAACTCTTCCTTGTATCAATAGCTTTATTACCGGTTCCGTCCCTGCTGATAGGCGGGGGTTTGTGACCTCATTATATGGTTCTGTTCGTTTTTTAGGAGTTGCTGTCGGGCCCCCCATTTATAGTACGTTAATGGGATGGTCACGTACCGGGATGTTTTTAATTACTGCAGGTTTAACTTTGTTTGCCTGTTTGTTATGTATGGTGCTGATTCACGTCAAGAAGAAAGACCCGGCAGAGGAAAGTGATACATTATTTGAAAAATTACAGTTCACATAAGTGGAGGCACCTCTTTCAAAGAGAAGAAGAACCAATTTCCGCGATTATCAAAACGGATAAAAGGAGTGAATTTAGATGCAAATTTACTTTTCTCCAGAGGTTATTACCCCGGAATATCAAGTTTTAAATGTCGTAGATTCTGGAAATAAAGGGGTTGGAAATGTTGCCTTTTTATTTGCAGAAAAAAAATTATACGTTTATGGAATTTTAGAAGAAGAAGATGTTGGTGCAGATTTTAAAGATCTCGTTACACCCTATATTAAAGGATTGGCAAAAGCTAAACCTGGACTGGATATCTTATCATGTTTATATGTTGGCTGTAAAAAAATTAAGCTGACTGAAGAAAAAGAATAATCCATTTAATACAAAGCATAACTTGAATTTGGAGTGGTGAATGGATGAACGCTCAGCCATGGATATCCCATCAGCATCTCACCATGATTACGACAGCTATTATTGTTGGAACTCTTGCACGGGTATTAACTTTAAAAGAAGATTTTCGGCAGTACCCAAGTTATCCAAACGGTTACCTGATTCATCTTATCACAGGATTTATCTCCTCAGCGCTGGGCGCTGTTGCAATCCCCGCGCTCATGACCAAAAACTTTATTGCTGTGACTTTTTTATCAGTGGCCATTCAGCAATTTAGAGATGTGCGAAAAGCGGAAAGAAATAGTTTAAAGGATATAGAAAATACGGAATATACATTTCGGGGAGATGCTTATATTGATGGAATAGCAAAAACATTTGAGTCGCGTAATTATTTTTCTTTAATAGTTGCATTAACAGCAGCGGTCACCATGCAAATCATAAATTCCAAAAATCAGTGGATTGAGATAATCACAGGTGTTGTGGCTGCTGCTATCGTCTTTTATCTTTTACAACGATTTTCAAAAGGGAAAACGATTGGAGATATTGCTGAAGTAGAACAAGGCAGAATTGAAATTCGGAATTCTGAATTGTATGTTAACGGTATATTTGTATCCAACCTGTTAGGCACCGATGATGCTGCACATCTTTTTAAACAAGAGGGGCTTGCTGTTATTATAAAGCCGCATGAAAAACATTTTGGAATTACATTGGACCACTTTGGCCAACGGCAAGCTGCCTTATTTGAAGCTACTCGCGCAATTGGTCTTAAACGGTTTCACTTTACCAGAAGAGACTTTGACCACGGCTGGTTTTTGATTGCCCTCGTTCCAATTGTAAATGATACCAAGAGGTTAATTGAAGCGGTTAAAAAAACGCCGTTGCTTGAAAGTGTGAAGAAAAGCCACGCCGTAATGGACACCAATTTTGCCGGAAAAGAATAACCGAGAAATAGTATATATCAATCAAGACATTTGCAGCTTACAGAGTTAATGAACATTTTCATTGATTATTGTGGCAAATATCACTGTTTTAATTTCAAATAAATGTTAAATTACTATTTGAAATATGTAAAAAGGAGACAACTAATGATTTTAATGCCAGGTGCTATGAACAAATCTGATCTGTTAAACACGATCGAGTCCCTTCGCCAGGAAATGATTCGAATTGGCATCCAAGAAGGTCTATCCAGCTCAAAAACAATTGAACTCAGCCAAAAGTTAGACATATTTATTTCAAAATACCAAATGATCAGGTATTAATAATCATACATTGATTTTAAAGTGGTTCCAATTACTTGGGCCATTTTTTGTTTTTTTAGTCTGATCTGGTTAACTTAATCAGACCGCAATCGCCCAAAACTGATTGAGACAGAAGTTTTAAGGAACAAGGCAGATTAAGCATTCATAAATTGACTATGTGTCTAGATAAAAAAACAGATAAACGTCAATTTAGGGGTGTGCGCCTAATGAATTTAGGGATTATTATTATGGGTCTTTTGGTTGGTTCGCTGGTCGGACTGACAGGTGTTGGCGGTGCAGCTTTATTAACACCTGTTTTAATTTTAATGGGAATTCATCCCTCAATCGCAGTTGGAACAGACCTTGTCTACAATTCCGTAACAAAACTTTTCGGCTCTGTTCAGCATTGGCGGCAAAAAACCATTAACCTTAAGTTAGTTAAATATCTTGCAATTGGAAGTATTCCAAGTGCTGTACTTGCCGTTGCAATCCTCCATTTATTTAATTCTTTTTTTCACAACCAAGATCTCCTCATTAAACATGCATTAGGATATGTGTTAATTCTTGTTGCACTGGCGACTTTATTTAAAACTTTCCTTAAGGAAAAATTTGAGTGGAACCGCATTCAAGTCAAGCCTCTTGAGGAAAAAAAGGGGTTAACGATTCTCATTGGAGCAATTGCCGGTTTTATAGTCGGATTAACCTCCATTGGCTCTGGTTCGCTGTTTGCCATTGCCATGCTTTATTTATATAAAATGGGTCCTTCAGAAATAGTCGGAACGGATATTGCCCATGCCTTTTTATTGGTTACCTCTGCCGGGATCATTCAAGCAGGGATCGGTAATGTTAATTATATGTTAGTATTAAACCTCTTGCTTGGTTCCATTCCCGGAGTAGTAATCGGAAGTACCTTGTCATCAAAACTTCCGACCAAACCTTTACGAACGATTATGGCACTCGTCATCTTATTTAGTGCAGTCAAACTTATTTAGCCTCTGAATGAAAACAACTCTTCCCATTACTATTCATCTAAACCTGTCCTTTTCCTATGAACCCTTGCATATAATGAAGCAACAACTATTTACAATATGGGGGGACCATGTTTAACTCGATTGAAAAAATTGTTTTTTCAATGGCACTGTTACGAATTTTTTCTGGAAGCCTTGAAATTACCGCAGCGCTTTTGATGCTGAAGTTCAACAGCATCGAAAAAGCCCTTTTGATCAATAGTTCTCTTGTTCTTGTCGGGCCGGTTATTCTCATTTTAACCACATCAATTGGCTTAAGCGGCATTGCAGGAGAGATCAGTTTCTCTAGAATCTTCCTTGTTTTTATCGGAGTTGGTTTCATCCTCTATGCCGTCCTTTTTAAGTAAGCCAATTAACTGATTGGCTTCTTACCCCTTTTTCCAATTGTATTGCCCATATTTGTTTTATTTCCATACATGGATTGGGAGTTGAGACTCATGTATGTTTTTTGACCAAAAGAAAAAGAAAGACAAGCATCACTTCCAAAATGAGCCCCAGAGACCCCCAGACATAGAAGGAAAAATTAAGCACATCCATCGTATTCTTAAATAAAAGAATCGATAATAACCCCAAGGTTATTGAGATCGGGAATAAAAATTTGTTCGTGTTGGATTTGTACAAGTAACTTAAGCAGTGATTTATGGTATACAAAAGATAAGCCGTTTTAATCATAATGGAAGGAATCCATACTGAGGCGATTATTAAATCAATGCGCTCAAAAAAATCTGTTATACTGATTTGCTGACTCAATAAGTAGCTTGGATAGGCTGTCTCCCTGACAATTCTTGCCCCCAAAACACCTACCACTAAAATAAGGATTATCAAAAATAAACCTAATCCGAGCCAAGTCCCGTATAAAACCGATTTTTTCGCTTTATCTATAGGCTGAACATTTGCGATAATCAGGAATAAAAATATAATCTCGCCCACCCAGGAAATTGAAAAATAGAGTGCCTTTAATATTGATTCATTCGTATTAAATGTTTGCAGCGGGAGCATATTTCCCAAATGCCATTTATTTAATAGCATGAATGGCAGCAACAGAACGATGATAGAAAGCACAGCAAAGTGCATTAAATTCATTCTTGAAATAACCTCAAGACCTGACATAGCGATATAGGAAATAACTAATATAGATAATGCCAGCAGCATATCAATCGGTGTTGACGGCAACAGGACCGAGGCAACAAAATCGATTAGCTCCCTTAAATCCCGTAAAAAAACGATGGCAGCCAATATTAAGAAAAATACAATAAACAATTTTTCCAATAACGGATGCTTTTCTTTGATTAAAAAAAGATTTTCAAGGCCACTCTCCTTTTCTTTCTTGCCAAATAAAATTAAAATAAAAACAGACACCACCGGGAAGGCAAGGAGCGGGACAAACCAAGCACTTTGTCCTGCCATTTGTACCATAATCTTCGGCAAGCTGATGATCGAAGAGGTAAAAATGAAGGTTGCAGTTAAAAATACTAATTGAAGATCAGATAATTTTTGCTTCATATTTCCACAACCCACCTTGATAATCTCCCGAATGTCTCATTCAAAAAAGCGACTGCGCCGTCCAGCGAACTATGAAGCAAAACCAAAAACGAGCAGCTAATCGTTACCAGCACAAGAATATAAGCCCATTTTCGCTCTTGTTTACTTACAATTTTAGTTTTCATGACAATGGCTGTATAGACGATTAACGACAGCCAGATGACGATAATTCCTATATCCATTTTGTCATTCCTTCTCAACATATCCCGTATTTGTCGTCCGCTGAATATCGGTATCTACCATTATGTCCACTCGTAAACTTGGAAGGATCAAATCCCACTTATTTTCGAACAAATCCACCCATAATTGCTGCTGATATTTATATAAGTACCACCCAAATCCATATAAATCAATGGTTTGGGCGTGGGCATGGCCCAGAATCGACTTTACTTCTTTGATGATTTCCTGTTTCATTTTTCCAATCATCAATTGATAAGTTTCCGGGTCTTCAAGCTTAAGGTTGGACTCATTTTCCAAAAGAGTACCCTCTGCCCGAATTGTCAAAGTAAACACCGGAGCGGCACCTTCCATGTGAAACTCATTCTTTAAATGATTTTCGATGATCCTAACAGTTATTTCTTTCCCTTTTGCTATAGAAAAAGTAAGGTTTTTCTTATTCATTTTTTTGAGAAGCCACAATATTCCCATTGATTCAGTCTGATTCGTAATAAACCTAAGCTGATCACCTTTAAAAAGAGCAAAAGATTTTACTTCTACCTCATTTTGATTCTTTTCCTTATTGATTAAACCCGTCTTCTCCGCCAACGGCAATATCAGATCCTTTCCTGGTCTTTCTAAATCCTGGAGCACATCTAATACAGTTGAGTTAATATTGTTGTTCGTCATTTCGCGCAATGCTTCCCCTGAAAATTGTTCCGTCCTGGGCTGGGTTTCCAATAAATCCAGAGCATCGCCGCTTGAAATTAACAAAAACGTCGATAATCTTGATTGCGGCTGTATAAAAGTTGCATTCAGTGTCCCTTTTATCCCCTCTTTTGCTAATTTTTCCCCAATAACCAAGACTCTTCGATGAGAAAAATACAGTTTTCTGGATAATTTGGATTGTATCCTATTTATTCCCTGCTCCAGATTTCCCCCTGATCCTTGAGCAACAATAAAGGGGCCATCTCCGCTTGTGCCTCCCCCGCCGCCGCTTGATCCCGGGCCTCCTAAGGAACTTGGCAGGGGAACCTGCACGGAAAAACGGTATTTCTGATTATCCCCTTTATCGATACCTGTTGCTACAACAATGGCCATATCATTTACCTCTGTCCTGTCCCAGCATCCTGTAAGAATTAACATCATACTTAATAGAATGATCAAAAGCCCGTTTTTTTTCATATTCGGCCCCCTCATTCACCGGCAGGCTGCCGTGGGGATAAGTTTTCAGATTGTCTTTTTGAATCCCCTTGAATAAAAGGATCAGGCCGTTCATCCATCGCCCACCACGGCACTCTTATAAAAACATCCTTTAAAGACTCAAACGACATCGGGGCAAGCGGCCAAAAATAGGGAACGCCAAAAGATCGTAATTTGCATAAATGGGTTACAAGAATCATTGTTCCGATAATAATTCCATACAAACCAAACAACCCGGAAAGAATCATTAATGGAAAACGGAGAAGCCGGATCGAAATGGCCATATTGTATCTTGGCATTGTAAATGAAGCGATCCCGGTAATAGATACAATAATGACAATCGGTGTTGACACGATACCCGCTTCAACAGCAGCCTGCCCAATCACTAATGCTCCTAAAATACTTACTGCTTGTCCGACAATTTGCGGAAGCCGGATCCCAGCTTCCCTTAAAGCTTCAAAAGAAATTTCCATGATTAAAGCTTCAATAATACCAGGAAACGGAATTGCTTCTCTGCTTGCAGCAATGCTTAATAGGAGTTTGGTAGGAATCATTTCCTGATGATAGGTTGTTACAGCAACATAGATACTTGGCAGTTCAAGCGCCAAGAACAAAAGAACAACCCGAAGAAGCCTTAAAAATATGGAGATATGGAAACGGTTATAGTAATCAGAACTGGCCTGTAAGAATTGCCAAAAGGTGGCAGGCACAATAAGAACGAATGGCGTCCCGTCAGCAATAATGGCCACTCTTCCTTCTAAGAGATTGGCAGCAACTGTGTCCGGACGCTCTGTATTTTGAATTTGCGGAAACATGCTCCATGGGCTGTCTTCAATGAACTCTTCGATATACCCGCTGTCTAAAATTCCATCGATATTAATTCGCTTCAGCCTTGTTAATACTTCGTCAATTAAATCGGGTGATGCTAATCCTTCAATATAAAGAATCGCAAGTTCGGTATTAGTTTCATTTCCAATATCCATTGACAGAATCTTCAATCGATTGGAACGAATTTTATGTCTAATCAAAGCTGTATTTACTCTTAAAATTTCCGTAAATCCTTCACGAGGCCCCCTGATTGCCGTTTCTGTCTGCGGTTCCTCGACGCCTCTTCTGTCTCCCCCCTTTGCATCAAAAATGAGCGCATTTGCAGCTCCATCGACAAACAAAACGGTATTCCCCTTTAACACACTTTTTACCGCTTCATCCAAGTCGGATGTTTTCGAGACCGAGCTAATCGCGATAATATGCTTCATCAACTCATCGGCATTTAGTTCTTCTTTCCCAATTTCATTTAATATTTGTTTAATTCCATTAACTTCAATCGATGAAGAATCAATAAAACCATCAACAAACAAAATGCAAACCTTTAAGTTCCCTGCCTGAAAAGGTCTGAAAACAACATCGCTGCAATCATTAAATAAAACCTTTAATAGGTTTATATTCTTGTCCAATTCCAAACCGACTTTTTGGTTTGTCTTCTTCCTCGATATTTTGTTGTGCTTTGGTTCGGTCAGCCATCTAAATTTTTTCATCGATAAACTCCGCAGGCAATTTTTCTTTCCGCTATAAACATAAACAGCAGTTTTTTTAATATAGCCTCCTTTTTGGAATTTATTCCTTACGAATAAATGTTTCTTTCTAAGAAAACAAGATTTGTTAAATGGTGAAACTCTATTGAATAAATCACATTGAGGTTTCAAAACATAAGGCAAGCCTATTCGTGTGGGGTATCCAAATATTTCTTCGGGGGGAGCAAAATGTCAGTTTTTGTTTTTCAAACCTTTGTTATTAAACAAGACCAATTTAAAGAAGGAATTGAAAATTTAAAAGCACTAAAAAAATTCCGAAATGAAAAATATAATCAGAATGTTGAAATCTTGACGCCTATTTCCGGGGAAGATCATACTTATGCCCTTCTCACCACGTATGAGGGACTGGCGGAAATGGAATTGCAGAATAAAAAAATGTTTGATGATGAGGAATATTTAAAGCTAATCGGTGATTTTTTTCTAAAGCATATCGCAGAAGGCAGCATGTATACTCAATTATATCGGTCAATGAATGAAAAATAAAAATAAAAAACAGGATCAGTCCTCATCTGACCCTGTTTTCACTATCATTTTTTATCTATTCTCTATTCGAATAATTCCAAATAATCTTGTGCAGCCATTTCAATCATTCTGTCAATGATAGATGGATCTTTTTCAAAAAGCTCTGACATTTTTTCCATGTTCATTTCATAATCTTCTTCCTTTACGCTAATCATGGACAAGCTGCCTCCATCGTTATATACCGCACAGCCATCACCAATTAAAACTGCTTCGGTTTCAAAAAAGCTGCCTGTTTCTGCATCCAACATTTTTAAATTAATAAACATATTAAATTCCCCCGTTAAAGTATTGTTAACTTATTCACAAATACGAATCCATCAGTAACTTTTCTGTTATTTTTAGATTACCACGTTTTCACCACGGGAGATTTGAAAAATATGTGAACAATGTCACAAATCTATGAATATTAAATTAAAGTTGGAATTTTCAGTTTATATAAAAAATAAAAAAGAAAGGAGGGTGATCAGCCCTCCTTGCAAAATTAGATATAAACCAATTGGAAAAAGTTAAATTCGGACAACTTAATTAGTTAGCTCGATTGAATTGGAATCTTCTTAAAGCGAATCCTGCAAGAATCATTAATGCAGCAATAAGTAAAAGAAGATTAGATTCCATTACATGTCCTGTTACCGGCAATTTATTTCCGGATAAAACAGAATTTGATGAGCTATTCCCATTGCTACCATTTACGCCGCTGTTGTTACCGTTATTCCCTGTATTGCTTCCTGCGTTAGTGCCATTATTGCCAGGATTTGTTGTATTATTCCCTGAGTTGTTGTCATTTCCAGAGTTGTTGTTATTACCACCAACGGTGTTGTCACCATTATTGTTGTCACCAGTGTTGTTGTTATCTCCAGTGTTGTTGTTGTCACCAGTGTTGTTGTT
>CAZAEW010000026.1:28421-32138 GCA_964484065.1 uncultured Bacillus sp.
CCAGTGTTGTTGTTATCTCCAGTGTTGTTGTTATCTCCAGTGTTGTTGTTATCTCCAGTGTTGTTGTTGTCACCAATAATTGTATCAACTAGATCGCCAACAGTATCTGTAATGGTATCTGCTAGGTCACCAACAGTATCTGTAACTGTATCAACTACATCTGTTACAGTGTCAGTTGTTGTATCAACTACATCAGTAACGGTATCCAATACTGGTGGAAGAACTTCTGTTACTGTGTCAACTACGTCTGTTACTGTATCTAAAACCGGAGGAAGAACTTCTGTTACTGTGTCAACTACGTCTGTTACTGTATCTAAAACTGGTGGTAGAACTTCTGTTACTGTGTCAACAACATCCGTTACGGTATCCGTTACTGTTCCTAAGGTATCAGTTACTGTACCTAGAACAGGAGGAAGAACTTCTGTTACTGCACCAACTACTGTTGTTGCTGTATCAGCTACGGTTCCCACTACTCCTGTAGTTGTATCAGTAACTGTATCTAAAACTGCTGTTGTAGTATCCGTTACTGTATCAAGTACTGGAGGAAGTGTTCCAGTTACCGTATCTAAAACTGGTGAAAGCAAATCAGTGACTGAACCTAAAAGCTGATCAGCTGTTCCTAATACTGGTGCTGTTGCGTCAGTAGCTGTTTCCAATACTGGTGCTGCTGCCTCAGTAGTTGTCGCTAATACTGGTGCTGCTGCTTCCGTAGCTGTTTCCAATACTGGTGCTGCTGCTTCTGTAGCTGTTTCCAATACTGGTGTTGCTGCTTCTGTAGCTGTTTCCAATACTGGTGCTGCTGCTTCCGTAGCTGTTTCCAATACTGGTGCTGCCACTTCCGTAGCTGTCCCTACTACCGGTGCTGCCACTTCCGTAGCTGTCCCTAATACTGGCGCTGCCACTTCTGTAACTGTCCCTACTACCGGTGCTGCCACTTCCGTAGCTGTCCCTACTACCGGTGCTGCCACTTCTGTAGCTGTCCCTACTACCGGTGCTGCCACTTCTGTAACTGTGTTTACTACCGGTGCTGCTGCATTCAATGTGGTTGAAAGCAAATCACCAGGTACAGCTTGTTGTGTTAGTGAAGTTAGCGCAGTTAAATTAGCGCCTGGCAGTTCAGCTGCACTTGCTTGACCTCCAAAAAATGATAAGCCCAGTGCCATGGCACCAGCGCAGACAATACCTCTTAACGAATTAACAACGATTTTTTTATTCATTTTGATCTCCTTCTTCTTATATTATTTTTTTATTTTGATAAGAAGAAGGCTGCTTTCGGCGGTTCAATTGGTGGTGCTTTTATCCACTCGTCCGATAATTCTTTTAAGATTGATTGAACTTGATTTTGTAAATCTATCTCTCTTTGATACTCATTTCCAAGGTACATACTCATTGCGAATCCTCCGCCAGAAGAAGAGGATCCTCCTGTTCCGCTTCCTGAACCACCGCTCCCAGCGGTTGTTGTAGATGAGCCTGCTGGCTCTGTCACTTGAACAGGTGAGTTTGCCGAATCATTTCCTGCAGCGCCAATATCTTTTTTCAATTCAGTAGACGCAGCATTTTGTTCTTGCGCTTGGTTATTTTGTACAACATCTGTTACAGGTAATACATTTGCAGTTAATTCAATACCTGCGTTTTGCGAATCTACAGAACCATCCATTTGATTAAATTCTTCTGTAGTCGTTTCCTTTTCGGAAGTTGTATCGTTTTTCGTTGTCTCTTCAGGAATAGTTGTTTGAACCGGCGCTGTTGTTTCTTCAGTTGGTGCTGGGTTCTCTTGAACTGGAGTTGATTCTGTTGGTGTTGGGTTCTCTTGAACTGGAGTTGATTCTTGTGGTGCTGGTGTTTCTTGAACTGGTGTAGAATCTGCAGGTGCTTGTGTATCTGCCTGTGTTGTTGGGCTAGTTGGTTTATTGTTGTCAGCAGGCGCTGGGGTCTCTTCATTTACTTCACCGACACCAATATGGGTATCTCCAATTGGAGAATCGTTTGTATCGACAGTAACAACCCCGCCTGAAACCGTAGTGCCTTCATTTGTTTCCTTTACTTGAGAATCGAGTACATCTATTTGGGTTTCCCCCGTAACAGGATTATCTAAACCTACATGAACCAATCCGGTATCCGTTTCCGTGGAATCAGCAGTTTTTGTTTGGGTTACCTCGCCAACACCTACATGAACATCGCCAACTGGTGAATCTTGTGTATCTACAGCCGCCAGACTACCTGAAACCGTTTTACCATCAGAAGTTTCTTTTTGCTGAGAGTTAATCACTCCAATTTCAGTATCTCCAGTAATGGAGTTGTCAACGCTAACATGAATTAAACCTGCATCTGTTTCCGTAGAAGCAGGTGTCTCAGTTTTCGTTACTTCTCCTACTCCGATATGAGCATCTCCGGCAACTGAATCTTTCGTATCAACAACGACCAGACCGCTCAATGAAGTTGTGTCCTCACCTGAAACCGTAGTATTCTCTTCAATAACTCCCACATGCGTGTTTCCGAGCATATTATCCAAATCAATTGTTGCCAAGCCTTGGGATTCGTTTCCTTGATTATCTTGTTTTTGAGATAAAACATCTAAATTCAAGTTACCCAGTAACATGGAATCATTAATTCCTAAATCTAATAATCCGCTAGTTGATGACAGACCAACTCCGGAATCGGATTGTACGCCGTTCGAGAGTAAGTCAAGGTTTACATCACCTACTGCCGGCAGGTTTAATCCAACATTTAGCAAAGAACCGCCATTCATTGTATCCTCACTTGGCTGTTGATCAATCTTTAGAGGATCATTAAGATCCAAACTTAATAAGGATTGATTATTTGAACTATCTAGGCCTAATAAATTCAAATTTACACCCAAAAGATTAACAGTAAGCAGCGGAGATGCTGATGTGATTTCTCCTGCAGCCTGCTCTTCACTATCTGTTATCGCTGTATTTTCGGGTTGGACCGGTTCCTCCTGTGTGACAACTTCAGTCTGAGCTTCGGTAGTAATATTACTTAGAAGATTTGAAATTCCAATCTTGTTAAATAAATTACCGGGTTTTGAAAATAATGATTGAGCTTGTGTCACAGATGGTACTATGGCAAATAATAAGGTTGCAAGTAAAAAAACAAAGCTCTTTTTCACATATTCACCTCCCTCCATCTAAAAATCGTCCACATTCAAAATTTTGACAAAATTCGCATTATAGGTCAATATACTTCAACGAATTGTCATATTATTTAGTAAATATTACCTAGATTACCATATCTAATCATGTGACTTTTGTCTCATTTTTGCAGAATTTTCTTGGTTATTGTCGAATTGTTTTAGGCGAATTTTTCATTAAAAAAAAGGAGGGTGATCAGCCCTCCTTTTTTTAATTCCTAACCAATTGGAAAAGTTTACAAATTAATAAACTCGTTTGCTATTTACTTTTCTTAGTGTAAAACCTGCAGCAATCAGCATTAATGAAAGAAGCACTAAAAGGTTAGCATCTACTGCATGTCCTGTATTTGGCAATGCTTGACCTGCAGTTTGGCTATCAGTTTGCGCATTGCTATTTGCTACTGGGCTTACTGGTAAGACATTGTTTCCGTTGTCAGCATTGTTAGCAGCTGGCGCTGGAGTTTGCTCACTTGGTTTTGTTGTGTCATCACTTGGTTTTGTTGTATCGTCGCCTGGTTTTGTTGTATCGTCACCTGGTTTTGTTGTATCGTCACCTGGTTTTGTTG
>CAZAEW010000026.1:32238-50266 GCA_964484065.1 uncultured Bacillus sp.
TTGTTGTATCGTCACCTGGTTTTGTTGTATCGTCACCTGGTTTTGTTGTATCGTCACCTGGTTTTGTTGTGTACTTCTCATCTTCTAATACTCCAGCATGCAAATCTCCGACAATAGGAGTATCTTTAGTGTCAACAATTACAAGACCACCATGTTCCCAAGTGTAATCATCTGTTTCAACTTTTTCTTTTTCAGCAACACCTACATGCGCATCGCCAACGATTGATTTATTTACATCAACATCCGCTAAAGCACTGTATGAATACTCATAATCATCTGTTTTTACATTTTTTGATTCAATTACACCTGCATGAGTATCTCCAAGGATTGCAGAACCGGTAAGGTCAGCTTGAACAACACCAGCTGTAGTTAATGTACCTTTATCGGTTTCAACTTTCTTGCTGCCGAGTACATCGATATTGACATCGCCTGTAATTGGTTTAAGCAGGCTTCCGCTTAATCCAATATTAATAAGTGAGCTTTTTTCTTCACTTTTAATTGCTGGATCCTTTGCTTCCGGATTGCCTGTTTGTACAGGTGGTTTTTCCGGAATAACGGAAGTACTTTCATTTGTATTGGCAACTGATGACGTTGGAGCAGCCGCAGAAACAGCTTTTTCCACTACTGGTGCAGCAGTAGTGGTTACTGATGACAATAATGCAGCAGGTTTTGCCTCTTGCACAATTGCATTTACATCAGTAGCTTTATCTTGATTAGTAAGTTCAGCCGCGCTTGTTTGACCTCCGAACATAGATAGACCGAATGCCATTGCGCCAGCGAAAACAATGCCTTTTAACGAGTTAACAACGAGTTTTTTATTCATTTTCAAGCTCCTTCTTCTTATATTAATTTTTTCTATGATAAGAAGAAGGCTGCTTGGGGCGGTTTGATTGGCGGTGCTTTTATCCATTCATCCGCCATTTCTTGCAGAATCATTTGTGTATTGGTTTTTACAACCAATTCCGTATTGTATTCAGAGTCAAGAAAAGAATCTGCACCGGATCCTCCACTGCCGGAAGAAGATCCAGATCCGCTTCCTGAACTGCTGCTGGTTCCTGATGTCGCTGTTTCTGAAAGGGCTAATTGAATGGCTGAATTTGTTGAATCATTTAAACTAGGATCATTTATTTTTTTCAACAACTCTAAATCTTTTTCAGTTTGATGATTTAATTCAGCTTTGTTTCCAGTATCCGCCACCCCTTCTGATAAGTCAGCAGTAGGAGCTGGTCTGTCATCACTGACCGCACTTTCATCAAATGATGAAGATTGCTTGGATGACTTTTCATTCCCAGAACGGCTTCCTTGACCAATCACAGTTTTATTTGAATTAGGAGGCCTTGCAAGATTGCCTGATGATGAAGGATCTCCCTGTAATGGTCCTTCCGGATTTTTAGGAGGAGTTGACGAAGTTGCTGTATCTGAGGTGTTAAATTCCCCCACTCCAATATGAGCATCCCCCAGCGGTGAGTTATTTAAATCAACAATAACCAGCCCGCCGGAAACCAAAATACCTTCATCCGTTTGTATTTGGCGAATTTCCAAGACACCGATATGGTCCTCCCCTAAAATTGGATTAACGATATCAGCATTTATTAAACCAAAATAAGTTTCCTGATAATCCCCAGATTCAAATGTCGTAACTTCGGCGACTCCTAAATGTGTGTCACCAAGAATTGATCCTTTCAAATCTAAAGTCAGTAATCCACTCCTTGATAGGAGACCAAGATTCGCTGTTCCAATAACAGGCAGACTCACACCTGCATTTAGTAGGGTTTCATCGCTTCCTGCTTTGCTATCAACTTGTTGGCTATACTGTGAGGAGGTGCTAAAATCTCCTGTATTATCCGTTTCGACGGGTTTCGGATTTTCCGCATTAATTTGCGGCTTTGTCTCATCCGTCTTTACCGGGGTTTGCGTCTTTTCTAAAACAGGTTGATTCGATGCAGTGTTCTTTACCCCATTGGATACAGAACCTGAAGCAGTGGTTGGGTTGTTACTTCCGTCTAAAGTATGTACTCCGTTTGAATTTTGTTGAATTGTATTTGCTACCGGCGTCGGTGCGGTTTTGGAAGCATCATTTATCCCTTTTTGTTTCTGATCTGCATTCAAGTCATTTGGTACAGTTACCGTACTGGACTGGGTTTCAAGGGTTTGGGTCAGTAATGACAAAACAGATGTCAGCAGTCCTTTGGGCTTATCCGGTTTCTCTAATTCTTCCGCTGAAATAACAGAAGGCCCTATAGAAAAAACAAAAGCGGCTAACAACAAGGCAGACCATTTTTTCACGTTTTTTCACCCCCTTCCTTTTATGGAATATCCCACCAATAAAAATTCTGACAAATTTTGCACTATTGGTCAATGTTTTTTGACAATGTTCTTACTTTTTGGTAAACAGTACCTATTATTTCATTCTAAAAATTTTAGAAAATTCATTTTACCAGTTAAAATAGGTTTATTTTTGTGAATAATTTTCAAACAAAATTTAACAAAAAACCTGTCCCTATAAAGGACAGGCAAGGTCATTATTTTTGGGAAACAAGAATTTTGGATGCCCTTCCTTCCCCTTTTTTCCTTGAATGAAGGAAATAATAGAGGAAAAGACATGCAAATGCGGTTCCCCCCATCATTAAATACATGTTGCGAAAGCCTATTAATGGGATGAGAAATCCCAAAAAAAACGGACCGAACCCTATACCCCCATCTAAAAAGATATAAAAGGTCGAAGTGGCCAAACCGATCCTATGCTTTGGCGACACTTTAATCGATAAGGCTTGTGCACTGGACGAGAATGTTCCATAGCCAAGCCCTGTAAGGGCACCTGCTGCTAAAAGGGCAAAACCATGATGTGCTTGACTCAGCAAAACTAACGCAGCAGCAAACAAAATAAAAGATGGATACATAACTGTGTTTTCACCTTTTTCGTCAAACCATCGCCCTGTAAAAGGTCTTGAAATTAAGATGAACGCTGCATATACAATAAAAAAGAAGCTGCCTACATCAACTAAATGAATTTCCTTTGCATATGAGGTAAGGAAGGTGAGAATACTCGAATAACCTAAAGCAATGAAAAAGCCGATCGTGGAAATAGGGATCGCTTTTGCTTCAAAAAAATTGTGTGCGGAGAAACCTTTTTGCTTTTTAGCATGATCTCCAGCAACTTCCAATTTAGGAACCTTAATAAAGAATATCGCCACAAAACTCAATGCCAATAGAAAAATGCATAGGTAAAAATTAGTATTAAAACTTGTATACTGGCTGAGAAACATCCCTAAAAACGGTCCAATTGCTGCTGCTAGCGTCACACTTAATGCAAAATACCCTGTCCCTTCTCCGCGCCGTTCATTCGGAATAATTTTAGAAACGATTGTTCCGGTTGCAGTAGATGCAATTCCCAGACCAGCCCCATTTAAAAACCGGTTTATGAGCAGCAGTGACATATTATTAACAATTAAATAAAAACAGGTTGTTACTAAGAAAAAAACAAATCCAATGTAGAGCATTTTTTTCCAGCCGACCTGGTCAATGTATTTTCCTGAAAAAAGGCGGGCAGTCAGTGTCCCGATGATAAAGATGCCTGAGGCAAGTCCCGCTGAACTCGGGTTGGCATGAAACCTTTCCGTCGCGAAAACTGTAATACTTACCATTAGGAGATAAAACGTAAAATAAAGAAAAAAATTGGCTGTTGAGACAATAAGAAAATCCTTTGTCCATAATTTTGGTTTACTCATAGCTGTCACCTTTTTGTTTAAGAATATTTTCACGAATAATGGGGAGGATTTTATATGCGGCATTTTGATCCTCCAAGGCAATGCCCTGCATCACACTTAGCTCCAATTCCGTTATTTTCTGGCGTCCTAATAGATACACTTCCTCCCCACGTTTTGATAATCGAATGATTTTTTCCCTTCGGTCTCTTCCGGGAATAACCTCGACAATTTCCTTTTCCTCCAGCTTTTGGACCGTTCTTGTAATGGTCGGTTTTTCAACGTTGTAATGATTCGATATTTCCACTAATGTTGCAGAACCGTTATTTTTTAAATAGAACATAACCTGCCACAATGAGTAGGATAAATCCAATTTGCTAAGGAGCTCATTTAGTTTACTGATAAGAGGCCGATACAGCATTATATATCGCTGGAAAAAACCTTGCATTTAAAACCCTCACTTATTTACAATTTAGTTACCCTTAGTAACTATTTTCTTTTTTTAACTATACTATTTCCCATAAATATGTCAAGAATAGAACAGAAAAAAAGCTGACCAAAAGGACAGCTTCTTAACAGTTCATTTATAAACATCATACCATTATTTTACAGATCCCGTTTGAAAAATCAACCGGATCCTGAATTGGCAGGCCTTCAATCAAGAGAGCCTGGTTATAGAGGAGATTGGTATAGAGAGCCAATTTATCTTTATCTTTTTCAAAAGCATCCTTTAAGGACTGGAATACCTCATGATGAATATTAATTTCTAAAACTCGATCTGCCTGGATATTTTGATTGCCCGGCATAGCTTTCAAAACTTTTTCCATTTCTAACGTAATTTCACCATCTGCCGTGATACAAACAGGATGAGATTTTAACCTTTTTGATGCCCGGACTGCCATCACCTTGTCAGATAAGCTATTTTTCATAAACTCAAACAAATCTTTGTTTTCCTTCTCTTCCTCGGCAGCAGTTGCTTGCGAATCATCTTCAATCCCTAAATCACCGCTTGAAACGGATTTAAATTCTTTCTCTTTGTAATTCATGAGCATGCGAATCGCAAACTCATCGATATCATCGGTGAAATACAAAATTTCATAACCTTTATCAGCAATTAGCTCTGTTTGCGGAAGTTTTTCAATTCTGTCATATGATTCACCGGAAGCATAATAAATATATTTTTGGTCTTCAGGCATTCTCGAAACATATTCATCCAATGTGACCATTTTCTTTTCTTTTGATGAATAGAATAACAATAAATCCTGCAAAAGCTCTTTATTGGTGCCAAAATCGCTGTAAACGCCAAACTTCAGCTGTCTGCCAAAGGATTTGTAAAACTCCGCATACTTTTCTCTTTCAACCTTCAATAGACTGAGCAATTCACTCTTGATCTTTTTACTAATATTTTTTGCAATTAATTTCAGTTGACGGTCATGCTGGAGCATTTCTCTTGAAATGTTGAGAGATAAGTCTTCGGAATCAACCATCCCTTTGACAAAGCTGAAATAATCAGGCAGTAAGTCAGCACATTTATTCATGATTAAAACGCCGCTTGAATATAATTCCAATCCCTTTTCATATTCAGGAGAATAATAATCATAAGGCATTTTTTCAGGTATAAATAAAATCGCGTTATATCTAACTGCTCCATCAACACTGATATGGATGTGCTTGATTGGCTTGTCAAATCCATAATGCTTTTCCGTGTAAAAGTTATGGTAATCCTCTTCCGTCAGTTCATTCCTATTTTTCCTCCAAATCGGAACCATACTATTAATGACTTGTTCTTCAGTGTAATCTTCATATTCATTCTCGCTGCCTTCTTTTAGCCGTCTGCCAGATACATCCATTTTGATTGGGTAGCGGATAAAATCGGAGTATTTCTTAATGATCCCTTTTATTTGATACTCCTCTAAAAACTCATCATAGTTCTCATCTTCCGTATTTTCTTTGATTTTCAAAATAATCTCGGTTCCGACAGAAACCTTATCATGCGGTTCAATTGTGTATCCTTCCGCACCCTTTGATTCCCATTTGTAGGCGGTATCGCTGCCTAAACCCCTGCTGATTACACTTACCGTATCGGCTGCCATAAACGCGGAATAAAAACCGACGCCAAACTGACCGATAATCTCGTGTCCATCCTTTAATTCTGTTTCACTTTTGAAGGCCAGCGAACCGCTTTTCGCAATAACACCAAGATTATTTTCCAGCTCCTCTTTTGTCATACCAATCCCGGTATCAATCACTTTCAGGATTCTATTTTCCTTGTCCGGAACCACTTTTATGTAGTAATTGTCTTTGTCAAAAGACAAATTATCATCCGTTAATGCTTTATAGTAGATTTTATCAATCGCATCACTTGCATTCGATATTAGCTCACGCAGAAAAATCTCGCGGTGAGAATAAATAGAATGAATCATTAAGTCCAATAGTCTTTTTGATTCTGCTTGAAACTGTTTGACTTCCATGAAAAACTTCTCCTTTCAATAAAAAACATTTGTTAATGTTAATTGTATAAGACTTAAAACACCATTTCAATTTTAGCACTCACTCTTTTAGAGTGCTAACACTATTTTTATTACCATATTTTTGGACAGCATGTCAATTGATATTTTCATACCTTGAAAAATCAAAAAAGCTGCCCTTATTTCGAGCAGCTAATCAAATTTTCCAACTGGAAAATTGTTTGGTTATAGAATGATGAAAAAAGAGATAAAAGCTTGAAAGTTTAATCGTTAATCAAATTTATCATTCTCGGAAACAGAATGAACCAAGAGATTGTGAAAGGTAATTAAGTAAAATAATGGACCAGCAGTTCAATAACCGCAATAACAATTGCAACCCATGCCAAGGCCTTTTGAGGACTCGCCAAGGTAATTAATCCTAAAACCAACCCGATTACACCAAGCCAAACAGGAGCAACAAAAAAGCCAACCACAGCTGCGACGATACCGATCCAGCCGAGTATTTTGCCTGTTAGATCATTCATGCATAACAACTCCTTTAAATGACATTGAAATGTGAATTCAGACAAGTCAAGGGCTAAAGCACTGCTTACGAACGGGGAAATTTCCTTCTTAAATCACCCCCTTTAACCATGCTGTTTAAAGATTAGGATTAAATTCTTACAGTAAATACTATGCTGGTTTTTAAAAAATAACACATAATAATAAACAGCCCTTGAAGCAGTATTTTTCAACTTTTTCCGCAATTAAAAAGAGGCTATGTTAAACCTGTTAGCCTGTACACCTTACGTCCAATTCATCCATGGATTTTTTCAAAAAACATACATGAGACTCAACTCCCAACCTCTTTATGGAAATAAAACAAATATTGCCATACTCTAACATAATAAAGGCGTCGTGAGCGAAGTAAAATATCACTACTACAGAATCGATAAATGCATACTTTACCTTTCACTTGGATAAAATGAATCACTTTTGCGCAGCTCCGCCCCTTTTCCTCAAAAAAAAAGATAAAAGCACAAGGGGGGGAATCTCCCAGGCTTTTATCCTACCACGTATACAGGGCGAGCTTATGCTTTCTCTCGGACCGGCTTTAAAGAAGATTCTTTAAATGGTACAATAGAAAGCTTTTTGTTTCCAACAGAATGCGGAAACCTTTTTATTTAAAGGGGATGTACTTTTAGTATATTAATTATAAATGTTAGCAGCCACAACCTTGTTAGGTTTTCTCACATGGTTTTTACCGTTTTAATAGGAATAACTTTTTTCATTTTTTTAAATTTTTTTCATAGAATGTTCATATTTTTTGTTTATCATAAATACGACCAAAACCATTTTACTTTTACATATCCGGCCTTTGCCGGATTTTTTTTGCATTACTTTCTAAAAACCCCTTCTAGCTGTATGCCTTTTTCCCTGCTGAAATTTACTGTGTTGATTTTCCACATGCTAAAGAGGGCTAAGTTGATCTAACAAGGTTTTTCGTATGAGTAAAAGAGGATGTTCCATTTAAACTTGGAACATCCTCTTTTTTTAGTTATCGGAACTAGGCAAGATAGGCTTCCTGCACCTGCTCATTTTTCATTAAATCTTTTCCAAACCCGCTTAATACAATTTCACCCGTTTGAATGACATAACCTCGATCGGCAATTTGCAAAGCTTGAAAAGCATTTTGTTCAACAAGTAAGATGGTCATTCCCGATTTATTCAGTTCTTTTATTATTTCAAAAATTTGGTCCACAATAATTGGAGCCAATCCCATTGAAGGTTCATCTAACATGAGCAGCTCCGGATTCATCATTAATGCCCGGCCAATAGCCAGCATTTGTTGTTCACCGCCGCTCATTGTACCTCCTTTTTGTTCCAGACGTTCTTTCAGCTTCGGAAAATATCGCAATACACTCTCCAGCCTTGCTTCGATTTCCTTTTTGCTTTTAACCGAGAATGCACCCATCAGTAAATTTTCTTTCACGCTTAGCTTAGGAAAAATTCTTCTTCCTTCAGGAACCTGGGCAATTCCCATTTGTGCCGTTTGATGAACAGGAATATTGGAAATATCTTTGCTATTATAAAAGATAGCTCCTCCCTTCAACTTGTTTTGCCCGCTAATCGATTTGATTGTAGTCGATTTTCCGGCACCGTTACTTCCAATTAATGTAACGATTTCCCCTTTCTCAACCTGAAAATCTACTCCTTTTAACGCTTGTATTACACCATAATTAGCTTGAACATTTTTTAACTCAAGAATAGGCAAATTGGACTCCCCCTTTAGACGTGTGATATTGCCCCTTTACCTAAATAGGCTTCTATAACCCTTGGATTATTTCGAATCTCGCGAGACTTTCCTTCTGCAATTTTTTCACCGTGATCCAATACATAAATAAAATCAGAAATCTCCATTACTAGCTTCATATCGTGCTCAATTAAAAGGATAGTAAGACCCAAATCATTTCTCAATGTATGAATTAAAGACGTCAGCTCCTTTGTTTCACGCGGATTCATACCCGCTGCCGGTTCATCGAGCAATAATAAGCTGGGTCTTGTTGCTAACGCTCTGGCAATTTCTAATCTGCGCTGGGCTCCATAGGAAAGGTTTCCGGCATTTTCGTTTAGGAATTCAGCGAGACCGACATACTGGAGAAGACGATAGGCTTCCCTTTCTGCATCTTGTTCTTCCTGCTTCGTCTTCGGCAATTGAAAAATCGTCGAGATCCAGTTTGTTTTGATATGATTGTGCATTCCAACCAAAACATTATCCAGAACAGGAATATCATTAAATAAACGGATGTTTTGAAAGGTACGGGATATTCCTTGTTTTGCAACGATATCGGGTTTTAACCCAATCAAGGATTTTCCATTTAATAAAATATCACCAGAAGTAGGTTTGTAAACACCCGTTATCATATTAAAAAACGTTGTTTTCCCAGCACCATTTGGACCGATAACTGCCGTAATGGAATTTCTCCGGATGTTCATATCGATATTTGTATTAGCTAAAAGCCCTCCAAAATTTTTCGTTAATTTTTTAACTTCCAATATATTCACGATCGCTTCCCCCTTTTTCTTTTTGCAGCAGGAGTAAATGATGGTGTTCGCTGTTTAATTGTTCTAATTTTTTGGGGTCATATCGTTTATTTTTTGCCGGCAGTAATCCTTTGGAACGGTATATAGCAAAAAGAAGCAGCAGCATCCCAAAGATAAAGCGCTGCATTTTTACCGGAGCTAATGCTTCCGGAATATGGATTGCTCCATTTGAGGTTAATTGATTCAGCCAATTTGTTAATTCCGTAAGAACTTGTAAATTTAATATCGTGACTACTGCTGCCCCCAAAATAACACCAGGCACACTTCCCATACCTCCCAAGAGGACCATGACCAAGATATTTGTTGACTCGATCAGGGTAAAACTGGTAGGGTCAACAAAGGTTTGCTTTGCTGCAAAGACAACCCCCATCATGCCAGAAAAAGAAGCACCTATCGCAAAAGCGGCCAGCTTTGTTTTTACAAGAGGAATCCCCATCGCTTGTGCAGCGATTTCATTTTCCCGTACAGCTTTCCATGCACGCCCTAATTTGGAATATTCCAATCTTCGAACAATATAAATAACTAGAATAACAATTGTCAGAACAACATAATAGAATTGACTGGGATAGATGAGACTGATTCCAAAAATTTTCGGAGGGGTAATGGAAGCAAGCCCCATCGCTCCATTCGTAATATTGACCGGTTTATCTAAATTGTTAAAAACGATCCGAATAATCTCCCCGAAACCTAATGTTACAATCGCCAAATAATCCCCTTTCACACGAAGGACCGGAATCCCAAGAATGACACCAAATAGGGCTGCAGCCAAACAGCCGATTAAGAGAAAGAGCCAAAAGCTTTCACCTGACAGCGGAAATGTCCCAAAATGAAGGAACTTTGATGCTTGGTTCGTTGCAAATATTCCATACGAATAAGCACCAATTGCAAAGAATGCAACAAAACCCAAATCAAGCAAACCTGCAAAGCCTACAACAATATTTAATCCAAGTGCCATAGCAGCATAGATTCCTACCAACGTGGCTACTTCCATATATGATTGATAAGAATCCCCGTGACTTGCAGTAAAAGGGAGCAGTACGCTTAGAATAATAACTCCGATTGACCATTTCCACTTATCTCCCAATTTTAAAAAATATAAAATCAGGATAGACATTAGTACCAATAGAAATGAGATAACGGATGATTCAGAGAGATATAAACTTAAAGATGATACCATCACATAAAAGGCAAACAAGAGAATTTGAACGTTTTTATTCTGAGAAATTGCGTTGATTTTCCATTTCATGAAATACACCTACACTTTCTCTGCGATTGCTTTACCAAATAATCCTTCAGGTCTAAAGATTAAGACAGCAATCAAAATGATAAAGGCGAATACATCCTTGTACTCCGCACCAAATGTACCGCCTGTTAAACCAGAAAGATTGGCAGCAGCAAACATTTCCAGCAATCCGATGATCATACCGCCAGCCATTGCGCCGCGAATATTCCCAATTCCTCCAAGAATAGCTGCCGTAAAGGCCTTAATACCAAGTATGAAACCAATATATGGATCGATCGTGCCGTATTGAATGGCAAATAAAACACCGGTTGCACCTCCAAGAGCGGATCCAGCAAAAAAGGTTATGGAAATGACCTTATTCACATTTACCGACATCAATCCTGCCGTTTCACGGTCCTGTGCCACAGCACGCATCGCCATCCCCCATTTTGTCTTATTCACGAAAAAATCAAGGGTAACCATCATTAAGACCGCAACGAGTAAAACAACGAGAAAAGTGCTTTTAAATGTGGCATCGTGGAATTCAGGCAAAATGGAAGATGCTTTTAATTTCAGTTCATGATTGAATAATGGCGGTCCGTTAAGGATGTAATTTCCTTTTTGCAGCTCTGTAAGGAAGCGAACAATATCTTGAAGAAGGAATGAAATACCAATTGCTGTAATTAAGGTAATGAGTTTAGGGGCCTTACGAAGCGGCCGATAAGCTATTCTTTCAATTCCCATTCCAAGAAATCCAGTTAACATACTGGTGACGAATAGTACGATAAGGAGCGCAACTGCTGCCGGCAACAAAGAAAGCCAGCCCATCCCTGAAAATGTTAGTAATAATGCGGTTCCAATAAAAGCTCCTGTCATAAAAATCTCGCCATGAGCAAAATTAATCAGTTCTAAAATTCCATAAACCATTGTATATCCGATTGCAATGACAGCATAAACAGCGCCTAAAGTCAGCCCATCAATAATTACTTGGGGCAGCGTTTGAAGGATTCCTGTCAGCATATTCCTCACCACTCTTTATTTTTGTATGAAAAAAAGGCGGAGCTGCGCAATAGTCATGTTGTTTTTAACCAGCCAAAGCGAGAAATAGGATCTTCTTCTTTGAAAAGGTTTAACTTTGCTCCGCTCACACCGCCTTTATTATGTTGGTGTGTTGCAAATACTTGTTTTCTTTCTATACATGGGTTGGGAGTTGAGACTCATGTATGTTCTTTATGAAAAAAAGGGCAGGTGAACCTTACCCTTTTTTTCAAATCCCCTATTTTTTGCTTATCTCTCCAACCATGTCTGCAGGATAAGCTGCTTTGTTGAACTTATAGATAAAGATTTTCGCATATTGATTGTCACCTTTATCATCAAAGCCAACCCTTGTCACAATTCCTTGATAGTCCTTTGTAGATCGGACAGCATCTCTGACTTGAGTACGGGTAGGTAACTTTCCGCCATTTTTATCAATAGCTGTTTCTAATGCTTTTAAAATAACTCCAGCACTATCATAGGCATACGCAGAATAGCCCTCGATATTTTTATTAAATTTATTTTTATATTCCTCTGTAAACTTTTTACCTTCTGCTGTTTTCCTTGGATCCCCTGCAATTGAAGTTAAGTAAGCGTTTCTAACCGCTTCTCCGGCTATATCTACAAATGATGAGGAGTCTAAACCATCCCCGCCCATAAATGGAATGTCAATTCCTTTATCATGCGCCTGTTTGAGAATCAATCCTCCTTCTGCATAAAGACCTCCAAAGTAAATCATATCCGGTTTCTTGGCAGCCACTTGGTTGAGAACACCATTAAAATCCTTTTCACCGACTGTGATTCCTTCATAACCGACAATCTCTGCCCCAAGTTTTTGCGCTTCTCCTTTAAATGCGTCTGCTAAGCCTGTCCCATAGGCCGTTTTATCTTGAATAATAAAAATCTTTTTCGCCTTCAAATTTTTTACTGCGTATTCTGCCCCAGCAGGGCCTTGCAGGTCATCACGCCCTACCACACGATTGACCGTTTTCAGTTTTCGGTCTGTTACTTCTGTTGCTGTATTGGCAGGTGATACCATTGGTATCGAATATTTTTCATAGGTTTCTGAAGAAGGAATAGCAACCCCGGAATTCATATGTCCAACGATCGCCAGTATATCCTTGTCGGAAGCAATCAGCTGTGCATTGGCAACACCTTTTTTCGGATCAGCTTGATCATCGAATGATACAAACTGTAAGTCAAAACCTTTTTTTGCTAATTCTGCTTTCTTCTCTTCAATAGCCAATTGGGCTCCTAACTTGATGGCTTCCCCTTGTGTAGCACTGCCGCCAGACAAGGGTGATTGAGTAGCAATTTTAATGACTGTTTTCCCTTTACTTGATTCATCTGTACTAGTGTTTTTAGCTGAAGTACAACCGCTCAAAATTCCAAATGCCAACCCAGCCGTCAACACAAGAGCATAAGTTTTTTTGAAAACCATCCATATCTCCCCCTAGTTATCTATAAAGTCTCTCTATTAATATGTAAAAAATATAAATTTATCACTCCTCTCTTTTTTTAATAGTATAACTGCTGAGAGAGATCTGTCTTAAAGGATGTAAGGTTTTCTGACACTGATTTTTGAATATTCAGTTATTTTATTTAATCTTATGCCAAAAAAAGCTTACTCAAAGTCGATGGCTGCGACATGAGTAAGCTTTTGGCCATTATTTTTTATGAAAAAAATGAATCAAATCAGCTCAGAGAATTCATCTACCAGTTCTTTGAACTTATTCAGCGCGTTTTCGATTGGTACTGGTGTTGTCAGATCTACTTCCGTTTTTTTCAATAATTCCAGCGGGTAATCGGAACTGCCGCTTTTTAAAAATTCCAGATAGGATTCCAGCGTTTTTTGGTCTCCTTCGAAAATCCTTGTTGCTAAATGGATTGCTGAGGCAAATCCGGTTGCGTATTTATAAACGTAAAAAGGCCGATAAAAATGAGGAATTCTGGACCAGCCATATTTTACCTCGTCATCAAAAACAATTTTCTCCCCGTTGTACTCTCTAAATAAAGATTCGTAGATTTCATTAAAAACTTCAACATTTAGAGGTTTACCCTGTTCCGCATATTCATGAGTTATTTTTTCAAACTCAGCAAACATTACCTGGGTAAAAAAGGTTCCTTTAAATTGATCAATAAAATGGTTAAGCAAGTGCTTGCGAACTTCTTCATCCGTTTCATTTTTCAATAAGTACAGAATTAGCAGCACCTCATTCACCGTGGAGGCTACTTCTGCAACAAAAATACTGTAGCCGGCGGTAATTTGCGGCTGATGTTCAGAGCTCAGCTTGCTGTGAACCCCATGACCGCATTCATGAACAAGAGTAAATAAACTATCCAAATCATCCTGATGGTTTAAGAGGATGTATGGATGTGCTCCATACACCCCTAAATTATAGGCACCTGACCGCTTGCCGGGCGTTTCCCTTACATCAATATAGCGGGATTCTTTAAAATCCTTCAAAATGTCGATGTACCGATCACCGAGGGGAGCGAGGGCTTTCAGCATCGTTTCAAACGCTTCATCATATGGAATTACTTGCTTAATTCCTTTAACAAGTGGGGCATTCAAATCATATTGACGAAGCTCATCAAGCCCCAATTTCTCCTTGCGCAGCTGAGAATATCGATGCAATGGTTCGATATTGTTTTTGGTAGCTGTGATGAGATTTTCATATACCTCTTTGGGAACCATATCGCCAAACAATCCTTTTTCCAATGCAGAAGGATACTGACGTATTTTTGCCATTGTGACATTATTTTTTATAGCTGCAGAGAGTGTGGAAGCAATGGTATTTTTGGACTCCACATAGGGTTTGTAATATGCTTTGTACGCTTCCCGGCGTTTATCCCGGTCTTCATCTTCGATTAATTTTGAATACATCCCTCTGGTGAGTTCAACCTTTTCCCCATTCTCAAGCGTCACTTCTCCAAACCGGATATCCGCATTATTAATCATCCCATATGTTGCGGCTGGGGCTGAAAGTGCCTCTCCAAGCTGGGAGATAATCGCTTCTTGGTCTTTACTTAAGACATGCTTTTTGTAACGGAAGGAATCAAATAAATCCTCTTCAAAGTATTTCAGACCCGCTTCTTCAGCTATGTATTTTTTCAATGTCTTTTCATCTAAACTTAATAAAAACGGCATAAAAAAGGATGATGCTGCACTGACCTTTACGCTGAGGCTTTTTGCCCGCGCCAACAAAGATTGTGAGTCTGCAAGCCTCGTATCCTCATCCGTCTTTAACATCGAGTAAGCATAAAGATGGTTAAACGTGTAGGATAGACCTTCTCTCAGCTTTAAGTATTGGTACAAACTCTTGCCGTCATGAATGCTGCCATCAAATTCTTTCAGGTTTGCGGCCATTTTTTCAACTTGCTGAAAATCTTCCTCCCATCTGCTCAAATCTGCATATAAATCAGCTAAATTCCATTTTTCTGGTTCGGGTACTTCGTTCCGGGAATAAAAAGTTCTCATTAGACTGCTCCTTTCGTTTCTTAACGGCACGAATAGCCATAAGAATTTTTCCTTGAAACCATTCTACTACAATTGTCAGCTTGGAATGTATTTAGTTACCTTCCCATAAAGAAATAAGGATGGAACCACCATCCTTATTTAATGTTACTTACATATATTCTATTCCAGTTTCTTGAACTTTTCGAATATTTGCTGATCGATTGCATAGCCATTCATACATGATTGGAATAACCAGAAGACAGATAAGCGTGGAACTGATCATTCCTCCAATTACTACAACGCCAAGTGTTTGTGAAATTATGCTGTTTCCAGCATTCGATACTGCTAATGGCAGCAAAGTTAAAATCGTAGTTCCTGCTGTCATTAATACCGGTCTTACCCTGGTAGATGCTCCCTGGAGAATGGCTTGGTTTACGGCCATTCCTACAGACCGGTTTCGTTCAATTTTATCAACCAGAACAATTCCGTTCGTCACGACAATTCCTGAAAGCATTAAAACCCCAATCATTGCAGCAAGGTTCCACTCCATTTCAAAGAATCTCAAACTCCATACAGAACCTATCAATGCAAGCGGAATACAGATCAATACAGCCGCAGGTGCTTGCCATCCACGAAAAACAGCACTAACAATCAGCACAACTAGAATAACAGATAGAGAAAGAGCGAGACTCATTTCGATAACCATTTGCTTGACTTGCTTAGAAATCCCGCCAAGGGAATAGTCGACACCTGGTGGAAAATTTAAGGCTTTCATGGTTTCTTTCACTTTATTCGTTACCCCGGAAATGTTATTTGTAATAATATTTCCAGTAACAAAAGCAATAGGCTTTCCTCCCCTCTCACTGATAACAGTCTCTTTACTGGTTGTTAATGTCGTGATTTCGGCTAGTGTTACAGGATGTCCATCATTTGCTGTAAACTTTTCATTTCCCAGCGCGGATAAAATTGTTTTTTCAGGATTTGGATCGTCCGCAACAGCAATCTTTTTCATTTGTTCCGTCCTCAAAACAATTGGAACGGATGAATCTCCAACGGAAAAATCGAAATTTACCTCTTCGGAATAATAACGTTGAATTCGGTTAAGAACTTCATCAGCAGGTATTCCTAATTCGGTCATTTTTTCGAAATTAGGTGATAAGAAATATTTCATTGGAGCATCTGCATCATTTGCTTGCCCATCTACACTAAGACCTGGGATCATTTGCAGCTTACTTCTTACCAAAACGGATGCAGCCGTAAGGTCTTTTTGATTGTCCCCAATTAGAATCACCTTTAGACGCGAATCATCACCGGAAATATTTTGATTGGAAATAGAATATATGGCTGATGTTGATAAGGCGGTCATCTGCTTGCGCATAGTTTTGATAAATAAAGCCGTGTCTGATCCTTTTTGCAGCTTAACTGATATATTAGCTGTATTTTGCTTTTGAACCCATCCCCCGCCTTCATCAAAAACATCATCAAACATCGGGGAAAAAGATGAACCAAGAGTAGAGGAAAAACTTGCTACCTCAGGCTTACTTTTTAAAATGGTCTCGGCATTTTTCACTTCAGCATCAACATCTGAAAGGGTTGCTTTTTCAGGAAGTTCAATCTGAATAGCAACGTTACCAGCGTTACTTCTAGGAAAGAAGTTTACTGGAAGCAAAGCAGCTTCTGTAACCGAAATTGCCAGAAGTACTCCTACCAAGATCATCACCATTTTTTTCTTTTGAAAAACCACTTGCAAAATTCTCCGGGCATGGGACTCTATGTTTACCGTGTTTGTTACAGGATGTCTTTTCCACAGTAAATGAGCTAATACAGGTACGATCATTATCGATACGGCCAAGGATGCTGCAAGAGCAATTGCCACAGACCATGCAAATCCTGAAAAAGCCGAGCCAATCATCCCGCCGATGATAGATATGGGTAAAAATACAGCAATTGTTGTAGCAGTAGAAGAAACTATCGCAGGAATCATTTCAGTTACCCCAGAAACGAGTTGGGCCCTGATACCCTTGTTACTGGAACTCCTCTTTCTATACATATTATCCATCACAACAATCGAATCATCGACGACCCTGCCCATCGCGACAATCAACCCCGAAATAGTCAAGATATTTAAGCTGATCCCCATCATTTTCAGGATGGAAGTGGCCGTAAAAAGGCAGAAGGGCAATGACAATGCGATGATAAATGTTGAGCGGAAATTCCGAAAAAATAAGAAAACACAAATGATCGAAAACACAATCCCAAGAATTCCTTCTTTTATTAACCCCTTTAAGTCACTGTTTATTTCCTTGCCCTGGTCGAAAGGTATAGACACCTGGACTAAATTCGATTTGACCTCAGGTATTGAGTTTACCCTATCACGTACTCGTTCTGTCACTTCGGTGATATTAGAAGAAGGAGTTTTTAAAATATCAAATAAAACACTGGGCTGGCCATCTGTTCTCGACACTGTCTTTAGGTTGACGATGCTGTCCTCAATGTTGGCTACATCCTGCAAAGAAATTGTTTTGCCTTCTCCAACAGAAATTTTTACAGATTGCAGATCTTTCCTGCTTACGGCTCCTCCATTTATACGGATAGGCATAGAGATATGTTCGCCCTGCCCGCCTGTTTCTTTTAATAATCCTTGATATACCAGCGGCTTATTTGATGAAAGTGCTGTCTCAATATCATGAAGGGATACTCGATTTTTTTTAAGTGCATCGCGATTTAAGGTTACAATAAATCCCGTTTCTCCAGTCCCTGTTGCCCTGATTTCCCTTACACCCGGTACGCGCTTTATTTCAGAAGCTATTTTTTCTTGAATGGATGTCCGCAGCTGTTTCTCCGTTATGGTTTGTGAATTACTCTTCAGGCTTAATTGCATGATTGGAAAGGAGTTGGTACTGACACGTGTTACCATGGGTGCTTTGACACCATCTGGAAGTTTGAGTTTTTCAACAGCGGACTTTACCTCATTTTCCGCTTTTTCCATATCAGTATGGGCTGGAAAATAAATGCTTGCCAATAAACCTCCATCATACGAATTGGTTTCCATATA
>CAZAEW010000027.1:0-3403 GCA_964484065.1 uncultured Bacillus sp.
GGAAGCTGCTGCAGATAGGGAAGAAGCGAAGGGGAATTTACGAGTTATCAAGTAATGATTCAAATCACTGTTAAGAGAACAAAAAAAAGGAAAAGACACTGTCTTTTCCTTTTTTCTTATAATACGCATAAGGGCAACTATGCCTCTGTCTTCGCCCTTAAGGCTTGCCAATCGGCGAGTTTTCTTTATCATTAGTTAATCATTGATAGAGGATTGATGGCATTTGAATGGCTTGGGGTCCATTCTCCTTTATACAACTCAAAGTGCAAATGCTGTCCTGCAGGTCCAGGCGGCTGAACATCACCCGTATAACCCATATAACCGACGATCTGGCCTTTCGAAACCGTTGAACCATCTTGAACCAAACGAGTTCTCATATGCGCATACACCGTTGTATAGACTTGGCCATTGATATAGTGTGTGATAAAGACACATTCCCCGTAAGACGAAGAGGTGTAGGATTTTGAAACTACTCCTCCAGCAGCTGCTACAATTGGGATACCGCTTCCGCTGGCTGCCCAGTCTACTCCATAATGGTAGCCCCCGCTGCGCGGTCCAAATCCGGAAGTTAATACCCCGCTCGTAGGTTTCATAAACGAACCGCTGGTAACAGGAGGTGGAGCAACTGAACTGCCTCCGCCGGAGGAAGTAGAGGTTGTTCCGGAAGAGTTTTTAGCAGCCGCAGCAGCTGCTGCAGCGGCCTGAGCGGCTGCCTCCGCTTGGGCATTGGCAATTGCTTTTTGGATAGCTGATTCCTGGGCAGCAAGGAGCTGTGATTGTTCCTGCATATCCATTTTTTCATTTTCCGCTTGTTTTTCCTGCTCTTGCAGGCTTGACAACAACCGGTCTTGTTCTGCTTTTTGCGAATCTAGTTGCTTTTGCAGATTGATATTTTCATTTTTCATTTTTTCCAATCTGGCTTGATCATTTTTTAGCTGTGTCTGCTTTTGTTCAAGCTCCTGCTTGTCTGCTTCCGCTTTTTGCATAATAGCGGTATCTGCTTCGACAATCGTTGCTACAGCACTAGCACGGTCAACTAAATCACTAAAACTTTGAGAACCCATTAATACGGCTACATAGTTTACCATTCCGCCATTCTCCTGATAATTGCGGGCCCGTTCTTTTAACAGTTCATTTCTTTTTTCAATCCGTGCCTGGATAACGGTAATCTCTTCTTGCAGTTTTGTCATCTCTGCGTCAGTTTCGGCTATTTTTGCATTCGTTTCTTGAAGGGCTTTTGCAGTATTATCAATTGATAAGCCAATGCGTTTTAATTCCGATTGCACATCTGCCTGCTGACCTTGTAAACTGGAAATCTTTTGATCTGTTTGATTTATGTTTGAGTCAAGATTCGTCCGTTGGTTATGTACTTGATCTTTTTGTTTTTGCAAACTGGAGACTGATGCTGCCTCTGTTTTTACAGCTACCCCCCCAAATAAACTTCCCATACCTACCGTTGCTGCAACAGTAAGTGCTGTAATTGATTTTTTCATCTCCAGATTCTCCCTTCGCACTCTCTCTTTATATCGGTAATTTTTGATAGTTTTATATAGTTTTAGATAGTCTGAAAGGGCAAACGCAGTAAGACGAATGCCCTTCCGGATATTTTAGATTAGATTTTTAAGAACTTTCTTACTGACATTACGCTTCCCCAAACACCAATGATGGCTCCCATTAAAACGAGCAGGCCGGATACTTGATAGATAAATGGTTCAACCGGCAAAATTTGAATAAAGTTGCCTGCCAATCTAGGTGCGATATATTGATAGGCATTGTAGTAAGTAATCCAGATCAAAATAATCGGCAGGATGGAGCCGATGATCCCCAGCCAAAGTCCTTCTAAGAAAAATGGCCAGCGAATGAAGGAATCAGTTGCCCCTACCAATTTCATAATCCGGATTTCCCGTCTTCTTGCGATAATCGTAATTTTAATCGTATTTGAAATAAGGAAAATCGCCGTAAATAATAAGCCGATGATGAGAACGACTCCGACATTTCTCGCTGATTTAATAAAGCTGAACAGTTTCTCAACCTGGCCTTGTCCATATTTAACTTTTGCAGCATAGTTCATTTTTTCAATTTTCTTGGCTGCTGTAGGCGTATCTGTCGGGTTTTTCGTTTTTACGATAAATACATCGTTTAATGGATTGTCCTGTTCAAAAAGTTTAAATGCTTTTCCTTCAGAACCAAGGCTTGTAATTAAATTGTTAAGCTCTTGTTTTTTGGAAGAAAACTTCACGCTTTTGACTTCCGGAAGCTGTTCAATCTGATGCTTTAAGGTTTGCTGATCTTGTTTGCTCGCAGCAATATCGATGTGAACGCGGATTTCCACGTCCTGTTCAATGGTTTGCGCCACTTTGTTTAAATTCATCATAATAACGAAAAAGACACCAACTAAAATTAACGTAACTGTAACGGCACTTACGGATGCAAATGTCATCCAGCCGTTTCGGCCAATGCTCTTGAGGCTTTCACGAGCATGACGGCCAAGAGTTCTAACCTTCATAACCGTATTCACCTCTCGCTTCATCGCGCACAATTCTGCCTGCTTCAATGGCAATAACGCGATGTTTAATCGTGTTGACTATTTCCTTGTTATGGGTTGCCATAACAATGGTTGTTCCTCGGGTATTGATTTCATCAAAAATATTCATGATTTCCCATGATGTCTCAGGGTCAAGGTTCCCTGTCGGCTCATCGGCAATCACAACCTTTGGCGAGTTAACGATTGAACGGGCAATCGAAACACGCTGCTGCTCACCGCCTGATAACTCTGTAGGCAGCATTCTTGCTTTATGTTTTAAGTTAACGAGGTCAAGGACCTCCATTACACGTTTTTTAATAAATTTAGGAGAAGCTTCAATAACTTCAAGGGCAAATGCGACATTTTCATAGACTGTTTTCATCGGCAGCAGTTTGAAATCCTGAAAGACGACGCCAAGATTCCGCCTAAAAAGGGGAACTTTGCTCATTTTTAATTTTGCCAGATTGACGCCATTCATCTGAATGGTCCCGGATGTTGGAATTTCTTCGCGATACATCAATTTGATAAATGTGGATTTACCGGCACCGCTCGGCCCAACCACATAAACGAATTCACCTTGATTGATGCGGACATCAACCCCGTTTAATGCGGTAACGCCGTTTGGATATTTTTTATATACTTCTTGCATTTCTATCATTCATTATCACCTAATGTCTTAGTTTTGAAAAAATCACAGAAAGAGAGTTTGATTTATTCAGAATGTGGAAATATCGATTCCATTTTCACATAGACTCATTATAACACCATAATCCGACAAGAAAAGCGCTAAATATATTACAGTTTCTTTTCAATTAGGTTGAAAACTTTAATATAACGTAAAATTATCCTATAATATTTGGTTCAAATTTCACCCAAAGT
>CAZAEW010000027.1:3503-5120 GCA_964484065.1 uncultured Bacillus sp.
TGGTCCTAAATTTGCGATCCCTTTTAGCTGATCTCCATGGCAGCTTGCACAGCTTTTATTTGTGATTTCTTCTGCTGAGGCAGTCGAGCTTTTTCCTGTGTCCTTCGATGTATCTGAACCGCCGCCGCATGCTGCAAGTCCCATGACAAGGGCAGTACCCATTGCCAATGTTAGTAGCTTCTTTTTCATTGACGTTCCCCTTTCAGAAATATTTTCCATCATTTATTAGTATACCTAGTCCTATGCCCGTTTGAAACCCTCGCCTAAAACTTCTGCAGCATCCATGACGACAACAAAGGCAGAATGGTCGAGGGATTTTACTAATTGTTTCAATTTTGTGAATTCAGTTTGATCGACGACGCACATCAGGACGGGCCTCTCGCTGTCTGTGAATCCGCCATATGCAGTTAGTTTAGTCACTCCACGGTCGATTTTATTCAGGATGCCGTCGCGGACTTCATCCAGATTATTCGTTATGATCATCGCCATTTTTGATCTTCCTAAGCCTACTTGGACAAAATCAATCGTTTTGCTTGTAACGTAAAGGGCAATCAGGGCGTATAAAGCTTTTTCGATATCAAAAACAAACGCGGCGGTTAAGACGATTAGTCCGTCGAGGATTATGATACATGTGCCTAAGGTAAGCCCTGTGTATTTATGGATGATTTGTGCTGCCAAGTCGGTGCCGCCGGTTGAGGCTTTTCCCCGAAAAACAATTCCCAAGCCGAGGCCGACGCCGATTCCGCCAAACAAGGCGCCTAAGAGGGCATTATGTGTCCAAGGGTCCGTGTGTTTGGTGAGAAAAACGACAAATGGGAGGAAGACTGTGCCGGCGAGCGTTTTGACTCCAAATTGTTTGCCGAGAAAAATAACCCCTGCAATGAAGAGCGGAATATTGAATGCCCACTGGACGTAGGCGGGTTCCCACCCGAGTACGGTATGTAAAATCGTGCTGATTCCGCTGACTCCGCCTGATGCGACTTGGTTGGGGAGGAGGAAGACGTTGAACGAGAAGGCAATGATCGCTGAGCCCAATAAAATATAGATGTATTCGATCACCATTCCGATTTTTGGATGCTGGAAGGGGTCTTGCCAATTTCTTTTCATGCTGTGATACTCCTTTTTATGTTTTTTCAAGGGCGGTGCCCTTATTGGATTTTTGATGTAGGTGAGTATAGCATGGGAAAATAATGGTGTAAATGCCAGTAGGTCACCGCATTAAAGGAGTAAACTTTTTTAGCTTTTGTTATCTGCGAGATTTTCATGTGAAGAATTTCAATTTGAATTTACGGCTGGTTTCTGTTGAAGGACAAAGCTAGGGGGCTACAATAGGAAATTGTCTTTCATAAGACTGATGAAGGACGATATGAAGCGAGTGGAAGAGGAAAACGTCGTTCATAAGGTCGATGAACGACGATATGAAGCGAGTGGAAGAGAAAAACGTCGTTCATAAGACCGATGACGACGATGTGAAGCGAGTGGATGGGGAAAACGTCGTTCATAAGGCCGATGAACGACGATATGAAGAGAGTGGAAGAGGAAAACGTCGTTCATAAGGTCGATGAACGACGATATGAAGCGAGTGGAAGAGAAAAACGTCGTTCATAAGACCGATGA
>CAZAEW010000027.1:5364-48784 GCA_964484065.1 uncultured Bacillus sp.
AAGACCGATGAACGACGATATGAAGAGAGTGGAAGAGGAAAACGTCGTTCATAAGACCGATGAACGACGATATGAAGAGAGTGGAAGAGGAAAACGTCGTTCATAAGGCCGATGAACGACGATATGAAGCGAGTGGAAGGGGAAAACGTCGTTCATAAGACCGATGAACGACGATATGAAGCGAGTAGAAGAGGAAAACGTCGTTCATAAGGTCGATGAACGACGATGTGAAGCGAGTGGATGGGGAAAACGTCGTTCATAAGACCGATGAACGACGATATGAAGCGATCGGAAGAGAAAAACGTCGTTCATCAAACCGATAAGCACCATAATCCAAAAAAATGTCCTCCAAAAAGTTTTGGAGGACATTTACCATTTTTATTTAATTCTAGACCGCAAATAAGCATCAATAAACGGATCCAAATCCCCGTCCATGACCGCCTGAACATTGCCGCTCTCCGTACTCGTCCGATGATCCTTCACCATTGAATATGGATGGAACACATATGAGCGGATTTGGCTGCCCCAGCCAATCTCTTTTTGCTCACCGCGAATCTCTAAAAGCCGCTTCTCTTTTTCTTCTACTTCACGCTGATAGAGCTTAGATTTTAACATATTCATCGCATGTTCACGGTTCTGAATCTGCGAACGTTCTGTTTGGCAAGCCGCAACAATCCCGGTTGGAATGTGAGTGATCCGGACCGCAGATTCCGTTTTGTTAATATGCTGACCACCGGCGCCACTGGAACGATACGTATCAATCCGCAGATCTTCAGGGCGGATTTCAATTTCAATTTCATTATTAAACTCCGGCATTACTTCGCAGGAAACGAAAGAAGTATGGCGCCGTCCCGAGGCATCAAACGGTGAAATCCGCACCAAGCGGTGGACACCTTTTTCCGCCTTCAAATAGCCATAAGCATTATGCCCTTTTATCAGCAAGGTAACACTCTTAATTCCCGCTTCATCACCAGGAAGATAATCGAGCGTTTCTACCTTAAAGCCATGCTTTTCCGCCCATCTGGTGTACATGCGCAGCAGCATCGAGCCCCAATCCTGCGACTCGGTTCCGCCCGCACCAGGGTGCAGCTCTAAAATCGCGCTATTTTTATCATAAGGCTCACTTAAAAGCTGCTCTAATTCAAAATCATTCATGCGCTTGGTCAGAGCTTGAAGCTCAGATTCCAATTCGGCCTGCAAATCTGCATCAGGTTCCTCTTTTACAAGCTCATAGGTTACCTCGAGGTTTTCATACGTCTCTTCCATCTCGTAGAAACCGTGGACTTGTTCCTTCAAGCCGTTGGATTCATTGATGACGACCTGCGCTGCCTGCTGGTCATTCCAGAAATCCGGGTGCAGCATCTCATCTTCAAGCCCAGCGATGCGCGCCTCTTTGTTTTCGAGGTCAAAGAGACCCCCTAAAACCCGCTAATTGCTTAGCTATTTTTTCTAATTCATTACGAATATCTGCTAATTCCATATCATTCACCTCTATTAAAAATAAAAAAGTTCCTGTTTGATCATAATTTATGCTGTTTCATTAAACGAGTTCCCATCTATTATAACGAAAGACCCGGTAAAAATTCAAAAATTCATTAAAAAAGCCGATCTAATTGGGTTACAAAGAATCCCTGCATCCGAATTCTACAAAATCTAGGACCAATTCTACAAAGTTCACAGGGAATTCTACGAAGTTCACAAGGGATTCTACGAAATTCACAAGGAATTCTACAAATGCCACATTTCGTTCACAATCATACCAGGCATTTCTACCAGTTTCTTGCCAATTTCCTTCCTCATCAGCCCGACCGACAAAAGAGCCGGCCTAAAAGCGTTTTAGGCTTTTACCTGTTCATTTTGTTCCGCAAAAAAGGACCGGCTCGCAGCCGGCCCCGATACATCAATATTATTTGCCAACTGCACCATGGCAGTTTTTGTACTTTTTGCCGCTGCCGCAGAAGCATGGATCGTTGCGGCCGATATCCATTTTCTTCACAACAGGCTTCTTCTTAACGGTCTCGCCGTCTTCCTTCGGATTCACCGCTTGGCCTTTTGCTACCTCTTGGCGCTCAAGGTTGTTGCGGATTTCCGCTTTCATCACATACAATGATGCTTCTTCTTCGATTGAAGCAATCATATTTTCAAACATCAGATAGCCTTCCTGCTGATATTCGCGAAGCGGATCAATCTGTCCATAAGCGCGAAGGTGGATACCATCGCGGAGCTGATCCATTGCATCAATATGATCGATCCATTTCGAATCCACAGCCCGAAGCACGACAACTTTTTCAAATTCCCGCATTTGCTCAGGAGCTAAAATTTCTTCTTTTTCATCATAGCGTATTTTTACTTCTGCAAAAATGGCCTCGGTCATTTCTTCCGGATCTTTGCCCTGAAGATCTTCAAGTGTTATGTCGCCTTCAGGGAGAAGAGCTGCATGAACAAAATCAACGATCCCTTGCAGGTTCCAATCTTCCTCATCTTCCGATCTCGGTGCATGGGCATCGACATTTCGCTCAATTGTCCGCAAAATCATGCCTTCAACGATTTCACGAAGATTTTCAGAATCGAGAACTTCATTGCGCTGGCCGTAAATAATTTCCCGCTGCTGGCGAAGAACATCGTCATATTGCAGGAGCTGTTTACGGGCATCAAAGTTGTTTCCTTCAACCCTTTTTTGCGCTGATTCAACGGCTCTTGAAACCATCTTGCTTTGAATTGGCTGGGTATCGTCCATACCAAGCCGTTCCATCATTGATTTCATATTATCGGAGCCAAAGCGGCGCATTAATTCATCTTCCATTGAAAGGTAGAATTGAGTGACACCAGGGTCCCCTTGACGGCCGGAACGTCCGCGCAGCTGGTTATCGATCCGGCGGCTTTCGTGGCGCTCCGTTCCGATAACAGCAAGTCCGCCCAATTCTTTCACGCCTTCACCAAGCTTGATATCGGTACCGCGGCCGGCCATGTTGGTGGCAATTGTCACCGCACCCTGATGACCTGCTTCGGCAATAATTTCTGCTTCACGCGCGTGGTTTTTCGCATTCAGGACATTATGGCGAACGCCTTTTTTCATTAATAAATGTGAAATGACCTCAGATGTTTCAATCGCAACCGTACCGACAAGAATCGGCTGGCCTTTTTTGTGGCGCTCGACAATATCGGCCACAACGGCATTGAATTTGCCAGCCATGGAAGCATAAATTAAATCCGCACGGTCGTCACGGATAACCGGCATGTTCGTCGGAATAACAATAACGTTCATATTATAAATATTGCGGAATTCTTCTTCTTCTGTTTTCGCTGTACCGGTCATACCGGCTAATTTTTCATACATCCGGAAGTAGTTTTGGAACGTAATCGTTGCCATGGTCATACTTTCGTTTTGGACTTCAAGTCCTTCTTTTGCTTCAATTGCCTGATGAAGACCTTCACTGTAACGGCGGCCTTTCATTAGACGGCCGGTAAATTGGTCAACGATGATGATTTCTCCCTCTTGGACAACATAATCAACATCCAGATGCATGCTGACGTTTGCCCGCAATGCCTGGTTGATATGGTGATTTAGCGCTACGTGCGAAATATCGAAAAGATTTTCGATTCCAAACCCCTTTTCCGCTTTGCTGATCCCTTGCTCGGTAAGCATAACGGCCTTGGTTTTTTCGTCATACGTGTAATCGTCATCTTTTCTAAGCGTACGGACGAACGCATTTGCTTGGATATATAAAACGGTTGATTTTTCAGCTTGTCCGGAAATGATCAACGGCGTACGCGCTTCGTCAATCAGGATCGAGTCAACCTCGTCAATGACCGCATAAAATAATGGCTTTTGTACTTTTTGTTCCTTATATAAAACCATGTTGTCACGAAGATAATCGAAACCAAATTCGTTGTTTGTACCATATGTGATATCGCAGGCATAGGCTTCCTGTTTTTCTTCAGAAGTCATGCTGTTTAAGTTCAGGCCGACGGTAAGGCCAAGGAACTGGTAAAGTTGACCCATTTCTGTTGCGTCACGGCTAGCCAAGTATTCGTTGACTGTAACGACGTGAACGCCTTTGCCGGATAAAGCATTTAAGTAAACCGGCATGGTCGCGGTTAAGGTTTTACCTTCACCGGTTTTCATCTCGGAAATGTTCCCTTCATGGAGGGAAATACCTCCCATTAACTGAACATGGTACGGATATAAGCCAAGCACACGCCGTGCGCCTTCACGGACAACCGCGAATGCTTCGACAAGCAGATCATCAAGCGTTTCGCCATTTTGATAGCGTGTTTTAAATTCCTCAGTTTTTTCACGGAGCTGGTCATCCGTTAATTTTTCCATGCTGCCTGCAAGTTCGCCAATTTGCTTTGCAAGCTTGTCCAGGCGTTTCAGTTCACGCTTATTTAAATCGAACACTTTATTCAAAATCCCCATTATTAAATGAACGCTCCTTTTATCAAAATCCCTCATTACAGAAAAGAGATTCGCCCAATTAAGCAGAATCCCTTTAAAATCTTCGCTAATTTCTTTATCCATATTACCACTTCCACTATGGAGTGACAACTTTTCCCGGCTCTCGGGAATGCTTTGACAAAATAATGTCATAATGCATAAGTCCTATTATTTAGAAATTTCAGATTAAGAAGGAAAATGAAGATTCTATGTCCTACTTTTGTAACAAATGAATGAAAGAAGGGATTTTTGCATAAAAATTAAGATTTATGCATTTTACACTATTGATATCTTATTAACCACACCTTGAGTTTTCAACATCTATGCGTTGTTTTCTTAAAATAACTATTACTTACGTCCTATGAGGAAATATTCACAAATTGTACATTGGAAAATACGTTTTCAATGTTAGATACTACCTTTAGAGGTTAATGAGGAAATACAGTTAGGCTAGTCCATAACAGAAAGGGTGAGCATAGTGGCCTTTTGGGGGGAGAAAAAGAAAGAGATAAAAACCAGAGAAGATAAAAACGCTGGCCCCATTCGCAGACTGTGGCGAAAGTTCAAAAACATAGACTGGAAAGACCCAGTTAACCGCTGGAAACTGCTTTTAGTCAGTTTGATAGGTTGCGTTGTTGTGTTTGGAGGTGGGTATGGAGTTCTTTCCATGACCAACTCACCTGCGTTTTGTTCCAGTTGTCATGAAATGACACCGGAATATTCAACCTATACAGCAAGTGCCCATAGTGAAATCAGCTGTGTACAGTGTCATATCAAGCCAGGTGTTGTCAACATGCTGACGCACAAAATGAAATCTATGAAGGAATTATATTATCACTTTACGACAGTTCCTGAACAGATTGTACAAACAGAAGAAGAAGCTGTTTCCAACGAAAACTGTTTACAATGTCACTCAACCAACAGATTCGTTACCGCTTCCAATGATTTAAAGGTTGACCACAAGAAACATATTGATGAAGGTATTCCTTGTATTACTTGTCACTCCGGTGTGGTTCACGCGAAAATGGCTGTCCGTGAGCTTAACGTTGGAGAAGATCGTGCTAAATGGGCAAACAGCAAAAATGCTGACAAGTTAATTGAGGAAAAATATTTACGTCCAAACATGGGAACATGTATCGATTGCCATGACAAGGTCAATAAAGGCGAAAAACCTTGGAAAGACATCGCATACAGCGTTCCGGCAAACCCTGAAGAACCGAAGAGTAAAGAGAGTTCAAAAGATACTTCTCCTAAGGAAACACAACAGCTGATTTTAGAAGGAATCAACACGAATACTTCGAAATTGAAAGTCTCTATGGCTTGTAACTCTTGCCATCAAGATATGGGAGTTCCGAAAGATCACCAAACTGCTGATTTCACAAATAATCACACCACAGCTGCAGTGGATCATTTAGATCAGTGTTTAAACTGTCACCAGGATTCAAAATGGACAAAAGACATTTCGAAGCAAGATATTATGACATTGCTTAAATATGGCGATGGCACCAAAAAGACAACAAGCAATTATGTTCCAAGCTTAGACACGGCAAAACAGGAAGCGAAGAATAATACATTCTGTAACACTTGCCATGAAAAAAATAATAGCCCTTCACAACCTAGTACCTGACGAGTGATCAGCGGCTTATCAGAACATGAAAAATGCTGAAACATCAATGGTGGTTGTTTTGTAAACCATGATCACGTTAAGCCTCTAAGGCGGAAATCCTCTGCCTCGGAGGCATGAATCCATCTATATTAGAATTCAACAGTCATGAAATAGGAGGGGCAATAATAATGGAAGAAGAACAAAAGAAGCCTTCCTCCGGCCGTCCAAGCTATAAGTTTTACAAAATCCTGACGATTACATTGTTTTCCATTCTTTTCTTAGGTATTGCTGGTTATGGAACCGTTGAATTTACCTCAAGTTCAGGGTTCTGCGGATCCTGCCACGAAATGAATCCGGAATATAACACATGGAAAGCATCATCACACAGCAATGTGGCATGTAAAGAATGCCACATCAAGCCGGATGTTGTCAGTTATGCAAAAGCGAAAGCAAACGGTCTGGTGGAACTATATTCTAAAGCAACAGATAGTTATACGGCACCGATAGAGATGCCGAAGGATATCCCAAACTCACAATGTGAACTGTGCCATGATATGAAAAACCGGAAGACAACAGCTGAGAGCGACATCATCATCCCGCATGATAAGCACTTGGCTAAAGATATCGACTGTGTAACGTGCCACTACGGGGTTGCTCACGGCGATGTTAAGGATCGTAGCGTAACATTCAAATCAGATTACGATAAGTGGAGTTCAGATCTTGGAAAACAGATGATGAGTGTGAAATTCACTCAGCCAAAAATGGAAGACTGTATCAAATGCCATGAGGCTCGTGACGTTTCAACAGCTTGTAAGACATGCCACTCAACAGGCATGAAGCCAAAATCCCACGATGATTCAAACTTCATGAAGGGCGAGCACGGACAATTGGCAGAAAAAGACATCAAAAAATGCGACAGCTGCCACTCATTGATGTCAGATACTGAAATAAAAAATTTAGGAACAAAATCAGCTTCAGAGCAATTCTTATCAACTGGAAAAGCAAAAGAAGGAACCATTTCAGCCCAAGAATATGCTAAAGAAAATACGTATTGTGAAAAATGCCATACGAAGCGTCCGGCCAGCCATGTTAATGGGTGGAACAATTCTCATGGCACGGCAGCAAAAGCGGATGAACAGAAATGTTTTGCATGTCACAGTAATAAAAAAATAACAACAAGCACGATCACAAGTACAGGTTTAGTTTCAAATGCGGTTCCGACAGATGATTCAGGCTCAACTCCATCATGTGCAAGCTGTCATCCAGCGATGCATGATGGAAAAGACTATAAAACTATTCACCCTATTAATTTGACTGGTGTTACACAGCCAAATGAAACATGTTATTCCTGTCATAGCAAACCTAAATGTGAATCATGCCATAAGAAAGACTAAGATACAGTCACAGGAGACCAACTTTGTACAACATACTAAAAGAATATTATAGGAATGTTGTACAAAGTTGAATTTTTAGTAGATTAGGAGGGCTATTATGCAGGCGGAAATGACAAAAGATGCCCAAGGTCCTGACAATAGGACTGAAAAATTAAAAGAAAAAAGGGACCGTTTCACATGGTGGCAATCGGCGCTTATGCTTGCCGGAACTTTAGTTGTCAGCCTTGTTGCCGGTTACCTGATTTGTACAAACTTTATCTGGAATCAAGGTAATGACGAACTGACCAAACAATTGGATTACTATAAAGCTCAGGTGGATAAAAAACCAAATGATGCCAACCTAAGAATTCAACTTGGCTATTCATACTTTTTAAATGGTAACGATCAGGACGCAATTAAACAATATAATACCGCAAAAAGTTTAGATAGTAAGAACTATACCGCATATCTAAATTTAGCAATTGTTTATGATAAAGAAAATAACAATGATCTAGCTTTACAAAATGCCATTAAAGCAAGTAAATTAGCCCAAAATGATTATAAATCAAGTCTGTTAATGGGCCGGGAATATCGAAAATTAAAAATGTACAAGAAAGCATCAGATGCACTTGATGACGCAATTCGTTTTAAACCAGGCAACATCGATACACTCTGTGAAATTGGTTTAGTAGCAGAAGACCAAGGCAAGAAAAGCGATGCTGAAAAAATCTATAAAGAAGCCCTTTCTTATGATCCAACCTATAAGCCAGCGCTGAAAGCATTAAATCGTTTAGAGGGTAAAAAATAATAAGAAGGGAGACGGAAGACTTGAAAAAGAAAACCACATATATATGGATGGGCACCATCGTAGCTTTAACCGTTGTGTTATTTGCCGTCATCTCTTTTTTCCATCTTCAAAATAAAGCTGTAAACGCAGCAAGTACATTAAAAGGCGGCAAGCCAGCATTAAGCGGTTACATTCAAGGGGATATGAGCAACCCATTGGATAAACCAATGGATGCTACAAAAGTTGGCAAGTATATTTACGTATCTGATACAAACCATCAGCAAATACAGGTTTTTGATTCCACTGGTAAATTTGCTTTTAAATTTGGAAGCAAAGGGACAGGTGAGGGACAATTCCTTTTCCCATACGGGATAACCGGAGATAGTAAAGGCAATGTTTATGTAGCAGACCTTTATAACGGAAAGATTTCCATTTTTACATCTGAAGGAAAATTTGTGAAATACTTTACAGATGATAGTAAAAATGCTGGTTTTTATGCATCTCCAGCGGGCTTGAGAATCTATAATAACAAACTATTTGTTACAGATATTAAGTCTAATAGTGTACGTGAATACAGTTTATCAGGTAAAAGGTTGCTTGAACTTACAAAAGCTGCTGCTGATGACGATATATTGAATGCACCAAATGCTGTTACCATTGATGATGAGAAAAATATTTTTGTTTCAGATTCCGGTAACCAACGCATAGTTAAGTATGATAAGAATGGGAAATTTATTGGAATTATCAATGGTTCGAAAGATAACAAAGGTGATTCTAAATTTGTAAACCCAAGAGGTATTGGCGTTCAGCCGAATGGGACTCTATTAGTCGTAGACAATATGACTCACTATGTTTATGGGTTTGATCAAAAAGGAAAACAAAAATTCCAATTTGGGGGAATTGGCAGCGACAATAACCAATTTTATCTTCCAAACGGTTTATTTGTTGACAGCCAAGGTGAGATTTTCATTACCGATACTGTAAACGAAAGAGTTGCTCTTTATAACTAATCCTGTTTTCTATTTAAGGAGGTGGTGCTTCCAAGTAGGACAACATGCCTTATTTTACAACTAGAGAGACAAAAAGAGAGAGAAATCAAGGGAGGTTTTTTAGAAATGAGCAAGATTAAAATGAGTTTCTCGCTAATTATTGCTTTATTATTAGTGGGAATAATGAGCACGGTTGCTTTTGCTAGAGACCCGTACGGTTTAAAGCCTGCACCTCAGGCTGATTTAAGCTTATTGGTTCCATTTAATGGTAATAGTGGAGATCCTGCAGACTACAAGGGTAATGATAATGACGCCACTACTCCAGATTGGAACGCGGTTTCATTTGATGTTGTATTAAAAGATTCAACTGGTGCCATTGTAGGTACTCCTACTACTTATCAAGCTACAATCAGTACAAGTACTGGTAAGGCCTCTGTTACAATTCCAGCTGGAATTATGACACCAAGTGCTATCTATACAGTAGAACTTTACAAAACTTCTGATACTGGTCATGTAACTAGATTATCTAAATCTACTGCTGTAGTATATGATGGCCATAACGCAGATATGTATAAAGCAGGTGTTGATGCAAACGGAAACCCAGCTAACTCTGCTAATGTAGATGTAACTGGTTCTGGCCTTGTCAACGCCAACCAAACTGGTTACAACAACACAAGAAAACAAAGATCTGGTCAATCACTTCACGGTTCTTACCAAAACAATACAAACTCTTGTGCAACTTGTCACCAAACGCATACAGCTAAAGATGGGGACTTCCTATTATTCAAGGATGGAACTTACAGCACATGTTCAGCTTGCCACGATGGTACAACTGGAGCATATAACTCTTTCGCACCAGTATCTGCTGAAGATACTGAAAGCGTTGTAGGAACATTTGACGTACATGGTGCAGGACAAAACGGTTCTTTACACCAAGCTGACGGTTCTTTACAATTAACTGCTGCTCCTGGCGGTTCAGCATCATCTTCTAAATTCGCTCAAGATTTTGATTGTGCAAGCTGCCACAACGCTCACGGTTCAGGTTCTACCGGAGAAAACAACTTAAACGTTGACCCAATGAACTGGGGACGTGTACCATACTCTGAAACAGTTGGTCAGGTATTCAACTATTATAAAGGCCATGGTATGACAGCTGAAACAGTAACTGCAGCAAAACTAAATGATTATAAGAATGGTAAATTATTCCTTAATGTTGGAATTTTTGACAGTGTTCCAGCATCAAAATCAACACCTTACATTTTAGTTAGAAGTACTGTAGCTGATCCATCTACTAACACCTTCTATCAACGCGCTGGGGTTCCTGCAGGATCTCTAGTTATCCAGACATACAGATGGAGTGCTTCAAAGTATGTTCCAGACTACTCATTATGGCTTCGTGAAATGAGCTATCCGTTCACTGCTAACACTGTGTTCTTCAGCACTCCTACACAATCATGGGATGCAGAAGGTAATCCGCAAAATAGCTTGAACATGGATTCTGGCTTGAAAATCGTTTGGCGTGATGCATTTGCCTTTGGTCCTAGCGTAGCAAATATTCAATCTGCAAACATTTCTTTAGGTATCGACGTTGAAACAACAAGCAATACCGAAGATCTATGGAGTGGAGCAGTACCTGATAGCGGTATTGAAATGAGTAAATATTGCGGATCTTGCCACGTTGACTATCTATCTGAAACTCGTACGGTCGTAACTGGTAGTTATACAACTGCACACCGTCACGCAAACGTAAGCCGCGACGAACTTACTTGCGTACGCTGTCACTATGCTCACGGATCTGAAGCTCAAATCATGCACGATTCTAACGATAACACTTACTATGATTTAACTGCAGGTATTTTAGCAACTGATGGTACTACAAAAGTATTCAGTCCAACTGATGCACTTAATTATTTAGTTGACACTAACCCATCTTCAGCATTAAAACGTTACACTGGTATGTCAGTATGTTATGCTTGCCACGGCGGCGGAGAAACATTTGTTGGAAGCCCTCGTAACGACAAAGCTGATACTACTACTAAACAATTCTTAATGTCTGGTCAACCAGGTGCTGAAAGAGCAACTGTAAGTAAATAAAAAGCCAACAAATAGCCCTACTATTTGTTAGCCCTTAAAAGATCTTTTCGCAAGGGAACAATAGTCTCTATTGTTCCCTTGCTATTTGTTAAGCATATTATTCCACAATTGACACAAAAATGTCAAAAAAAGTGACACAAAACCGTCAAAAAATATCTTCAATTCCGCCCCAAATTTTCCTCCGTTGGGTTGTTATAATGAATATGTATATTATCTAACGATATTATAGTTTAATTATTGTTTTGGTTATTTTTTATAAAAAATAGAGATAGAAAAAACATCTTATATCTTTCATTCCTATTCTAAAAAAGCATTTTATCATCGATTAGAACTGCAGCAGACAATTGAGGAGGTGGTACTTCACTTCGAAGGGTACTAAGGGAATAAACTTAGGAGATGGAAAAAAGATATAGAGAAATCAAAATTATGGAGGTTTTTGGAATGAACAAGGTCAAATGGAGCTTCTCACTATTATTAGCCTTTTTCATAGTGGGAATCCTTAGCACCGCTGCATTTGCAAGCGACCTGTACGGTTTAAAAGCTGTACAAAAAGATTCAGGCCTTGAAGTTTCATTTAACGGTAACACATACGCAGAAACACCTGACGTTGAAGGCACAAAATTTACTTTGGTACTGAAGAACGGATCGACTGTTTTAAATACGTATGGTCCGATTGCACTGGACAGTGCTAAACATGGTACTTTCACGATACCATCTTCAGATGTAAAACCAGGTAAAACATATAAAGTCCAACTTTATTATGATACTGATACAAGCTATGCAACATTACTTTCAGGAATAGTTATTGCTGATGTTACCGGAAGCGGTCTTTTGAACGCAAACGAAACCGGTTATAACAACACAAGAAAAAACAGAGATGGCCAAAAAATTCATGGTGCTTATCAAAATAACACCAACTCTTGTGCCAGCTGCCATCAAACCCATACAGCAAATGATAATAACTTGCTATTTAAAGATGGTGTCTACAGCACATGTTCTGCTTGCCATGATGGAACTACAGGGGCTTATAACTATTTTAATGCAACCTCAAGCAGTACTCCTAACAGCATATCTGGTACTTTCGATGTTTCTGCGGATGTTGCACATGGATCTCTTCACCAGGCAGATGGCACTTTACAAATAAAAGCTGCTCCTGGAGGAAACAGTAACCCATCTTCTGATGTAAAATCTGTTAGTGCAAACACGTGGGGACAGGATTTTGACTGTGCAAGCTGTCATGCTCCGCATGGCGCCGGTTCCGCTGATGAAAACAACCTGAACGTTGACCCGCTTGGCTGGGGAGGCATTCAATACTATGCTGAAGGCGCAACCAAAGCGGATGGAACAAAAGCAACAAAGGACGATGCAAACGGTAAACTATTTAAAGGTGTTATCGTACAAGATACTGTTCCAACAACAAAAGGTGACCCATATATTCTCGTAAGATTTACTGCTGCCGCTGCAGATATTTCTACTGATACAAAAAATATTGGCTATTTATATTCCCGTGCTGGAGTAAAAGAAGGCGATCAAGTTATTCAGACATACAGATGGGATGGCAGTCAATATGTACGTGACTATTCATTATGGTTAAGAGATTTGGGATATAAGAAAGCACCATTCCAAAAAGCAAATACTGCATTTTATGATAGCACTGGAACCGCCATTGACATTGTAAAAGCCGATATGACAATTGTTTGGCGTGATGGCTTTGTCTTTGGACCTGACGTTTCTACTGTTAACAAAGCAGATGTTTCTGTCGGAATTGATGTAGAAACAACAAGTGATATAAAATCATTGTATGATCCAGCTTCTGCTTCCTATGTCCCTGACAGCGGCGTGGAAATGACGAAATATTGCGCGGCTTGTCATACTGATTATATGACTGACACAACTACAGGTGTGCAAGGAGTACAAACCTCCTTTACAAATCCTTACCGTCACACAGGACTCACTGATCAAATGACTTGTGTTCGCTGTCACTTTGCACATGGAACGAAAGCAGACATTATGAAAGATAGAACCGATGTTAAAGCAACGACAGAAGATACTTTATCAGGTACTAACCATTCTTCTGCTTTAAGACGCTATATTGATATTGAATCATGTTATACGAGCGGTTGTCATACAACAGATTTGAATTCTTCCATGTATTTAGAAGGAACAGATTGATTGGATGGCTTTTGCAGAAATTAAATGACTACAAACCAACGAGAGGAACCCCCTCTCGTTTTTCTTTTTTTATGGTCCTCCATCATAACTCGTCCTATTTCTTCATATAAATAGACATGGATTAATTTAGGCAGTATTTGAGGAGGATCATGATGAATCGAAAAATGATTGCCCTTCTGATGGCAGGATCTCTGCTGACGGGAGCGGGGGGAATGTTTGCTGGCATCAAGCTAGTGGAGCGTTCCAATGAATCTCCGTCCCATGAAAAAATAAACAAGCCTTCCCACTTCAATAAAGTAGAATTATCGCAAATGGATAATACAAATCTAGAAAAAGTCAGTCAGGCTTATGATCTGATTTTAAATCGCTATGTCGAAAAAGTAGACAGAAACAAGTTGACTGAAGGAGCCATCCAAGGGATGCTGTCAGTTCTGAAAGATCCTTACTCAGTATATATGGACAAGAACACAGCACAGCAATTTACGCAAACATTGGAATCATCCTTTGAAGGAATAGGTGCAGAAGTCGGCATGATGGACGGCAAAGTAGTCATTGTTTCCCCTTTTAAAAATTCTCCGGCCGAAAAAGCCGGTTTGCGTCCCAATGACCAAATTTTAAAAGTGGATGGAAAAACGGTTGATGGGCTCGACCTAAGCCAGGTCACCTTGAAAATCCGCGGAAAACGCGGAACCTCGGTAAACTTGGAGATTGCCAGGAAAACATCCAAGGAGCCGATCACAGTTACGGTTAAACGGGATGATATTCCGCTAGAAACCGTTCATTCCTCTGTAAAAAAGGTAAATAGCGAGAAAATCGGATATATTGATATCACCACATTTTCCGAAAATACAGCAGCTGATTTCAAAAAGCAGCTTTCGTCCCTGGAAGAAAATCAAATTAAAGGCTTGATCATCGATGTTCGCGGGAATCCGGGCGGTCTGTTATCAAGTGTAGAAGATATCTTAAAAGAGTTCGTCACAAAGGATAAGCCGATGGTTCAAATTGAAAAGCGAAACGGTGAAAAAGAGCGCTTTTATTCGATGTTAACAAAGAAAAAGGATTACCCGGTTATTGTCCTTGTTGATAAAGGGAGCGCTTCTGCTTCGGAAATTTTGGCGGGGGCTTTACGGGAGGCGGAACATTATCCGCTTGTCGGCGAGACTACTTTTGGAAAAGGAACCGTTCAGCAGGCGGTGCCGATGGGGGATGGCAGCAATATCAAATTAACCTTATTTAAATGGCTGACGCCTGATGGAAACTGGATTCATAAAAAAGGAATCAAGCCGGACGTGGCCATCAAACAGCCGGAAATATTTCAAACTCATCCTCTTCAGGTTGAAAAGCCATTGGCGCCGGATATGAATAATGAGCAGATCAAAAATGTCCAGTTGATTTTAAAAGGATTGGGATACGTGCCCGGCAGGACAGATGGCTATTTTAACAGCGATACCGTAAAGGCAGTAAAGGCCTTTCAACAGCAATACGGACTAAAGGCGGATGGGAAAATTGACGGCAAAACCGCAGCCAAGCTTGAAGAAGCAACCGTAAAGGAAATGAAAAAGGAAAAAAACGACTTGCAGCTGCAATCCGCTTTAAGATTAATCATTAACTAACGGGCAGGGGAGAAATTCCCCTGTTTTTCTATTTGCATACATAGCTTCATTAAGGTGTCACTTTTTCAATTATACTAATATAGTACAATTTATATAGAATTACTAGTAAAAGCGAGGAATGCCATTGTCTAGATATCTTCAGCAAATACATAAAAAAATGAAACCAGTTATGAAGCAAAAGGTCTGGCCGTTTTTTCGCAATTTCTTTATTTTTACTGCAGTATTGGCTGTGCTTTTTTATGGGGCCGGAAAAATTAATTGGGCACCGATGGAGAATTGGGCGATCAACAAATTAGCCCATCTAGAACCAATTGGCAAAGAGCCTGCTCTGCCATTTGTAAATAAGGTTGATATTCCCGATACAATCGCTTATAAAAAGGAACAGTATTTGATTTTTAAGACCGACATCAAAAATACTGCCCAGTTAATCGCTTCAAAGGCGGGGGTTCATAACAGAAGTCCAAAACCTAATTTATCAAGCAAGAAGATTGCGGAGCAAAGCATGTTCAAGGACCTGAACGTTAATAAAAAAGAATTAGGAGGAGATTCACAGAAGGTCTTATCTGATTGGGATATTGTGAAAAACAATCTAAACAATGGTTTTCAAGCCCTTAAAAGCGTCTTAACCGTAAGGATTTTGACGGAAGATGGCAAGCCGGTGTTTGTAAAGGTTGTTGGGGGCAAAACTGTCATTGTCGACTATGATCCAACCGATAAAGTTTTGCGATGGGGGAAGGAGATTCAAGCGGCCACAGAAAAATACGGTATCGATCCAGCGATCATTGCGGCGGTTATCGAACAAGAGTCTGGAGGGAATCCGGATGCCCAAAGTCCGGCTGGAGCTGTCGGATTGATGCAGATCATGCCAGGAACAGCCAAGGAACTGGGTGTTAATCCACACGACCCGGCTCAGAATATCGATGGAGGTACAAAATACCTAGCCATTCAGCTTAAACGTTTTGGAAATCTTGAAACAGCCTTGGCCGCGTATAATGCGGGACCCGAAAATGTGTTTAACTTTAGGTATATGTATCTGGCGGAGACACAAAATTATATGCAAACTGTTCCTGCCTTGGTTCATAAATATCAGCGCAAATTTACTGTCGGCAAGAAATAAGATCAAAAGGGTGACTCCGTTTGGGGTCACTGTTTCCAGCTGAATAACAAAATGGGTCATTTTAAAAAGTGTTTGTGAACATGGCGTGCATAATTGTGAACTTGCTGCAATTAATGTGTACTTAGCGCAAAAGGCTGAATGTATAAAAAAATTCATGGAATCGATCTGATGAAAACGGTTTTATTTATATCTCTTTGCCCCCATTCTTGCATCTTTCGTTGTTTTCACGAAACTAGCAATAGGTTTTAAGTCCGCAATTTGATAAAATAGTAAATAACTAGATAAAAAGAAACTAATTCGTAGAGGTTGGTGGCGGGTCTTGGTGCTAGAATGGCTTGTTGAGGTGTTAAAGGGGATAGGCCGATTTTTTCTCAATCCGATTGGCTATTATCTCGTACTCCTGACTGGAATATTAGGCGTCTTAAGGGTAAAAAGAGAACGGAAAAATTTTCACAGACGCGCATATGATGCTTATTTCGAATTTCGGCAGCTCCTTCGCACGGGCTGGATTTCCGGTTTGATCATATCCGTCATAATTATAGGTGCCGGAATTCCAATTCCGTTTGCGGGAATTCTGCTGCTTGCGGCCTTTACGATTCTCTGGAGTTTAACCACGAACGTAAGACTGATGGGACCTGCTTATACGGTAGGGGCAGCTTACTTCGCGTTATTTTTTGCAGCGCAATATCATTTGAAAATACCTGTTTTTTCTGATGCCTTTGCATCGCTTGGTGAAAAAATCTATCCGTCGATGATGGTGCTATTATCAATGTTGTTACTCGCTGAGGGAGTCCTGATTGTAAAAAACGGATGGGTTGGCTCATCTCCAAAACTGACGATAAGCAGGCGCGGCCAGCGGGTCGGGGTTCATGAAATAAAACGCTTATGGATGGTTCCGTTATTTTTGCTTGTTCCAGGCAGTGCCGTTCATCTGCCGTTTGCATGGTGGCCCGTGTTTCACATTGGGGGACATGACTACAATCTTTTTCTTGTTCCCATTGCAGTCGGCTTCCAGCAGCAGATTCGCGGGCTGCTTCCTCAGGAAGCAGTGGCCAAGTCCGGAAAAAATGTAATTAGATTAGGATTAATTGTATTGGCGTTTGCTGCGGCCGGATATTGGTTCCCAATTGCTTCGATTGGGGCGGCAGCTGCAGCTATTATTGGACGTGAAGGAATCTCACTAATGAATCGGGTTCGTGATGAAAACCTTCCATTTTATTTTTCGAAAAAGAATAATGGCTTGATGATTCTTGGGATCACCCCGGATTCCCCCGCCAGCAAAATGGGGCTTAAGGTGGGCGAGCTGATTACGAAAGTAAACGGAATGGCTGTAACAGATGAAAAGGTCTTTTACGAGGCCCTGCAAAAAAACCGGGCCCATTGCAAACTGGATGTTCTTGATACAAAAGGCGAGATTCGCTTTGTGCAGCGCGCCTTATTTGAAGGGGACCACCATGAATTAGGGATCTTCTTTGTACAGGACTCCCGGAAAAGCAGCGAAAATATCGGATGAAAATGTGACCTTTCATAATTTCGTGGAAAAGCTCCATAATTTCGTGGAGTCGTTCCAAAGTTTTATGGAATCAGATTATATGTTTGTTAAGAGTGATTATTTAGGATAACCAAAAATTATTTCTTAATGTGAATTGCTAATTACTTTTCTGCCACCTAGACACGCCGTTGTCTAGGTGGTTGTCTTTTAAGGGAGTGATTTAATGAAGTTCCTAGTACATCCCAAACCATTTAAAGATGAAAGTTTAAAAGGCTATATCGCTAGGATTGCTACATTAAATGGTTGCGAATCACCTAGTTGGGTTTACCAAGAAGCTGGTTTAACTGGTAAAAAAAATAAAATTATTAATGCAAATAAAATTTCTCCATCAAAAGTCAGTCTTAAGATGTTAGCGGAGCTAACAGATACTCAAGAGTCTGAGCTATGGAATCTTACATTTTACAATGAATTCGGTGATTTCGAAGAAACCTCTTTTAATAATACAATAATTAATTATCTAAAAATGTCTTCTTTAAACAATTTGAATACTAAAATCTGCCCCTTATGCTTAAAAGAGAATTTGTATTTTCGTAAATTGTGGGAACTAACTATTTACAATGTATGCCATAAACACAATTGTCTTATGGTGTGTAAGTGTCCTAAATGTAATTCTAATGTGAACTTAAGGATTTCACCCATAGGGCAGTGTGAATGCGGTTTTGAATATAAGGCGATTAAGCCAATATATGTATCCGATGATTATTCGGAACTTGAAAAAGCAATAAATGAAAAAATAACTATCAATAGTTTTCATAAAGAATTCGATAACAAGTTAACAAACCTAGATTTTCGTTTGTTTGTGTACCTCGTGGTAGACCTTTCAAAACTATTAAAAAGGCAAAACAATAGTTCTGGCGTTAATTTGGAATTAACATTTGATTATAATGAAAGTTCCTTAGCTTATAAGGCTTTCAGTAATTGGCCACAAGAATTCTATAATTTTATAGAATTCTATAATGGAATCCATAAAGAAAAAAATAACATTGAGTCATTTGGATTAAAAGAATTTGGATCGCTAATATCGATCATAAATAGATATAAGAAATTAGATTCAAATTTTCACTTTATTGTGGATGAATTTGAAACGTATGTATTACAAGAATGGGAAGGTGTTTTACGTGTAGGAGGTATCGCAGTTAACCCTATAGCCCAAAAAAGAAAGTGGACATTTTCTGAAGAAGCAGCAAAACAACTTAATATTGGGAGGAATTCTTTACAATATTTACTTGAAAAGGGAATTCTCAAAGCAAGGATATTTGATAAGGGTACACGAAAATATGTTGCAATTAGTAATGAAAGTATTGATGAATATAAAACTAAATTAAAAGAAGAGATTTCCTTCAAGGAAGCCAGTGAAATTTTAAATATTCATACTTCAAAGCTAAATGAAATAGTAGAAGCTGGCATTGTTAAAAAAGGTAACTTGTCTTTTAAGGGAAAGAAAGTTTATAAGTCCAGCGTTTATTCATTACTATCGGATATTAATAGTAAAGAAAAAAGCTATAAGGGTGTAAAGGGAAATTTACTTGATTTCCAAACTACATTAAAAATGTTTAATTCGTCCGGAAAATCTATTGTGGAACTCATTAACTCGATAATGGAAGTTGAAATTACCCCAATCAAAAACGATAAATCACAAATAGGGCTACAAGGTTTAATATTTTTAGATGCTGAAATAAAAAAGTATTTAAAAATTGAGAAATTGTACAATATAAAACAAATCAATAAACAGTTGAAAGTTGGAGAAGAGGTTGTTGTAAATTGGATTAATAAGGGAATTTTAATCGGGAAGTATTCGAAGGATCAGCTTCTAGTTAATGAAAAGGATTTATCTGATTTTTTGGAGAAATATATTCTCCTCAGTGAGGTTTCTAACCTAATTGGATCATCAAAAAATACAAAGAGGCTTTTGTCTAAATATAACATTCTTCCTGTTTCCGGTAGAGTTGTTGACGGATCCAGTAGGTACCTGTTCCAAAGAGAAGAGGTTGAGCATTTTATAGCTTCATATTTAGAATTAGCATCAGGGAATTTGATAGATAATGAAGAGGTTTACAGTGTAAAGGACTTATCTCAATTATTAAACATCCCCAAAAATAACCTTTATCGTTTAATACAAAATAATGTCATATTTGCAAGAAAAGTCAAGGGTCAACTTTTGATTTCCGAATCTGATGTAACTTTATTTAAAGAAAACTATATAAAAATAAAAGAAATTAGTCAAAAAATAGATATAAGCGATCGAATTGTTAAGAGTTACTTAGATAAAGAAAACATTAACCCGGTTTACACAGAAGATATAAATGGTTCAACCAAGTATTTGTACAACAGGAAAGAGGTTGAGTTGTTTATTTCCTCCTGCAAGCATACAGATAAACTAAAGTTGGATTATACTAACGTATATTTTATACAACAATTAGTTGACGAGTTAGATTCGAGTAGACAGGTAATTTATCATTGGATTAATAAGGGCCTATTAAAAGGAAATAGAATACAAAAGGAATTATGGGTCACGCAAGAAGATTTAAATCAATTCAAGGAAAAATACATTATGTTAAAGGAAATAGGTCAAAAGATTAATGTATATCCACTATTAATACCAAATATCTTAACTAAATATAAGGTAATCCCGGTAACGGGAAATACATTTGATGGAGAACATAAATATTTATATGATAGGAAAGAGGTAGAGGCATTTATTTCATCTTATTTTGAATCAAATGAACAGAGATAAATACAGTACAGTATTGGTACTGGTTAATAGATAACACAGATTATTATGACAGACCAATCCCTCTATTGACGATACTTAGGGGCTATTGGGAACATCGTTTTAAGAAATTATAGTTTTTTATGGAAGATATAATCATTGATATACTGAACGTGTTTTATCGTCTGGGAGATACTATTCTAATGAAGCAGATGTTCCCGGTACAGAGAGGCAAGATTTAGATAAAGGGCATGTGATTGCTGACTCACTTGGGGGAGGATCTAACGCCTATAACATTACACCTCAAGACAGCGTTCTCAATAGGCACGGCGATCAAGCTTATATGGAAAAAGTGATTCGAGATGCAGGAGGTTGTACAGATTTCGTAGCAGTGATTCAATATCCAAATACTCAGACGCAAATTCCTAACCATTATAAATTCACATACAAAATTCAGGGTAGATCCATTACAGATGAATTTGACAATGTAAACCCAGATGAAGTGAACAAAAATATAGGGAAAACGACAGGTACGAGCAGTACGCCACCGAAAACAGACAATGTACCAGCAAACGAAACGGTAAGTAGTAATGAAGATGTTAGTAAGGTGGATACCAATCATAATGGAAATGTTACGATCGCTGAAGCCAAAGCTGCTGGCTTTAAAATGCCCATTACACGCGATTCATGGATCTATAAATATATGGACGATCGAGATGGTGATGGACTAGTAGGTGAGTAAATAAATCGGATATTTATTCACATGTAACTATAACATTTTTATTACAATTGATTATTCTAGTTCTTTTCTTATTAAATAGTTTTAAATCAAACATAAAAAATACGAGGACAAGGAGGACAGCAATTTTTTATAATTGTTGTCCTTTGCTATAATGAATAACTGTGTTCAACAAACAGAGTAAATTAAAGTGAAGAAAATACTGATTTATCAACGTTTTTTGTGCGTTTTTTTATTTTTGAAAATAAAGAAAAACTGAAAAGGTTATTCGAGGGAGAAAATGAATATAACTATTAAGATTATCTATAAAGGCTACGAAGTAAAAACTTTAAGTCAAGGGAGTTTTGAGGTCAGAAATAATCAATTCAAACGTGATCCCCAAGGGGAAGCTGCCCTGATGGCATATAAATGGATAAAACAGATTAGACGGGAATCGCATTTAAGCGAAATTATTAAAGTTGCCTACAACGAGGAAAATGATATTACGGGGATAGTCAAGCAGATGGATAATGCACCAATTCCTGATTTAGATTTACCTTTTTGAATTGTGTTAAAAAACTATATTTCCCAAAAAAATTTAGAGTTTGAGCTTTAAAAACATTATTTTTTTCTTTAGCGAAATCGTTTTTTCAATGCCGAATTTGCCCGAAAATGCCGAAATGGCCATTTTACATTATCGATGCCCCATATCTATAATTCAAGTGAGTAGTAATTATGGGAGGATGATTATATGCTATGGTGGTTACATGAATGCTGGGATTGGTTTTGGTATTATCGACGTGGAAAAATAAAATATAAGATTTGGAATGAAGGAACAATGTACAATATAACAGCATCAAATGGAAAAATGACTTGTTACAATTGTCGAGGAACCACCATTGAAAGAGCAAAGGAAATGGCCCTATATAGATTAAATATGGCTATGAATCGCAATCCAAACAAATTACACGGATTTACTTTAAATGATGATTAACAATCATATTGTACCATCAAAATAGGTGTCAATTTTCAATGTCACTTGGAGGCCGGTAATATAATTTTCTTATTCAACTAACGGTTCAGGTTACTTAAAGAAGGGAAAGCCCGAACTTTCGGAGAAATTTATTATAAAAGGTGGGTTTAGTGATGGAATTATATAAAAAAGTAGAAGGTGTTAAGAGTAGAGAAGATTTAATCAAATTCATAAATCAATTGAGAATGGATTTGCAAACTAATAAGGATGAATGGGAGAATATAACGCTTGAGGATTTTTTAGAAGCTATGGAGGCTTGGATTAATGATATGGATGGATATTATTTGAATTCCGATCAACCAGTGCCAAAACAACCATCTTGGAAGACTATTGCAGACATTCTTTACGCATCAAGTATGTATGAATGAGATTTAAGGGAAGGTGGCTTCCCTATAAGAACCGGCTGCTACAATAATGGCGGTCTTTTGTTATTGAGCTAAAGGGTCAGTTTAGTTTAATAAGGAGTGTCAAAATGGGGATACTATTTCAAAAATAATCAGTTTGAATTGGGGTATTAAATAGATGGCACTTCTTTTTCGTCTATTCATATTTATAATGCTTTTAATTAGTAGTCCAATGTTAAGTACGGCTAAGGGGATAAAGTATAACCATAACAGCGAAACCATTTCAGAAATAAAGGAAAAAGTTGATTTTACCATTTTGACTCCAAAAAAGATTCCTGACGATTGGACATTAGACACCAAAACAGCCCCTTGGATAAGTTTACATTATATGGACAGCAAGGATACCAAGTTGATGGTCGCTATTCATTTGAGAAGGGGAATTCCATTGTCCGATGAAGATTTCCCCTATTCTCAGAAAGTTAACATAAATGGAAACATAGGTTATTTTAATGAATGGGATGAAAGTTGTGAAGTTGATAAAAATGGTGACACCAATACTGGTGGCTTAATTAATTGGGTACAAGATGGTACTTATGTAGAAATGATTAGTTCAAGATTACCGAAAGAAAAAATGTTAGAAATTGCAAGGTCAATGAATTAGCTTTAATTCAATCACAACAAATGGACTGTTACGGCAGTCTTTTTTCATTTTGTTATTTAAGTAAAGGATCAGTTTAAGAACATTAGGGGATGTTACTTTTAAAAAGGGAGTAACCTTAATGAAAAAGCTATTCTTAATTAGTTTGTATATGTTATTTTCTTGTAGTCTTTTTGTGTTATCTGAAGATCCTGTTTATTCACGAACTACTCCTTCAGATAAGGTTGAATATCTGTATCCCGCAAATAAGGAAAAAGTTTTTCAAGAAACTGAAGATGAATTTTATCAAGCATTAAGAGACCTAAAATATCCTGTGCATCAAGAGTTTTACAGAAAACATTATGAGTTTTTTAAAAAGCATAAAAATAAATATGGAAATATGGATGACGCTCTTTTTAAAGATATTCCCGATGCATCAGTAAATTTTAGAAAAAAGGTACTGTTTCATGAGATGGAAAAATTTAATTATGTAACTTGGGATGGAAATGGTATCCTTACTACCTATCCAGATATAAAAACGAATCAGGCAGTTAGTCCTGATAGGCAGGTATATTTTTTTTATTCTTTTAAAGATACAGATAAAGTGTTCAGGGGAAGATGTGCGGTATATGATGTTGAAACAAAACAATTAGTTGCTGGCGGAGCTATTTTTATTAATAAGTACCAAAAAGTGGGAAAGTGAGCAAATTCATCATAGCTACATTAATGCTTATTGCTCTGACGGGTGCATTTGCTGAAGAACCGACTGCCATTTTCGGCAGCCTATTTTATTGAAGTAACGGACAGGTAACAAGGAATGGTATAATAATTGTATATAAATGATGGAAAATGATACTAATTGGGAGGGGGATTTGGCACTTGAATAAAACACAAGTAAAAGTTTATTTCAGCTTGTACGGTGATGACTTTCCTATTGATAATGTGACAGAATCATTGGGGATTAGACCGACCAATTCCTATAAAAAGGGCGATGTTATTGTAAGAAAACCTAATCCTAATAGTGTTTCAACTAAAGTCCAACACCGAAAAGAAACAGCCTGGGAATTAGGTACCGACTATCAAGAATCCTATGATGTGAAGGATCAATTGAACCAGATTATAAGACCATTAAAAAATAAAGTATCTATAATTAACCAGTTTAAAACGAACTATAAACTGGAATGTGATTTCTCAATTGTAATAATCATTGAAAATGGGGATACACCAAGTTTGCACCTTGATATAGAACAAATTGAATTTGCAAATAGTATTAAAGCCGAATTTGATATCGATTTGTATGCTAACCCTTATAATGATTCTTTTGAAGGCTAAAAAGTAATATCCTTTTTCAAGTAACGGGTTCTTTTGTTTCGCAATTAAAAATCGAAAAAATCGGGGAAGTGTTTCTGTGCGGTATGTATATGTTTTAGAACACAGTTACGAGTATGAGTATGAAGACGAAATGTTTGATGAGATAAAAATGATTGGTGTCTTTTCAACAAAAGAAAAGGCGGAAGAAGTGATTGAAAAATATATGACACTACCTGGGTTTAAAGACCATCCAAAGGAATGCTTTCATATAGGTAAACACGAGATTGATAAAATTAGTGGATGGGAAGAAGGCTTTATTAAATGGAAGGATGCTTATTAACGGGGCAAGAGTTTAATAAAATGAGGGGAAAAATGAAACCAACAAATAATGAACTTATTTTAAGTTGTCAAAGGTCTTTGTTAGGTGCAATACCATACAAGTTAAGAGGGCTAACGGTAAAATTAGAAAACGAAACGTTGTATTGGAAAGGCTATTTTGATGGTGAACCAACTGATGAAGAAAAAGAAATATTAAGCGTCGCCTGTACTGAAGTAACAGCAGATTTCCCCATAATTAAGGACGTTAATGAGAAATATTTAAATCATACACACCCATCAAAAATGGAAATGTTGCAATTTTGGGCTTTCCTAAGATGGGAACAAGATTAAATCTTCTAAAATGAGAGATTGTGAAACAATGTACTTACACTAACGGTAACGGGGGCGATTGTTAAAGAGTGACAATCGCTTTTTCATTAAAGGAGCAGGAAGGTTTATGCAAATAGTATACATTTGTAAAATAGAGCAAAGATAATAATAAATTATCTTTGCTCTATTTTTTTAAACCTTGTTATTATCAACCAACATATTATTGCTAATAGCCAATAAATAGGGAATGAATAAATGTTTTTCCAAGTAATCTCTTGATATATATTAAAAAATTCCATAAATTGTTCAGCTACGAATGCAAGGAATGCAGATTGAAACCCTGATATGAGAAAGAATTTTTTAAAGTTATCTCCCCAACGTTGATAAATTAACATAAACGGGATCATTACTATACCTATATCGTAAGGGTATAACTGTGGAAATAGGTAAGGTGTTAAACGTATAGTATATGTCCATGCCATTGCGTTACTCCCTATGGAGTCAAGAATAATAGCAGAAACTCCATAAAATAAGCCGTAAGCAGTTACTTCAGTAATTCTCATTTTATTAATAAAAGTCCAATAAAATATGGGGGATAAAATACTAAGTATGACTAAGAGCCACCATTGCCATGTATAAAGATTATGTTCTCTCCAAAAATCTTGAATTGTATTATAAAAAGTTTTTTCGATTTGTATTAAATCGTCAATAGGAATTGTGCTTGACATTATATACTGATATAAATTCAATGATACTATGTTCATTTATAAACACCCTATTTTACATATATATAATTATGTTTTACCAAACATTGATAATGTATCCGCTATTGAACTAACGGGGGCTATCCTTTAAGAACCGGCTGCTACAAAAATGGCAGCCTTTTGTTATTGAGCTAACGGGTCAGGTTACTTGAAGAAGGATTTTCATTTTCTCATGTAGAAAGTAAGGATGCTAAAATGACTGCTAAAACAAACTACAAAGAAGTGATAAATGATGCAATTTATTAAACCAAAAAACAAAATTGGGTAGCATGCGAAAAACGGGACGGCTTAATTTTTTGGTGTGTTTTTTTGGCTATTAGATGGGTTAATACTTACTAGTCAATTCTATATTCACCTGTTGTGATTTTACCACTATTTTCATCTACAAGGTCTGTGCCTATTTCCCCGTTTTCTTTGTTTTCCCATTGAATGATATAGTCGCCATTTTTTCGTTCAACAGATTTAATTTTTATAGTACCAATTTGATAAGTATGTGCATGTTTATATCGCTTTAATATCATATCTTTTGCTTCTTCTTGTGAAATTTTTGGTTTGGAATTGCTACAACCAGTCATCATCATTAAACCAATCAAAGATAATACAATAGTAATTTTTTTCAATCAAATCCCCCTTTTATTAATATTTAGGCAACTATATTTTACCATAAAAATTTTCATATATTTATTCAATTCATCCGGTCTGGGTTGGAAAGGTACAGGAATTGTTATTATAGTAATTATAATTGGATTTATAGTTGCATCATTCTTCTTCAAGTAACGGGGGCTTAAGTTATATAGGGATTCCCGCAATGATCTCTGCGGGGGTCATTTTTTTCTTATTGAACTAAAGATACAGTAGAGTGGAATATGAACGTATTTGCAGGTAACTATAAAGTATAGATAAAAAGGGTAAAGTTTAAATATTGTCCTGGAGGAAGCTGCTTGGAAAATCCTGTGATGATTTATAAACATCGTAAGTGGGAGATAATCACGATTGAAATTTTATATTTTTGTTTTATCTTGGTAGGTTTGATATTTATCATTCAAAGTATAGTTGGAAAAAATTCGTTTTATTGTGTTTATGGGATTGGGATTGTAATTTGTACTGTGTTGTTTTTCCGTAAATATCGGCTGGATGTTAAAGGCTATATAGCAGTTTATTCAAATAAAATTGTAGAAAAGAAGAAGCAATGTACTGAAATATTTTTCAAGGATACAATTGAAGTTAGATTTTTAAAAAAAAGAATATATACAAAACAAACCTGGTATATGGATTGCTTGCAATTCTATGTAAAGGACCAGGAGATTCCAATACTTATCAATCCTTGGTTTAAAGGAACAGTGGTACCCCATAATATGACTGAAGAAACAAGAGCAATCTTGAATTTTATAAGGGCTAATTTTCCTTTTATAAAATATACAAAAGAAGAATGGAAGGGACCTTATTAAAAGCGATTATTTATTCAAATATTGGGTGCAAGTGCGGAACAAGTGGTTGGTTGCGGCAGCCTCTTTTTTATTGAACAAACAGAGTAATTGGACTATTGTCATCATCGAGTTGTTTTGGATTATAGATGCAAGGAGGAGGGCAATGTCAGCAGAAAACAAGCTGAAAATAGATGAGCAAAAGGTTTTGAATGACATATATGATTTGGTGTTAGATCCCAACACATTGGAACAGGAAAGAAATGTTTTGTTGTCCTGTAAAAATAATATTGAAAAAGGAGGCAATCTATTTATTTGCATTATACAATTACAAAATGATTTACGTCCATTCGCAATAAAACAAGAACTCTCTACAAAAGTTTCGAAATATTATGTGGAAATTTCAAACTATAAGACTTTTGATGGGCGATTTGGTAGAGGATTATCTTTTTGGTAGATGCGTCCTTCAATAAAATGTGAAAAGGTTCACTTAAGCTAACGGGTAGCAATAGTTAAAGATTGGAGCTGTCATTGCCGGCAGCTTTTTTTGTTCCACAAACGGAACAGGACTTGAAGAAGATCTATCGACAAAAGGACATTCCTGGTAGTACAGAGATGCCCTTTTTTACTCTTTTGTTAGAATTTAAAGTCTAGAATCATCTTACTGGTTTCACCTGCAAACTTATAGTTATAAGACCCTTTCAAGCTTTCTAAGTCACCGGTAGCGTTGATGATTGTTGATGGAGAATCTAGATTTCCTTTATCAAATATTCCTTGCTCAATAGCCGTAAATGTCCCCTGTTTTCCCTTGTAAGTTCCTTCGAAATGCAGAAATCCAGAAATTTTAGAAGTGGCCAAGTGACCATCATCTATAGTGGAGTCTATATAAAATAATAAATATTCAACAAAAGCTTTTCCTGATAATTCACCCTCAATATCATATTCGACATGGGCAATATTAATAGGGAATTCTTTTCTAGTGTCGTCTACTGGCTTTTCATCCCATTTGCTTACTGTAAATGTTACCTCCATAGTAAATCTCCCTTCATTATTAAATAGTAATTCACCTCTAGTATAATATCCAAAAAATACCATTATCAATAATAGAATAGGATTGTTTTTATTAATTTTTCTTTACTAACTTTGTGAAATATTACACTTAAAGTAATGGGGGCAAGAGTTTAAGATCAAAGCTGTCATTGCCGGCAGCTTTTTCTTGTTGAGCTAACGAATCAGGATTGTATTATAAGTTTTTGAAGGTAAAAATGTATGGATACTTCTGTAAATCGATTAGACCAATATATAATTTCATCCAAAGAACTATTAAGTATTGAGGATATAAAAGAAGTAGAACGTTATTTTTACTACTGTGAATATGAGATGGCTTTAGATGGCTTACTCATTGAACTAACTAAATTAGGAAAGTATCTAAAAGGTTTTAATTTTCTTGAGTGGAAAGCACTTGGGGAACGTTTTAAACTCGATAAAGAGTTCGTTTTTGATGAGGAAATTTGGGAAAAGTTCTTGATTTGGGGAATGGCATACTCAATTAAATAGAAAGATTTTCTTATTGAAGTAACGGGTGCTTTAGTTGAACAAGGATTCCAATTTAGATCACAAAAGACACCGCAAATTTGGCGGTGTTTTTTAATGTTATTTAATCTGCCAGCTTATTTTCTGGGTTTTGTACTTCAAAACAGAACCGGTTACCCAAAAGAGGATAATAAAGTTGCACAAAGCACTATCCCATATTCCATTCGGATTAATCTTTTTAATTAACAATAATAAAATAAAGAAAATTACCTACTACTAAAGTATAATAAAAGTGATTATGTAATATTTTGTATTTTTGAGGTGAATAAACTTGGTAGAAACAGCAGAAGGAAAAACTTCTATGTTCCATAAGGATTTGGAGGAATATTTTGAAGGTAAAGATTTTGAGATTTATTTGTTTCCGTTGAATGTTCAAAGAAAATTTGTTTCATTACAAGAGCTATATGATTTTATTTTAGAATTACAAGGTTATTGGAAACCTTTTAATCAAGGAAAACTTTCCGAAGTAATAAATTACATTAATCAATTTTTATCTAATTTAACAAATGCTAATAATCAGGCTCATAATAATCCAATAGATAATGCTAAAAATACTTTAAATGCTGCCCTTTCTTTACTTTCAAGAAATAGTTTCCCTATGGTGTTTGTATCACCTGAAGCCGACTTTCTCCGAAATCTCTATATAACTAATCTCGAACAGGCTAATGCTGCTTGTGAATTCTTATTTTCACAAAATACAGGTAATTTACAAATCCAATTAAATAAAAAAAACCACTTGGTTGGTATAATTCAAGCCTTCATCTTGAAGAATCCTAATTTACAGGACAATATATTTAAAAACATTGATGATTCTTTAAGAAGGATAACAGAACACTCCATTAATTACGTAAATACTGCTGACGAAGAGCATAGTGAAAGACTGAAGAAAATTGTAAAAGAAAATAAAGAATTAAAAGTGTCAACAGAAACTTGGAAAAACGAATTAGCAACAACTACTGAAAATTGGAAACAAAATTTAGTAACAGATACAAAAAATTTTGTTGATATCAAAAAAGCTGAACTAGAAGATTTAACCAATCTCTACCAAGAAAAATTGAAACTTGAAGCTCCCGCTCAATATTGGGAAGAATCGGCTATTGATTATGCTAAAAAGGGTAAAATGTGGATTTGGATCACTGTCGGATTCTTAGCAGCTTTTATTGCTTTATTAGTATTTTTACTCTTTGAATTGCCAGATAGTAAAACATCTTTAAATTTTACCTCTATAAAAATGTCTATTATATTAACCGTTATTATTTCCGCTGGGTTATTCCTAATCAATCTATTTATTAAATTAGCGTTAAGTGCTTACCATTTATCACGGGATGCGGAAGAAAGACACAAATTAGCTTATGTATATTTAGCTCTTCTTAAAGAAAAAGCTGTTGAGGAAACAGATCGGACAGTTGTTCTTCAATCATTATTTAGCCGTTCTGACACAGGATTACTTAAAGGTGATTCAAGTCCTACAATTCCAGACGGAATGATAACTCAGGCTCTTAAGTATCTTACACATAAATAATTTTTTTCTTGACTATCTTTTTTTGGATAGTCTTTTTTATTTGGTTCTTTTAGCTCTACTTCCATAGTCAACCAATCTATTAAATATTTACTATAATAAAAACTATGGTAAAACTTACTTATACGGAGGATGTTATGTCATCAGGAGAATCTGGTTATATTTACATTTTAATTAATCCTTCAATGGTGGGTTTAGTTAAAATAGGGAAGACAACAAGAGACCATAAAGATAGAGTAAATGAATTATCCAGTGCTACGGGTGTACCTACTCCATTTATTCTTATATATCAGGAATACTTTGATGATTGTTCAACCGCTGAAATTAAGATAAGAGAAACTTGAAAAAGTTTTATCGGTTGATGCTTTATCAGATAGTCTGCGTGCTATTTTATTAAAACAATTTCTATTCAAAACAACAAATCGATGGGAATAGTTCTTTTTGAATTTACAGGCAATCCTTCAACCACGGGGCAAGGCATTTTTCTTATTCAAGTAAACGGGTGCAAGAGTTTAAGATCAAAGCTGTCATTGCCGGCAGCATTTTCTTTTTGTACTAACGGTACAGATTAGTTGAATAAAAAATAATGTTAAAATATGCGTATGTTCAGCCGTTTTTTAATTGAAAAGGGTGGGTAAAGAAATGTTGTCAGAACAAAGAAAAAAATATGGATTTAGCAATAAAAAATATAATTGTTCCCGTTTTAAAAGAACATGGATTTAAAGGTTCGTTTCCGCATTTTAGAAGGAAGAACGAAAATAATATTGATTTAATTACTTTCCAATTCAACAGATGGGGTGGTTCATTTGTAATTGAATTGACAATATGTCCATTAGATGGATTAACTATGTATCGGGGTGAGGAAATTAAACCTAATAAAATGACAGCCCATGACGTTAATAAACGATTTAGATTAGGTGCAAAATCCCAAGATGAAGATGGTATTTGGTTTAATTATGAAGAAGCTAAAACCAAAGAAGATTACGAAAAGGTTTCCGCTAATGTTTTAAATTTATTAAATACGTTAGACCGTTCTTGGATTTCTAACTTATTAAAGTAAACAAGGGCTTGAGTTCAATAAAAGGGGTTCAAACATATGGAGCAATACAGTTATGAGGAATTTCTTGAAGATTTAAGTATAGGAAGAGAGATTCATTTTATTTATAAAGGCCAAGAATACTATATTGGTCGTGGGACAGGTCAATTTATGTTTTGGAAGTTCTATGATTCTGCAAGTGAAATCATTGGAGAAGATGTTGAAGATTTACTTCGAAAAGTGAGAATGGATGAGAAACAAATTAGGGATGTTTGGGACTTAATTGAGATTGACACTATTTTCTGATATAAGTAAAAGCTAAATTGATAATGAGTTGTTAAGCTAACGGGGGCAAGAGTTAAACAAGAGGATATGCGACTAAGCCGTTCCCTTTTGAGGTACTCACACAGTAAAAGTAAATATAACAACAAACAGATATAACAGCAACTATAAAAGCAGTGGAATTCGCATTGAAATTCACTGCTTTTATATATGTTATTTTTGGACTTCAACCCCATAGATGATTTTTATAATATAATTGTATTAAATTTACACTTGAGAGGTATTTCGATGAACGATTACGAAGCTATGGTAAAAGATTTAGAATCGAAACTTTCCCAAACTCCAATGGATACTGAAATTATGAATGACATGGCAATTGGATATATGGAATTAAATGAGTACGAAAAGGCTTTTCACTTCTTTGAAGAAGCAGCCAAAATAAATCCCTCAGTACAAAATTTAAATAATTTGGGCTATTTTTATATTACAGAAGGAGAGTTAGTAGATGAAAATTGGGAATATGCCGATGAAAAAGCCCGCAAAGTCCTTGAAAAGGCAGTAAGCCAAGAACCTAAATCCCACTTTCCATATTCATTATTAGGTGAGCATTATATTTCACAAGGCAATTATGAAAGAGCATCAGAATTGTTAAGTTGTTCAGTAAAGATAAGGGAAACAGTTGAAAACTTAAACAATTTAGGTGTTTGTTTTTACATGAGAAATAACATTCAAGAGGCGAAAAAATTTTTCTATAAAGCAAGCCAAAAGTACGGTGAGAATAATGACAGTTTAAGTCCATTATTAAGCTACGGCATTTGTCTTGCACAACTTGGAATGAATTCTGAAGCCAAAGAAACTGCTGAACGATTATTAATGTTACCTAAATATGACCTAAATGTGGGAAAGGAAGAAATTGCTGATATTTATTATGAACTTCGTGATTACTCTAAAGTTATACCATTATTTGATAATTCAATCTTGAGTTATTCAATGTACTGGGTTCCGATGTATTTATATTCCATTAAACAAATTGGGGATAATCAGTTGTTAGATACAACATTCAAAAAAATTATTGATTATGTTGAAGAACAAATTATGGATATTAAAAACGATGACGATGACGATTGGAGTAATGAGGACCGGGAGAGTTACATTAATGAACTGAGAAGTGATATTGAAAATTACAAGAAAGCGTACACAGAAATTCAAATGGATATTCGACCAGCCCTTAATTATCAACCAAGTGTTGAAAGAACTTGTTATTTATTTGGATGTAAAAGACATCAAAATCCGCATTATATCGATTAGCTATACAAAAAGAAAAATATTCGAACGGGAGGCAGTATGTTGCTACTGCGTCCCTTTTCTGCTTCTTCTGACGGGTACCTTAGTTTAGAAAAGTCGGGTGGATGTAAAATGAATCAACCAACTGTAATGGAAATAATAGATAGATTGAAATCAGTTCTAAATGGCAAATTGACAAGAAGAAGTATCTGATTGGGCTTCGTAGATGCCCCCACTATTGATGACGAAATTGTTTGGGATTTGTTAAAAATAATTAGTGGTATAGATATATTAGATGCCCCCACTTCGTATTTACACAATGACCAGGACATAAAAGATTGGATAAAGCAAGCAACAAAATCCTTATTGAAGTTAGGTGGGCAAGAGTTAAAGATCGAAGCTGTCATTACCGGCAGCTTTTTTCTTATTGCGTTAACGGGTCAGGTTAATGGAAAAGGGCTTTTTAACTTTGTCCAACAATTGTGGAAAGTCACGGAAGATTGGTTATACTATTTCTGTTATAATTACCTATATATTTAAATTACTGGGTGGTGCTGAAGATTTGGGGAAAAAAATGGACAATTCTCAGTTGATAGCAAGTCAATTAATCAAAAAAAGTTTTGAAGAAAGTTCAACAAATAATAATCAAGCGATAATCAGTAATGAATCTAAATTTAATCAGATGCTACATGATTATTTTGAAATATTTTCAGCTAGTTTAATATTAAAAACATTTGATTTAAGTGATGAAGAATTAGAAAAAGGAATAGTAGGTAGCGGGAATGACGGTGGATGTGATGGTCTATTTTTGTTTGTTAATGAAGAATTAATTATGGATGATACCCCTTTAGAAAACATAAAAAAGAATCCTACACTTGACATTTACATAATTCAATCGAAATTTGAAACATCATTTGGAGAAGATGTATTTAATAAATGGAAAAGTGTTGTAGAAAATCTTTTTTCATTAGAATCTTTTCAAGGAAATGATTTTTCAAAAAGATACAACAATGATGTATTAGAGTTTTTCGATAGGTTTCATAATACTTTTTTAAATTTAATTACTAAATCTCCAAAAGTGAACTTTAAGTTTTTTTACGCAAGTATAGGAAATGAAGTACATATTAATGTACACCAGCAAGCTGATGAAATGGTAGCAAAATTAAAGGCTCTATATCCTAGTCCTAATACTACGGTAAGTGTCGAGTACATTGATGCTCAAAAAATTCTTACATTATATGATGCACCTTCAAAAACGGACTTTATATTACAGGTTTCTGAGACACCTATTATTGTCGAGGAAGAAAAAGAATATATTGTTTTAGCTAACTTAAGCCAATACTTTGAATTTATTACTAATGAAAATAAAAAATTAATAAAACATATTTTCGAGGCTAATGTGCGAGATTATCAAGGAAATACGACAGTTAACAAGGAAATTGCAGATACCCTTAGGCAGAACGGTTCTGGAGAAGATTTTTGGTGGCTTAATAATGGAGTAACAATGTTAGCAAGTGGGATTGACCAGAAATCAACAAAGGTATTTGAAATAAAGAATCCTGAGATTGTTAATGGATTACAGACATCCACTGAGATATACAATTACTTTATTTCTAAAGATATTGATAATAGAGAGGAAGCTAGAAAGGTTTTAATAAGAATAATAGTTCCTAATAACGAAGCATCAAGGGATAATATAATTTTAGCTACTAACAGTCAAACAGCTATTCCTAAAGCTATATTAAGGGGAACTGATAGTATTCATAGAGAGATTGAAAGTTATTTGAAAACTAAAGATTTATTCTATGATAGAAGAAAAAATTTCTATAAGAATGAAGGTAAGCCAAAGGACAAAATAGTTAGTATTCCATTTCTTGCACAGTGTCTAATTTCAATTGTATTAAAGAAACCGAACTATGCTAGAGCACGTCCGTCTACACTATTGAGCGATGAAGAAACATATCGTCAGTTATATATAAACAATAAAATTTTGGATAGTTATTATAATGCAGCTCTTATTGGAAAAAAAGTGAAAAATTCTATTAGTGGTTTAGGAATATATTCTATTAGCGAACAATCTGATATTTCATTTTACGTAATGTATGTTTGTTCAGCTAAGGTTGCTGGTTCGGTAGATATTACACCAGAGAAATTAAGTAAAATTCAGGTGGAGGAGTTTACTGAAGAGAACATTAAAAGATGTGCCAAATATGTTCATGAAAAATATCAAACACTAGGCGGAAATAATACAGTGGCAAAAGGAACGAATTTAATTGATGCAATCTTACAGGATGAATTTATAAAACAGTCATTTAGCTAACATTCTGATAGAAATTTGGTTTAATTTCAACCTCACTCCATCAAGGCGAACTATATCATAAGTAAATTGTGAATTTATGTACTTAAAGTATCGGGTAGCTTTACTTCAATAAGGAGTAAAGCCTTTTTTTGTTGTCCTCTAACGGGGCAGTTTAGTTGAAGAATATGGTAACGCAGCAGTTGATTCAAAAGGTAACATATAGTTGAATGACTTGTTGCTAATTTCTTACTGATATTTAATTATTTCTTATTAACACAGAAAATCCTTAATACAGCAAGCAATTATATTTTTGACCAAACAAAAAACTGCTGATCCAAAATAAAATTAAGGGGAAATACAGCAGTTTTCAGTGGCCTTTCCGTATTATCTAATTATTTCCGATTGCCAGCTGTTAACCCGAAGTTCGAGGTAAATAGCTGGCAACCCTCTTTTGGAATTTGTATTAAAACCAGCTGTTCAGCCAGTAATTGAATAGCTTAAGAATCAGAGTGACTATCACACCAGTTACAACACCTTTGAAGACAACCTCAAAAAAATGGTAAATCCTTTTTTTCATTACGAATCACCCTCATTTTTTGAGGGTTGCCATTAATAATTATGATATGTTGAGCCTTTAGAAAATATTCCTGTTTTTTTCTTTCCCACCAGAACCAGCAGCTGCCATAATGACATTCGATGATTGATACACAAAACTAAGATAATGGGAAATAAAATAGGTGTTTGTTTAACTAAGGGGTGCAAGAGTTAAAGATCAAAGCTGTCATTACCGGCAGCTTTTCTTGTTGAGCTAACGATACAGGATAGTTCAATAAAAAAGGTAAAATAAAATAGATAATAAAAGAGGAGGATTATAATGGGGGCTTGGGGTATCGCAATATCTTCAAATGATGATTACGCGGATGTATATGAGGATATAATGGATGAATTTAATAAGGGAATACCTATTGAAACTGTAATAAATAAGGTTATCGAAAAGTATGAAAATGAGTTCGAAGATGACGAAGATTCTTTGCACAACTTATATTTTGCAGCAGCGTTTGCAGCGTGGGAATGCGGCATGCAAGATGATAAATTTTACAATAAGGTTAAGGAAATAATAGAAAGCGGTAGCGATATAAAGTGTTGGGGAGAGCTTGGAGCTTCTAAACAAGACTTAAAAAAACGTGAAAAAGCACTATTGTCATTTTTAACCAAATTATCTGCTCCGAAAGAAAAACCTAAAAAACCTAAACAGAAAAAGTTTAAACCCGCTCTTTTTGAAAAAGGAGACGTACTATCTATTCTATTAGATGATGGAAGGTACTCTGGTGCGGTAGTTTTAGAAAATCTTAAGGAAAGTGATGAGTTTGGAACTAATTTTATTGTAAAAGCGTTTATGAATAACAACGAAAAACCCACTATCTCAGAAATACTTAATTCAAATGTATATGATTTTGCTTGGTACATGGGCGTTTACTATAAAAAATATATCAAACGGATTGAAAAAATTGGAAACGTTCAATTAGAATTTGAATATGACTCTTCAGGTCCTGGAAGTACTCATTCTGGATGGGTATTATTTGTGTCATCTAATAATGAAAATGGATATAAAATTGAAGAAAATAAAGATATTAAAAATGTTAACGCTTTTCTAAATATGACACCTAGTGAAATAGCAAAAAGGCAAAAAGAAAGCCTTAAACGTATTTTAAGAAATCCATAAAAAGCATAAGTAGTGTAGAAATTAGCTCTATGTAGGAGCATTGTATTACTTCAACTAAACGGGGGCATTATTCTTAGAAGGATTTGCGTATTTTTGTATATGTTATTCAGCATATAAAGTAGGAGGAGAACGGTGACTCAAGATCAGGAATTATATGTAAAGGGATTAAATAAATTAATTAATCAGTTTATTTTGCATTCAAAAAAGTTTGTTGAATGGTCTGCGTATTCATACGGAGCAGCAGATTTGATCCGACAATCCGAACCTAATAATAAATTTACTTATGACCACGAGTATTTTAATTTTACTAAAAGTACCAAAACCTTAATTAGTATTCGTAATTTGTTAAAAATAAATCATAACGAGGATGTTTTAATTCTTGTAAGAAGCATATTTGAAAATTACCTTAGCAGTAGATATTTGAATGAAAATGAAGAAGACTTCAATGAGTTAACGCTAGTAAACTTAAAATTATTCACTAAAGAGTACATATATGATCAAAAGGAAAATATTGTTAAAGATCGTAATGGCAACTTAATTGCTGAAAGATTAAACGCGAGTGACTTTAAATTGGGAGAAGATAAAAAATACTATAGTTTATTCTATGATTTACTTTCATCCGTAGGGCATAGTAATTTTGGAATAAGTAATTTTTATATCGATGATAGTTTAGGTTTTACAATTTATAAAAATAACTATCCGGTAATAACTCGTTTCTTTGTATTATTTGTATTTACTAAGCTATTTGAACATATTGTTACAGTAGAAGGTGAAGACTTTTATAATTTTAAGGAAGAAAAACTCTGTTATGAGTTGGTAAAAGAGTCACTTATATATCAAGATAAACTATTAATTCAATTAATAGATGCAGTTACAAATGATGCCGTTAATAATCCGGATAAACCAAAGCATTTTAACAAAAAGATGAAAGAAATGTTTAAAGCAATGCGTAAATCCTTAAAAGAAGAATTAGGCAGTGTAAAAAAGGAGTTTCTCGCTTGATCACTTATAAATTTAACCAATTAACTGTAGGTATTAAAACTCCCTATATTTTCAATACTACAGGTCCATTACCTTAGAGTCTGGCTGCCAAATAAGGTAGCTTTTCTTATTGAACTAAAGTTACAGGTTAGTTAAAGAACATTTAGGGCAAGTTACTTTTAAAAAGGAGTAGCCTAAATGTGAAAAATCCATTCTTAATTAGTTTCTATATGTTTATAATTTCGTGCAGTCTTTCCACTTTACTGGGAAATTCTGTTTATTCACAAAGTACGCCTTCAGATAACATCGAATATCTTTATCCTGCAAATCAGGAAAAAGTTTTTAATGAAACTATAGATGAATTTTACCAGGCATTAAGGGACATAAAGTATCCTGTACATCAGGAGCTTTACCATAGGAATAAGCAGAAGCAAAGACATTTGGATACTGTTCTCTTTAAAGAAATACCTGGGGCATCAGTAAATATTAGAAAAAAGTTATTGTTTAATGAGGTCGAAGGATTTAATTATATAACTTGGGATGGAAATATTCTTCATACCTACCCTGATATAGATACTAACTACCATCAGACAATTAGCCCTGATAGGCAAGTCTATTTCTTTTATTCCTTTAAAGACACAGAAAAAGAATTTAGAGGTAGATATTCAATTTATGATGTTGAAACAAAAGAAATGGTAGCAGGTGGAGGTATTAATATGCCCAAGTATCCAACTTACAGGGAACACTTAAGATAAAAAAGGATAAATTTTGAGCCTAAATAAATAACAAAAAAATTGTGTTCGTCTTATTCAACGAACCGGGGGTTTTACAAGATTAAGATCGTTGCGGCGGTCTTTTTTTCTTGTTGAACTAACGATACAAGATAATTTAATAAGAAGCGACATAATGGAAATACTTTTGACTGAAAGTTCAATTCGAAATGAGGTTAAAAAATGGCACTTCTTATTCGTCTTATCATATTTTTCACCCTATTAATTAGTAATCCGTTGTTAAGTTTGTCTAAAGGGATAAAGTATAACCATAATTGCGAAACCATTTCAGAAATAAAGGAAAAAGCTGATTTTACTATTTTGACTCCAAGAAAGCTTCCCGAAGATTGGACATTAGATACCAAAACAATCCCTTGCATAAGTTTACATTATATGAATAGCAATGATACAAAGTTGATGGTCGCTATTGATTTGAGGAGAGCGTATCCATTATCCGATGAAGATTTTCCTCATTCTCAGAAAGTTTATATTAATGGTAACGAAGGTTATTTTCAGGAATGGGGAGAAAGTGGAAAAGTTGATAAGCACGGAGATACCATTGCTGGAGGCATACTTAATTGGGTACAGGAGGGTACTTATGTAGAATTGAGAAGTTCGATATTATCGAAAGAAAAAATGTTAAAAGTTGCAAGGTCAATGAAATAGTTTTAGCTACTGTGTTCGTTAAATTAACAACAATTGGACTGTTTGGCGTCTTTTTTCATTTCCTTTATTCAACTATAGGACAGGTTTATTGAAGGATAATTTACAGGTGAAGAATGCTAAGCCACTTTTGTAATTTAACTATGTTTTGGAATCAAAACATATTACCTAGCCATCCTATACCTTAGGAGGGATGACATTGGTTGTTAGAGTTTTACTATTATTAATCATTATTTGTTTTCAAGTTTCCCCAATTGTAAGTGCATCCTCACTCCAGGCTGCCTTTATCCGAGATCACCAGCTATGGATAAAAAAGGGAGACCAGGAAACTCAAATTACAAAGGGTCGTTTCGTACATTCCCCGAAATGGTCCTATGACGGAGGGTTTATTGGTTATATAGATGGAGACGAGAAAGGCGGAAAATTCGAGTTATTCATTTATGATACGGTGAAAAAAGAAAACTATCAGCCGTATTTAAGGGTTGAGACAAATGATTTCAAATGGTCACCGGTAAAAAACCAATTAGCCTATAATGACAGGGGCTTATTAAATGTTACCAAAACAGCGAACGGTCGTCCGGAAGGATTTGAAAATGTTTCACTAGGTGTCAACGGCTTTGAGTGGTATCCGAACGGAAAGGAGTTCATTGTTTCTTCCCAAGCCAGCATACGTCCTACTGGATGGGGTCCGATTCCACTCTACAGAGTTCCGGTTGATGCAAATCTTCACCCTGATAAAATCAAGCCTTTCTATACCATTAAGACAATGAAACCGGATTTATTTGCGATTGATGCTGACTATTTTAAGTGGAGCTCTAATGGAAACTGGGTAAGCTTCCTTGCGATACCAACCGCATCCTGGGCAAATGATAGCAATACTTTATGCGTCTTATCCTCAGAAGGCAAAGAATTTCAGGTTGTGGGGAAGATGCTGTGGTACAAAGACTGGATAAAGTGGGCACCAAGAGCTAACCAACTAGCTTATATTTCTGGCGAGGGGAGATTCTTCGTCGAGAACAAGAAAACAAAGATTGCAGACATTCCGATTTCCAGACAGCAGAAGGAATACACACCTTATGGGTATGTTGACCTTGATTTGGAGTGGTTCTCCCCGAATAAAATAATTGTTGCTCGTGCAAAGGAGAACAAAGAGTGGAAAGAAGGACCTGTTCCCACAATGTATACATCCCTTTTTGCAATCAACATTAAAACGGAAGAACAGACTCAGATAACTTTTCCTAAAGATAATGAACGCGATGAAGACCCTAAAGTCGTGGGTTCCTATCTCACTTGGTTTCGTAATAGAGGAAAGATCTACTCAGGAGATGTATGGGTAAGGGGTGGTTTAGACGGGCAACAATATGTATGGATAAAAAATGTTGATTCTGCCCCTGTATTTTTCCAACTTAGCAAAAATTAAGGTGTAACGAGAAAAAGGTGTATCCTCTAATTGGCAGCACCATATTTGGCTCTACATTATTAAGCATACGGGGCAGCATTCCTGTAATAAAGCTAAGTTTGTGAAATACTGTACTTACACGAACGGGTGCAAAAGTTAAAGATCAAAGCTGTCATTACCGGCAGCTTTTTCTTCTCGTGCTCCCTCAGTTAGATACGATTATCTCACAAGTGCTCACATATAAATTATTTGTTTAATGGAAATTTTTTTAGGTTAACCACTCTAAAACACACTAGAAATAACAGATAAATAAACAAAGAAAACGTTATAGATGTTCCAGTTTGAATTAATTTGCCTTGTATCTCATTATTTATATACTGAAAGGCAAATAGCCCTCCAAATCCCATAAAAATGCCAGACAAAATTACCTTAATAAATTCAACTATGTTTAAATTAAATCCAATTAATTTTGCTATAGTTAAAAAATGCAGGAGAGTCCCAACAATTGTGCTTATATTGAAAGCTAGGCATACACCATTAATACCAAATTTTGAATTGGAAGCTAGAATGAAAATAAAAACAAGCTTTATAATAGAAGCCACTAAATCATTTACCATAACTACGTTAGCTTTTCCTAAACCAACGATTACGGCTTGTAATGGGATACGGAAATATTGTAAAAGAAAAAAAGGTGCCATAATTTTTAGATATGTCCCTGCTTCTGGTGATTTATAAATCAAAGTCGTTAATATTTCTGCAAAAACATACAAAGTGATAGAACAAGGAATTCCTATAATTAAAGCTATCCTAACAGTTTGATTAATTCTTCTATGGACTAGTAGGAGATTTTTTTTCTCTGTTGCTTCACTTATTGCAGGCACTAAGGGTACAGACAATGAATTTGTTACAAAACCAGGCAGCATCAATAAAGGTAAAACATATCCCATAACAATACCGTACTGCTTAGTAGCAATATCCGTTCCAATGCCAGCTAAAGATAAACATTGTGTAATAAGAATGGGTTGTATGACTCCGATAATTGATTGTATTAAACCATTTCCAGTTGTAGGTAAGCCTGTTTGAAGAAGATCATAAAATATTTCTTTTCCTTTTCCGAATTGTTTGAAGAATGATTTGCGTAGCTTAAACTGTTTTTGCTTCGACCATTTAAACATAGAAAATAAATATAAAAGAGAAGCCCCTTCCCCAATTATGCCGCTTAGAACTGCTCCGGCGGCAGCGTACTCAATCCCATAAGGAAGAAGATACTGCACTAAAATAAAGATAAATCCTATTCTAACAATCTGTTCTATTACAAGAGAAAAAGCAATGGGTGTCATATTTTGTTTTCCTCTAAAGTATCCCTTGAGCACTGAGGATACAGCAATAATAGGTACAATTGGGATAACAGCGAGTAAAGAATAATACGCTCTTTGATCTGTTAAGAATATTGAAGATAGCTGCTTAATTCCGAGAAATGCCCCAACAATTAAGAAAAATCCCAAAACACTTGTAGTAGTTAAGGAAACAATTAGAATTTTTTTGACTCTTCGATGATCTCCTTTTACCTCTGATTCCGCAACAAGTTTTGATATTGCCACAGGGAGGCCTAACGTTGTTAAAGTTATTAAAAGACCAGAAACCGGTAATGCCATCATAATAAGTCCGGTACCATCTGGGCCAAGTATATTCGCCATTACAATTCCATTTGCAAATCCCAATATCCTTGTAATGAAAGCTGCTATTGTTAGAACGATTGTTCCTTTAATAAGACTTTGTTTAGTCAATTTAATTGTCACCCTTTACCTTGTCCATATCTGATATATATGTCAGTAAAGGTTAATTGTGCCGATTTGTATTTAAAATTATTTCTTTAATTTATGACTTGTTTAATTCATAACGTACATATATTGGATTGAGGTGAGGACAAGGGAGGAGAAAAAATGGAGGAGTTAGCAAAGTTAGTTCTATTCTGTTTATTTCTGATTATGTTATATCTGTTAAGCCATTTTAATGATATTATTCACTGGATTTTTATACATAAGATTCAAATTATCTTATCTTCAATATTCTTATTAAGTTTGGCTATTTTTATTTCTTGGCTAAGTTATAAACGCAATAAAGCAATCGAGCTACGGGAAAAGGAAATAGTAAGGGAAAGAGAACAATTAGAAAATGAAAAAAGGAAAATTTGGAGAGAAGAAGATATGAAACAAGCTCTCTTAGTTGGAATTAAAACAATTGATAGCTGGCACCGACTGGGTTTATCTCCAAAGGAAATTGGGGATCTTTTTGAAAAAAGAATGGCGGCACACTTTCGTTTAGAATATTACAAAGTTCAAGAAGTGGGAGGTTCAGGTGATGGTGGAGTAGATCTCATTCTAAACACGGATGAGGGAAAAAAGATCATTGTTCAATGTAAATGCAAAAAATATCCAAACCAAAAAGTGAATCCAATCGAGATTAGTCGAACGGATTCGGCAAAACGATTAAAAAATGCGGATCAATGTTGGTTAATAACGGATTCCGTTATGACACCAC
>CAZAEW010000028.1:0-8275 GCA_964484065.1 uncultured Bacillus sp.
TTGGAAGAGCGGAGGTTGTTTAAAAGTGGAACCCCCTCCATTTATGGATGGGGAGGACGTCAGCGATCTGGTTCTTGACGGTGTTGATTTTATAAAAATCGAAATTTACTAGCCAAGAAAAAAATTAAAAAACCGGGCAGATGCCCGGCTTTTGTGGATAGGAAAATGCCATTTCCCATTTATTATATATTCAGCTGAATTTCTTGTAGTGCCTGTTGCAGATCTGATTTGGTTCTTAATTCAGAATCAATTTCAATTCCCAATTCAATCATGGTATCAGCAATTTCAGGGCTAATTCCAGTAAGAATAGTAGAACATCCTAACAGCCTGATGCCGCGAACAATTTTAAACAAATGGTTTACAACGGCCGTGTCGACAAATGGAACACCGGAAACATCAATAATTAATTGACGCGCTTTTAATTCCTTTACGCGAAGCAGCGTTTTTTCACGGATTTTCTTGGCACGGTACGTATCGACATTTCCTACGATCGGCAGAATGCAAACTTTCTCTGTAATCGGAATAATTGGAACTGATAACTCATCAACCGTTTCGCGGTGGCTTTTTAATAATTCTTCCTTATAATTAACAAAATAAGCTGTATAAGAATCAATGTAGAAATCAATGATGTCGTTTACCGTCCGCTCTAAATTAAAGAATTCTTCAGTTGAAAGTTCAATTTTTGACTCCATATAAAAAGCTTTAATCGCATTCCAGATGATTCCTCTTGAAGAATTGAAAAGCTCCCAAGCAAGGTGCATTGGAAATTCTGTTTTAGCACTTCTGACGCCCCGCTCTCTGGCTACATCCATGATATCTTCCATACGGATTTGTTCGATATTGTTGGCCACTAGTTTCATAATCGGATTGCCTTTTACTCCGTAACCGTCCATCTCGCCATTTTCTTTCAATAAGGATGTGAGATAGCTTTTATTGTTTTGTAAATACGTTGTCCATTCTGAAGTATAGAATTCTAAATTTTTCATTAGGAAATTTTTTAATTCTGATTTTGAATCAACAGTTTGAACCATTTGATTGCCTCCTAGGTATTGATTAGAATGTTGAATGTTATTGGGAAAAGACAGGGTAAAGGTCGTTCCTTTTCCTTCTTCGCTCGTTACACTTATTTTTCCGTCATTTGTTTGAATGGCATTGAAAACCTGGGCTAATCCCATTCCTTTACCGTCTTGTTTTAAAGTAAAGAAAGGGGTGCCTAACAGCCGAAGCTTGTCCTTTGGAATCCCGATTCCGGAATCAGATATGGTGATAGTGATTTCATGATAATTTTCTGATTGTTCGATTACCAAATTTCCGCCATTTGGCATTGCTTCAATGGCATTTTTAATTAAATTGAATAAAGCTTTTTTTATTTGATCTTTTCTTCCAAAGATTGAGACGCTTTCATTTTCAAAATTTTTATTCACGGTTATGTCGTAAAGCTGGTTTTGAAATAAGAGCAATATCGATTCAACTTCGGAACAGACATTAAATGTCACTTGTTTTTCCTGATCAAATTCCGGTTTTGAGACGCTCATTAAATCATTTAAAATGTGAATAGCCCGATCTAATTCACTTTGGGCAATTTGCGTATATTCTTGTTTATAGGTTTGTTCCATTAATTGAAGAAATCCTTTTACAGCAGTTAATGGATTTCGAACCTCGTGAGCAATTCCAGCCGCCATTTCACCAATCGACGACAATAGGTGATTATTCCAGTTATTGTTTTCATGAGAATTTTGTAAATGAGCAAGATTGAACATATAAATATGGATTCTATCCAATATTTCATCCTTAAACGTACGATGGAATAAAAAGAAGTAGGCTTGAGAATCAATGGTAACACTAAACTCGTTTGCTCTTCCCATGAAGCATTCGTGCAGTTTTGTTTTAATCTCTTTATTTTTGATACAGTGGAAAAGATAGTTTGAATCGTTATCATCTGAGATTAGAAGCCTTTTTCCCTCGCTATTAACTTTTTGAATCGTACCATCAGGATTAAGTTCAACCAAACCATACGTGCCGCCTTGAGTGGTTGATAACTTAAACAAAGTAATTACCCTGCCCTTCATTTAACCACTTTACGGCTCTAACCTTCGTTCCAACGGTAGCAGCACTCGTGATTTCAAATTCATCCATTAAGCGTTTCACTCCTGATAATCCCAATCCTAAACCAGTTTTAGAAGGGACTGTATTATTTAATACATCATCAAGGTTCGGAATGCCGGGACCTTGGTCAATGGCAGTTATTTCGATTCCATGGGCAGGAATTGGCTTTATAAAAAGCTCCCCTTTGCCAGCATAAAAGACAATGTTGCGGGTTAATTCCATTATGGAAACAACTAGTTTGGTTTGCTGAGTTTTACTCATGCCGAAATCTTCAGCAACTCTTTTTCCAATCGTGCTAGCCATGTAAACATCATCTTCACGTTCAATCACAATTCTGTACAAAGTATTCCCCAGTCCTTCATTAAAATTAAGAATCTACATTTTCACAGAGTATTTTAGCATAAAATCGCATAAATTGTCCTAAAATAAAGAAAATTCATATATTAAATCAAAGTAGGCAAAGTTAAGAAAATAGGAGCTTTTAAAGTTGAAAAGAAGAAAAGATCTAAGGAGAAAGTCTAGGGTGGATTGTGTTTGAAATTTTTTTACAGAAGCCCCAATCAGATGGCTGAAAGGGGATACTAATTATGAAAGACAATTCGTCAATGTGTCCACGAGCAAGGGATCAAAGTGGGTGCCCTTTTGGTCATAAATATAGGATAATGCTTCTTTTTTTGTCCATGAATCTTTGTAAGCCCGGCGGCTCGTTAATGCATCAAACACATCAACAATGCCAACAACTCTTGCTTCGAAGGGAATATTTTTTCCTTTTAATTTATGAGGATATCCGGAGCCGTCCCATTTTTCATGGTGGAATGAAATAATGTTTTCAGCAACCTCCAGGCTCTGTGTAAATTCATGATCAATTCCAATCGATATTTTTTTAAGGATATCGGTGCCAATTAAAGGATGCATTTCGATAATTTTTCTTTCGTAGTCGTTTAATGGGCCCGGCTTGTAGAGAATTCCCTCAGGAATGCCAGCTTTGCCGATATCATGCAAAATGCTCGAGTGAATAATATTATGTACAAATCTTGGATGCAGTTTCAAGTTAAACCGTTTGTTGTGGGTGTTTAAAAGCAGACTGGTTAACTTTTGAACCCTTAATAAATGATCGACAATTCCCGGATCACGAATCTCGCACGAAATAGCCAGTACTTTAAGAATTTCACGATGAACCTCGATCTTTTTATTTTCGGAAATGTATACGCCCTGCTTTAATTCCTCAAGCTCCCGCGCTATCCCAACATAATATAATTGTCCGGAATTTCTTATAGGAGTAATGGTCATGGAAGAATGCCATAACTCTCCGGAAAGTTTTCGGTTAATAAAAACTCCCGACCAAGGTTCGCCCTCTTTTAATTTCATTTTAAGTGATTTATAGGTTGAGACAGGGGTGAGCCGGGATTTTATAAAACCGGCTTTCAACCCAATAATCTTTTCACGTGAATAACCGGTAGTTGCTTCATATTGTTTGTTAACATCCACAATACAATGATCGCTGTCAGTAATAATTACCGGGTCTGCCAAGTGTAAATATGCAATTAATTCTTGGGGTATTTGTTTTACTAGCGGCAATTTCAATGCCCTCCTAAATTCCCAAAATTCATTCTTATTTCTTATCCAAATAGATGAGCGATCTGCTTTTTCATGGTGAATATGGGTAAATAATACCATAAATAGTAGAATAGTAAAATTAATTTTTCTCCCAAATGAAGAAAATTATAATTATTCTGTTAAAATATCAAGAATAACTTTTTAAAAAAAGCAGTTTGTAAAAAAAATGAAAAGTGCCGAAATTTTAATATCCGGCACTTTAAAAAGAATTATTCTGCACCGCTAAACGGCGCTTTCTCTTATGGTTATACAGCGGTGATAAAACTCCATTTTTGAGCTTCTTCTAAAATCGTCCTGTATTGTTTTTCAAACTCTTTTCCAGGGATAGGTTTGCTAAAGTAGTATCCTTGAATTTCATCACAGCTTTGTAATTGTAAATGTTTTACTTGATCAGTGGTTTCTACGCCTTCAGCGGTAACAACCAGATTTAAATTATGTGCCATTGTAATAATCGTAGAAACAAGGGCTTTATTACTAGGATTTAAGGTCATGTCTTTAATAAAGGATTGATCAATTTTGACCCGGTCAATAGGCAGACTGCGAATATAGCTTAAGGAACTGTAGCCCGTTCCAAAATCATCAACACTGATTTTTACACCTAACTGCTTGAGGTCATGTAAAATTTCAAGCGAACGGTCAAGATCAATGGACATGCTTTCGGTTATTTCCAATTCGATAAGTTCCGGATCGACTTCTGTTTCTTTTAATATCGTTTCAATACTGCTGACAAGATTGGTTTGCAGAAGCTGCCGGTAGGACAGATTTATAGAAATTGGAATCGGAGGCAGCCCCATTGACTGCCATCTCACGCATTGAAAAGCTGCTTCCCGTAAAACAAATTCACCAATTTGCACGATCAGCCCGGATTCTTCTGCTTGCGGGATAAAACTTCCCGGAGAAATCATTCCTTTTTCCGGACTAATCCAGCGTACCAATGCTTCCGCCCCGGAAATGGACCCGGTTTGAATATTTATTTTTGGCTGATAATAAACCACCATCTCATGGCGATCCAATGCTTTGCGGAGATCTGTTTCCAAAACAAGCGGATCTATAGATTGGTCATCAATTATTTGTGTATAGATGGCGTAATTTTTCTTGCCATGTTCTTTAACTCGATACATGGCCCGATCAGCGTGTTTGATTAGACTGTCTGCATCGAGTCCGTCATTTGGGTAAAAGGCAATACCGATACTCGCCGAGATCGGAATCTCGTATCCTTTTATTTCAACCGGCTCCTCCAGCTTTTTAATCATTTTTTTAGCCATTTCCGCAACTTCTATTGGGTTCTTGATATCCCGCAAAAGAATTGAAAATTCATCTCCGCCAATCCTGGTAACGGTATCATGATCAGATATACAAGATGAGAGCTTTTGTCCAACTTCGACCAATAAAAGGTCACCCGTTGCATGTCCAAGCGTGTCATTAATGGTTTTAAAACGGTCCAAATCTAAAAACATGACGGCTAAAAGAGGATTCGGCTGGTTTTTAACCTTCTCAATTGCCTCATTTATCCGAATTTTGAACAAGCGGTAATTTGGCAAATCGGTTAAATAATCGTGGAAAGCGGAATGCTGTAAGGATTCATAGGCAGCTACACGATCGATGGCCAGCGCAATTTGATTTGTAAACACGGATAATTTTTCAGTCACGTTTTCCGAAAAATTATCTTGATTTGCACTTGCAAAATTTAATGTTCCTATTGCTTTGTTACTTGCAATAATTGGAATTGCGAGAAGGGAACGCATTCCTTCACTGAGAAGGATTTCTTCATATCCGGTAATCACGGCCATGCTTAAATTGTTGCAGACCGCAAGCTGCTTATTTTCTATGACTGAATGCAGGGTTGTCCCGGGCACCTCCAATTCATACTCGAAAGGATTTCCATCCTCATTCAATTCAAAAATATCAAAATGGTTATGTTTATTCAAAAAGGCAAGGGATATATAGCTTGCCTTACTAAAATTTTTAATGCTAACCAACGTACTTTTCAATATTTCAAATCTTTGAATTTTATCCTCGAGAACAGAGCTGGAAATATTGGCTAAGGTTTCAAGAATTTCAACCTTTTCCGATAATTCCCGGGTTGCTTTATTAATTTCCTCAACAAGTATTTGCTCATGGTTATTCACTGTTTGAGCCATTGTATTAAACGATGAGGATAACTCTTGAATTTCAACAATTCCCGCTTCTACTACCTGGACATTGCGATCGCCTTCTGTCATTTTTTTTGTTGCAGCCAGTAATTTGCGAAGCGGTGCGGTCATCTCTCTGCTGATCACATAAGAAAAAAGAAGTGACAAAAAAGAAATGACTAAGGCAGTTATTAACGTATCGTAAAAAAGAGCTTGTTTTTGTTCCGTTAAATCGGTTGTTCTTAGCCCTATTTCAATTTCACCGACTTTTTCCTTAAAATATTCAAGAGGTACTTTTTCAACAAGATACTGGTTATTGTCCTTGTCTAACGGGACATCGCCTTTTTGGTTGACAGTCGATCCGTCTTTATCCTTTACAATAACATAAGCAATATTAGGCTCGGAAACGAGAGAATAAGCCAGCGGAGTAATAAATGAATAGTTTCCTTCCATCATATAGAGGCCAATAGCTGAGTTAATCGTATTGGCGGCAGTAACTCCTTGATTCCTTAATGAATTCTCAAGATTTGCTGATTCTCTTCCAAAATAGATGCCGCTGATCGCGAGGATTCCCGTGAGAACAAGGCTATTGATTGCCAACCAAAAACGAAAAGCTAAGCTATTGAACCATTTCATTTGTCCTCACTCCCTCTAAAAGGTTCAGCCACTGTTTATAATAATCGGACTGCTGTTCGCGTCCATATTTTTCGGTAATTTGATTCCATTCATCAGCTGTGTTTTTAAGCGCGGCTTCTGCAGTTGATTTATGGATTAAAGCCAAGTAAATATTTTTATCAAGAGCTTGCATATACTCCCAGCCGCCGGGAATCATTAAATCAGCGTTCGGATGCTCCAGACTTGCCTTTACAGTATTGAGAAAATGCTGATTCAGTTCTGGCGTTGGAAAGGCGCCTTTTCCTGTTGCTGCAAAATGACTTAATCGAAAAGGATCATTGATGGTACTTTTTGAAATAACAGCATTCTTAGACACTTTCTTTGAGGTAATATATGAAATAACCTTCCAAGCTTTGTCAGGATGCTGTGATTGGCTGGAAATGCTTAACACTCGGCCAATCCATATACCGCCGCGCGGATTGTTTTGATTTTCTGTTGGCACTAGTGTCCAATCAACTTTGTTTTGAACATTGGACTTCCATGTTTTGTTATCAAATGTAAACCTGGAGGTGTCGCTCCATTGAACAACCATTGCCAGATTTCCTTTAAGGAAGGCATTATTCAAATCGATCCAGTCATACATCGCACCCGGCGGGGTTGCTTCGCTGTCATTGAGATTAACTAAATCTTGCAAAGCTTTTACACCGTCTTTATTTTGGATAAGCGGATTCATATTTTCATCAAAGTATTTGTCGCCCATTGATAAATATCGTTCCGCAAACCAAACGTATCGCTTCGCATCTCCCCCAAAAATAGCGGTGCCATAAACGTCAATTTTCCCGTCATTATTTGTATCCCTTGTCAGGAACTTAGCAATTTGATCGTACTCTTCCCAGTTCTGAGGCGGTGTTAAATCATTCCCGTATGTCTTTTTGTATTCATCGTTGTATTTTTGAAAGAGATCTTTACGATAAAAAAGCAGATGCGTATCTCCATCGTAAACCATTCCGTAATCATGGCCGCCGTATTTCATATAAAGATTACGATAGATTGGAATGATGTCTTCTGTATCCGGTGTGTTTTTTAGGTAATTATCAACGGGGAGAAGCATGTTTCTTTCCACATAATCGGGTATTTTGGCAGGGAATAATACATAGATGTCATAGCGCTTTTTACTGGCAAACAAAAAATCTTCAAGATTATCGTTTAGTCTGTCAGGGTAGTGGTACTCAAGGCGGACGTTGAATTTTTTTTCAATATTCTTTTCTTGCTGTTGAAATAGTGCCAGCGCTTGTTTGGAGTCAGCAATAATCGAAATCGTTGTCAGTTTTTTATCCGATTCTGTCTTTTTTTGAGAAACGGGTCCGGTATTGCAGCTGGCAAGCAGGATGATAAACATGAGAATCCAAAGGAACATCTTAGGTCTCATAGTCAAGTACCTCCATATATATATAGGTATATTATACCAGTATGAAGGTAATATCCTTCTTTTTTTATAAAATTGTTCAAACAATAGACAAAATTTCGATTTTTTAATTGGTTAATAGAAAATGCTGACTGGGAAAAGATGGGGAGAGGTATATGGAAAATAAAGGATTTATTCGCGTTCAAAATCTTTGGCTTCAGGATTTGAGTCCGAATGAGCCTCTGATTCGGACAGAAACCCCTTTGGCTTCAGGATTAGAGTCCGAATGAGCCCTTGATTCAGACACAAACTGCAATAGCTTCAGGATTAGAGTCCGAATGAGCTCCTGTTTCAGACACAAACTGCAATAGCTTCAGGATTAGAGTCCGAATGAGCCCTT
>CAZAEW010000028.1:8375-46909 GCA_964484065.1 uncultured Bacillus sp.
TTCAGACACAAACTGCAATAGCTTCAGGATTAGAGTCCGAATGAGCCCTTGATTCAGACACAAACCGCATTAAATTCAGGATTAGAGTCCGAATGAGCCCCTGTTTCAGACACAAACTGCAATAGCTTCAGGATTAGAGTCCGAATGAGCCCCTGTTTCAGACACAAACCGCATTAAATTCAGGATTAGAGTCCAAATGTGAGCCCTTGATTCAGACACAAACCTCTCTGGATTTAGTCATTCTGTCCGAATTATCTTATAGGTGAAAATATTATACAAAAGCAACAAAATATACGAAAGCAGCCAAAATAAAAAAACGCAAAGACCGCAAGTTATAAGGTCTTTACGTTTTGAATACAGTTTATTTTAAGGTAGCCGCATAATCTTGAACCATCTGAGGCGTTACTTTTTTACGGGTTGGAATGATTCCTTGTCTTGCAAGCTCATTTATTTGATCCGTTACCATGTTAATTTTATCGGTTGAAAATGCTTTTCCTTGTTTGCATAGCTCTACTGCCTCTTGAATAAAAAGTTCCCTTTGCTGATCAAGCTTGAGAAAATCATTGATCCGTTTATTTTGCTTATTAACGTGCCTGGTTATTTCCTTATGTACGCTCATCTTGTCATCTCCTACTGACCCTATTCATTTATTTTAAGCAGGCAATTGCCCCCTCTTTAATCCAGTAAATATTTGCATTATAATAAATTTGGAAGGAATAATCAAATTCGTGGACATTTATTGAGTTATTTAGGAGTGGAATGGATGGTAAGGATTGGTTTGTCGGGTGTCCTTGGTTTTATTCTCATGTATATTGAATCGCTGATTGTAATGAAGTTAAAAGGGGCCTCAACAATTGAATTTGGGGAAATAGCTTCATTTATTAGCGTTTGGGCAATGAATTTTTTCTTCGTTTTTGCTATCCTTACCCAGGTAAGCAATTGGTTTCAAACTTGGATGGTTTCAGAAGGCAAGGATGAAAATAACTTCCTTTAAAATTTCCTCGCAGATGCGGGATTTTTTTTTGCATTTCTTTTCTATTGGTTATTTCAATGTAGTAAAATAACCCCTAAGATATGGGCAGTCCTAAGGGCTGTCCTTTTTCTTTAAGCTGAATAATATGTGTATTTTTATAGGAAAATAATTGTAAACGCTTACACAACGAAAGTTGTTAATTTTCTTTTTAAATCGAAAATTAGGCATCAAATATATTGTATAATTATCAATCAATTAGTATAATAATTCACTAAGAGGGCTACACAGGAGATGAAAAATAATGAAAGCAGCCATTATCGGCGGAACAGGATATGGATCAGCTGAGCTGATTCGCTTAATTAATAAACATCCAATCCTTGAAGTAGGAACAATTATTTCCAACTCACAGGCAGGAACACGGTTTAGCGAGGTTTATCCCCATCTGACTAATATTAATGAAAATCCAATGGAATCATTTGATGCAGAAATGATTCGTAAAAATAATGACATTGTTTTTCTGGCAACTCCATCAGGCGTCAGCAGCAGGATGGTTCCGGAGCTAATGAAAACAGGGATCAAATGCATTGATCTTTCAGGGGATTTGCGGCTTAAAGAGCCAGATGAATACGAAAAATGGTATAAACATTCGCCGGCGGAAGAGAAATACCTAAATGAAGCCGTATACGGATTAAGTGAAATATATGAGGAAGAAATTAAAAAAGCTACCTTAATTGCGAACCCGGGCTGTTACCCGACCGCAACTTTACTTGGTTTGCTGCCAATCGTGAAGTCAAATTTAGCAGATTATAAATCTATCATTATCGATGGAAAGTCGGGTGTATCCGGGGCAGGACGCGGTCTTTCTTTATCCTCGCATTATGCGGAAATTAACGAGAATGTCAGAGCCTATAAATTGGGCGCCCATCAGCATATCCCTGAAATTGAGCAAATACTTGCGGCGGAAAGCGGTGAGGAGGTAACGGTTTCCTTTACAACCCACTTAGTTCCAATGACAAGAGGAATTATGTGTTCAATCTACGTTAATCTGAAGGAAAGCGTATCAACAGCTGATGTGGTAGAACTATACAATAAATTTTATCAAGATCGTCCATTTGTCCGGGTCAGACGGGAAGGCAACTTACCTTCGACAAAAGAGGTGCTTGGCAGTAATTATTGTGACATTGGCTTGAATTTTGATAAAAGAACCGGACGACTCACCATTATTTCCGTAATTGATAATTTAGTAAAGGGTGCCTCAGGTCAGGCAATTCAAAATGCAAATATTATAAATGGCTGGGATATCCGCACAGGACTCGAAGATATCCCGATTTACCCGTAAAAAATATTGAAAATGTTAAACGACAGCTTAGGCTTAGGCATGAGTTTAGAAGGGGATGTTAAATTTGATACCAGCAACATCGAATAACGAGATTGTTGTTTTAAAGGAAGAAAGTGTAACCCTGCCAAAAGGTTTTAATGCAGGGGGAATAAAATGCGGGTTGAAGAAGGATAAGCTGGACCTAGGTTATATCGTGTCGGATGTACCTGCAACAGCTGCTGGTGTTTATACGACAAATATGTTTCAAGCAGCCCCGTTATTAGTTACACAAGAAAGTATTTCAAAAGAAAAGAAACTGCAGGCAGTAATCGTGAATTCCGGAAACGCCAATGCATGTACAGGCGAACAGGGTTTACATGATGCATTTGAAATGCAAAAGAATTTTGCAAAGGAGCTTGGCGTAAAGGATAACTATGTAGCCGTAACTTCAACAGGCGTAATTGGTGAGCTGTTGCCAATGGAAAAAGTAAACGCAGGAATCTCGCAAATTCTTGGCAAGGAAAATCAAGATGCCGGCAAATTTATGCAAGCGATTCTTACAACGGATTTATGCGCAAAACATATCGGTGTGCAAATGAATATTGACGGGAAGACGGTCAGCATTGGAGGCACAGCAAAAGGTTCAGGGATGATTCATCCGAATATGGCGACTATGCTGGGCTTTGTGACAACGGACGCCAATATTGAGTATGACAGTCTGCTGGGGGCACTTAAAGACGTTACCAACCAAACTTTTAATATGATCACCGTCGATGGCGACACAAGTACAAATGATATGGTTTTAGTGATGGCCAATGGGATGGCGGAAAATAATCTGCTGTCTAAAAACCATCCGGATTGGGATGTTTTCGTTGCAGGTTTGAAAACGGTCTGCCAAGAACTTGCCAAAAAAATTGCCAGAGACGGCGAAGGAGCTACCAAACTCATTGAAGTTCAGGTGAATGGAGCGGCTAGTCTTGAGGATGCACGTACCGTCGGCAAGTCCATTATCTCCTCCAATTTAGTTAAAACGGCTATTTACGGCACAGACCCAAACTGGGGAAGAATTGTTTGTGCGATCGGTTACAGCGGTGTAGCGGTAAACCCAGGTGCGATTAAGGTTTTGATCGGAGACTATGTGGTGTTTGAAAATGGATTGCCTTGTTCATTCATTGAAGAAGATGTGAAATCGTATTTGGAGCAAGAATATGTCCGAATTATTGTTGAATTAAACCAGGGAAGCTGCAGTGCGGCAGCCTGGGGATGCGATTTGACGTATGATTATGTCAAAATAAACGCCTCCTACCGTACATGAGGTGATGAAAATGAAGTATTTAGTAATAAAATTTGGCGGCAGTGTGCTAGAAAACCTTCCTGAATCTTTTTACAAGGATGTTGTTTCGCTCCACCAATCCGGAGAGTGGGTTCCAGTCATCGTTCATGGCGGCGGACCGCTCATCACAAAACTTTTAAAAAGCTTAAATGTGGAAACGACTTTTGTGAATGGACTCAGAGTCACCAATCAGCAGGTTTTAGATGTCGTTGAAATGGTCTTAAGCGGCTCTGTTAACAAGCAGGTTGTTCGAAAGATCATGGGCGCAGGCGGCAAAGCGTTTGGAATCAGCGGCGTGGACGGTCTGCTGCTCAAAGCGCGGCCTGCAGAGAGTGCGGAATCATTAGGTTTCGTCGGCGAGGTTGTCGAAGTGAATCACGCTTTAATCGAGGGAGTCATTAAGCAAGGGTACATTCCCGTTATTTCACCGGTAGGAATTGATGAGGAAGGGCAGCGCTATAATATCAATGGTGATGTTGCGGCATCTGCCATTGCGAAAGCCCTCGAAGCGAATCTTTGCTTCATTAGTGATATTCCCGGAATTATGGTTGAAAAGGACGGCAGCAAAACAAAGCTGTCAAAAGTGACGAAGTCAACGGTGGAAGAATTAATCCGCAATCAGACGATTTGGGGTGGAATGATTCCAAAAGTAAAAGCTGCCATTGACGGACTTGTTCATAATATTCCAGAAGTTGGCATTATTAACGGATTAGAGGAAAATAGTTTAACAGAATATACGAACGGAAAAGAAGTTGGAACCAAAATCGTTTTAGATGAGGTGTTAAGTCATGACAAATAATCCTGAAGCGCCCGCCATTTCACCGCTTATGGCAACATATGCCCGCTTCCCAATCACTTTGGTAAAAGGAAAGGGAAGCTATGTGTGGGATGACCAAGGAAAAAAATATTTAGATTTTACAGCAGGCATTGCCACTTGCAATTTGGGCCATGTTCCTGATGTTGTAAAAGAAAAAGTGGAAGAGCAGCTGCAGAATCTTTGGCATTGCTCAAACCTTTATCATATACCGAATCAGGAAAAATTGGCAGGATTGCTTACAGCCAACAGCTGCGGAGACCAGGTCTTCTTTTGTAACAGCGGTGCGGAAGCCAATGAAGCCGCAATCAAAATTGCCAGAAGATATTCCCAAAAGATCAAGGGTACGGATAAACATTTGATTGTTACTTTTAAACAATCCTTCCACGGAAGAACCATGGCAACATTATCAGCAACTGGCCAGGAAAAAATCCAAAAAGGTTTTTATCCATTAGTTACCGGATTCCAATACCTTCCGTACAACGATTTTTCATCGTTGGAACAAATCAGCGAATTAAAGCCTGCTGCCGTATTGCTAGAGGTTGTCCAAGGTGAAGGCGGAGTAATACCAGCAGACCCTGAGTGGGTAAAAAAACTGGAGACGATTTGCCATGAGAATGACATCTTGTTGATGGTTGATGAAATTCAAACAGGAATCGGAAGAACAGGCACTTTGTTTGCCTATCAGCAATATGGAATAGAGCCTGATGTTATCAGCTGTGCAAAAGGTTTGGGTTCAGGGCTGCCAATTGGGGCCATTATCGCTAAAGAAAGAGTGGCCAAAGCCTTTGATCCGGGAAGCCATGGCAGTACTTTCGGAGGGAATCCGCTTGTTACCGCCGCTGGAGTTGCTACGATTGAATATATTGTTTCCAGTGGTTTGCTAAGCCGCGTTAATGAGACTGCAGCGTTCTTAGACAGCCAGCTTGAAGAATTAAAAAATAAATTTAGTATCATTAGCGCCATACGTGGAAAAGGGCTTATAAAAGGATTGATTGTCGAAGGAAAAGGTTCTGAAATTGTCCAAAAAGCGATCAGCAAGCAGCTTCTGATTTTGACAGCAGGTCCGGATGTCGTTCGTATTTTGCCTCCTCTGACGGCATCAAAAGAAGAAGTAATCGAATTTAAAGAAAAATTGGAAAGTGTATTCCAAAGTATATAGAGAAAGGCAGTGGAATTGTGAATCAGGGATATCTTACTTTGGAAACCGGTGAAGTATTTGAGGGTATACTGATTGGAACGGCCGGCAGCTCAACAGGTGAAGTAGTCTTTAATACAAGTATGACCGGGTACCAAGAAATCATCACTGATCCTTCCTATGCAGGGCAAATTATCACATTTTGTTATCCGATTATCGGAAATTACGGGATTAATGCACTCGACGATGAGTGCATTCACCCTGCCTTGAGTGGCGTGATTATCGGAGATTTATGTGAGACCCCAAGCCACTATCAATCATTTCAAAAGTTTTCAGATAAGCTGAAGGAAGCGGGAGTAACTGGACTTGCCGGAGTGGATACAAGGGCGTTAGTCAAAACCATTCGCAGCAGGGGAACGGTAAAAGGGGTTATCAGCCAGCAAAAGAAGGAAATGAACGATTTTTCTTCATTAAAAAAAGCACCAATGTGGGTTGATAAAGTATCAACAAAAAAAGTAATCACTTATAAAAATAATGGACCGCATGTTGTCTTAATGGATTTTGGCTATAAAAAATCGATTTTAAACGCTCTTTTAGAAGAGAATTGCAGGGTCACCGTCGTGCCGTATAACACTCCTTATGAAAAAGTGAAATCACTGGCTCCCGACGGTGTTCTTTTCAGCAACGGCCCAAGCGATCCAATGGAACTGAAGCAATGGTTTGGCGAGTATAAAAAAATCAGCCAAAATTACCCGACATTGGGAATTTGCCTTGGACATCAGCTGATTGCGCTTGCTTTCGGAGCCCAAACAGCGAAGCTTGCTTACGGGCATCGCGGCGGCAATCATCCTGTAAAGGAATTATTGACCGGAAAGGTAAAAATCACAGCTCAAAACCATGGTTATGTGGTACTTGACGAAAGCGTCGATACAGGCGTTTTTGATATTACCTATCGAAACGTAAATGACCAATCAATCGAAGGATTAAAGCATATCAAATATCCAATTCAAACTGTCCAATTCCATCCGGAAGCACATCCCGGACCAAGCGATACGGCTCATATCCTGACAGAGTTTGTAAACCAGATTACTTCAATGGGAGAGACATGCTATGCCATTACGTAAAAATTTAAAAAAAGTGCTCGTCATCGGTTCTGGTCCCATTGTCATCGGTCAGGCGGCTGAATTCGATTATGCCGGAACGCAGGCTTGCATTGCTTTGAAAGAAGAAGGAATTGAAGTTATTTTAATCAATAACAATCCGGCGACGATTATGACTGACGAGACCGTCGCCAATAAAGTCTATATTGAACCGCTCAATGTTGAAACAATTGAAAAAATTATTCAAAAAGAGAAACCGGACGGAATTATCGGGACTCTTGGCGGGCAGACTGGATTAAACTTAGCTGTGCAGCTTTATGAGCAGAATATTTTGCAAAAATACAATGTTGAACTGCTGGGAACATCGGTTGATTCGATTAAAAATGGCGAAGACCGTGAAAGATTCCGCAACTTAATGCTGCAAATAGGAGAGCCAATTCCGGAATCAAGGATTATCCACAGCTATGAAGAAGGTGTTCAATTCGTCAAGGAGATCGGCTTTCCAGTTATCATTCGTCCAGCGTATACGCTTGGAGGAGATGGAGGCGGTTTTGCCTATAATGATGAGGAACTGGAAACTGTTCTCAAAAAAGGTTTATCTGCAAGTCCGATCCACCAAGTGCTCGTTGAAAGAAGTATAAAAGGCTGGAAAGAAATTGAATATGAAGTCATGCGCGATGCCAATGATACGTGCATTATTGTCTGCAACATGGAAAATATGGATGCGGTCGGCGTTCATACGGGGGATTCCATCGTCGTTGCTCCTTCGCAGACATTAACAGATGTTCAATATCAAATGCTCCGTGATTCCTCCATAAAGGTTATTAGAGAGCTGAAAATCATCGGCGGCTGCAATATTCAGTTTGCCTTAAATCCATATTCAAACCAGTATTACATTATTGAGGTGAATCCGAGGGTCAGCCGTTCTTCCGCACTTGCTTCAAAAGCCACTGGGTATCCGATTGCCCGCATGGCGGCTAAATGCTCAATCGGCTACCATTTGGACGAAATTTTAAATCCGATCACCGGCAATACATTTGCCTCGTTTGAGCCGGCGATTGATTATATTGTCGTGAAACTGCCGCGCTTTCCGTTTGATAAATTCCCGGAAGCAGACCGCTCGCTCGGAACACAAATGAAGGCTACAGGTGAGGTTATGGCGATTGACCGCACCTTTGAAGGCGCGCTAAATAAAGCAATTCGTTCCCTGGAAATGAATGTGTATGGTCTCACAACAGGCCATTATACCTGGGACACTGACACGCTTTACAAAATGCTTGAGAAAGCAAATGATCAGCGATTATTTGTCATTGCGGAAGCGATGAACCGCGGGGTTTCTTTAGAAAAAATCCAGGAACTGACGCAAATTGACCCATGGTTTTTATCCAAAATCAGCTCGTTGGTGGAATTGGAAAAAGAATTGTCAGTCTATACCTGGGACACTGTTCCCCTCCATTTGCTGAAAACTGCAAAGCGTCATAATATTTCCGATAAATTGCTGGCTAAAATTTATCAAATTCCGGAAAAAGAAGTAAGATGGAAATGGAAGAAATTAAACTGGCAACCGGGATATAAAATGGTTGATACATGCTCTGCAGAATTTGATGCGGTTACACCTTATTATTACTCTACTTGGCAGGGCTCTGATGAGGTGGAAGTGACGGACAGCAGAAAAATCCTCGTTATTGGTTCCGGTCCAATTCGGATTGGCCAGGGAATTGAATTTGATTACTGCTCAGTCCATGCGGCAAAAGCGCTTAAGAAAAAAGGCTTTGATGCTGTTGTTATCAACAATAATCCGGAAACTGTCAGTACGGACTATTCCGTTGCCGATTGCTTGTACTTCGAACCGCTTGCTGTCGAAGATGTCCTGCATGTCATTGAAAAAGAGAAAGTGGAAGGCGTCCTCATCCAATTTGGAGGACAAACGGCCATTAATATCGCTCATGCACTCGAAGAAGAGGGCGTTAAGATTATGGGGACTTCCGTACAGGACGTTGATAAGCTTGAGGACCGCAAAGCGTTTTATCAGCTTTTAGAGGAACTGAACATTCCGCATATCAGCGGCGAGATGGCATTCAAAGCAGATGAGCTTATCGCTGCAGCAGAAAAACTCGGATATCCCGTGCTGGTTCGCCCGTCTTATGTCATCGGCGGACAATCGATGTTTACGATTTACTCGGAAGAAGAATTAAAGCGATATATTGTCCAGCTTGCGGAAAATTCTCAGGAGCAAATGTGGCCGCTTCTTGTTGACCGTTATATGCCGGGGCTTGAATGTGAAATTGATGTGATTTGTGATGGAGAAAATATTGTTGTTCCGGGAGTATTTGAGCATTTTGAAAGAGCAGGTGTTCACTCCGGAGACAGCATTACCGTATTCCCTCCAGTATCATTATCAGATGAAACGAAAGAAACGTTAATTGATTATGGACGGAGAATAGCCAAAGCATTGCCAATCATCGGGATGATGAATATCCAATTCGTTGTCTATGAAAACATCGTTTACGTATTAGAGGTGAATCCTCGCTCGTCAAGAACAGTCCCGATTATTAGTAAAGTAACGGGCGTATCGATGATTGAACTGGCAATCAGAGTTCAATTGGGCGAGTCATTAAAGGATCTATGCCCAAAACAAGGATTATTAGCTGAACCTAGCTATTTTGCTGTAAAAGCACCTGTATTTTCTTCAGGGAAGCTTAAAGGTGTAGACCCTGTACTCGGACCGGAAATGAAATCAACCGGAGAGGTGCTTGGTTTAGGGGTAACTCTTGGGGAAGCGCTAAAAAAAGTGATTTCTCTTTCCCCGGAATCGGATAGCGAAAAATACACGATTTGTTCGATTGCTGATCGGGCTAAGAAGGAAAGTCTCCCTATCATTAAAGAATTAGTGAAAAAACAATTCAGGATTGCGGCAACGGAAGGAACTGCCCAATTTTTACAAGAAAATGGAATCAACGTTGAAGAAGTTATTCTGAATGCCGATCAATTGAATCAGCTTTACAGAAATCAAAAAATCAGAACGGTTATCAATATCCCAAATCAGGGCCGTAACGATAGCAAGTTTGGATTTTATATTCGTGAGCAGTCAGTAAAATTTAATGTACCTTGCTATACTCATCTGGATACAGTTAAAACGATTATTGGGCTGAGAGAGCAAAATGCAGCAGATTCTAAAGTACTGACGGTCGGAGAATACTATCAAATTAAAGAAAGTCCCATAGGAGGAACGTTATCATGATAAATGCAGTGACAATGAACGGTTCGGGAGAAGGTGTTACCCATAATTTAAAGGGCAGGGATTTTATGCAGATTGCGGATTACAGCCCTTCCGAAATGAACTATCTGCTTGAAACAGCAAAGGAATTAAAAGCGATGCAAAAAGAGGGACAGCCGCATCCCTTTCTAAGCGGTAAAGTACTGGGAATGATTTTTGAAAAATCATCCACGCGTACAAGGGTGTCTTTTGAAGTGGGAATGCTGCAGCTTGGCGGTCATGCCATTTTCTTAAGTCCAAAGGATATTCAGCTTGGCAGAGGCGAAAGCATACATGATACCGCAAAGGTATTATCAAGATATGTTGACGGGTTAATGATTCGTACCTTTTCTCATGAAGGACTTGAGGAATTTGCTTATCATGCGGATGTTCCTGTTATTAACGGGCTGACCGACCTGCAGCACCCAACACAAGTCATGGCAGATCTGCTGACAATTATGGAGCATAAAGGTGAATTAGCCGGCCTGAAGATGTGCTTTATTGGGGATGGAAACAATAACATGGCTCATTCCTTAATTGAAGGCGCCGTAAAAACTGGTATGCATGTCAGTATTGCAAGTCCGGAAGGCTATATGCCAAATCAAATGATCGTGGACAGGGCTAGTGAAGATGCGAAATTAACCGGAAGCACCATTCTGATTACAAACGATCCTGCAGAAGCCATAAAAGATGCCGATGTTGTCATTACGGATGTATGGGCAAGTATGGGCCAGGAAGAAGAGCAGCAAAAAAGGATTCAGGCATTCCAAGCCTTTCAAGTGAATAAAGAACTTTGTGCATATGCAAAAAGCGATTATATCTTTTTGCACTGTCTGCCGGCACACCGCGGGGAAGAAGTAACGGCTGACATTATTGACGGCCCTAATTCCGTTGTTTTTGATGAAGCAGAGAATCGTTTGCATGCACAAAAAGCAATTTTAAAACTTTTACTTGAAAAGTAGTGGCAATTTTTTTATACTATGTTGTATAATAATTCTATCGAATGAATTTTAATGCATTTGGAATGTGAGGAGAATATACAAATGGCGAAAGAAAAAATTGTCTTAGCATATTCAGGTGGTTTAGATACATCTGTTTCAGTTAAATGGATTCAAGAAAAGTACGGTTACGATGTTATTGCTCTAGGTCTTGATGTTGGGGAAGGGAAAGATCTTGAAGCAATCAAAAATAAAGCATTAAACGTTGGCGCGATTAACGCCTATATCTTAGATGCTAAAGAAATGCTGGCGAAGGATTATCTTTTACCTGCATTAAAAGCAAATTGTCTTTATGAAGGAAAATACCCGCTGTCTTCTGCATTATCACGTCCATTAATTTCAAAATTGCTCGTTGATATTGCTGAAAAAGAAGGCGCTGCTGCTGTCGCACACGGATGTACAGGTAAAGGAAACGACCAAGTACGTTTTGAGGTATCCATTCAAGCCTTAAATCCAAACTTAAAAGTCGTTGCTCCTGTTCGTGAATGGGGTATGACTCGTGATGAAGAAATTGAATATGCTGAGAAACATGGGATTCCAGTTCCAGCTAACTTAGAAAATCCTTATTCAATCGATGCCAATATCTGGGGACGTGCCTGCGAAGCCGGCGTTCTTGAAAACCCTTGGAATGAAGCACCGGAAGGAGCATTTGATTGGACTACTCCTGTTGAACTGACACCGGATACTCCGGAATATATTGAGATTGAATTTGAACAAGGTGTTCCTGTCGCTCTTAACGGCGAAAAGCTTCCTTTAGTTCAATTAATCGAAACATTAAATCTTTTGGGCGGTAAACACGGAGTTGGCCGTATCGACCATATTGAAAATAGATTAGTAGGAATTAAGTCTCGTGAAGTGTATGAAAATCCAGCTGCATTAATATTAATTAATGCTCATAAAGAATTGGAATTTTTAACTCTTCCTCGCGAAGTGACTCAATTTAAAACACAAGTTGACCAGCAAATGACGAAACTAATCTATGACGGATTATGGTTCTCACCATTAAGAACGGCGCTGGAAGCTTTTGTTGAAGAAACACAAAAAACGGTTTCTGGTACAATCCGCATTAAACTGTTCAAAGGCAACCATACAGTTGTCGCTCGTAAATCCGATAACAGCTTATACAGCGAAGAATTGGCTACCTACTCTAAAGGTGATGCATTTGATCATTTGGCAGCAGAAGGCTTCATTAAAATCTTTGGCTTACCGACAAAGGTTTATGCCGAAGTTAACAAAAAAAAAGAAACGACTGTTAAATAATTTTGATTGATTTTTGAATAATAATCGTTAGATGTGCCCTCGGAATTCATTTCGGGGGCAATCTGCTTGAAAGTCGAAAAATAATAAGATACTTTAAAATTAGTACACTGTCTAGCTTTTAGCGGCCAGAACCCGGCGGACAATTGGGCGCTTAGGCTTTTCGAATAAGGAGGTAACTTTCGTGGCAAAGTTATGGGGTGGACGCTTCACAAAAGAAACAAACAAGCTCGTCGAGGAATTTACCGCTTCAATTTCATTTGACCAGAAATTGGCGAAGGAAGATATTGCGGGAAGTTTGGCGCATGTAACCATGCTCGGTGAGTGCGGGATTATTCCGCAGGAGGATGCCGATAAAATTAAGGCTGGCCTTCTGGAAATCAAAAAGATGGTCGAAAATAATGAAGTTGAGTTTTTAGTAGAAGATGAAGATATTCATATGAATATCGAAAGGCTGCTGACGGAGAAAATTGGCCACGTCGGCGGAAAGCTGCATACAGGACGAAGCCGTAATGATCAGGTGGCAACTGATATGCATCTTTATTTGCGCACAAAAACAACAGAAATCATTAAGCTTGTAGAAGATGTTCAAACTTCATTAATGGAACAGGCGAAAGCCAATATTGAAACATTAATTCCGGGATACACTCATCTTCAGCGTGCCCAGCCGGTTTCTTTTGCCCATCATTTAATGGCTTATTTTTGGATGTTCGAACGCGATAAAGAAAGATTAATGGACAGCCTGAAACGCATCAACTGGCTTCCGCTTGGTGCAGGTGCACTTGCTGGCACAACATTCCCGATCAAGCGTGAACGTGTGGCAGAGATTTTGGGATTTGAAACGGTTTATCCGAACAGCATGGATGCGGTGAGCGACCGTGATTTTATCCTTGAGTTTCTTTCGATTGGCGCGATTATTATGACGCATATTTCGAGAATCTCTGAGGAGCTTGTTATTTGGTCAAGCCAGGAGTTCCAGTTTGTTGAACTTGATGATTCATTCTGCACAGGTTCTAGCATTATGCCGCAAAAGAAAAACCCGGATGTGCCGGAGCTGCTTAGAGGAAAAACGGGACGTGCTTACGGAAATTTAATTGGGTTGTTAACCGTTTTAAAAGGACTTCCGCTAGCTTATAACAAGGATCTTCAGGAAGATAAAGAAGGAATGTTTGATACCGTTGCAACGCTCGAAGGTTCATTAAAGCTGCTGGCACCGATGATTGAATCGATGACCGTCAGAACAGATGTTATGCGTAAAGCAATCGATACGGATTTTTCAAACGCTACAGATATTGCCGACTATTTGGTGCGCAAGGGTCTGCCATTCCGTGAGGCTCATGAAGTGATTGGAAAAATCGTTTTATATGCCATTCAGAATCAAAAATATTTACTTGGCTTGTCTTTTGAGGAATATCAGCAATTCAGTCCTTTATTTGAAGAAGATATTTATAAAGTTTTATCACCGGAACATGTTGTGGGCGTAAGAAAAAGCTATGGAGGAACTTCCCCTCAGCAGGTAAAAGAACAGATCAAGCTCGCAGAAAGCAAGCTTCAAAAATAAAAATCAAAATAGTTAGAAATATGTTGACAGGCGCAGAATGTTGAACTAAAATTCACTATATTACCAAAATACTTGAGCGAAATTAAATAAATACTCTTATCCAGAGCGGCGGAGGGACATGGCCCAATGAAGCCCGGCAACCTTCAAGGAGATCCTTGAAAAGGTGCTAATTCCTGCAGGTTATTTTTAACCTGAAAGATAAGAGGAGGAAAAGAGCCCTCTTCTTATGAAGAGGGTTCTTTTTTTCTGAAATAAACGGAGGGTGATGGAGCATGTCAGCAATAAAAGCAGCGATATTGGGATTTGGAACGGTTGGAGAAGGGGTATATAAAACCATTCAATCACATCAAGAAGAGCTTTTTGCCAACCTGGGAAGAAGGGTTGAAGTTGCGGCCATACTAGTTCAAAATAGGAAAAAACCAAGACCGGTTTCAGAAAGTACACTCGTAACCAATGATTTTGAGGAAATTATCAATCTGCCCGAGATCGATGTCGTCATCGAAGCCATTGTCGGGGAAGAACCAAGCTTTACATACTTGAAAAAAGCAATCCAAAGAGGCTGTCATGTTGTTACCGCCAATAAACAGATGTTTGCTCACCATGGGAAAGAATTGAATGAACTTGCAGAAAAACATGCCGTATCCATTGGATTCGAAGCAACGGTTGGGGGCGGGATTCCAATCATTCAAACCGTCCGCCAGCTGATAAAAATCAATCGGGTTCATTCTGTTCAAGGAATATTAAATGGAACCTCCAACTTTATTCTGACAGAAATGCGCGAAAAACAGCAGTCTTTCGCTGATGCTTTAAAGCAAGCTCAAAAAAATGGATATGCAGAAGCTGATCCGACAAATGATATCGAAGGAATCGATGCTTTTTATAAATTAATGATTCTGAGCAAATTAGCTTTTGGAAGAGAGCCTGAATGGAATAAAGTGGAGCTGCAAGGGATCAGCGGAATTTCAAGTGATCAGATTGAGGCCGCCGAAAGAAACGGTCTGCGCTATAAGCATATTGCATCGATTACGAAAAAAGGTGAAAAGATCATCGGGTCTGTAAAACCTTTACTCATTGAAAAAACTCATCCCTTTTATAATATTGAAGGAGTACAAAACGCAGTTAATGTTCAATCCGATATTGTCGGCAGTATTACGTTGCAGGGACCTGGCGCCGGCATGTTTCCGACAGCAAGCGCGATGATTGAAGATCTTGTTTATGTCATCCAAAGCAGTACTAACAAACAAGCAGGGCTGGCTGTCTCTTTATAAGTCAATGCAAAGAGTCTCTTTCATTTGAAAGGGTCTCTCTTTAATTTTAGTTATTCAGATGTTTTTCCACAATAAAAACCTTATTGAGAGAGTATTCCACAGACTTACGCACAATATCCACAGACAGTTGTTGATATATCCACATTTTTTATTCACATTTAAAGAGGCCAGTTAAGTCATTAATAACAGGGGGTAGGATTAGTTATCCACATTATTCATTATATCCACAGAGTGTGGGTCTGAATAACTTGATTGTGTATTTGTTCACAATCTCTTCAAATTTCTAATATGAATATGTTAAAAAACTGTGAAGTGTGTTGCTCAGGAGATTGGAAACATGTATATTAAAAGTGTGGAAAAGATAGTGAAATGATTCACAAGTTTTTCCGACATATTCCTCCCCCAAGGAATAGAATTCTTTGATTTTAATAGCGGGTTTGATTTTCCCCAAAGATCAACCCCACTTATAACACAATCTAATTGTGCCAGATTTACAATTATTATCCCCCTTTTCTTACTTTAAAGAAGCAGGAATGATCCTGCTTCTCTTTTTTTAGTTATTTTTTCCTTGCCCTGACACGCTGATTCGCAGCATTTGCTCTTGCCTGTGCCTCTAAATCCTCTTGGTCAGCCAGTTCACTGGAATACTCGACGTCATAGCCATCCCTTTTCAGATTCTTTGGCACTTGCGGAAGTGAGGCTTTGTTTCGATCACGTGTTTTATGACCTTGAGAACGGCCCATTTCATATTGCCCCTTTCAAAGTTAATAAGGAAACGATGAAGCTTCCTTTCTTATCATTGACGAATGGGCGGTGCTGCATGAATGGAAATTAATGCTTTGTTCTCCGGTCGTCAAATCCTCCTGCCCGGTCCGCTAATTTAAAATCCCGCTGATAGGAAACCTCCTGCGCGCTTGTAAGAGTGAACTTTGGCTTTTCCTTCCTTTTCTTTTCTTTATCTGCCACTTTCGATCCATCCTTTCAACTGAAGTTTTTTTAGCACAGCAAAATATGTACTAATTTCCATTTTTTCCTGACTGCCAAAAAAAGATACAAATTTAAAAATAAAACTTTTCGCACTTGTGGTACAGTAGACTTGAGGTGAATGAAATGCCTGTTATCACGAAAATTACGGCTCAGCAGAAAAGCCGGGAGCGCTATAACATTTTTATGGATTTTGGAAAAGGGGAAGAATTTGCCTTTAGCGTGGATGAAGATGTTCTCATTAAATTTCAGCTGAAAAAAGGGCAGGAGCTCGATGACTTTTCTTTAATGGAAATCCGCTATCATGATGAGATTCGTAAAGCCTATAATACAGCGATTGGTTATTTATCAAGAGTGATTCGATCTGAAAAAGAAATAAAGGATTTTTTAGTAAAAAAAGAAACAGAAGATCCCGTTATAAATGAAGTGATTCATAAATTAAAAACTCAGAAGTATATTGATGATCAGGATTATGCGTATTCCTTTGTCAGGACTCAAATGAATACAACGGATAAAGGTCCGGACTTAATTAGAATGGAGCTAAGGGAAAGAGGAATTGACAAGAATTTCATTGAGATGTCTTTACAGGAATTTTCACTTGAGCAGCAGCTGGAAAAGGCAGCAAAACTATGTCAAAAGTTTTTGCAAAAAAATACAAAAGAATCCAGTAAAGCGCTGAAACAAAAGCTTGAAAGTCTGTTGGTGCGGAAAGGATATCCTTTTGATGTGATTAACTTGGCCGTTTCCGAAGCGGCACAGGACGGCAAAACGGAGGATCAGTTCGAGGCGATCCGGTATCAGGGGGAGAAGCTTTGCCGCAAATACAGCCATTTAAATGGATTTGAATTTGATCAGAAAATGAAACAGGCACTATATCGCAAAGGGTTTACGTTCGATGTTATCGAGGAATACGTATCACGGCTAAAAGAGGAATTAGATAAATCGTGATTTTTTTAATAAGCAAAGAAAGTATAAAAGTTTGGACTTTGAGAATGGTCCAGCTTCACAAGAATAAGCTTCGGAAGAGAAGCAACGCACGAAGGAAAAGCATTAGCTTTTTCGAGGAGAGCCTAGCCTCTCAGGGTCAAATAACCATCGGGGCTGAGCACTAAGGGATGCTACTATGAATAAGCATCGCAAGAACAAGCTGCGCTTGTTCTGAAGGCACTTCCGCTTTTCTCATGATTATGACAAATTCTGATGTTTATTTCTTTCATTATCTGACAATATTCACTATACTAAAGTTAATACATTTAATATGGTGGAGGTGTGTATATGCAGCTAGAAAAGCGATACAGCCAAATGAGTGAACATGAATTAAGGCAAGAAATATCAATGCTGCTCGATAAGGCAAGAAAAGCTGAACAATTGGGAATGGTCAATGAATTTGCTGTTCTTGAACGAAAAGCTGTGATGGCAAAAGCATACCTATTAAATCCTGAAATCTTTAAACCCGGGGACGTATATGAAATTGAAGGAGATCCCGGTTCATTTTTCAAAATAGATTACCTTAACGGAGTGTTTGCTTGGGGTTACCGGCTAAATGGCAATGGCAAAGAGGAAGCACTGCCGATTTCAATGTTAAAACCAGAGAAATAATCTCTGGTTTTAAGTGAAAAGTTAGAATAAACCCATCGAATCTTTTTCCCGTTCTCCGGAGGCGCGCATCCTCTCCTGCGGATGGGTATTGGTGGTACCGTCTGCCCGTTTGGAGGCAAATTCCGCTTTTGCACGGGGTTCACCCTCAAATTTATTATTATTTTGATTTGGAAAGTTTGCGGCTTTATTTCTCATTTTTGTCCCTCCATTTATAGGATGAGAAAGCATGAAGAGCAAATCCGTGATTGCTTCTCACGTAATGATAGTATTTGAAAATAAGTTGTTGAATATGTTGTAAAAAATTGTTATGGGGTGGTATTTTTGAACGATTACCAACAACGATTAACAAAACTGTTATTGGATAAAAACGATTACTTGTCATACGCACAGGCAAGCATCTGGGTGGAACTGCTTTGGGAGGATTTTGAGATCACAAATGCTCAAGCAGGAAAACCGTATCAGGGACTTGAAACAACAGAAAGAGTGGTTAAGAAATGGATTCAGCAATACGGGGAAGGGCTGCATGAGTTTGCTGTTCAAAACCCAAGATATCATGAATACTTAGCCCAAGAAAAATATTATCTCCATTAAAAAAAGCGATGACGGAACTTGTCACCGCTTTTCTATTTTCTTATGACGGAAGAACATCTAATTTTTTACGCAATTTTTCTTCGCTGAAGATCCATCCGGTATAGGAGTTGATAATCTGCAAATCTTGGTCCAATTGAACAACGGCTACAAAGGGATAGCGGTTGTTGCTTCGGTATCGTAAGTCAATAAAACGGACTTCATAGCTGTCATCGTATTCATCCACTTCCCACCTGTAAACAGGGGAAAAGGATAAAAAGGCCGATAAGTTTTTATCTTTTTTTGCGGCTTCTAAAACAGGTGTATCCGGCACCGGAACGCGGTTAAATTGGTCCAAAATGCGGATGTGATTATCTTCACCCCTGCCGACGAAAAACTGATGCTTATTCATGACAGCAATTCTCCATTGATGAAACTTCATCGTTGGTGCGACAATAATATCTGTAGCATCCGGGATTATTTTTTTGACCTCGCTCTCCACTTTACGATGGGCGATAAACCGAATGACGTAATAGACGGCAATGACGGTATAGGCTGCCAAGAAAGTATAACCGGGATGCGCTCCGGCAATCCAGATTAATAGACCAAGTACATGAATGGCGAAAATAAACGGGTCAAAGGTGTTAATGACGCCAAGCGCAATCCATTTTGAAGTAAATGGCCGTAATGCCTGAGTCCCATAAGCATTAAAAATATCAACAAATACATGCAGAAACACAGCCAGAAATGTCCAAAGCCAAAGATGAAGTAAGTTGGCCCCCGGAAAAAACGGAGATAAAACAGCTAAAATGACCAGCGGCCATAAAATAACAGCAGGAACAGAATGAGTAACACCCCGGTGATTTCGAATATATACAGCATTATTACGCAGCTTTAAGATCGTGTCGATGTCAGGGATCTGAGAACCAACAATTGTTCCAATCAAGACACTGCTGGCGGTAACATGACTGCTCATCACTGCAGGATCCAATGTTGCAAGGCCCCCTAAGGCAATTCCCATAACGACATGAGTTCCTGTATCCAAAGGGTAAGGACCTCCTTTTAAAATAAAAAAATTTAAGCTTGAGAAGAGAAATGCTTTTCAAAGCTCATTTGTGTACTGCAAGCTTTTTACACTTGCACTCATTATTATATTCCCACAATCGGTAACGTTTAACAACTTGGAGGCCCAAAAATAATGGAAAATATTAATTTGGAAAAAATAGATATCAGCGGATTTCAAAATGATTTAATTTCTTGGTTTAAACAAGAACAGAGGGAACTGCCATGGCGCAAGGACCGGGACCCGTATAAAGTCTGGGTTTCGGAAATTATGCTTCAGCAAACAAGGGTTGATACGGTCATTCCCTATTTTAATCGCTTCCTTGATTTATTCCCGACACTTGGCCACTTGGCAGATGCCGAAGAGGAAAAGGTTCTCAAAGCATGGGAAGGACTTGGCTATTACTCAAGAGCGCGAAATTTACAATCAGCCGTTCGCGAGGTCCGGGAAAAATACGGTGGCGTGATCCCCAATACACCGGAAGGAATTTCATCCTTAAAGGGTGTCGGTCCTTATACGGCCGGTGCCATTTTAAGTATTGCCTACGGGATTCCTGAACCGGCTGTCGATGGAAATGTCATGAGAGTGCTCTCGCGAATTCTCTCGATTTGGGATGATATTGCCAAGCCATCGACCCGAAAGGTTTTTGAAGCGGCCGTCCGAAGGTTAATTTCTCAAGAAGACCCCTCCAGCTTTAATCAAGCATTAATGGAATTGGGGGCTTTAATCTGCACGCCGACATCCCCTTCGTGTCTGTTATGTCCGGTGCGGGAACACTGCCATGGATATCATGAAGGCAATGAGAATGACCTGCCGGTAAAAACAAAGAAAACAAAACAGCGGGAAGTCTCACTTGCAGCGATTATTGCAACAGACCGTAATGGAAAAATATTAATCCACAAACGTCCGGATAAAGGCTTGCTTGCAAACCTGTGGGAATTTCCAAATGTAGAGGTTCATATTCCTTTGCAAAATGACAAAAAACAGCTAGCGGATCAATTTCAGGAATTATATGGCCTAGAAATCCTTCCTGAAAAAAGAATCGGCCAAATTGAACATGTTTTTTCTCATCTCATTTGGAATATTAGTGTTCATTCCGGAAGGCTTGCCTCAGCGGTGGAGGAAAGTCCGGAATGGAGATTGGTATCGTTAGAAGAAATGGAAGCTTATGCTTTTCCGGTGTCACACCAAAAAATGCGCAGACTTTTTCAAGAACCCAATCCGGTTGAGTAAGGATTGGGTTTTGTCTTAGTCATAAATGGTACTTGTGCCATGAGTATAGTCCGCTGAGTCGCGTTTGAGGCCGCCGCGGTTTTCAATTTCTTCAATAATCTCCCGGTGAATGGTCACACCTTCGCTATTTAAATAAGGGGCAATTTGCTGAAATGAATGATGAAAATAAGCCAATTCGCTTTTATCCCATTTGGACAGCGGCAGCATGGAAAGCTCTGTCATATCACGCCCAACGTACATGTTTCTCACCTGTTCCTTTCACAGTATGATATATACAGTATTGTTTTATTAAAATTGTCAACTATGCATGGAAAAAGATAAAATAATAACCAGATGATTGAGGAAAGGGATAGTTCGATGTCACAAAAAATAGCACTTATTACCGGAAGCAGCAGGGGAATTGGGAAAGCGGCTGCCCTTCGTTTAGCAAAAGAGGGATACGATATTGTCCTAAACTATGCACGAAGCAAAAAGGGAGCACAGGAAACGGCCGAGGAAATTGAAGCATTGGGCAGGAAAGTATTAGTAGTTAAAGCCAATGTAGGCGACGTGAATAAAATTAAGGATATGTTTGCGCAAATTACGGAAGCTTTTGGACGTTTGGATGTGTTTGTTAACAATGCTGCTTCAGGGGTGCAGCGCCCCATTATGGAACTTGAGGAAAATCACTGGGACTGGACATTAAACATTAACAGCAAGGCATTGTTGTTTTGTGCTCAGGAGGCTGCCAAACTGATGGAAAAAAACGGCGGCGGAAAAATTGTCAGCATCAGTTCGCTTGGTTCAATCCGTTATCTGAAAAATTATACAGCTGTCGGTGTCTCAAAGGCCGCTCTTGAAGCATTAACCAGATATTTGGCAGTAGAATTAGCGCCAAAGGGCATTGTTGTAAATGCGGTTTCAGGCGGAGCAATTGATACGGAAGCTTTGAATCATTTTCCAAACCGGGATGAATTGCTGCAAGAGGCAAAAGAAAAAACTCCTGCGGGAAGAATGGTCGAAATTGAGGATATGGTGAATTGCGTTATGTTCCTGCTGTCAGACCAATCCAGTATGATAAGAGGACAAACCATTATTGTGGATGGCGGGATCTCGCTGCTCGTGTAAGCGTGATTCAATTTGCCGCAATCAATAAGATGCCATAATCTTACAGGATATCCTTTGCGGGTCTTGGTTACATTAAAGACCGTGGAGGTGATAACAATGGTTAATTTCAATAAACAGCCTAACAGAGCACAATCTGGGACTAATTTTGCCAAATCAGCTGCTCAAGGACAATTCGGAACTGAGTTTGCCAGCGAGACGAATGTTCAACGGGTAAGACAGCAAAATGCGCAATCTGCCCGAGCAGGTCAAGCTTCCCAAGGCCAATTTGGGACAGAGTTTGCCAGCGAAACAAACGCAGCTCAAGTAAGGCAGCAGAACCAACAATCTGAAGCCCGCAAAGCGCAGAACGCTGGTCAATTCGGTAGCCAAAGCTAATCTAATCTAATTTAATCATCATTGCCCGGCACTCTATTTATTTGGAGTGCCTTTTCATTTTCATCGACAAAACCTCTTTATTATTTACAGAAGAAGTCAAAGGAGAATTGAATCGCTTCGAGAATACATATTATAGATTAATAAACAAGGCGGTGGCAAAATGAATAATTTTAGCCGATTAGTTTCTGAGCAAATAATTACCATGGATAAATTGCTTTGTCTCCAAGGTGAACTTGAGCGCTGTCAAAAAATTGAAGCAGAATTGCACCGTTTGCAAAAGGAAACAGAAGTTGAAAGTATTCAATTTGAGATTAGCCGCATGAAAAAAGAGCTAAATGAAATTCAAAAAATGTTTGAAAAGCAGACAGAAGAGGTCATCCAATCCTATCGTCAGATGGAAATAACGTCCTGCTTGTAACAAAAAAACACTATTTCGTGAAAAAGAGAGCATAAACAACGATGAGTCATTGAAAACAATGGCTCTTTTGTTTTAAATTCTGCGTATAACCGTTATAATAGTAATAATATAAAATATTAGAATTGTTCTTTGTTACCTTTTTTGTTTAATATACTCAATTTAATGGTTTCAAAGCGATCAGGAAATGAAGGTAGGGGAATATCATGGGCGTTCCCACTGAAGGTACACCTATACAAATACACAGTTATAAACACAATGGGCACATCCATCGCATCTGGAATGAAACAACCGTTCTAAAAGGGACGCAAAATTTGGTCATTGGCGGTAACGATCGAACGCTTGTTAGAGAGTCAGATGGAAGGACATGGATTACGAGAGAACCTGCTATTTGTTATTTTCATTCTCAGTATTGGTTTAATGTGATTGGAATGATACGCGAAGACGGTATTTATTATTATTGCAACATCAGCTCGCCATTTGTTTTTGATGGGGAAGCACTAAAATACATTGATTACGATTTGGATATAAAAGTTTTTCCAGATATGACCTTTAATTTGTTGGATGAAGACGAATATGAGCGGCATCGAAGGGAAATGAAATACCCAGAGGTTATTGACCAAATTTTAAAACGAAATGTTGATAAACTGATTCGGTGGATTCGTCAGCGAAAAGGTCCTTTTTCACCGGATTTTATAGATATTTGGTATGAACGCTATTTAACTTACCGAGGTTAACGGATCGTTCATTACGGATTCCTGTTGATTTTAATCAATCAACAGGTTTTTATTTGGAAAATAAGAGATGAGGGAGAACAATGAATAGTATTCGCAGGTATCTTCAATTTGTAAAACCATACCGATTACAAATTTTTGCAACCATTATTATTGGACTTATTAAATTTTCTATTCCATTGATTATTCCGTTATTAATTAAATATGTTGTCGATGACATTATTGGAAATCAAAATATCGGGCAGCATGAAAAAATAATCAAGCTTGGATATATTATGGCATCGATGGTAATTGTTTTTGTCATTTTAAGGCCCCCGATTGAATATTATCGTCAATATTATGCGCAGTGGACGGCCAATAAAATCCTTTACGAGATTCGGGATAAATTATACAGTCATATTCAAAAACTTAGTTTTAAATATTATGCAAATACTCGTGCCGGCGAAATTATCTCAAGGATGATCAATGATGTGGAGCAGACGAAAACCTTTGTCATTTCCGGACTGATGAACCTCTGGCTGGATATGGCAACGATCGTGATCGCAATTGTTATGATGTTCTCGATGAGTGTTTCGCTAACGCTTATCTCCATTTTACTGTTCCCATTATATGCTTTTTCCGTAAAATACTTTTTTGGCAGATTGAGAAAGCTAACAAGAAACCGTTCGCAGGCACTTGCAGAAGTACAAAGTTATTTACATGAAAGGGTTCAAGGGATGGCAGTTATTAAAAGTTTTGCCATCGAAAAACATGAACAAAACCAGTTTGCCAGGCAGAATAAGAATTTTTTAGATAAAGCGATGCAGCACACAAGCTGGAATGCGAAATCGTTTGCGGCGGTAAATACGATTACGGATATAGCCCCGTTAATTGTGATCGGTTATTCTGCTTATCTTGTGATAAACCACAGCCTTACCCTTGGTACAATGGTTGCCTTTTTTGCTTATATTGATAAACTGTATAATCCGCTGCGGAGGCTGGTAAATTCATCGACGACGATTACCCAGTCATTTGCCTCCATGGACCGCCTTTTTGAATTACTGGATGAAAAATATGATATTGTGGATGCACCGGATGCTGTCACCTGCAGTGAAGTGAACGGGAATATTATCTTTGATAACGTCCAGTTTGCTTACGGGGAAAATGAGGGGCATGTTTTAAAAGATATTTCTTTGAAGGTCCAAAAGGGCGAAACGATCGCCCTGGTTGGAATGAGCGGCGGAGGAAAGTCGACGTTGGTTAGTTTAATTCCCCGGTTTTATGATGTCACTTCGGGAAGAATTCTTTTGGACGGAGTGGATATTCGTCAATTGAAAGTTCAATCACTGCGGGATAAAATTGGAGTTGTTTTTCAGGACAACATTTTATTCAGTGAATCGGTAAAGGAAAATATTCTCCTTGGAAAGCCGGATGCCACTGATGAAGAGGTAATTCAAGCGGCAAAGGCAGCGAATGCCCACGAATTTATTACAAATCTTCCAAAGGGATATGATACGAGGGTTGGCGAACGGGGAGTGAAGCTTTCCGGAGGACAAAAACAGCGGGTCGCGATTGCCAGAGTGTTTTTGAAAAATCCGCCATTGATAATTTTGGATGAAGCAACGTCAGCCTTGGATTTGGAGAGTGAGCATTTGATTCAGGAAGCACTGGATGTGCTTGCGAAGGACCGGACCACTTTTGTGGTTGCTCACCGTTTATCAACAATCACACACGCTGACCGAATTGTTTTGATTGAAAATGGCAGCATCACAGAAGTTGGTACACATGATGAGTTAATGGCGAGGCGGGGAAATTACTATAAATTATTTCAAATCCAGCAATTGGAACAAAAAGAAACCGATGCAGTTTGAGAACTGGATCGGTTTTTTTGCGTGATGAACGACGATATTGCCAGGACAAGAAGGAAAAACGTCGTTCATAAGGTTGATGAACGACGATATTGCCAAGACAAGAAGGGAAAACGTCGTTCATAAGGTCGATGAACGACGATATTGCCAAGACAAGAAGGGAAAACGTCGTTCATGAGGCCGATGAACGACGATATTGCGTGGACAAGAAGGGAAAACGTCGTTCATAAGGTCGATGAACGACGATATTTCCGGAACAAGAAGGGAAAACGTCGTTCATAAGGTCGATGAACGACGATATTGCCAGGACAAGAAGGGAGAACGTCGTTCATAAGGTCGATGAACGACGATATTGCCAGGACAAGAAGGGAGAACGTCGTTCATAAGGCCGATGAACGACGATATCTCCCGGATGAACGAGGAAACACCTTTCACAAAGCCTAATGAGGAAACAGCTTCACCAAACAGCAAAAAGCAGCCGGTAAAAACCGGCTGCTTTTTAACATACATAGATCACTCAGTAGATACAGAAGGATCTGCTTGTTCTTTTACTGGAGAAATTTGTACAAAATTCTCTTCAAGATTATCTAATAAAGCTTTTAGTGTATTAGCTTCATCAAGCTGACCGTCTTCTTCAAGAAGGGCGATGTACTTGCCTAATAACTCTTGAACATCTTGTTTACCTTTTACAGTTAAATCTTGTAAATAGACTTTAGCACCTTTAGCAATCCTGCGCTGAATGGCTTCTTTTGTTAAGCCCATTTCAGGCTGATGGCGGATATAAACGACACCGCCGGTCATACCTGCACAAGACCATGGACCTGGGTCACCTAGGACGAGACCGCGTCCGTTCGTCATATATTCGAAGGCAAAACCTTTGATATTTGAATTTTGACCAATATTACCATGTTCCTTTTTCGGAATCGGTTGTTTCACCAAGCCGCCAATAATGATATCGGCACCAGACAGACGGATTCCGGCACGAGCATCGGCATTTCCTTGAGCAACAAGCAAGCCTTTTTGTGCTCCATAGCCAAATCCTTTACCGACAGAACCGTTATAGTATTCGCCATTTTTTCCTTTAGACTTAAGAATTTTAATGGTTCCGCCAAATGATGTTTTACCAACGCCATCCTGGCCGCCGCCATTAACAGTAATTTCAATACCTTCACTGTTGTAAGCGCCTAAACCGTTTCCTGGAATAGAGCCATCTTTATAGTCTAAATGAATGCTTGGAAGCTGGCGGTATGAACCGTCTAATCTGCCGCGAACACGATGGCAGGAAACTCGGCTTCCCAATACTCTTTGGTCGGAAGTTACACTGTCAAACTCTCTGGAAGTGTTTAATTGCTCAACACTTGCATCAAGGTATTCAGCACCTGCAGCCAACTGCATTTGGATGTCTTCAAGCGTTACAGGTTTTCCAATTGGAGTAACTTTACCCATTTCAAGCGTTTTGAGCAAGAAAGAAAGATCAAGCTGACGAGCGCCTTTTACTTGCTCTAACAAGTCAGAACGGCCAACGGCATCCTGCAATTTTTTAATTCCAACCGATCCGGCAAGAGTTTTTAACTCCTGACCAAATGCAGTGAAGAGGTTCATAATTCCATTTACCGCAACATCAAATTGACGCGGTACGAAGCGGCGCAAACCATGTTCTTTTGCTTGTGCTTCAGAATCGATTTGAGTGGCAATACCAACATGGCAAGTGTCTAAATGACAGCCGCGGCAAGTTGTACAGCCGATGGAAAGCATCGCAAGTGTACCAAAACCAACGCGGTTTGCACCAAGAAGCATAAGCTTCAGTGCATCAAGCGCACTCTTGACACCACCGTCTGCCCAGATTTCCACGCGATGGCGAAGATCGCTTTCGATAAGGGCATTATGAGCTGCTTTAACACCGATTTCAACTGGAAGACCAACGAACTGAAGGGCATGAATTCTTGCAGCCCCGGTACCGCCGTCAAATCCGCTCAGCGTAATAATATCGGCTCCGGCTTTAGCAATACCAACTGCGATAGTACCAATGTTTGGAACGACAGGAACCTTAACAGCTACTTTCGCTTTATCGTTTGCCGTTTTTAATTCAAGGATCATTTGGGCAAGGTCCTCGATTGAGTAAATATCATGGTTGTTTGATGGCGAAATTAAATCGGAACCAAGCGTTGCATTACGTGCTGCCGCAACTTTTGCTGTTACTTTAGAACCAGGCAGGTGTCCGCCTTCACCAGGCTTAGCCCCTTGCCCGATCTTGATTTCCAAGAGATTAGAAGAGTTTAACAGTTCAGCATTTACACCAAAGCGTCCTGATGCAATCTGCTGTCCTCTGGTTCTTGGATATTTGCCAAGCATATCTTTAATTTCTCCGCCTTCACCGTTCAAGCTAACCATGTTTAAGCGGTCAGCCCCTTCAGCGTAAGCACGGAAAGCAGTTTCGTTTTGCGAACCGAATGACATCGAAGAAATCAAAAACGGCAGGCTATGTTCACCGACAGTAATATCTACATCTTCCGGAGAAACCGTTTCATCAGTTGCTTTTAAGCTGGTCAAGTGGCGAATTGTAGTCGGATTTTGCTGTTCTTGCTCACTGATCTTATCACGATAAACGCTATAATCACCGGTTGCGGCCACTTCACCAATGGATTTCCAAATTCTTGGGAATACATGGAAGGTTTTGCCGACTCTTGCGCTTTCATTATGATAAGCTTCTACTCTGGCAAAAGCATCTTTTTCAAGCGCTTCAAAATCATATTCAAGCTCATCAGAGCCAAAGAAGTTAACAATATTTAAAACTTCAGCAACTTTGCTGTTTAATCCAATTGCCGAGAATAAACGGCCATATCCGCGCAGCTCATGAATTCCGATTGTAGAGATAACTTTCTCAAGGCCTTTAATAAGGGCGCTGTACAAGTTTACAAGCGGCTTCGTATTGTTTTCATTCATTACTGTCATGAACATATAGTATGGGGAAACTAAATCTGCTCCCAAACCGATTACAGTAACAATGTCATGCAGGGAACGAATCGCTGCAGAGCGCAATACTAAAGAACAATTTCTTCTTAATTCAGCTTTTACGAGCGCTTGGTCGACAGCAGAAACAGCTAGATGCGGATCGATCCAGTAAGAGTTTTCCTGGTGCGCATTTGCATCATCAAGAATAATGAGCGTTTTGCCGGCAACTACTGCTTGAACGGCTTCATCAGCAAGTCTTTGCAGGGCTGCGTCCATTTTTTCTTCTTTTGCAAAAGTAGTTGATAAAAAGACTGCCAGTTTTTGATCTTGATAGTATTTAACTACTTGGTCAAAGGTAGGCTGATCGATATCCTCTGAAATGCTGAACCCGGCTTTACCTTCTAAAAGAATCGGAGAGCCAAGTTCGAGGATAGCGCTGATTTCTTCATGCTCCGTTAAGGATGGGCGCTTACCAACAATAATGCGAGTTGAGAAATGCTCTGTCTCGCGGTCACGGTCAATTGCCGGGTTGGTTACAACCGCAACGCTTTCCTTAATAAAATCTGCGATGTTTTTCCGTTCAGGATTAAGAGCAGCCAGCGGTGCATCGTGTCCTAACGAACGGATTGGTTCAACACCTTTTTCGGCCATTTGTTCAATAAATTGAATATGGTCTTTTTCCCAGCCAAATGCTGAATATTGTCCATTATGGATTTTATCCGGATAATTCATTGTAATCGTTTTTTCCATTGGCGGATGAGTCAGGCGTTTCCGGGAATTTTGGAAGCTTAAACGCTTATAGTAGCGGTTGAAAACTTCTTCTTGATATTCTTTTTGTCCGAAAACAGCTAAGCTGTCACCCTGCCATTTGAAGCCGACTTTTTCACCAGGTGCAAGCGGCTTAGGCTCGTTAACATATTCAGTAGAAGGAATAATTCCCGGTTCTGAAGAAAACATATATGAGCTTTCAGTTTCAAGCATCCAAAGCGGGCGAAGTCCGAGTGCATCAACGCTGAATACAGCTTCATCGCCATATCTTGAGATAATGCCTGCTGGACCCTGTGCATAATGTCCCCAAGCTTCACGAATATACGTATAAAGATCTTGGAGATGCTCTGGATATGCTTTGATTTCATTCACAATCGGCGGGAACAATAGATCCATTACCTCAAATAAAGAGTATCCGTCCCTGCAGATTAATGTTTCCATAGTTCTGCTCAAGTCTTGAGAGTCACTGCCGCCTTTGACGAGCGGTATGCCAATCATTCTTGCTTCATCGCGGAGTTTTTCAATCGTGTTGATTTCACCATTATGTCCAAGTACGCCAAAAGGCTGTACACGGAAAAAGCTTGAAAGTGTGTTCGTAGAGTAGCGATTATGGCCAAGGGTCATGGTTGAAGCAACCAGCGGGTTTGCTAAATCTTGGTAGTAACGAGGAAGAATATCCCCGGCACCCATTACTTTATAGACCACATGATTTTGACTTAATGAAGCAACATGGATATCATCATTTGCTTCAAAATCAATGAGTGTTTCAAAGAGAAGCTTAGTTAATTCCTGTCCTTTTTTATCAGCTAGGCAAGCGAATTGCCAGAATACAGGATTTTCAGAAATAGCGATCGGTCCAAGGGCAGATTCATTTGTCACTTTATCCGTTTCAAAGATAAGATTTAACCCGGCTTGTTCCAGTTTTTGAATCAACTCATTTTTAACGGCAGCCCAATCAGCTTTGCGGCTTACAAAAACGTGACCGACAACAAATTCTTCTTTGTCTGCCAGTGCACTGTCTACACCCGCATTTGTTAATTTTTCTTTCCATAGTGCCCGAGGAATGTCGGTATGAATTCCTACTCCATCACCTTCGCCATTGATAAAGCCGGCACGGTGGTTCATTCCCACAAGTGCTTCAATACAGTCGAAAATATTTTTTCTTGTCGGCTGGTTGCTTTTCTCAAGGCAAGCGACTATTCCGCATGCATCATGCTCATCTTTGTGGAATTCTTTAAATAAAGAAGGGTTCCAGGTTTGTTTCATTAGGCTGTGGCTTCATCGGGTTATCCTCTAAAGCCGCTTCACCTCCTAAACTAGATAATATTTATTTTTGGAAAAAATTTACAATTAGTTAGAACAATGAATTAAAGAAAATTAGAAATAGAACAACAAATTAATAGTATCATATAAATATTCAGAAATCAAATAAATATACAATTTCATGGATATGGAAATTCGACAAATATTGTAGATAACAAGAAAAAAATGAGAAAATGAAATCGTTTTCAAGCTAGAATGGAAATAAAAGGAGGATCGAATCTTGTCCCCCTTTGCATAAAAAATGAATATTTATTCGGCTGTTAGTGAAGAAAATGCATGATTTACGGCGTCAATTGTCGCAGTGACGTCCTCTTTTGTATGCGCAATGGTTAGGAACCAAGCTTCATATTTCGATGGAGCCAGGTTAATGCCTTGATGAAGCATAAGTTTGAAGAACTTACCAAACAGTTCCCCATCGGTATTTTCTGCTTGATGGTAATTTTCAATTTTTTCTTTTGTAAAGTAAACGGTCAATGCACCTTTAAGCCGGTTAATCGTAATGTCAATGCCATTCTTTTCAGCCGCCTCAAGGATTCCTTCCTCAAGCATCGCACCGAGCTCATCGAGATACTCATAAAAGCCATCTTGTTTTAAAACCTCAAGGCAGGCAATCCCGGAAAGCATGGATGCCGGATTTCCAGCCATTGTTCCGGCTTGATAGGCAGGACCAAGCGGAGCAACTTTTTCCATTATTTCTTTGCGGCCGCCGTATGCCCCAATTGGCAGCCCGCCGCCGATAATTTTTCCTAAAGCTGTTAAATCCGGTGTAACTCCAAGTAAGTTTTGAGCGCCGCCATACATAAACCGGAAAGCAGTGATGACTTCGTCGTAAATAACGAGTGCGCCAGCAGCATGGGCCAGCTCATTAACCTGCTCTAAAAAGCCCGGTTTTGGCTCAACGATACCGAAGTTGCCGACAATCGGTTCCACTAATACACCAGCAACCTGATCTCCCCATTTTTCTAACGCTTCCTTAAATGGCTCAATATCATTAAATGGTACAGTGATAACTTCTTGGGCGATGCTTTTAGGCACCCCGGCTGAATCAGGTGTTCCGAGCGTAGATGGTCCTGAACCAGCGGCAACAAGAACCAAATCAGAGTGACCGTGGTAGCAGCCGGCAAATTTCATAATTTTATCCCGGCCTGTATAGGCTCTGGCGACACGGATCGTTGTCATGACCGCTTCTGTTCCTGAGTTGACAAAACGAACTTTGTCCATAGAAGGGATAGCTTCCTTTAACATTTTCGCCAGCTTTATTTCATGAGGGGTGGGTGTACCGTAAAGAACCCCGGTTTCCGCCGCCTTTTTGATCGCTTCAGTAATATGAGGATGGGCATGGCCGGTAATAATTGGCCCATAAGCCGCAAGATAATCGATATATTTGTTGCCGTCAACATCCCAAAAATAGGCTCCTTGTCCGCGTTCCATCACCACAGGTGCGCCGCCGCCGACTGCTTTATAAGATCGGGATGGACTGTTTACCCCGCCGACAATATGTTCTAATGCTTCCTTATGTAACCGTTCAGAATTAGTAAATTCCATTTAAGAATCCCCCTTCTTTTCAATCCTTACCTATTCTATCACTTATTAAAGATTTTTTTGCTGATTTATTTTGATAATCTCCCAGTTTCATAATTAACGTCATAGTTGTTTTCGTGAAAAAATTTAGATAAACTAATTTTTTAGGGTAAATCACCAGGGGGAATAACGATGGATAATGCAATAGAAGTACAAAATTTACGGAAAGAGTTTCATGCTTATTCGAGCAGATCTGGGTTAAAAGGAGCATTTCGCGACCTGTTTACCCGGAATTATAAAATTGTCCCGGCTGTGAATGATATCAGTTTTTCAGTAAGACAAGGAGAAATGGTCGGTTATATCGGTGAAAATGGTGCTGGAAAATCGACCACGATTAAAATGCTGACGGGCATCCTAACACCGACAGCTGGGAAAATTGTCGTCAACGGGATGAATCCGCATAAGGAAAGAGAGAGGTTTGTCCGGACCATTGGTGTTGTATTTGGGCAGCGCTCGCAATTATGGTGGGATATTGCCGTTCAGGAATCGTTCCGGCTTCTTAAAAAAGTCTACAAAGTATCGGATGCCCATTATAACGAACATATGGACCATGTCATCAAAACGCTCGATATTGAGCCGCTGCTGGATAAACCGGTACGCAAGCTTTCACTTGGACAGAGAATGCGGTGCGAGCTTGCTGCGGCACTCATCCACAATCCGCCCTTATTGTTTTTGGATGAACCGACAATCGGGCTGGACGTGTTGGTAAAATTAAAGATTCGGGAATTTTTAAAGGAAATCAATGAAAAGTATAATACGACGATTTTACTGACAACACACGATCTTTCTGATATTGAAGCATTGTGTGAACGCGTCATCATGCTTGATGAAGGGAAAATCATTTATGACGGAGCGCTGGCGCAGCTAAAGGACCGCTGGGCGGATGGAAAAGAGCTGCAATTTCAGTTTTTGGAAAATGTTGAACTGAGTACTTTGCAGTCTTTAACGGCGGGTATTCCGGTAAAATGGGAACAGGATGAAAAAGAGCCGGTGTTTACGGCGCTCGTTGACAATGAAGATGAGCTTATTTCGCAAATCATAGCGAAGGTAGTGGAAAAAAATAAAATCAAAGATATCAAGATTAATGAAATTTCCACCGAAGAGATCATCCGCAATATATATGAGAAGGGCTCGGTATAAGGGAGGTATGCAGCGTGGATAAATATCTTGAAATGATCAGAATCCGGTTTTTAATGATGCTTGCCTACCGTACCAACTATTATACGGGAATTCTTATCTATAGCATTAACATTGGCGCGTATTATTTTTTATGGGAAGCCATTTATGGCGGGAAACAGCATATTCAAGGACTTTCTGTCCTGCAAATGACCACTTATGTGGCGATCGCGTGGATGGCACGGGCCTTTTATTTTAATAATATTGACCGTGAAATGGCTCAGGAGATTATGGAAGGGAAAGTAGCGGTGGAATTAATCAGGCCATACAGTTACCTGGGAATGAAAACGATGCAGGCTCTCGGTGAAGGGATTTTCCGTCTGTTCCTATTTTCGGTGCCGGGCCTTATTATTGTATCCTTCATCTTCCCGGTTAAATTCACTTGGGATCTGTCTTTATGGGGACAGTTTGGAATCTCGACGCTTTTAAGTTTTTTCATCAACACGGAGCTTAATATCCTTACAGGAATCACCACTTTCTTCTTATTTAATAACTCCGGGCTTATACGCGCAAAACGGGTTATCATTGATTTGTTTTCTGGATTGCTTTTGCCGATCAATTTCTTTCCCGGCTGGGCACAGATGATTATGAAATATCTCCCTTTCCAAGGTATCAGCTATGTACCAAGCATGATATTTACGAACGGGTTTACTCATCATCAAGCTTTAATGGCGTTATTACAGCAATTTGCCTGGGTTGTTGTGCTGCTTTTGCCCATTCAAATCCTATGGGTGCTGGCGAAAAAGCAGCTGGTTATTCAAGGGGGTTAACACATGTTTTACCTTTCGATGTTTTTTCAATATATGGCACAGTATTTAAAGACACGGTTTCAATATAGGGCTGATTTATTTGTGGAATTCTTCTCCGATTTGTTTTCACAGGCAGTCAATTTAATTTTTATTTTAGTTGTTTTTGGCCATACCAGTTTATTGCATGGCTGGAACCAGGACCAAATTATTTTTATTTATGGCTTTTTTCTTGTTCCTTTTGCCGTGTTTTCCTCGTTTTTTAATATATGGGATTTTAATGAGCGTTATATTGTAAAAGGAGAGCTTGACCGGATTTTGACAAGGCCGATTCACAGCCTTTTTCAAATCATTCTGGAACGGATGGAATTGGAATCATTGCTGGGGGCGGTTACGGGATTAGCAGTCATGTTTTATTCCGGCAGTCGGTTGGGACTGAAAATGGCTTGGTTTGATCCGTTTTTATTTATTATTTTTGTGGTCGGAGGCGCTCTGATTTATGGCGGTGTTTTCGTGATGATCGCCTGCATCAGCTTTTGGGCGGACGCAAGAACATCGATTATGCCGATGATGTACAATATCAGCAATTACGGGCGGTATCCGGTTGATATCTATAACCGTATTATCCGCTTCGTTTTAACTTGGATTTTGCCGTTTGCCTTTGTCGGTGTTTATCCGGCCGCTTACTTTCTTGGAAAAAAAGAATGGTTCGGATATGCCTTTCTGACACCGGTTATGGGAATCGCCTTTTTTGTTATCTCTGTTTTCGTTTGGAATCAGGGGGTAAAAAAATACCGCGGGGCAGGGAACTAGAAAAGCACAAGCCCTCGTTTTGCAGTGTATTTTGATATTAATTTGTACAAGCAAGCATAGACATAGACTAAGCGGGTTTAACTAAAAAGAGGTGTGTCTATGTTTTATCTTTTGCTTTTCCTTGTGGTCTTTTGTATTTTTATGAGCTTAAGAACGTTGTTTCTTCCATATAGAATGAAGGGGAAATTTGTCTCGCTGGAAACATTTCTTTCCATTGGCTATGTCTATGTGACGGTTGTTGTTGGGTTTGGGATTATTTACATGCTGTTTGCGATTTCCGGAAGGCCGCTCCTATTGGAAACGGCTCCTTCGAGAAATGAAAATCTATTTGAAACCTGCTTTTATTTTAGCGCGATGACTTTATTTTCTGTCGGCCACGGTGATGTCATTCCGCAAGGGGCCGGCCGGATTTTAACCGTTTTTGAAGCCTTAATTGGATACACGCTCCCGGCAGCTTTTGTTGCGCGGGCGGTAATTGACAGAGAACATGTTAATTAGTTGTTTTAAATGAAAAAATTGGATAGTCTAGATATATCAATGAAGATGGGAAGTGGAAAATATGACAGTTGAAACTGGAATGCTTGCGCCCAATTTTACATTAACGGCAAATACCGGGGAGAACGTTGGTTTATCCGATTTTCGCGGTAAAAATATTGTCCTCTACTTTTATCCAAAGGATATGACACCGGGGTGTACAACCGAAGCGTGTGATTTTCGTGATCAGCATAAAACTTTTGAATCGCTAAATACGGTTATCATTGGCGTCAGTCCTGACCCGGCAGACCGCCATGTCAAATTTATTGATAAATACGGCCTTCCTTTCTTGCTGCTTGCGGATACAGAACATAAAGCGGCGGAAGCATACGAGGTTTGGAAGTTGAAAAAGAATTTTGGCAAGGAATACATGGGAATTGAAAGAAGCACATTTGTCATTGATTCGCACGGAAAAATTGCCAAGGAATGGCGGAAGGTAAAAGTAAAGGGACATGTAGAAGAGGCGCTTGAGTTCATTCGTGAAAAACTGTCGTAATGGCAGCCTATTTTACGCAATAAAGGCATTTGTCCAATGCACGAAAACAAGGTTTGCATATCTTATATTAGGGCATACCTCCTCAGATAAAATTTGAAGGGTCAATACGACCCTTATTTTTTTTTGCGATAACTTCTGAATTTTTCCCAAATCGATAATTTTAAAAATCACCTGATAAATGTTATGATATAAGAAAGATTTTAAATTATTTTAGTTATTTTTATATAAATTTCCCATATTTTAAATAAAAAACTAAATAAGATAAATTATGAATGCGAAATTTTTTGAAGGAGGGGATGTGCAACGTGAAAATCTATACTAAAACAGGGGATAAAGGAACTACTTCTCTGATATCAGGGGTAAGAGTAGCCAAAAACGATGCCCGTGTTGAAGCCTATGGAACTTGCGACGAAACCAACTCAATGATAGGATTGGCCCTTAGTTATTTAAACGGGATTGATTTTCCAGGCAAAGAGGAGCTGGAATTAGTATATTATAAAATACAAACCAATCTTTTTCATGTTGGAGCAGAGCTGGCAACGCCTAAAGGAAAAGAAGTGAAATGGGCTGTCTCTCAAGCGGATGTTGAGGAACTCGAAAAACAAATTGACGAGTGGGATGCCTTGCTTTCTCCGCTGACTAATTTTATCCTTCCAGGAGGCCATTCAGCCGGTGCTGCTTTTCATGCAGCACGAACCACGGCAAGAAGAGCTGAGCGCTGTGCAGTGACTCTTGATGGTGAAGTAAGTCCATATGTCCTGGCTTATTTAAACAGGCTTTCTGACTTATTATTTATTACTGCACGGTATGTGAACATGAAATTAAATTTTACGGATAAAACATTACATGAGAGCCGTTAATTAGCAAATCATTCGCTATTAGTGATATTGTAATATTGACAAAAGTACTATGGTGTTAGTAAACTAATTATAACAATTATAATCTAATAATATTTTTCGGAAAAGAGGTGCATGGCGGTGACGCACAATCACTTAAAAGAAGCGCTGGATACCTTAAAGGAAACAGGAGTGCGAATCACTCCACAACGTCATGCGATACTTGAATATTTAATAAACTCAATGTCACACCCTACTGCAGATGAGATTTATAAATCACTTGAGGGAAAATTCCCGAATATGAGTGTGGCAACAGTTTACAATAATTTACGGGTATTTCGTGAAGTAGGTTTGGTGAAAGAACTAACATACGGAGACGCTTCGAGCCGGTTTGATTTTGTCACAACGGACCATTACCATGTCATTTGTGAAAAATGCGGAAAAATTGTTGATTTCTATTATCCAGGCCTTGATGAAGTTGAAAATTTGGCTCAGCATGTTACCGGTTTTAAAGTTGGATTCCATAGAATGGAAGTATATGGGCTTTGTCCGGAATGCGCAGAAAAAGAAATTCATTAATAGTAAAAATTAAAAGCTATCTCAAATGTTGAGATAGCTTTTTGCTTGTAAATTTTTTGCTAATAGGCATATATCTGGTCAAATGCGCCTCTGTCTTCGCCTTTAAGACTTGCCAATCGGCGGGTTTCTTTTATTATATTTCTCATCAAAATCTTTACCTTCCAGGAGCGGATCAAGTGTTAGAGGTTCACGGCAATACATGCACATATCCACTCTGCCGAGCATTTTTGTCTGTTTTCCGCAATTGGGGCATACTACTTGTACCGCTTTAGTGGATAACATTCCGATCCAAAAATAGACGACTGTACTGGCAATGATAAAAAGAAATCCAAAAAGCATTAAAACAGTCATGATTACCGGATGGCTATGAAAGTAGATACCGCCATACATGATAATAAAGCCTGCAAAAATAAGACCAAGTGCTATGCTGCGGATTTTATTTATTTTACTAGAATATTTTGCCATAAAATCCCCTCCTAGGGAAACTATACCATATTTGAAGGGATAGAAAAATCGATTATAGGCCAATGTCGAAATTTGTCTTGAAATGAAGAAGGAGTTTTTCAGCCGTTGTCGAAATTATAGTCCTATTGGAAAAAATGGAGGAAAGAAAATGGAGGATATTCTTCGACCTATTTATCAAGAGAGAGCCAGTCAAACGAATACGCTCGGTGTTTTGGTAGTCGAAAAAAGACAGAATTCAAAACATCTTACCGATTCATTTGATGTCATTTTGTTAATTATAGTGAAAGATGCGGAGCAGCAAGTCTTTACAAAGCATTATGTTTATGGTGATAAAACAGCAGCAATGCATATCATTGATGAGAAGCAGCTCAAAGAATGGATGTTGTTAGGATCGAATCGAAAAATCTTTGAATGGCTGGAAAACTCGAATGTTTTATTTGACCGGAATGAGTATATCGTTAATTTAAAAAAGGAACTGCGTGAATTTCCGTTTTACGGCCGCAAACTTAAAATGGGTATAGAATTTGCAAAATTAATTCGTCGATATACGGATGGAAAGGCGTTATTTGAGTCAAAACAGTTTTTAGATGCTTACAATAGTGTCGTCCATTCCCTGCATCATTTGGCAAGGCTGGCGGTTATTGAGAATGGGCTTCATCCCGAATTAACCGTTTGGCACCAAATAAAGCAGATTGAACCAGAGGTTTTTAAATTGTACGAGGAATTGGTAAACAGCGAGGAAACGCTTCAAGATAGGCTGGGATTGCTGTTCTTGGCCAGTGAATTTTTAATCCATTCAAGAACACAGATCGGTGCCGCACATTTATTGGACGTGCTTAGCGGTAAAGAGATCTGGTCGTTTAATGAAATGACGGCAGAAGAGGAATTAATTCCATATTCCGTTGACTTGGGAGTATTGCTTGAGTATTTAATTGAAAAACATTTAATAGAAGTCGTAAAGGTTGAAACCAAGGGTCAAGGGGTCTACCATCGATATTATAAAGTGAAGGAAAAAAACTTATAAAAAAGTATTGACCTTGCTTTAAATAATTGATATATTATTAAACGTCGCTGCGAAACATTCTTCAAATGCTTCGTAAGTGACGGATTGGTTTTTTAAAAAAGTTGTTGACATTAACAACTTGAAATGTTATATTAAGAAAGTCGCTTCTGAGCGACGCGGGTAGTAACCTTGATCTTTGAAAACTAAACAAACAAAAACGTCAACAATAAAAACATAGTCAAGTTATCTTGACTAGCCAACGTAACATTTATGAGCTAACTCATACTCTTTATTGGAGAGTTTGATCCTGGCTCAGGACGAA
>CAZAEW010000029.1:0-46274 GCA_964484065.1 uncultured Bacillus sp.
TCGGCATCGGCATCCGAATCTGACTCTAAATCAGTTGGGTAACCCGATGCAGCACTTGGATCATTTATTACATCAATATTGAGCAATGAATCGGAAACGAAAAATCTAGAATCAAGTGATTGATCACCTGCAGGGGGCAATGCCATAATCCCTAACATTGCTAAATCAATTGTCAGTATAAATTCAGCAGTTGCTCCGACATCAAGTCCGAGTAAGTTTGGAATGGCAGCACCAATTGTATTGTTGGCTGGGTTCATTGCTAAGTCCTGCCCACTAATAGTTCCTGAATTATCAAGATGGACACCCAATAATCCTAAATAGGGAATTCTATACGACAAGGAAACAGCATTATCAATATTTTCATTATTTAAGATATTTCCTAATTCATCCGGTAACTTGAAAAGAGCGCAATATCCTTTTAGCAAATCAACACCAAGCAGTTCAGCACCCGTACCGGTTAATATGAACTTTCCATCTTGGTATGTAGTAGTTAGGTGCGTATCCCCTAATACAGCGACAGTTGCAGCTTCAGCAGTAGATTCAATAAGGTGTAAATTTCCATCAAAGGTGTAGGAAAATGGGACCGCAGCAAGGTGAATGGCTAGCAAAATTCTCACTGCCTTTTTTTGTAAACTTACCTTTGATTTATCATGAAGACACTTTTTATAATCAAAGTTTTTTCCTCGCATGTATACACCACCTTATTAAGATTTTTTTAATAACTAGATATCGGTAGAATGACCTCCTTTTATTGAAACCTCTATCCGTTCTTTTTACAGTCCTCCTTGTTTAATAAATTTATAAACTAGCAATTAAAAATAATTGCTCGTTATATACGATTTGGATGTTGGAGGGTTTTTAAAATTATTCTAATAATTTAAATTTGCTTGTGATATTACATTCAAGAAAATAAAAAACTTCCATTCAACATGGAAGCTGTGTTGGAAATTATGGTTCAATTTGGATGTGTTCCTCCCATATACCTATTCTATCGTTTTTTTAACATAATATAGATATTTTCGCATAACATTCACGGAATATTCAAAAATTTATAACTATTGTAATAATGTTTATTAATAATTAATGATTATAAATAGTATAAATTTACGCAATAAATACTGGAGAGAGGCAGATGCAGCTTAAACAAACGAGGGTTTAAATTGAACAAGAGGGTAGTGCCGCTCCCGTTTCTTATTGCAAGAAACGTCTCAGAAAAGTCATATAAGAAAGATTAAACATAAGAAGGTTTAAATTATTTACTTCTAAACGATCTAAGTAATAAAAAATAATTTATATTAGTTGTTTGGTTAGGACATTTTTTGATTTATATATCAACATTATTACATTTTTAATATTGAAAAAATCTGGGTAATTTAACCTATTTGACTCAACCCTTAGGGTAGGGTTTACAATGAAATCGAGGGGGATATACATGAATAATCAAATTAAAATCAGTGATTTTGTCAAATTAACAGGGAGCACATTAAAGACAGTCCTGTACTATCATAAAATTGGCTTATTGCATGAACCAGAGCGCTCGTCAAATGGTTATCGTTTGTATGGAGCAGAAGAACTTGCCCGGATGAGAATGATCAAACACTTAAAACAATTAGGGCTGGACTTGAAACAAATAAAGGAAATATTAGGGAATACACAAAGCCGCAGATCCTTGAGAGAAGTACTGCAGTCATTGCAAACTGAGCTTTTAAAAGAGAAAAAGACGATAGAAGAGCAATTATCGAAGATAGAAGGATTACTAAGTCAACAAACAGTACAGCTTGAAGAAGCTATTTTTGAGTCTGAATTATTTCAAATGGTTACAAAAATATTGGCATCAGGGCAAATTCAAAATTATAGTACAGATCCTGAACTCTTTGATCAACGACGCAATATTTTTGGTATTATCGAAGATTTTAACTGGGGAGAAGATTACCAAGAAAAATTCCAATTAATGGCAGAGTACTTTCAATCACATCCCGAACAATTTAAAACAGCTCTTGAATTTGGCAGACGTCTTTCCAGATTGAAACAAATGTCTGAAGATGACCCTGAAATTGAAATTCTGGCAAGAGAAGGTGCCGCATTTATAAAGAGTGTGCCTTTTCTAAAAGAAATGTTACAGGACAAAACTGGATTTGGAAAAACCAATGAAAACATATTTAATGAGATGGCAAAGAATGTTCTTTCACCGTCTCAAATGAAACATAAGCATCTTATCCAAAAATATCTAAATTATCATCCATCATGATAAAAATAAATATGAGATAAAAGAGGTTATAAAAATGGGGAATAACAGATCAAAGCTAAAAGTGTATTTAGTTCCGTTGATAATAATGATTATGATGTGGATTATCTTATTTATCCCCGCAGGCTCGGCCAAGTTTTGGAAAGCCTGGGTTTTTTGGTTCGGTTTCTCCTTAATAACTGTTTTCATGACAGTTTATTTTATCAAAAAGAATCCTGAATTTTTATTAAGACGAACGAAAGTCAGGGATCATAAATCTTCTAAAAAAGCTCCTGCATTTTTTAAAATTTATTATATAGCATTTATTCTGCCTGGCATTGATTTCCGTTTGCATTGGTCTAATGAACCGATATGGTTTGTGATTGTTTCAAACATTATTGTTTTTGCAGCATATATTTTTATATTTGTAGTTTTTAAGGAAAATAGTTATGCTTCAACTGTTATACAAGTGGAGAATGAACAGCATGTCATAACAACAGGTCCTTATTCAATCGTTCGCCATCCAATGTACTTAGGGATGCTAACGATGTCATTATTTATGCCACTTGCACTTGGGTCCTATTTTGCCATTATACCTTCGCTATTTATCATACCTACCATTTTATTCAGAATAAAAAATGAAGAAGAAGTGCTTTTAAGAGAACTACGAGGCTATAAAGAGTATTGCGTAAAAACACCTTATCGGCTAATTCCTTTCATTTGGTAAGAAAATCAATCGATCCTAATCTTTTATCTATAGTTCATGAATAAGTAGAAAGGGGAGTCTCGTATGGGAACCAATCATCATTTTATTGATCAGATTGTCAAAGATTCCAAAATGGATGAAGAAGTGAGGAAAAACCCGGGATTCGGGAAACCATTTCCAAACAGTTTTTTTAGCGGAGATCTATACAGTAATTTTTTAAATCAAGCAAAAAATGCAGGCTATTTACCTCCTTGGATAAATTTACAAAAGGAAATAAGGGAGAAAGTGGCTTTAACATTGAAAATGATTGAACAAAACACAGATGAATCCAAAATAAAAGATTTAATTGATGATATAAACGTAAAAATAGCTAAATATAATGAGGCTTGTCCGCCAAATATGCAGCGTGGAAGAATAAGCTTAGAGAACATTGCAGATAAATATAAATATTGGGAATGAGGGGTTTATCTCAAATTTTGTTTTTTATTAAAGGGGACTTAAATTTAACAAAGAGCGGCTGAGTCAATTTGGTTTTAATCAATTTCCCTCTAGAGCAAGAGGAAATCGATAACTTTAGGAGGAGCAAGAGTAGTAGATCAAAGCTGTCATGCAGACAGCTTTTTCTTCTTTGAACTTTAGATTCAGCAGTAAATGTGTTTTTATTGAAACGATATAAGTGTAACAAAACGATTAACACTCTTAATAATAATTTTTTGAGTTATAAACGATTAGTATTGTCTTTGTTCCAACTTTTTAAATTTTGTAATGATTAACCAACAGATGTTTCCTACTATCCAATAGATAGGGAAAGAATAGATGTTTTTCCACGACACTTCCCTATATATTTTTATCCATTCCATAAATGGTTCAGCTAAAAAGGAAAGACCAGCAGAAAGAAAGAGTGTAAAAAAAGTAAATTTTTTCAAATCATTCCTCCATCTTTGGAAAGCAAACATAAAAGGAATGATTACCACACAAATATCGTAAGGATATAATTCTGGGTATAAAAAAGGAGTAAGACGATATGGATAAAACCAAGCCAAATTAAAACTGCCAATGGCATCAAGAATTATGGCGGTGATACCATAAAACAAACCAAATAAAGTAATTTCAGTAATTCTCTTTTTATCAACGAACTTAAACCATATCACAGGGGAAATTATACATAGAAAGATAATCAACCACCATTGGGGGGTTAAGTAATTCGTTTCCAGCCAATAGGTATGTAGTGTTCGATTACATTTTCTCTCCATATCAATCAATTCATTTAAGGAAATGGAATTTAAGATAGAAAAATTCCATAAATCAAATACATGATACTCCAATAATACCACCCCATTTTAATTAGTGATATTTTTCCTAAAGAATAGAAAAATATACTGTTTATAAATTTCGATAATTAAGAATGTAAATCTTCGCTAAAAGTACGATTCAGTTAAAAAACAGGGATGATAGTACATAGATTATTATATCGCCGTGAAATAGGATAAGTGACAACTTATCTAATACAAAACCACCCTAGAAAGGATGGTTGAGGAAAAATTTATAAATATCAACTTGTTTAAAGAATGATTGAAATCCTGCTAAAAAAAGTGTCTAAAAGATAAGTCAACAATGGATGTTCGAATTTAAATATTATGAAAATCATAGTTGAGGATTGGATAAAACCATGCTTTTCTGAAGGGAAATACGTAATAGTTAGCACATGGTGAAAAACGATGTAAATAGAAAATTCACTGTATTCCAGAAGGAGTTATTTATCACAATCAATCTGACTTAGTATTTATAAATTACCGGAACTTTTCCAATACATTTATATTGCTTGGGAGTAACACCATACTTGCTTTTAAAGAGTGCTATGAAATGTGAAATATTCTCATAACCCAGTTCGTAAGCTACTTCTGTAACATTCTGGTTTTTTAGTAAGTCCTTTGCTCGAGTCAGCTTTAAATTGGTTATATATTCCTTTGGAGTGATTCCAATAATCTTTTTGAAACAATTACTGAAATTTGCCTCAGACATATTTAAATCGTATGCCAATTGACTGATGGATATAGGCTGCCTGATATGATCTTGAATATACTTGATTGATTTGTATAAAGGATGATCGTGTTCGAAATTTAATATCTGCTGTATGCCCTTTATCTGAACCAGATAATAAACCAATTCCTGAGCGTAAAGATCAATCAGAAATTCCTTGTTCTTATCGGGATTTGCAGAAACATTAGCAAAATTCTTCAAACATTTTCCGAGCTCATTATTTATTTGACCAAGAAAAAATCTGTCTTCTGTAAGGAGATCATAATCGGCATTTATATCAATACTTATTTTCTCTGTCACCTTTTTTAAAAGGCTGTCGTGAAGTTCAAAAACCAGAGCCGTTGTTGGAGTATCAATTTCCATATGAACTTTCGAATGGGGTGGGAGCACAATAAACTCTCCCGGTTTGTAAGTAAAATGATTTTCTCCATTTACGGAAACATGTTTACAGCCTTTTATTATTGTACAAAGTCTGGTGTATTCATATGATTTGTAATCACATTCCATTGGAGAAAGGTCATAAAATAAGAGTTTAGTGTAATCTGTTTCCAATCCGTGAACCAGTTCCACATCTCTATTAAAATTAGTCAGCATATATCAAACACCTCATACCTTTTAATTTGATATTTCTTTTGCTAACGTCCACATAAATATAGTACAACGTTATACGGCTATTAAGATGTGGACAATCAGTGACAAAAAAAATAGCATTACTTTTTAAAGATATTCGTTAGTTTTTCCTAAATTAAAATATTATATTGAAAGCGAGAACATTATTACGTATTTTGAGGAGGTGTAACTGGAATCGCCAATGTGCGGTAACCAGGAATCATGAGCAAAATTTTAACGATTTCTCCTGAAAAATGTCTTGGCTGCAGAAGCTGCGAGATGATTTGCTCTTTTAACAAAATAGGCGAATTCAATCCAAGGGAAGCTGCAGTAAATGTACTAATTTATGAAGAAGCTGCTATTGCGGTACCTGTAATGTGCATGCAGTGTGAAGAGGCTGCGTGTATGAAAGTATGCCCCGTAGATGCATTTTCGAGAGATGAAAACGGTGCAGTTGTTCCAGATCCAAAAAAATGTTTAGTATGTAAATTGTGTGTCAGTGCATGTCCGCTGGGTAATATTTCCTTCAGTGCGACCCAAAAGAAAATTGTGAAGTGTAACCTGTGTGACGGGGATCCTTACTGTGCAAAAATCTGTCCTACAGGGGCAATACAGTATGTAGATGGTTCCACGGCCAACATAGACAAAAAAAGGATCATTGCTGATAAATTCAAGGAATTGTTTGCGGAGGTGAAGGACTAATGAATGGCTGGATGGGACGCATTATCCGTGTTAATTTAACTAATGAAACAATTAAAACCGAACCCCTGAATATGAAGGAAGCAAAGCTATATCTTGGAGGCAGGGGTCTTGGAACAAAAATGTACATGAATGAAGTTGACCTAAAGGTTGACGCCTTTAGTCCAGAAAATAATTTGATATTCTTGACTGGGGTATTAACAGGCACAGTGGCGAATTGCGCAGGAAGGTATGAGGTAGTAACAAAATCGCCTTTGACAGGTACAATTGGAGCATGCAGTTCAGGTGGACATTTTGGACCCGAATTGAAATATGCAGGCTACGATGGAATCATTTTTGAAGGTAAAGCTAAAAAGCCAACATACTTGTATATTAATGATGATCATCTTGAACTTAGGGATGCCAGCCATCTTTGGGGCAAAGACGTGCCGACAACTACAGATGAATTGCTAAAAGAGACGGAAGAGGATGTAAAAGTTGCGTGTATAGGTCCGGCCGGTGAAAAGCTGGTGTTGTTTGCAACAATTATGAATGAGAAAAACAGAGCTGCCGGACGTTCAGGACTTGGAGCCGTTATGGGTGCCAAAAACCTGAAGGCAATAGTTGCAAAAGGTACGAAATCAGTAACAGTGGCCCATAAGAAACCATTCTTGGATGCATGCTTGGATTCATTGAGCAAGATAAAAGCAAATCCTGTTACCGGCACTGGACTGCCTACCTATGGAACACAGGTATTGGTAAATATTCTGAACGAGTCGGGAGCCCATCCAACAAGAAACTGGCAGGAAGCTGTTTTTGAACATGCAGAGGATATCAGCGGTGAAGCCCTTGCCGAGAAGTATCTTGAAAATAACAGAGGCTGCTTTGGTTGTACGATAGGCTGTGCCAGGGTTACAAGAATTCCAGGAAAAAGATATACAAACTTTGGTGAAGGGCCTGAATATGAAGCTGGTTGGTCTTTTGGATCGGATTGCGGCGTAAATGACCTTGAATCGGTTTGTGAAGCAAACTTCCTGTGCAATGACCTTGGCATGGATCCGATTACAATGGGTGCAACCATAGCTTGTGCAATGGAATTGTACGAGAAGGGTTACGCTACAAAAAATGATATTGGCATGGATTTACCTTTTGGCGATGCCAAAGCGCTTGTTGAGCTAACAAGAATGACTGGTTATAGGGAGGGCTTCGGAGACAAGCTGGCGTTAGGCTCCTATAGAATGGCAGATGGATTTGGACATTCCGAATTGGCGATGACTGTCAAAATGCAGGAAATGCCGGCTTACGATGCACGCGGGATTCAGGGAATAGGCCTTGAATATGCAACATCCAATCGTGGAGGATGCCATGTCCGCGGTTATATGATATCACCTGAAATTTTAGGTTTGCCTGTAAAGATGGATCCGTTTGTGACTGAAGGCAAAGCCGAAATGCTAAAAATATTCCAGGATCTCACGGCTGTTGTTGATTCCATAGGAATGTGCCTCTTTACCACGTTTGCTATTGGCTTATCAGAAATTTCCGAAACGATCAGGACATGTACAGGTATAGATTATACGGATGAAGAAATCCTGCAAATCGGTGAAAGGATTTGGAATCTTGAGAGGGTCTACAACTTGGAGAACGGATTTACCAAGGAGGATGATACTCTGCCTGAGAGACTTTTAAAGGAACCTATTCCTGCGGGACCTGCAAAAGGTATGGTTAACATGCTGGATAAAATGCTTCCAGAATACTATTCATTAAGGGGTTGGGATGAGAACGGTGTACCAACCGAAATGAAAAAGAAAGAGCTTGGGATATAATAATTTGAAAAAATAAACCGTTTGTAAAAAGAACCAATATAGATCCGAGTAAGGGATCAACTGGCGGTAGATTGTTTTCTCAATCATTCACAAAAAGAGTATTGTCAGGATACTCCAAAATGTAGCATAGAACGTTATAAAAGTAAATATTTAACTTTGGAGATAAGCATCATCATTCAGAATCTCGACTTAATGACTGATCGATAGTTAACCAAACCGCCTCGACAATCGGCTTCACACCCTATATCGCCCGATAAAAACAAAGGCGGTTTGGCTCCTTTAAAAATATTGAAAAAATTTTTGCCGGCGGGTTTTTACAAAGGGTAAAAATCTGCCGGTAAATTCAATCTTAGGTGATCAAATATGATTATTAAATTTTTTGCCTATATAAGGGATTATACACATACAAAAGAAATAAATATGGATCAGTGTGAAACTGTAGAAGAACTATTAAAGAAACTTTGCAGAATGTACGGCAAAAAATTCGAAGATAAAGTTTTTGAGGACAACCAACTTAGTGCAGAGATCATTATTTTGTTAAATGGACGGCATATAGCACACTATGACGAAGGCATTCAAACAAAATTAAAACAGGAGGATGTAATTTCTATATTCCCTGTTGTTGCTGGAGGTTGAGTGATATCAACCTTTCAACGTTGAAATAGAAATGTGAGGGGGTAAGCAGATTGAATGCATTGCCATTATTAGGTGTCATCATTTTGCTGCTTTTTGAAGTCATCGCTGTTATAAAAGCGAAAAAATTAATGACATTATTGATTTATTCCTTAATCGCTGAAGTAGGATATATTCTCCTTGGAATCGGCACCGGCACTTTTGCCGGGCAAACAGGAGCCCTTTTGCATATTGGATACCAAGTTTTGATGAGGGGCTTAGTATTCGTTGCGGCCTTTGTCATTATAAAGCGCGGCGGGACGCCATACATTGAGAATTTAAAAGGAATGGGCAGGACTTCACCATTCATTTCTACGATGTTTGGGTTTGGTATTTTTTCAGTTATGGGCATTTCGCCATTTAAGGGTTCTATCAGCAAATTTTTAATCATATACGGATGCATAGAAAACAGCAGTTATGTTTATGCTGCAATGGCAATCTTGGGCAGTGTTATTGAAGCATGGTATTTTATCAGGATGATTCATCTTATCTGTTTTGCTGAAGATGGGGAGAAGTCACAAACCCCTGTTAGGACTGATAATAAATCTGAAGGGTTTAAAAAGATCAGCTACGGTACGGTAGTTGTTTTGGGAATCCTAACTGCGCTGGCCTCACTCTTTCCCGAACCATTAATAGAGTTTAGCGAAAAACTAGCCCGTTTATTGTTTAATACAACTGAGCTGGAATTGCCTGTTTTTGATTCCCCATGGTCGATTCCTATATTAGTTCCTTATATTGGAGCATTTATTGTTTTTATCATTGGTCACTATTTACCGAAGCTGAGAGGAACACTCGCAGTATTCATCGGTTCGGCGACAGTCGGACTGGTTTGGATGGATGGGAATATCGACAACCTGTCCAAATTTTTTGCACTGATTATTTCGGTTATCATGACTTTGGCTCTTATCTATTCAATCGGATATTTAAAAAATGAAAAGCACAACAACCGTTACTTTTTCTTCTTCCTGCTGACTTTGGGAAGTTTGATCGGTGTAGCAATGAGCAGAGAGTTTGGAAATTTCTATGTATTCTGGGAATTAATGACCTGGGCCTCGTATCTGTTGATCGTCCATGAACCGACACAGAAAGCTTTAAAGGCTGGTTTCCAGTATTTTATGATGTGTATGACCGGAGCCTATTTCATGCAGTTTGGAATGCTGTTGCTGCAGAAAAATACCGGAACTCTCAACATGGAAGCGGTGTCAAGCAAGCTGTCCCACATGACACCAGGCTTGTTAATTGCTGTAATTGTTATGTTTATTATTGGAGCTGGTGTAAAAACAGGTCTTGTGCCAATGCACAGCTGGCTGCCTGAAGCTCATCCTGCAGCTCCGTCACCTGTTTCATCAATCCTTTCCGGTATCCTTACCAAAATAGGTGTATACGGGCTTGTGAGAGTTCTGTTTGTTATTTTTGGGGCAGGTCTTCTGACTCAATTAGGGTCAACCGGAAATCTTTCCAATATTGGTTTAGGAATATCCATTTTAGGAATCATTACGGCACTCTATGGAGAAATCATGGCATTGCGCCAAAATGATATCAAAAGATTGCTGGCATATTCGACAATGGGGCAGATTGGCGAAATTGTTACCACACTTGGATTGGGGACCTATCTGAGCACAGTTGCCGGTCTTTACCACGTATTGAACCATGCAATCATGAAGGGCATGTTGTTCCTGGCCGTAGGACTGATTGTACACAAACTGAAGACAAGGGATATTGCTGCATTTAAAGGAATTGGAAAGGCAATGCCTTTTACTGGTGTATGCCTGTCGATCGGTATCCTTGCCATCATGGGTTTGCCTCCATTCAACGGTTTCATCAGCAAGTTTCTTATGCTGTACGCCGCTGTAAAATCCGGCTACTGGTATATCGCAGCCTTGATCCTGTTTGGAAGCATCATCGCGGCTATTTATTACATCAGGCTGATTAAAACGATATTCTTTGAAAAATATGAAGGGCCTGCCGTAAGTGAAGGTTCTTTAACAATGCTGTTCCCGATTGGTTTTCTTACCGGCTTGGTGATCTTTAACGGGCTGTTTCCTCAGTATACATTGAAGCTGGCTGTTTCTGCCGCAAATTATGTTGCATCTCAAGGAGGAATGGCGGTAAGTTCGATTCCGCACATTCAGGTGAACTGGCCTTTGATCATCATCATCCCGATGCTTGGCAGTCTGCTATCTTACTTTTTGGGTAAACGCTCTCCAAAAGTTGCGGGCTGGGTATCGGTGGCAGTAATGACCGGAACACTAGCTGCCATCGTCGTTGCACATTCTCAGTTTGATATATTCTCTTTAAGCTTTGCGGTGCTGATCGCCTTCGTAGGACTGCTAAACGTCCTTTACTCATTGGGATATATGGGGCATGGACATGCCCAGAACCGCTATTACATGTTTTTCTTAATGATGATTGGCGGCTTGATTGGAGTTGCAACAAGCAGGAACTTCTTCTCCTTCTTTATCTACTGGGAGATTATGAGCAGCTGGACGCTGTATTTCTCCATCATCCATGAGGAGACGAAGGATGCCTTAAAAGAAGGTTTCAAATATTTCATTTTTAACTATATAGGCGCAAGTATTGCCTTTTTAGGAATACTCATTTTAACAGCGAAAACCGGCGCCTTTGACATGGGTGTGCTTGCGGAACGCTTAAAAGAAGTAGACCTTGGTTCAGCTGGATTTGGATTGGCTCTGATCGCTGTTGGCTTCCTAATGAAAGCTGCGATGCTTCCTTTCCGCATTGACTTTCAGATGCACCCAAGCACTGCTCCAACGCCAGTCAGCGGATATATTTCTTCTGTATTATTAAAAAGTGCGCCATACGGACTAATAAAGTTGTTCTTTATCATGGGGGGCGCGGTTGTCGCAGGGCGTATTGGAATGGTCTTTGACAGCTCTATTCTGATGTACACAATTGCATGGATCGCTGGTTTGTCCATTGTAGGCGCTGGTGCAATGGCACTTGTCCAAAAAGGAATTAAACGGATGCTGATTTATAGTACCGTCAGCCAGATCGCTTATATTATTCTTGGCTTAAGCCTTGGTTCAACACTTGGACTTACCGGTGCCCTGCTGCATTTTGTCAACCATATGTTTTTTAAAGATCTTCTTTTCTTGGCTGCAGGGGCTATTATGGTACAGGCGCATGTCAAAAATTTAGATGATGTCAGCGGTCTCGGCAGAAAAATGCCTGTTACATTAACTTGTTTCTTGATAGGTGCCTTGTCGTTGGCCGGCATACCTCCTTTCAGCGGTTTTACATCAAAATGGATCATTTATGAAGCCGCTATGGAAAAGGGACAGGTATTTCTTGCGATCCTTTCGCTCGTTGGAAGTGTAATGACAATGGCTTATTTTATAAAATTTATGCACTCTGCTTTCTTTGGAGTGGCAACAAAAAATACAGAAACAGTCAAAGAAGCACCATGGACTATGCTGGTACCGATGGGAGTATTATCTGCGGTAAGCGTTGTTTTCGGAATAATGCCTGGATTACCCCTTACGGTAATATCGAAAGTGTTATCGCTGGCAGATATCGCCCAGCCATCGTTTACATTGTTCAGTGTGAATACGCCAATTGGATCTTGGCAGGTTGGTATTATCACCATTGCCCTTCTTTTACCGCTTGTTATAGGTTGGGCACTCCTCCTTTACGGAAGCAAAAAGATACGATATACCAACTCCTATACCTGCGGCGTTTCAGACATTGAGGCAGAGCAGATAAATTCGGCATCAGAGAATATGTATGAAACCCCGGCTAGATTGGTGACAAAGTTACACAAAAAAGTGGTAGTTCCTGTATTTGGTAATGGCGAGGAGGAAGAATAGTGGAATTTGTAAAACTGCTTGTTAATATTTTGATTTTTCCTGGGGGCCTTTTCGCTATTTTGCTAAGTTTGTTTCTTACTGGTGTTGATCGAAAATTATATGCACGGCTGCAGAGACGTGTTGGTCCCCCGATTTACCAACCGTATATTGATGTGATAAAGCTATCGCAAAAGGAAATATTGGTACCGAGAACAGCGAACCCTTATGCATTCAGGTTTGCTCCACTTACGGGTTTCGCCGGTATGCTTGCAGCGATTGTCATCATACCTGTCACAGGAGTTTATTCCGGTCTTAATCAGTCTGGAGACCTTCTGGTGCTATTATACTTGCTGGCTGCACCGGCACTGGCCATGATGATCGGGGCATCCGCTGCCGGGTCGCCATACAGTTCGGTTGGACTTTCCAGAGAAATGACCATGATGCTGGCATATGAAATTCCATTAGTGATTGTCCTCCTGACGGTAGGTATGAGGGTCGGAATGGCCGATGGAGGAACTGCTGTTTTTTCGCTGAGCAAGATCGTGAATTTCCAACTAAGCCATGGACAATTGGTTTTTGATTTGGTGATGCTCCCTGCCTTTATAGCATTTTTGATCTGCATTCCCGGTACAATCGGAGTAGTACCTTTTGACATTCCGGAAGCGGAAACTGAAATTGCCGAGGGGACTATCCTTGAGTATTCAGGCATGGGTCTCGCAATGTTTAAGCTGAACGGCGGCTTGAAGATACTTGTGGTTTCTGCGCTGACTGTATCCCTGTTTTTTCCGGCTGGCTTAGGTAATTTTTGGCTGGTAAATCTGTTATGGTTCATATTTAAATGTATCGTGGTCTCTTTCTTTACTATTACGCTTATTCGCGCTACAAGAGCCAGAATGCGTATGGATCAGGCATTCAAATTCTACCTGCTGTATCCGACCGGCTTGGCTTTAATCAGTCTGGTTTTAACGTTGATTTCTTTCAGAATATAATCTTTTTGAAAAAGAATACATTTATATGTTCACATTACAAGAGCCAGAATGCGTTTGGATCAGACATTCAAGTTCTATCTGCTGTATCCGACCATTTTGGCTTTAATCAGTCTGATTTGAAAGGAGAATAATATTTATGGGAGAATTACTTCAAAAAATCGTAAAAAAGTCTCCTTGGATATACAGAATCAATGCCGGCTCATGTAACGGCTGTGATGTGGAAATGGCAACAACTGCCCTTATTCCCAGGTACGATATTGAGCGCCTCGGTTGCAGGTATTGCGGAAGTCCGAAGCACGCGGACATTGTGTTGATCTCAGGTCCGGTCACGGCGGTTGTGAAGGAGAAAGTTCTACGTGTATATAATGAAATACCAAATCCGAAGGTTGTTGTAGCAGTCGGTATTTGTCCTATATCGGGCGGGGTTTTTAGGGACAGCTATGCCATTGAACATCCACTGGATGAGTATATTCCGGTAGATGTGAATGTTCCGGGATGCCCTCCGCGGCCCCAGGCAATTATCGACGGAGTTGCAATGGCAATTGAAATATGGAAGACCAGGTTCTAGGGGGAATATAAATGAGTTCATTTTTGAAAGTTATTCTGCGGAATATCATAAAAGGACCTTCTACAATTAAATACCCCTTTGAAGATTCACCTGCTCCAGAAAAACTGAGGGGAAAAATAAAGCATGATCCTGAGGCCTGTGTGGCATGCAATATGTGTGAATATGTCTGCGCAGGCGGTGCCATTAAGTTACAGGAATCCGATGATAAAAAAGGAGTAAACTTTACAGTATGGCACAACTCCTGCACATTTTGCGGTTTGTGCGAGTATTACTGCCCAGCAAAGGCCATTCATTTGACAAATGATTACCATACAGCACATTTACAAGAGGATAAATACAACTATTCTGAAAGAACCTTAATCAGAAAACAAGAGTGTACACGCTGCGGTGAACATATGGTACCGCTTTCGCCAATATTAGTGGAGAAGTTATATGGCAAAGAAGGCGACGTAAAGGGACTGACCAAAATGTGTGAGAAATGCCGCAGAAAAGCTTTATGGGAAGGTGGTACGTTCAAATAATGAAAGAAGTAATGAATAATTTTCGTAGTAAAATGACCCAGAAACTAGGTGAGAAATTCAACCTAAAATGGGATATTGATAAAAAAGGTGTTGTTTGCGGCTGGTGCAAACTGTCCGACTATGAGGATATCTATTCGGTTGCAGAGATTGTCGCCGAATTTAAAGGCAGAATAATGACGATTTCTCCATTAAATACGCCGTCTGCTTTCGCCGTTAATTCACCTGCTGAAGAGTCCGTAATTGATTTAGTTATCAATTATCACTTCTATTTCGAGAAAATAAATTGTACTGTATCTATTACCCTGCCGGATATCCAAAGATCGGTAAAATCGATAACTCCAGTGCTGAAAAGTGCAGACTGGCATGAGAGGGAAATGCAGGAGCTTTACAATATCAAACTCCAGGGTCATCCTAATTCCAAAAGACTATTTCTTGATGAAAACATTCATATGACTGATTATACGATGATACCACTGTCTGAAGCAATGAAAGGCGCAAGCACCAGCACTTTGTGGGAAAGAATCATGAAGTCTGGAAAGGAGGCGAATAACGGTGAGTAGCTATACTCTTCCTATCGGTCCGGTACACGTAGTACTGGAAGAACCCATATATTTCAAACTGCAGGTGGAGGGAGAGACGGTAGTCGGTCTTGATATCAATGCCGGTCATGTCCACCGCGGGATTGAATTTCTAGCGATGCAAAGGAATTTTTACCAGACCCTTACCCTTACTGAAAGAGTTTGTTCGCTGTGTTCCAATAACCATCCTTTTACCTATTGTATGGCAATAGAAAAAATTGCAGGGGTTGAGATACCGGAAAGAGCCGAATACTTAAGAACAATTGCAGATGAAATCAAACGTGTTTCATCACATCTGTTCAACATTGGCCTGATTCCGCATATTATCGGTTTCGACTCTCTTTTTATGCATGCGATGGAACTCAGAGAGACAATGCAGGATTTGAAGGAGTCCATTTTCGGTAATCGGATGAATTTATCCGTCAATAGCATAGGCGGTGTGAGATACGATATTTCTGACGAGCAGGCAAAATATATCCTTAAAACGCTGGATAATTTGAAAAAGCCTCTTGAAGAAATAACGGGAATTTGCAAGTCTAATGCATCCATTCGCCGCCGTACGGAGGGCATCGGTATTCTTCCTTACGATAAAGCAGTATATTATGGCGTAACTGGACCAGTGGCGAGGGGATCAGGTGTTGGAAATGATGTGAGGGTGGACAACCCTTATGCAGCTTATGACAAAGTTAAGGTAAATGCAGTGATAAAGAAAAGTGGCGATGTGTTTGCAAGACATATGGTTAGGCTGGAAGAAGCCTTTGAATCAATAAATATCATTGAGCAATGTTTAAAGAATCTGCCTGACGGTCCGGCCTGCCTGGATTATATGCCTACTATTCCTGTCGGCGAAGCGATTGCAAAATCGGAAGCTCCCAGGGGGGAATTGATCTACTACGCACGTACAAACGGCACGGATATTCCCGAACGTATCAAATGGAGGGTCCCTACGTACCAGAACTGGGAAGCCCTGCAAGTCATGCTGGCCGGCTGTAAGATTGCTGATGTACCTGTCGTGATAGGCAGTATCGACCCTTGCATTTCCTGTACCGAGAGATAAAAAACATCGATTTTTTATAGAGGAGGTACAGCAATTTGCATGAGCTTGCAATGGTAAGAAGTATTTATAATGTAATAACTGAGAAAATGAAAGAGCATGGTGCAACCAGGGTGATACAAGTCAAGCTTATAGTAGGAGAATTAACCGGGGTTGAAGATTCGGTCATGAAATCCTGTTTTGAGATATATGTTCATGAAACTCCCGTAGAAGGAGCAAGACTCGTTATTGAACGCGTTCCGGTTAAAGTGCGGTGCCGGATATGCGGCAATGAATTCGAAACGAAAATTCCATTCTCAGACTGTGCCGTTTGCAAAAGTAAAAGTTTTCAAATTATTTCCGGGAAGGAATTATATATCGAAAGCCTAGAGGCAGAATAAAAATTACAGATTTAGTAGGTGATAACGATGTGTGTAGCGGCATTCGGGAAGGTTATAGAACTAATGGGAAAAAATGCCGTAGTCAGTTTCAGGGGAGCGTTAAAGGAAGTTTCAGTTGCACTGCTTCCCAAGGTTGGAATAGGTGATACTGTTGTCGTTCATGCAGGTTTTGCAACCGAAATAGTTAAAGATCCTCAAAAGATTTATCGGGATGTAGTTGCTACAGACGCAATAGCCAGACAGTTGCTTGACGCTATTGAAAAGGAAAATAAAAGGCTTCACGAGCCGGAATTAAAGATCATGAATTTTTGCGGTACCCATGAAAATACCATTGTACAATATGCCTTGCGCGATCTTTTACCTTCTAATCTACAATTGATGAGCGGTCCCGGCTGCCCGGTTTGCGTTACACCTGAAGAAGAAATTGCCATGGGGTTGAATCTTGTCAAAAAAGAAAACGTTATTCTTACCACTTATGGGGATCTTTTAAGAGTGCCGACAAGATGGGGATCTCTTGAACAATTAAAGCATCAGGGTGCAGATGTCAGGATGGTATATGATGTCTCACAGGCTCTTGAACTGGCAAGAACAACAAAATCTGAGGTGGTCCATTTCGCAGTAGGCTTTGAGACTACTGCCCCTGGAACAGCCTCAGTAATACAGGAGGCAGGAAGTATAGAAAACTTTTCTATTATTTCTTCACATCGGATTACTCCTCCTGCAATGGAATATGTCGTTTCACATTCAAAAATGGATATTTTGCTTTGTCCCGGGCACGTAGCAATGGTTACAGGAACAGCTCCTTTCGAGAATGTTGTAAACAATTACCACATTCCTTGCGTTATTAGCGGTTTTGAGCCTGTTGATGTTTTACAGGCTATACTGCAGGCAATGTATCATTATGGTAATAATGAGTGTTTGTTAATGAATCAATATGAACGTGTTGTAAAAAAAGAAGGCAATATACTGGCACAAAACTTGATAAATGACACGTTTACACTTAAAGATGCAAGTTGGAGAGGGGTAGGGACTCTTCCTCTGTCCCGACTGGTATTAAAAAGCGAATACAGCAGGTTTGATGCTGAAGCTAAATTTGGAATACAGATGCCTGAAATGGATAAGGCAGCAATGCAGAACTGCATGTGTGGAGAAGTACTTAAAGGCATGAAACCACAAACATGTCCGAATTTCGGTAAGCAATGTACTCCTGAAAGTCCGGCAGGGCCATGCATGGTCACGGGGGAAGGCTCTTGCAAAATTGCATATATGAATCGTGATATAGAGTTAAATTAAGACTTGAATCGGATAAATTAACCAGGAAACAGAATTTGTATAATATTTCAAACTTCAGAGGATAATACACTTTTATTAATACAAATGAGGTGAATAATTATGAGTGAAATAAGAGTTGTAACAAATATCCTTAAGGCAAATGATGAGCTTAATACCTTAAATAGAATGAAACTAGATCAAAAAAAAATCTTTGTAATTAACCTGATGAGTTCACCTGGTTCTGGTAAGACATCCATTCTTGAACAGATTATTTCCAAATTAAATCCTGACATGAATATAGCTGTTATAGAAGGAGATCTTTTTACGACGATGGATGCCCAAAGAATTGAAGCAATGGGTGTACAGGTCGTTCAAATAAACACCGGAGGGTCATGCCATCTGGATGCATCCATGATTAAAAACGCCATGGATAATCTCAATCTTGACGGGATAGATTTTTTGATTGTTGAGAATGTTGGAAATCTGGTATGCCCTGCATCATTTGAAATTGGCGAAGATATAAAAATAACCGTTTTAAGTACAACCGAAGGAAATGATAAGCCTCTTAAATATCCATTGGCATTCGAAAAGGCGGAAGCCGTTATTCTAAACAAGATTGATTTGATCGAGTATACCAATTTCGACAGGCTGCAATTTTATAACGATGTCCGTTCCATCAATGAGAATGCAATCTTTTTTGAAACATCCTGTACAAAAGACGTGGGATTGGATGAATTATGTCTATGGCTAAAAAATAAAGTAAATGAAAAACAAAACCAAAATTAAATTGAGGTTTATAATGATCCCTCTTGTGCTGACCGTTTTTTAATACGGTCAGCACAAGAGGGATTTGGTACTGATGCAGAAGGAGGTGGGCGATGTGAGATATGATAGACAGTTGCTAATCCCCCAAATCGGGATGAAAGGGCAGAAAAAACTGGAGCAAAGTACTGTTACGGTTATCGGTACGGGTGGACTTGGTTCGCCGGTGCTTACCTATCTCACCTGCGCCGGAATCGGGACAATACGAATCTTTGATTGTGATGTCGTTTCGGAATCAAATCTGAATCGTCAGTTTTTACATTATACGGGAGATGTGGGAAAACAAAAAATTCTGTCAGCGAAAGAAAAATTATCACAACTGAATCCTAACGTTAATTTAGTTATATTCAATAAGAGATTGGAAACCGACAACGCCGAAAAATTATTAACCGGTTCTGATGTAGTGGTCGACTGTGTGGATAGTATAGACACAAGAATTACAGTCGCTCGGGCATGTATGAAGCTGGATATTCCACTTGTAGAAGGGGGCATATACGGACTTTTTGGATATGTACTTGATATTGGAAGAGATTCTGCATGCTTATCTTGTCTCGGATATGAAAAAGTCATACAAAAAACGCCGATTCCTGTTTTGGGAGTTACGGCGGGTGTCATTGGAAGCATGCAGGCAAATGAGTGTATTAAACTTCTTTTAGGAATCGGCGAGCCACTTTACGGACGTATGCTGAATTATGACGGGTTAAATGGCACTTGGGATGAAATTCGAGTAAAAAAAACAGACAACTGTCCTGTTCATCGAAATGGGCCTGAATGATAAAACAAAAAGAAATGACTGAACATGTCATTTCTTTTTATTTTTATAATCCCAATATTTTAATTCATCGTATTGAGAAGTTGGCACTTTTTTTGTAACGTTCCCGTCTTTATCTCTAAATACTTCAATTTCCTGATACGTTTCAACAATGTACCCGTCAACTTTTTCTTTCTTAACTAATTTTTCTACCGTTTCGGGTGCATCAAAAGAAATGGCTTTACTCATTGGCAAAGCAGCTGCAGGCTGATCGGCCGTAAATGAGTAATTTCTGTTAAGGACTGAATAGGGTGAATCTAAATAGGCAGCAATGCTTAAAAGCAATAATAATATTATAAGCATCGAAGGCTTGGTATTCATTAAACCAAACTCCTTTATACCGGATCTCTGATACTCATTTTATGCGAGTCAAATATACTTATGACAAGCCTTGCCGCCAGCATTTTTGTAAAATCAAAAAAATGATGTAAAAAAAATGCTGACAAAGCCTAATGCCAACTGCCGATCTATCAGTTCTTCAACTATAAAGAGGATATTTTTAAATAGAAAAGCCGGCAATGAAAGCCGGCTTCGTAATCTATGCAGCTGCTGTTTGTTTTGCTTTTACACGATAAAAAAGATAGAGAAAATAAGCAAAGACGGAAAGAATAGCCCCAGCAATATAAGGAAGGCCAACAGCCAATGAAAACATCCAGCCTCCAGCAGGCGGGCCGATAATTCTCCCAAGCGAATCAAATGAAGACAACAGTCCGGTAGCACTGCCGTGCCCTGATGTGGATGTTTTCGTTAACACGGATGAGATACTCGGCCGAATGACGCCATTACCTATGCCAAAGATCGTTAAAAAAATCGCAGCGGTCGTAAAATTATGGACCAATAAAATCAGTACAAATCCAAGTGCAGAAACGATGATCCCTCCTTGAATAACCGCTCCTTCTCCAAACCTTTTAGTCAGTTTCCCCATTAGACCTCCTTGTACAATGGCACCGGCAAGACCCATAATCATAAAAACGTATCCCATTTGTAAAGCGTTCAGTCCGGCTTTTTGAGCGGCAAAATAAGCAAAGGTTGCCTCAAGTCCAGAGAGTGAAAGGGAAATAAACAGCTGCAAAATATACAAAATAGATACAGCCCCTGCAAACGACTTCCATAAAGAGTTGTTTCGCTGAGAATGTTCATGTCTGCTTTCTTCCGTAGAAGATTCCTGAAGCATGGCAAATATTAATAAAAATGTGATGACGGAAGAGATTCCGGCAACATAAAAAGGCATTCCCAAGCTCATTTTTGAAAAAATACCGCCAATGGCCGGACCGAAGACAAACCCAAAGCCAATTGCGGCCCCAACGACTCCCATTCCTTTCCCGCGATTTTCAGGGGTCGTAATGTCGGCCACATAGGCCATTGCTGTCGGCATGTTGGCAGCAGAAAGAAATCCTCCGATGATTCGCGCTGCAAAAAGCATCCATAATTTTGTTGATACCGCCATGATAAAAAATGAAATTGCCAGACCGGCGATCCCAATCAGCATGACCGGCTTCCGGCCGATCCGGTCGGAAACCCTGCCCCACATCGGAGCAAAAATCAGCTGCAATAAGGAATAAACTGCCATCAACAAGCCGAGTTCCGTTGGGTTGGCACCAAGTTTTTCAGCGTAGAAGGGAAGAACCGGAATCATGATCCCGAATCCGACATAGACAAGAAACATGACGAGAAATAATATGAACATAGCATTTTTCTTCTTCAAAGCTAACTCACATCCAATCATTTATAATTTTGAAAATGCAGGAGTACGTTCAGTTTTGATCGATAGGGGGATAGTGGAGTTCGAAAGTGTTATTAAAGATGTTATAAAATATATCATAATTTCGAGAGAAAAAGTAATAATTATAATTACATTGGAACAGCCGGCTATTCTTCACATGGAAAATCAATAAACTCATTTTTATATCGTACTAAAATATTGCTGGTTCGACTTGATTTAGATAAAAAAAGGACTTCACTATTTTTTGGCAAAAAACATATATGAGTCTCAACTCCCAACCCATGTATGGAATTAAAACAAATAGGAGCAATACACTAACATAATAAAGGCGGTGTGAGCGAAGCAAAATATCACTACTACAAAGTCGATAAATGTATATTTTACCTTTCGCTTGGATAAAATGAATCTCTCTTGCGAAGCTCCGCCCCTTTTCCATTGAAAAAAACGGTGAATTGAATGTATTAATGGTAAAAATTTATTCTATATCCTGTATATTTAAAATATTCTTAAATTAAACTGTTGAAATATTTTTATAATTTGTTAAAATAACAGTGGATAAACTTTCTAAGTTTAGACCTCCTATAATTGGAGCTTTGCTTAGACCGCTAAGCTCCGCTTTGGCCTTTGAATTTTAAATTCAGAGGCACTTTTTTTTGTTGCAGATTTTTCATTGAAAAATAATGTTTGTTGTTCGATTATGGTATAGAATGAGACACCTCATACCAAACTAACTTTTATGAGAAAAATTGGATGGTGGTAAAAATGGTAAAACTTTTTACAGACATTGATTTAGATGGACTTGGTAGCGGGGTAGTAGCAAAACTGGCTTTTGGTGACCAGATTGATATTTCCTATTGTTCATACCGAAATTTAAATCAGCGGGTCGAGACTTTCATCGAAAATCAAGAAAATCAAAATGAGGAGATCTATATAACGGATTTAGCTGTGAGCGAGTCGATTGAACAAAAATTAGCCAAACGGTATCAAGAGGGCCAACCTCTCCATGTAATTGACCATCATTTGACAGCGTTACATTTTAATAATTATCCGTGGGGACATGTAAAGATCGAATACGATTCGGGGAAGAAGGCATGTGCAACGTCCTTGTTTTATGATAGCCTTATCGAACGCCGGCTGCTGAAATCAACGCCTTCATTAGAACAGTTTGTTGACTTGGTACGCCAGTACGATACTTGGGAATGGGATGAAAATAATAATATTACGGCTAAGCGCCTCAACGATTTATTTTACATAATGGATCGGGAAAAGTTTGAAGAAGAGATAATGAAGAGGATCATTGAAACACCTGACTCTTTCTCGTTAACAGCAGCCGAAACGATGATTTTAGATATCGAGGATAAAAAAATTGAGAGATATATTCATTCAAAAAACAGGCAAATTTATCAAACCTTTATTGACGAATACTGCTGTGGAATCGTTCATGCCGAGCAGTATTTATCCGAATTGGGGAATGCCTTAAATAAATTGAACCCGCATTTGGATATGATCGTTTTAATGAATGTAGGCGGCAGAAAGATGGGATTCCGAACGATTCACGATGAGGTTGATGTTTCAGAATTTGCAAAAAGATTTGGCGGAGGAGGCCATCAAAAAGCCTCAGGCTGTGAATTGGGAAGCAGTACTTTTGAAAAATTTGTCGTCAATGTATTTGATATCCATCCGCTTAAACCGGACCCTGACAAAAATGAACTCAATGTAAAAAATGGAAAAAGCGGGACCGTCTATCAAAATAGAAAGAAAGAGTATGCCTATATTGTTCCGGACCAAAAGGGAACATATCATGTAATCCACAATGGAGAAAAGCTGGATCCAAGTTTTGACAGCTTTGAAGAGGCAGAAAGATTTGTAAAAAGAAATTTTTCCTCTTGGCTCAGTTATGATGAAGAGTGTCTAAAACTGCTGTCTGCCGCTGCATCTAAACCCAGTGAGGAAATTAGAGAGCATTACGAAGAATTTCTAAGTGATTTTTTAGAAAAAACCAAGTAGACCAAAATAAAAAGACAGGTTTCTTGTGAACCTGTCTTTTTACCTTAAAGATTAGCCAAAAATCCGAATAATGTGCTGACAAGATTCTTTTTCCTTGGCTTTTTCTTGTTTTTGTTTCTATGTTCAAAAGCTTCCGGTTCTTTTGGAGCCTCAGGATGATTGATTTTACTTTCAAGCTCTGCAAACTTTTTTATCAGCGTTTGAATTTGGTTTTGAAGATCTTCAATTTCATTGCGATGCTGTAAAAGCTGATAAGAAGTTACAGAGTCTGCTTTTGCATTCAGTTTCGTTTCCATTTCATTGATTTTTAACATTACCATTTCAACGGCATTTTCACTTTCCACTTTTCGGGTTGAACCTTTGCGATTTTTTTTCTCACATTGGGGCGCAATATCCTGAAGAAGGACACCATCTTGAATTTTTTTGTGGATTTCCTTTAATAAATTAACATCTTCTTCTTTGAAAATATAATGGCCTCGTTCATTTCGTTCCATTGGCAGTTCAAGCTGCTTTACCCAACGCTGAATGGTACTTACCGAAACTCCCAATAATTTTGAAACTTCACTTGAATTCATTTCGATTCCCCCATTTCAAAGAATGATAAAAAATCCAATGAGTTGTTGAAGCATTAGAAGTGTCTGTTTCAAGAAGAGACTACCAGAACTTCCAGCGTTTCTTTTCCTTTGACCCTGCTGCATCTCGAAAGCTTATTAACATATTTTGAAAGGCAAGTTCCCGCTGTTTGATTTCATGGCGGAATTGCGCTATGTCTTCCAGATAGTATTCACGTTCATTCTCAAAGACTTCTGTCAGGCTGGAAATTTCATTGTTTGTTGCAGCTATAAAGTGGGCTAATTCTTCGGAGGATTGTGAAAGCTGTTTGGAAAGCGTATTAAATTCCTCAGAAGTTTCAAGTGACTGGTCAGCTATGCTTCTTTCCAGGGATTTAAACGTCTCATTTGTTATCCGGGAAGTTTGTTGAATCGTATAAGAGAGTTCTTTCATTTCTTCGATGGTATTGGCACTGGATTTGTAAATAGAGTCGGAAATGTTTTTTATTGCCTGCATGGAGTTTTTAGTAATTTCTTTTTTTACTTCTTCGACTATTTCTGATTTAACGGCCTTTTTCATTTCACTTTTCACTTCGTTTAAAAATGTTTCTTTGTATTGATCCATAGCGGCAAAAAATTGTTCTGTACTCCTTAGCGAAATTTCATTCGGCGGGGAAGAATCTGCCTCTTCTTCGTCGTGAATAAAAGACAATTCTTGACTGGTATCCTCGGGCAGGCAGTCGATACAGGAATCAAGACGCTTTTGTAAGATTTTCCGAATTTCTTCTAGGCTTAATTGATTGCTGTATAGTTGTTGCACTTCCAACAGCTGATTAATTTCAACATTTGTATATAAACGAGCCCCTTGTTTAGAACGGGGAATCTCAAGCAGCCCAATTAGATCTTTTTCCCATTGTTTAATGGCGCTTGTTGAAACTTGAATCATTTTAGAAACTTGTTTCAGCGTATACGTTCTCACAAATTTCATTCCTTCCTATTAAATATTAAAATGTGTTAGGATAATAATTTCCCATTGAATAGTCAATTTTCCTGCCGTATGACAAAACCTCTCAAAACAAGACTGGTTTATTTAATTAACAACAATTTTTCTAATTGTAGGCAATAATTTCAATTTATATGATAAATAGATATTGAGAATAGAAAGAAGGGGATTTAAAATGATAGTGGAATAATTTTAAAGGGAGAAGGTTCATCATGTGGATTGCAGCAGCGCTGCTTACGACAGTCAGTTTTGGAGCGAATAACACCATTTTTAAATGGAGTACAGGGAACGGTTTATCAAAAGTGCATCTGCAATTTTTCTTTTATTTTGTTGCTTTTTTGCTAACGCTTGGATATGGTATGGCCAGCGGGTTATTGCAGATGAATCTATTGACATTGATACTTGGTTCATTAATAGGAATATTAAATGCAAATGGAAATATTCAGATGTCAAAAGCTTTTGAAAAAGGACCTGCAAGTTTGACCTCTCCTTTAATTGGTACGAATGCCTTTTTACCGATATTAAGTGCCGGTTTGATTTTTCATGAGCACGTTACGCTTTTACAATGGATTGGTATCATGATTATGCTCGGGTCAGCGATGATCATTCAATACACACCAAGTTCATCGCGGAATCTGAATTATTTACCATGGCTGATGAGAGTTGTTTTCGCGATTGTTTCATTCGGTGCGTTAGGGATTCTAATGAAAACAACATCTTACTTACATATTGGATCCTTGAATACACTTATTGCCATGTATGGGGGAGGCAGTATCTATTTAGCTGTTTGCTGTCTGATTGGAAAGGAAAGATGGCTTAAGCCAGAAGCAAAGACAGGGGCAATTGTGGGGCTTATCAGTGTTTTGGGATACAGCAGTTATTTTTATGCTCTAAAAATAGGAATATCGAGCATCGTTTTTCCGATTGTAAGTTTAAATTGTTTAGTCGTTGTTTTTGCCGGCTGTTGGATATTCAAGGAACGATTAAAGATTTATCAAATTATCGGTGTGTTCTCAGCATTATTGGGAATTATCTTTACTAAAATATAATAAAAATAGAGAGCGCAGAGCGGCTCTCTATTTTTTCTGAAGTTAGTTCACCAATCCAAGCATTTTCAAACCGTTGTAAATACCGGAGGAAGTTACATCCGATGTTCGATGCTTGGCATAGGAAAATAGATCGGGGTGGGCATTTCCCATTGCAAAGCTTTCGCCAACGCTTAATAACATTTCCTTATCATTCATCCCATCCCCAAAAGCAATGGCTTGTTCTTTTTCTATACCCAAATGTTTAAGAACAAGATTGACAGCCATACCTTTGTTAACTTTATCCCTAATAACATCATAGCAGTTTCGCATGCCCTCAACATTTACCTGAGAAAGATGTACATCAGCTTCGTTTTCATAAAAACGAACATCACTATCTTTCACATCAATTAATGTCATACCAAGGACGCCTCCCGCATTTTCATCAGCGGAAATTTCATTCTTAAAAAATTTGAATTTTTTTATAAAGTTCTGTACTGCGGCTTTTTCTAATGAAGTAAAAGCATTATGATTATTTTTATAAAGAACCGCTTCATGTCCATACTCTTTGGCAATCGTTAAGAGATTTGAAACAGTTCTGGAATTCATTGGTTCATTGAAGAGATCTTTACCGTGATAAATTCCGCAGGCACCGTTATATCCAATAGATGAGTTCACTTGCAATTCTTCAATGATTGCTTCAATTTCGTGAAGCGGTCTGCCTGTGGCCAAAAAGACATCCATTCCTTTTCTTTGCACTTCTAAAATCGCCTGTTTAGTGGAATCCTCAATTGTATCATCCGGCCTAAGAGTGGTTCCGTCAATGTCTAAAAACAATATTTTATACTTGCTCATATTGATCTCCTTAGTTGTTTAAGTTGTAACTCTACCATTTTAATCTAAATTTCCATTTAAGGAAATGGAGGAACCGTGTTTAAACGGCCGACCGTACTGAAGAAATGGAGAGTGGAACTTAAAATTATAGGGAATTTTTTTGAAAAGGAAAAATTTCTTATGACAGATAGCCTGTCCATATGCTATATTATGATAGGAATTTAATACGAATCCGCTCTATGCGGAAGAGGTTCTAGCTACCCTCTCAAAAAAACTAAGAGAATCAGTACTGCTATCTTAGTGGTGCTGTTTTTTCTATTTAAAGGAGTAATTTGCAGATGAAGAATGAAAAAGCTGTAGTCGTTTTCAGCGGTGGCCAAGATAGTACAACATGCTTATTCTGGGCTCTTGAACATTTTAAAGAAGTTGAAGCTGTAACGTTTGACTATAATCAAAGACATAAATTAGAGATTGACTGTGCAAGAAAGATAGCGAAAGAACTGGGTGTGACTCACCATATTCTCGATATGAGCCTTTTAAATCAGCTTGCTCCTAACGCATTAACAAGAAGTGATATACCAGTTGCTGAAGGGAAAGACGGAGGACTGCCTTCTACATTCGTTCCCGGACGTAATCTGTTATTCTTATCTTTTGCCGGCGTTCTCGCCAGCCAAATCGGTGCAAAACATATTGTAACGGGCGTTTGTGAAACAGATTTCAGCGGATATCCGGATTGCAGGGATGTTTTTATTAAATCATTAAATGTGACATTAAATCTATCGATGGATACTCAGTTTGTGCTTCATACCCCGCTGATGTGGCTAAATAAAGCTGAAACCTGGAAATTGGCGGATGAATTGAACGCTTTGGACTTTGTCAGAGAAAAAACATTAACCTGTTATAACGGAATCATCTCAGATGGATGCGGTGAATGTCCAGCCTGCAAACTTAGGAAAAAAGGGCTTGATGAATACCTGAAAATCCGAAAGGAGTTTTAAAATGTACGGTTTCCGAATTGTTGATAAACTCCAAAAAATAGGTGAAGATATTCGAGCGGACCAATTAAAATACCACCAAAAAAGGGTATTAGTCAGCAAGGAATTTACTTTTGACGCTGCCCATCATTTGCACTGCTATGAGGGGAAATGTAAAAACCTTCATGGCCACACGTATAAAGTCATTTTTGGCTTAAGCGGTTTTTTGGATGAGCGTGGGTTAATGATTGATTTTGGCGAGATTAAAGAAATATGGAAAAATGAAATTGAAATTTTCCTTGACCATCGCTATCTAAATGAAACTCTGCCCACGATGAATACGACGGCAGAAAATATGGTTGTTTGGATTTATGAGAAAATGGCAGCAGCTCTTCAGCATCAAGAGAGAGAAATGAAATATATCGGGGCAAGAGTTGAATTTGTCCGCCTTTACGAAACAGCTACAAGTTATGCTGAAGCGAGAAGGGAATGGATGGAAATTGACTAAAATACCGGTTCTTGAAATTTTCGGACCGACCATTCAAGGGGAAGGAATGGTAATCGGGCAAAAAACAATGTTTGTCCGGACCGCAGGCTGTGATTATTCGTGCAGTTGGTGCGACTCTTCGTTTACATGGAATGGTTCAGGAAAAGACGAAATTCGGATGTTAGAGGCTGCAGAAATATGGGATGAATTAAAAAAACTTGGAGGAAATGGGTTTTCCTATGTTACTCTTTCCGGGGGTAATCCGGCCTTATTGAAAAATTTAAACGAATTGATTGATCTTTTAAAAGAAAATCAAATTAAGGTTTGTCTTGAAACGCAAGGAAGCAAATGGCAGGATTGGTTTTGGGACATTGATGAAATGACGATTTCTCCAAAGCCGCCGAGTTCAAAAATGGATACAGACTTTTCTATACTTGATTCGATCATCCATCAATTAAAGAAGGATCTTGACTCTTCAAAGCATCTCAGTTTAAAAATTGTTATTTTTAATGAAGAGGATTATCAATATGCCAAAAAGGTATATCACCGTTATCCTGACATTCCCTTTTTCTTGCAGATTGGAAACGATCGCCTTAACCTTCAAGATGACCAAGAGTTAATTCGGCACCTTTTAAAACGATATGAATGGCTGATTGAAAAGACAATGGATGATAATGAGTTTACTGATGTACGGGTGCTTCCGCAGCTGCACACTTTCGTGTGGGGAAACAAAAGAGGGGTATGATTGAAGCGAGCCGTCTATCGAAGGATAGGCGCTTTTTCATACATGATTAGATAGACTTCCAATATAGCTTCGTTTAAAATAGGGAAACAAAGAGGTGAGATAATTTGATCTACAATGATAAATCAGTTAATCGTTTAAAACGGGCTGAAGGCCAAATAAAAGGGATTTTAAGAATGATGGAAGAGGGAAAAGACTGCAAAGAAGTAATTACCCAATTGTCTGCAGCCCGTTCCGCAATCGATCGGACCATAGCTGTCATCGTAAGTTCTAACCTTGAGCATTGTATAAGGGAGTCCATTGAAACAGGAAAAGTAGACTCTGCAAAATTCGTTGAGGAAGCAGTAAATTTGCTTGTAAAAAGCCGATAATAGCTTTAAATAAGAAAAGCGCTCATCATAGTCAAATGATTAGCGCTTTTCTTAATGGATATGAATTAAACTCATTACTGCAGGGATGAGAGACATTCCCCAAAACAAAGTGATCCAGGCTGCAAAAATCATTGCCAAAGTGGAAAAAGTACCTTCTTGTTCACCATATTCCATTGCTTTGTTCGTGCCGGCTCCATGGGCAGCCATTCCAAGGGCAAGACCTTTGGCAATCGGTGTTTTAATCGATAATGCCTTTATTACCATTGGACCAAAGGCACCCCCAATTACCCCGGTTAAAATGACAAAAACCGTTGTTAGCGTAGGCAGTCCGCCAATTTCTTTTGAGACTTCTATTGCAATGGGTGTTGTAATAGATCTGGGCAATACACTTGTTACAAATTCCGGATTTAAATGAATTAATTCAGAAAGACCAAGTGATGAAAAAATAGCAGCAAGGGTTCCAATTGTAATACTTACCAAAATATTACCAATATATTTTTTTAGCAGATGATAATGCTTATAAATCGGAATGGCAAAGGCTACGGTTGCAGGGCCAAGCATACGCGTAAGCCATTTTGAATCGTATAAATATTGATTAGCAGATATATGCAGGATACTAATCAGTCCTATTAGCACAACCGGGACTAATAATAAAGGATGGAATAATGGGAAATTCCATTTCCAATATATTTTTTTTATTATTCGGTATAGGATATAGGTAACAAGAGTTAGCAAAATCATTTTCATAAAGCGCCACTTCTTTTTAGATTATCAAGCTTTTCAGCAGTAAAGGCGGTTATTCCCATAACGATAACCGTACTAATACCGATTAGAAAGACGATTTCGACTCCTTTTAGACTAAGCACCTCATTGTAATTGACAATGCCGACTGCAGAAGGAATAAAAAAGAGAAGTAATTCGGCTAAAAGCCAATTTCCGCCTTTTTCTACCCATTTTAATTTGACAATTTTTAATTTTAAACTAATAAACAGCAGTATGAGTCCAATCATTGAGGCTGGGATTGGAACATTAATTACTGATTTTATCAATATTCCTAGAAATAGAAAAATATTGATAATCATAATTTGAACAAAAATGATAAAGAGCTTCATCGTAACAACCTTTCTTTTTTGAAAAAGACGCCTATTTCTTGGTTCAAAACTTTATTAGTAATGTTACGATGAAATAGTATATTCGTAAAATACATAAAAAGAATATTAATTATAACAAAAAGTTATAATCAGAAGAATTGCTTTTCATTTAAGATAAAATCAATGAATTTACGGGCTGCAACAGAGATATAACGTTCTTTTTTTATAATAATTGCCAGTTTCCACAGAACAGGGGGGGATAGTTTTATTATTTTGATATCATTGTTAATCACACGGTTACAAATTGACTCAGGAAGGGCTGTTACTCCTAAATTGGCTGCTACCATTTCAGACATAAAATCCCATTGTGAGCTTTTGAATAAGATTTTTGGTTCAAAACCCTGTTTAATAAATTCATTTTTCATAATTTCATGTAAGGCAAATTCCTCACTATAAAAAATAAATTCTTCATTTTTTAATTCATGAAGATAAACGATATCCCTTTCGCCAAGAGGATGATTGGAAGGGACTAATAATTTCATTTCTTCTTCGACTAGGGGATAAACATGAAATTGTTCTTCTTCAACCGGCAAAACGGCCACTCCCAGTTCAATTTCACCTTCCTCTACGCTTTTAACTACCCTTGCGCATCCATACTCGGTAATATTGATTTGAACATTGGGAAATTGTTCATGGAATTTGGCCATAACCTTCGGGAAAAACAAGCTGCCGATAATCGGAGGCAGCCCAATGTTAATTTCACCTCTTGCCAGATTGGTCATATCGTTCAATGTTGTTGACATTTCATCCAATAGGGCCTGAACTTTTTGGGCGTATTCCATCACGATGACCCCAGCTTCGGTTAATTCACTTGGTTTATTTTTACGAATAATTAATGGCATCCCAAGCTCATCTTCAAGACTTTTAATCATTTTGCTTAGGGCTGGCTGGGAAATATGTAGAGATGCTGATCCTTTTGTTATGTTTTTATGTTTTGCTACCTCTAAAAAGTATTTTAATTGCCTTAATTCCAAATCCATTCCTCCTATCCTTACTTATTATATCTTGAAAGGGATTTGATAGAAATTCAATATCTGAACTTTCATTAAGTCAGGCAATGTGAATAGTCAGCGGGCATAATCTAAAGGGAAGAGGAGGGAGGATTTTTGCTTCATACAGTGCAGCACGGTGAAACGCTTGCTAACATCTCAGAAAATTATCGGGTCAGCATCCGGCAATTATATGAGGCTAATCCAGGATTAAGTCATCTATATCCTGGGCAAAAAATAGTTATTCCTGGTCTCCCGGAGCCATCGGCCATTCCATTTAAGATCATTGTTTCAGTAAGCAAGCGGAAATTAACCTTATTTAAAAATGGACGTTTCGTAAAGGTATATCCAATCGGTGTGGGTAAAATGTTAACGAGAACACCTCTTGGCCAATATATAATCGTGAATCGTCAGTGGAATCCAGGAGGTCCATTTGGCGTGATGTGGCTTTCTTTATCCAAGGCCGGTTACGGAATTCACGGCACAGACCACCCTGAATCAATTGGCAAAGCTGTTTCGCACGGCTGTATCAGAATGTATAATCGCGATGTTCTTCAGCTTTCCCAAATGGTTTCTAATGGCACCAGGGTTGTGATAGAGCCTTAATCATTAATAATGGGAAAAGGCTGATCCAAAGAAAAAATTGGATCAGCCTCCTGATAATGTATTGCTAAACGGACGAATCGCCTTATTTAATTATTCTGCCGCTTTGGAAGCTTCAATTTGCAGATTGACTTTTACTTTGACTCCTACAAGAACACCGCCTGTTTCAAGAGCAGAGTTCCAAGTTAATCCAAAGTCAGCACGGTTAACTGTACCTTGAGCACTAAAGCCCACTTTTTCATTTCCCCATGGATCTTTTCCCTGTCCTTCAAAAGTTACGGCAAATGTTTCCTGTTTCGTAATTCCATGAAGTGTCAGGTCACCAGTTACTTCATATTCTCCTTCATCTTTTTTCGTGATTCCAATTGAACGGAATGACATGGTTGGAAATTTTTCAACATCAAAGAAATCTGCTGATAACAAATGCCCATCACGGTCTTTATTACGCGTATCAATGCTGGCTATTTCAACTGTAAAGTCAATATCTGCCGTCGTTAAATCAGTAATATCTGCAGTAACAGAAGCACTGAAGTTATGAAAAGTTCCTTTAACGTTTGCAATCATCATATGTCGAATCGAAAAATCCACGCTGCTGTGATCCTTATCAATAACCCATTTTGTTGTTGCCATTATAAATCTCCTCCACTTTAAGTTAGTTTGAAGTAAAATATCTTGAATTAAAAATAACTTGATTCGAGATAAATTATATGTTGTTTTTTAAGATATGTCAATAAATGAATAGTAAACAATCAAATAATGAAAAATGTTTCCAAAGATAAGGATGAATGAATATAAAGGGGATGAAAAAAGGCAGCATTTTAATAAATAATTGCTGCCTTTCGATCATAAAGAGCTTTCTTTTCCCCGACTGCTCCATTGTTTTTGAACTTGTTCAAACGCAACCCGCAAAATTTCTTCATGTGATGTATCTCGATCTGCCAGGACATTTGTTAAATAATTTTTCCCTTTATAATTTACCGTTACATTAATTTGCATCATAATAAAAGTCCCCTTTCTTTTTTATTATTAGAATGTAACATTATTTATATAACGCAATGAGCATTAATATGTCTTTTTTTGGTCAATTCCGGGAGTGCGAAACAGAAAATGATGAACTGAAAGGAAATGGAAATGTTTAATCGGTGAAAAGTTTATTTGGTTATCAGATAATAGGATTTTTGCAGCGGGTATGACGGGTTAAGGTCTAGTTGGGATGAAGGATGATTAAGCACCAACAAAAAGAAAGTGTTCGACAAAAATTTGTATAAGGTTTTTATCCAGTTTGTTCTTTTTTAAATACAATTTAGCTTTAACGATTTCGGGATAAGCGGCAGAATTTTTTTCTAAGTCTCGAAGGGAAACATCCCCATTTAATAGCTGAATTGCTGATTTTTGTATGAAAGGACATTTAGATGAATGGTACAGAACGTATGCAAGAGATGTTATTTTATCCATTCTATTCACCTCCTTTAATTATTTGTTATATATTTTTCTCTAAAAAAGAAAAAATTTCCTGCGGGATTTCGTAAAAGTTTTCTTTTTTTACAGAAATTTCACAAAATTAACGATCCACATTCCCCTTTTAAAAATTTTTTGCCTGTCCCCTTGTTATTGAGTTTTATTGTATATTGATTCTTTTTGGCAAACTTTTATATAATAATGAAGGATTAGATAACTGGAAACGCCTCTTTTTTAAGACAAGAGGTTTTTTTCAATTAGATAGATATAATTAGGAGGACTAACGATGGAACAAACCTTGGTAAGAGATCTATACCGGAATACGGAAAATTATAAAGATCAGCAGGTACAAATCTCAGGATGGATTCGGACAATACGTGATTCGAAAACATTTGGATTTATTGAATTAAATGATGGCAGTTTTTTTAAGGGTGTGCAAATTGTTTTTGAAGATCAATTAGAAAATTTCAAGGATATAGCGAAACTTCCGATCAGCTCATCTATAAAAGTAACCGGCGATTTTCTTTTAACTCCACAGGCAAAGCAGCCATTTGAAATTAAAGCATCCGAAATTGTAATCGAAGGAACTTCTAATGCTGATTATCCGTTGCAAAAGAAAAGGCATACGTTTGAGTTTTTGCGAACAATTGCTCATTTAAGGCCTAGAACCAATACATTTTCTGCTGTTTTTCGTGTCAGGTCTTTGGCTTCTTACGCGATTCATAAATTTTTTCAAGATAAAGGTTTTGTATATGTAAATACACCGATTATCACAGGAAGTGACACTGAAGGTGCTGGAGAAATGTTTAGAGTCACAGCTCTAGACCTGGATAATCTTCCGAAAAATGAAGAAGGAAAAGCGGATTTTAAACAAGATTTCTTCAACAAGGAGACAAATTTAACTGTCAGCGGTCAATTAACGGCTGAAGCTTTTGCCCTTGCATTTCGTAACGTCTATACTTTTGGACCAACGTTTAGGGCGGAAAATTCAAATACGGCCAGACATGCTGCTGAATTTTGGATGATCGAGCCGGAAATAGCATTTGCAGAGCTTCCGGATATTATGGATCTTGGGGAAGAAATGGTTAAATATGTAATTAACTATGTTTTGGAGCAAGCCCCAGAGGAAATGGCCTTTTTTAACGGATTTGTTGATAAAGGTCTGTTAGAACGCTTAAATAATGCCAGATCAGCCACGTTTGCGCGAGTTACGTATACGGAAGCAATTGAACTATTAAAAAATTCCGGAGAAACATTTGCCTATCCGGTCGAGTGGGGACTTGACCTGCAAACAGAGCATGAAAGATATTTATGTGAAAAGGTATTTCAAAAACCTGTTTTTGTAACAGATTACCCAAAAGAAATTAAAGCTTTCTACATGCGGTTAAATGATGATCAGAAAACCGTAGCTGCTACTGACATGCTTATTCCGGGAATCGGGGAATTAATTGGAGGGAGCCAGCGTGAAGAGCGGGAAGACGTACTGGCAGGCAAAATTAAGGATCTCGGCATGAATGAGGAAGATTATTGGTGGTACTTGGAATTGCGAAAATATGGCGGTACCAAACATGCTGGTTTTGGGCTTGGCTTTGAAAGATTGATTATGTATTTAACAGGGATGACAAACATCAGAGACGTTATTCCTTTTCCAAGAACAACCGGTAATGCGGAATTTTAATAAAAAAGGAGCCTTGGACGACCAAGGTTCCTTTTTCATACTGAAAGAAAGTATAAAAGTTTGGACTTTGAGAATTGTCCAGTTTCAGCGCCTAGCCCCTCAGGGTCAAATAACCTTCGGCCCAAAAAGTCAAAGTGCGGACTTTTTGGGCCGAAGAACATTTGACCATCGGGGCTGAGCACTAAGGGAAGCTACTTTGAGAATAAGCATCGCAAGAACAGGCTGTGCTTGTTCTGAAGGCGCTTGCGCTTTTCTTAATGGAAGAAGATTTTAATATTTTTTTCATCTTGTACAGTCAAAATTTTAATTGTATTTAAAAATAGTGTTCTTTTACATAAGTAAAGTATAATTCAAGTAAAGTTACTTTTTGCCTGACAAAGGTGGAGGAATTCATGAAAATATTAGTTGTAGAAGATGAACGTTCTTTAGCAGAAGCGATTGCTAATATATTGAAGGAGGAGAAATATAACGTTGATCTGGCATTAAATGGATACGACGGTCTGCAATTAGCAGTACAAGGAATTTATGATGTTATTATCTTGGATATTATGCTTCCTGAAATAGATGGCTTTTCTATTGTAAAGTCCTTACGGGAGGAGGCCATTCGGACGCCGATCCTTCTCTTGACCGCTAAAGACAGTGTAGAAGACAGAGTGAAAGGGTTGGATTTAGGTGCAGATGACTATTTAATTAAGCCGTTTGCAGCTCCGGAATTGTTGGCAAGAATCCGGGTACTTCTTCGCGGGAAAGGAGAAATGATTGATCCTGAGTTAACCTATGGTCCCATCAAGGTAGAGGAAAGTGAACACGATGGTTACATTTATGAGGAAAAATTGCATTTAACTGTTAAAGAGTATTTATTGCTTGAATGTTTTATTCGTAATAAAGAACAGATATTATTGAGGGACCAAATTTTCAACCGGATATGGGGATTCAGCTCTGATGCTAGTTTGAACGTAGTTGACGTGTATGTCCATCATCTTAGAAAGAAATTGGCGATGTATAAACTGGATTCCTGGATTCGAACAGTACGCGGGATTGGTTTCATGCTTAAAGGAGGCAATGAGGATGTTCAGAAAGACTAAACTAAGTCTAATATCCTTATATACACTTGTCTTCTTTATCATTTTAAGCTCTATTAGTTTGTGTTTATATATTTATATGTATCGGGTGACTTATTTCTCCATCGATGATAATTTACAGCAAAAAGCTGCAATTATTAATAAAACGGATTGGGAGGAAGTTCCCGAGGATAACAACAGGCATTTTACAAGAAGCGTTGTTTATTTATTATACGGTAAAAAAGGAAATTTATTAATCAGCTATCCCAAAAACTCCTTTATTCAAGATGATATGAGCAATCTAAAATTAAATCTGAAAAAAAAGTATCCTGAGACGAAAAAAATCGATGGGCACTCGTATCGGGTGGTGACCGTAAAGCCGGTTGGAATTGGGATTAATCAAAGGCCTGTTTATTTTGTACAGCTTATTTATAATATAGATCCTGAAGTCAGCTTATTAAAAAAATTATTGGTCATCATTAGTTTTGGAATCGTAGGGGGATTAATATTATCTATTTTGGCTGGAATATTTTTGGCGAATAAAGCTTTAATCCCTATTCAAAAATCATGGGAAAAACAATCACAGTTTGTTGCAGATGCTTCCCATGAACTTAGAACACCATTAGCCGTTATTCAAACCCATTTAGAAATGCTTTTTCGGCATCCGGCAAAAACCATTGAAGAAGAAAGTGAGACTATTTTCAAAAGTCTTACTGAAGTAAAGCGGGTCAACAAATTGGTTGAAGAATTGCTGACGCTTGCAAAAACGGATTCGAATGAAAAGCTAATAAACCCTAAGCCGTTTCCCATCGACCAATTGCTTTTGCTGATTGTCGAACAATTTGAGCCAATTGCAGCAATGAAAGAGATTAAGCTTATTGAAAAAATCGAAACCAACCAGATCTATTTCGGGGATAAGGAACGATTGCATCAGCTCTTTGTGATTCTGCTGGATAATGCACTTAAATTTACACCTCCATTCGGACAGGTATCTATTATGTGCATGAGAGATGGAGGACAATTAAAGATAATTGTTAAGGATACCGGAGTTGGCATTGCAGAAGAAGACCTGCCCTATATCTTTGACCGTTTTTACAGAAGTGATAAAAGCAGATCAAGAGCCGAAGGAGGCACAGGTCTTGGACTGTCGATTGCAAAATGGATTGTTGAAGCGCATCATGGGCAAATTTCGGTAGAAAGCGAAAAAGGAAAAGGAGCTTGTTTTACTATTAAACTGCCATTTAAAGAAAATAATTAATTGAAAAAAGCACGCATTAGCGCGCTTTTTCATTTTTATTGATTTAGATCACATTGTTCCAAAGGAATAACTTTTGTTTTCTTAATAAATTTATATCCTAACCAAAGAAGAAGAAACAACGGTAAACCGATGTAGGATACGAATACACCATTCCAATCAATATTTTTGCCCATGAAGGCTGAATAATTTTGACCAAGTACGACAAAACCGCACAAAACGAAAGCAAAAATAGGCCCGAATGGATAAAAGCCGGATTTATAGGGAAGTTTATTAAGGTCTTTCCCTTGAGCAACATATGCCTTACGGAAACGGTAATGGCAAACGGCAATACCAAGCCAAGCAATAAATCCTGACATTCCTGATGCATTTAAAAGCCAATTATAGACAGTACCGTCTCCGAATAGTGAAGCAAGGAAAGCAAGTGTTCCAATTAATGAAGTAACAATCAGTGCATTGACAGGTACACCCCGTTTATTTAACTTAGCAAGAAATTTCGGTGCTTTTCCTTCGCGGGCAAGATCCCATAGCATGCGGGTTGACGCATACATTCCCGAATTTCCAGCTGATAGTACAGCAGTGAGAATAACCGCATTCATTACAGAAGCAGCAAATGCGATTCCAGCTTTTTGGAAAACAAGAGTGAATGGGCTAACTGTAACATCACTGTTTGCTAAATTTCCGTTACTATAAGGAATAAGCAACCCAATCACAGCAATTGCCAGGACATAGAATAATAGAATACGCCAGAACACCTGTTTAACAGCTCGTGGAATGGTTTGGGTTGGATTGTCGCTTTCTCCTGCGGCCACTCCCAAAAGCTCTGTTCCTTGAAATGAGAATCCGGCTGCCATAAAAATCCCAAGCATTGACATGAAGCCGCCGTGGAAGGGAGCATCTCCAACTGTAAAGTTTTTAACTCCAATTACGTGTCCGCCCATGATTCCAAAAATCATTAAAGCTCCAGTTGCAATGAAAATAATTACGGTAACCACTTTAATTAAAGAAAACCAATATTCTGCTTCACCAAAGCCTTTAACAGATAGATAATTTAATAAGAACATAATCACTAAAAAAATCGCACTCCAAACCAATGATGGAGTATGAGGGAACCAAAACTTCATAATCATTGTTACGGCTGACAATTCTGCTGCAATCGTTATTGCCCAGTTATACCAATAATTCCATCCAAGGGCAAATCCAAAAGATGGATCAACAAATTTCGTGGCGTACGTGCTGAAGCTCCCGGCAACTGGCATAAATGATGCCATTTCAGCCAAGCTGGTCATCAAAAAATAGACCATAATACCAATTAGCAGGTAAGAAAGAAGGGCGCCCCCCGGCCCAGCGGTATGAATAGCCCCGCCGCTGGCTAAAAATAACCCTGTTCCAATTGTACCTCCCAGCGAAATCATCGTTAAATGCCGCGCTTTTAACCCGCGCTTTAATTCTGCATTTTTCTCCTGGTGATTTGTTAAAACAACATCCGTTGCTTGTTGGCTTGCTGTTGATGTTTGCATAAAAAGATAGACTCCTTATTGATTATTTGGAAGGAGTTCTGGGAATAAAAAATACCACCAAGAAGACCCAGGTGGCATATTAATACCCCGCATCATACCTTCCGAAAGATAGCACAACACGTTTAGCTGGCAGGACTAAACGTGACAGTTCTGTTCCTGTTCGGAGACAGCCCCAGCATATTTTCTCAGAGAATGAAAGTATACTTCGGCGGTTTTTCCTTTCAAATGGAGTCAAAGATGTCTCTGCATCTCGTCCATCATACTATTAAAACCCGCGACCTCTACCTCATCGGTTTTGATGAGGATTTATCTATTAAGTTTTCATACAATAAAGTATAACTAATCAAAAAATAATGTCAATATAATTTCGTGTTAGTATTTTTTGTCAGTTTATAAATTTGAACTTACAGAAAAACTAGGGTTAATTGTAAGATCATATTAGTGTTAACGAAGAAAAAATGTTAGATGGAGGGATTATTTACGGGAATGAACGAAGAAAAAAGTTTGATTGATATAATAAAGGGAAGGCGTTTTCAAATGATGCGGTAACCATTGGAAAATGTTATACTACAGTATATTGATTAGAGTATAGGCAAAAGAAATAATCCCAGTTACAAACGGGATTATTTCTTTCTTTAAATGGGGGAAGAATGCCAATGTTTATTAAATTTACGAAACTGCAAAAGGATAGCATGATTTCCGAGATACAGCGTTATTTTTATGAAGAAAGAAATGAAGAGATCGGAAATTTAGCTGCAGAAAATATGCTGGAATTTTTTAAAAACAGCCTGGGACCTTATTTTTATAATGAAGCGATAAAAGATGCGCGAAATTTAATGGAGGAAAAGATGGCATCCATTGAAGAGGACCTTTATTCCTTGGAAAAAAAATCAATCAAATAGGAAAGTGATAGTGTGAAAAGAGATCCGGTACCTTTATGGGGATCTCTTTTTTACAGGTTAATTCATTAAAAATTTTTCGAGTTTGTTAATTGCCTCTTGTAAAAGTGCGGCATTTTTTTTGTACATCGTTTGAGCCTCTTCACAATCAGTTTGCAATGAAAATATCTCCAAATCCGCCTGGGTTTTTTTCATTGTGGCCAATAACAGGGGGCGCTGGGTCGGTGAGGGAACCTGAAGTTTATCATCGTAAATATCCACCGTTAGTTCACCATAGGAATCTATTTGCCCCAAAAAAACATTATCAAGGGTAACCCCCATTTTTTCGAGCTCAAGGTCAAGCCATCGCCTGCTTTTTCCGGATGATCGCAACGCTTCATCAAGGATGCTGCCGTCCATGATAACGGTTTGCGGTTCTTTTTCATTGGCCGTTTTTATTTGCAAATCCTTTGGCGTAAGTGGCCGGTTTTCTTTTTTTAATAAAGCACTTAGGTTTCCTCTTGGTTCCAACACAGCAAATTCAACATCGGCTACCCGAAAAATATCCTTCTGTCTTAATAAAGCAGAAATCTCATCAATAGTATATTTTTCCTTTTTTAAATTTTCTTCGAGTATTTTACCGTCTTTTATAATGACGGTACCTCTCCCTTCAACAATATCGCGAAATGTTTTACTCTTTAAGGAAAAGAAATCCACCAATAAGGTTACAAGACCGAAAATGATGATCGCCAGTGCTCCGTGATACATATTGCTTTCTAAACCGGTAATTACTTCACCTGCAATGCTGCCGATCGTAATTCCTGATACATATTCAAAAAATGATAGCTCTGAGATTTGTTTCTTCCCAAGAATTTTTGTGGTAATTAACATGATAAGTAAGAAAAGGATTGAACGAAAAATAATCAAAATCCACCCTGGCATTATTGTCACCTCAAAACGTTATGACCCTTTATATTGCGGTTCCAATCTCTCTAATTCAAAAACTCTGTCCTGTAAGTCTTCTTTAATATGACTTATGAGGAGCATCGATTCATGGAAAGCTTTACTTGCTTCATCATCCCTTGAATTTAAGGCAAGGGATGATAGCTGGGCTTCAATATTTTTAATTGTTAAAAACGTTTGTTTGACATTGGAAAATGTAGTCATTTGGGAAATTCCTTTCCTTCTTAAAGAATGAAAAACGGGTTGGCGAAAAGCCAACCTTTTTTTCGGTTATTGATTATATTGAGGCTCTTCAACGATAATCTCTTGAAGACGCGGTTCGATACTGTCAAGAATGGCTTTGGTTTGCTGTGCAGCCTCCTGATAGAGCTGTTTTGCATTTTTATTTTCCGTTTGTAATGCAAAGGTTTCAAAGCTGGCTTGAGCACTTTTTAAACCAGCTATTGTTTGCTTTACTTGAGTTCCTACAGTCATCAGAAATACCCTCTTTCATAAAAAATTGAAATTACAAAAGTAGTATGCGGAATTTTTATTGACTTATGTGTTGCTAATTTTAGGAAGTGTTCTGAGTTACTTCCGATTTGGTATGGATCATTACTATTTTGGGGAGCAAGGCATATATTTAATTAGAGGCTTTGAAAGAGGTGATAGATGTGTGTCCAATAAGTAAGGATGATTTTAAAACCGGGTTTGTTCCTCACCATAATCACGGTTCAGTAGATTATACAGGAGTTAGCAACGGACATGTTCATCAATGTTTAGATGTAACTTCACCGCCAATCATGACTCAAGATGGCGGACACATTCATTATACAGAAGGGTATGTTGTTTTTGAAAATGGTCATACACATCATTATAAGGCATATTCAGGACCTGCGATCCCTGTAGGAAATGGTATGCATGTGCATTATTATAATTTCCATACTTCGGAAGATGATGGACATAAACATCATGTAGTTGGAGTTGATCAGCCAGCCCCGGGAACGAAATAACCCAATAAACGGGTATATTGAAATTGTATAGGATCGGAAGAGATGGCTTGGAGAATATCCAAGCTATTTTTCTTTCTTTGAAAAATAGAATTTTCCAATAGTAATTACAGAATTAATTCATTTTTGTAAACTAATAAAATTGTTGACATACTAAAGAACGTCAAGTTATATTAAATAACGCGGTTAAAACAATTCGTATACGAAATATTCTATTGGGAATTATTTGATAAACATAAAGATAAGGAGGAAATAATGTTCACCTTTAGTAATGAAGTTTTGGATTCTTTTGCAGAAATAAATAGAGCGATTTACAAAGTAGTGAAAAAGGAAGCAGACCGGGCAGGTATAACAGTTGTTCAGCTCAAAGCTTTGTTTAAAATTGCTTCTAGCCCTGACATTGGACTCGGGGAACTAGCTGAAAAATTACGATTAACGAACAGTACAGTAAGTGGTGTTATTGATCGCTTAGTGCATGGCGGGTTGGTTGATCGAATCGTGCCTCCTGAGAACCGCCGTTCGGTATCCATCCATTTAACGGATAAGGGAATTCAGCTTCTTAAAGATTTGACTTCAGGAGAATCTATATTTATGAAAAAAATCAAAAGTGTTTTGGAGATACCTGAGGAAGAAGTTCAACAATTATTACGTTTGCATAATCTTGTTTTATCAAAATTATCATTAGAGGAGGAATAAGGGGATGAATATGAAACGTTTACTAATCTTAAATATTGTGATTTTAATTGTCTTGGTTGGTGGAGGATTTGCAGGGTATTCCTACTACAACCGAACAGTGAACTATTTGACCACGGATAATGCACAAATTGCCGGACAGCAAGTAACGATTGCCGCAACTTCAAATGGAAAGCTGGTTGACTGGAAAGGAAACGTTGGCGATCACTTTTCTAAAGACGACACAATCGGAACGATTGCCGGAGTAGATGCATCCGGAAAGCCAATGGAAACAAATGTGACACTGCCTACTGATGGAACTGTGGTTCAAAGCAATGCAGTTCAAGATTCCTTCGTTGCAGCTGGTACTCCGCTGGCTCAGGTATATAATCTTGACAAACTTTGGGTTACCGCCAATATCGACGAAACAAGTATTGATCAAATTGCTGTGAATCAAGACGTTGATATATATGTAGATGCTTTTCCAAATACAACTTTAAAAGGGAAAGTGGAAAAAATCGGATTAGCAACTTCCGGAACATTTTCTCTGCTGCCAAGTACAAACAGTAATGCTAACTATACAAAAGTTACTCAAGTGATCCCAGTCAAAATCTCAATTGATGACAATAAAGGATTGGAAATTGTCCCAGGAATGAACGTAACAGTAAGAATTCACAAGTAGGTGATAAGATGTCAATATATATCACAGTTTATGTACTTTTAAGCATTTTGCTGTTACTTTTCATTAACTTTAGAATGGTGAAACGGAAAAGAATAAAAGATAATAAAAATTCCATGAGCATGAATAAAGCCGGCCAACCATTAGAGGAAAAAAATAAAAACCATGATTTATCCGATCAGGTTGAGGAAATGATTGAGAAGTCTGCCATTTCTGAACCTGCATTGGAGTTTGTAGAAGCAGAAGTGGAACCGGCAGAGGCAGAGAAGAGGCAGCCGGGCGATTCTAAAAATGATTCCGGCAATATGAAAGTTCTTGCGGCATTAATGCTGGGTGCATTCGTTGCGATACTAAATCAAACCTTATTAAATGTCGCTATTCCTCATATTATGAATGATTTAAGTGTTTCAGCAAATACGGTACAATGGCTTTCAACAGGCTATATGCTTGTAAATGGGATTGCGATCCCAGTTACTGCCTTTTTAATTGAAAAGTTTGGAACAAGAAAACTTTTTATTACAGCCGTTTTTCTATTCACCATTGGTTCGTTCATTTGTTCGCTTTCTGCGAATTTTAGTATGTTAATGACAGGAAGGGTTATCCAGGCATGCGGTGCCGGCGTTATTATGCCGCTATTAATGACCGTGTTTTTTGCATTGTTTCCGCCTGAAAAACGCGGGAAGGCAATGGGAATCATGGGAATTGTCATAATCTTTGCCCCTGCAATTGGACCAACATTATCCGGATGGTTGATTGGACATTATTCATGGAGAGTACTGTTTGATATTGTTCTGCCAATTGGAGTAATAGATATTATTCTTAGTTTTATGTGGATGAAAGACGTTACAAAAGTGACCAATCCGAAATTTGATTTTCCAGGGTTTTTATTTTCAACATTAGGTTTCGGGTTTTTATTGTATGGTTTCAGTGAAGCTGGAAATAATGGCTGGACGAGTGGGACCGTACTATTATCTATAACGATTGGAATTGTAGCACTAATTGCTTTTGTATGGAGAGAATTAACTACTGATAAACCAATGCTTGACTTAAGAGTTTTTAAGTATGACATATTTTCTTTAACAACCCTTATTAGTATGATCGTAAATATGGCAATGTTTGGGGCAATGATTTTGCTGCCGATTTACTTACAAAATATCCGCGGCTATACTGCACTGCAATCTGGTTTACTAATGCTTCCGGGTGCAATCGTCATGGGGATCATGTCTCCGATTGCCGGAGCTTTATTCGATAAAATCGGCGCAAGATGGCTGGCTGTTATTGGCTTAACCATTACTGTATTAACAACATGGGAATTTACCGATTTAAGTATGACAACCAGCTACGGGCATATTCTGCTATTATACGTGATGCGGATGTTTGGGATGTCGTTCATCATGATGACCGTTATGACAGAGGGACTTAATCAATTGCCTCGTCACCTTGGTTCGCATGGTACTGCAGCCTCCAATACGGCAAGGCAGGTAGCCGGCAGTCTTGGGACGGCGTTCTTAGTAACGGTAATGTCAACAAGGCAGGGAATGCATTATGGAGAATATGAGAATGTTATTACAAGTTCCAATCTATTTATAGGGAGTAATTTTTCACTGATTGGCCACAGTTTATCTTCACTAACACATCTGCCTTCTGCGGCTGGCAGCCAGCTGACAACCTATCTTCTTTATGGTCAAACAATGAAACAAGCAACCATTGACGGAATTAATGATTCCTTCATTGTTGCGACAGGAATTGCATTCGTTGCCTTAATTTTAGCATTCTTTATTAAGCGAGCACGTCCAAAAGAGCAATAATAAGGAAGGATCCAGAAAATAACAGACTGGATCCTTTTTTATTACCGGTATTATTCGAATAGTGATTTTATTCTGAAAAGTTCATCGGTTTGTCACAAAATACAGATTCACTATTTGAAATCCATGTTATACTAAGAGTGTGAAAGATAAATAAACACTTTAACATCTTAGGAGACTCAGCCATACGTGTTCGTTCCGTTTGTGAACGATAAGTAAGGTATTCCAATTTAATTATTTGGAAGGGTGGAGCGATGCAGACTTAATGAACAAGGTGTAAATCAATTAACTTTACCTTTGTGATAATATTTTCTGAGCAATCGGAAGGTTATTCAAAGGGAAAATCTCAATTATCCATAATATTGGAAAATCACATTGTTTTAGCTCATTTAATTCAATGAACATTGCGCTTATCTAATAAAGAAGAAAATTTCGACAAGCAGCAGTATTTGTTGGAAAAATTCTTTATAACAACGCTTTTTGAGAGAAATGAAAAAGTGAGAATTCCGTAAAGAAGGGATTTTCATTTAGAAATGGATCTGGAAAGAAAGTTGAGATAATCAATGAATTGAACAAATAGTGAAAAACACTATTTGAACTTGAGGTAGATAAGTGATCAGTGATTCCAAAAAAAGGATAAGAGAAAAGTTGTTGAAATACAAGGCTAATAGTTAATGATTAGGTTAGACATTAACATATGCGCCTTAATACTTGTTTATAAGAAAACATTGCCAGGATGTCTGTACCAAATAAGGGAATAATGAGTTCGATCGGTACTAAACCGAGTAAAATGTTTGTTTTAAAGGGAATTTGAATTCCATATAGTATATGTGAATTAATTCCTTCAGCGGAACAAACACACATCGGCTAATCTTCCACAACTACTTATTTTGAGGGAAATTCCTTGAGAGTAGAAAAATGGAGAAATGAATTGGCTGATGTTTATGGTTGGGTCCCCTAAGGTGTTAAATATTTATTTTAGCTAAGTTCCTCATCTGAGGAGCTTTTTTATTTTTGATATAGATTTATGTTTTCAAGAGTTGAACATGTTACGATGATGCGAATGAATAACAATACACGTATATAAATCGGATGGACGTACAAGATATGGATGAAGGAGGGATTCCATATGCGAAAAGGAAAAGCAGAACAGGCAAAGGAACCCACACTTGCCCCGGGAATGGATGACCAGGAGGAACTGGAACAAAGTGCTTCCAAAAACGAAATTGAGAACGGGGAATACACCAAGGTAACCACTTTATCCTATGATGAGGTAGACCCAAGTTAAAAAAACTGTCTAATT
>CAZAEW010000030.1:0-45217 GCA_964484065.1 uncultured Bacillus sp.
ACCAACCTCACCCCATATATAAATACAGGGGCTTGCGGTTGGCTTTTTGGTCAATTAATTTCATCGGTGTATACATCGCACCGTCGTGTCTGAACATTTTTAAACAAGAAACAAACTCAAACTCGTTTTGATGATAAAAATCAACAAGCTGTTTCAAGGACTTTTCATCAAATTGCGTTCGGAGAGCAAACTGTCTGAGCCCATCCGTAAAATATCGATCATATGCAGGAGTATTCCCAAAGACTCCAAGCAATATTTTGGATGCACAGGTATCTGTAACATGGATCGGAAATTCCTCACCGATCTTTTGGACATGGGCCGGATAAATTCTTTTTGTTTCCGTAATCAACTTGTCCATCCCCTCGACATAGCGATGGTCCATGAGAAAATGTTGATTTTGTTCATAATACTTCTTCCATGCAGGTTTCATCATTACTTCTTTTATAAAATATTGGTGAACCTTATAATCTTTTTGAAATAAAAAGGAACTTCCCCGCAGCATTCCCCAACTCGCCAGGAAAAAGGCTAAATGAAGGCAGCCCTGATCCAAAATATCTTCATCTTTAAGGTTGTGATAGTTGTTTAAGAAAAAACGATAACAATGCTCCCAAGACTTGAATCGATGATGCTTATCCGATCTCGAAGATACATGATACAAAGAAATAACTTCAGTGATCATAAAAAATCTCCTCGTTTCCCATTCAAATCCAGTCGATTCTCTCTTACATATTATACCATTAAAATTGGAGCAGGAACTCTTTAAAAATCTAATTGACTTGTACTTTTTTATATGTACACTTTAATTATTACCTGGAGAAACCCGCTGAACGAATAAAGGATATGTATCAACTTTTTGACGACTTGCCATATTTAACAGCCAATAAAAACGATTAAATGAGAAATTTAGATATTTAATGATTACAAATGGAGCAAAAAATTTTATACTTATACATATATTGACAAATTTTACGCTTTCCATTTAGTAAAATGAAATTGTATTCTTTTATATGGGAATCAGTTCAATGCTGTTAGGCATCGTGGAAAATGCGGAAGACTGTGTTACCAGGTATCAAGGGGGAATGTTTATGCGAAGTACTGCTAATGAATCAGCTGAAGAAATTGACAAACGACGGGTCAGTTCATCGAAATGGTACACAAGCTGGATCTTTTTTACTGCACTTATCATCATTATTATTGCACTTCTATTTGCGGGATTAAGCTATTACCAGGCAACCCATTTCAATTCCCATGTCACGGTTAATGGAACCAAAGTCGGTGGAATGACAGCTGATCAGGCAATAACAAAATTAAAATCAACAGTATTGAAAAACACAGTCTATGTTGGTAACCAGCAAATTTTAGATGAAAAAGATACGAAGATGGGCTTTACGGAAAAAGATTTGCCGGCTGTTAAGAAGTTATTAAGCAGTCAGCGGACATTTTTTCCATCTTCAAAAGCAAAAAATTATTCGTTGATTCCGGAGAAAGCTGATCAGTATCGGAGCCAAACGATGAAAAAGCAAGTCGAAGATAAGCTCACCGCCTTAAATCAGAATTTAAAAGTGCCGCAAGATGCCCAAGCCCGTTTGGAACAAGGAAGCGTGGTTGTTTCTAAGGCCGTTGACGGTGAGCAGTATGATGTCCCTGCCCTTTTAAAAGATTATGACAAGCAGGAATATAATAGTGAGATCCGTTTGAATCCTGTTTACATTCTGCCGGTCAAAGAGGACAGCCAGATTGTTAAAAATGAACAGAAAAAGCTGCAGGATATCCTTCTGCAATCGATTGATTATAAGGTGCAGGATAAAGTTTATCCTTTAAAAGCCAGTGAATTAATCAAAAATGCTTCTGTATCAAAAGATTTGACGATTACGATTGACCCTGCTGACATCAAAAACAAGATTGCTGAAATTAATAACACTCAATCGACATTAAATAAAGATTTCAGCTTTAAGACCCATACCGGTTCGGTCATCTCCGTTAAAGGGCAAGGCTACGGGTGGGCATTAAATGTTGATAAGGAAACTGCCCTGATTATAGCGGCTTTTGAAAAAGGCGAAAAAGCGCTTAATGCTGCAAATGTATACGGAAATGGCTGGGGAAAAACAGCCATTGGTTATCAAACAACTGCAAATAATGGCCTTGGCGACACGTATGTGGAAGTCTCAATTGCGGAACAGCACATGTATATTTTTAGAGGCGGCCAACAAGTATTCACAACGAATGTCGTTACTGGCAAACATAGCACCCATGAAGATACACATCCGGGTGTCTGGTATATTCTCTATAAAAAATCACCTTCCATACTGAAAGGCAGTGCAGTAGGACATGAAAATTATTCTGTTAAGGTCAATTACTGGGCTCCCTTTACGAATGATGGTCAAGGGTTACATGATGCTGGCTGGAGGACTAACTGGGCAGGCAATGCCTATCTTACAGCAGGCTCGGCAGGCTGTGTCAATACTCCGCCAAGTGTGATGAAAACCGTGTACGACAGTGTCAGTCAATACGAACCGGTTATCATCTATTAATCTTAAAAAATGCTAAGACTCAGGAAATCTGCGATTTCCTGAGTATTTTTTTCATTATAATCCAAAAAAAATCCCGCTTAAAGCAAGCGGGATTTTTATCGTTATTTTCTAATCATTTTTTTGCGATTTTGCATGGTCAATGGGACCAGGATAAATAAAGAAATTAATATTCCAACAGGAATGATAAAATCTTTGGAAGAATCTGTTGATTTATTAAGTCCATCTGTACTCTTCTTTATTTCCTTAATCACTTGATCGGTGGCAAGCGGGACTTGTTTTACCATTATTCCATCTTTCAAGACGTCCATATTCCCCACTATTTGGCCCTCTTTAACAATTTCTCCGTTCGTCTTTACTAATTTTATTTTCGTTTCGAGCTTGCAATTGTCATCATTTTTCATAGTGACCACGGCATCGTCAGTGGCAATTAAATCCACCTTTTGTCCATTAATTTTCGCTTTATCAACTACTTCACCCTTCGAAGCTACTTTTTCTGCTTTCATATGGGCAAAAGCATAATTGGCCATTGCTTGGATATCGGAGTATTCTTCTTTTTTATGACTTTTCATGACAACTGAAATGACCTGTTTATCGCCATCTTTTAAATATTCGACTAACGTGTTTCCTGCTTGGTCGGTAAAACCGGTTTTTCCAGCGATAACATGAGCCTCAGCCGGCTGGGTATGAACTTCGCTTTTGTTTCTGATGATTTTATCTTGTACACTCGTATGCACGGATACAGACTGAGTCGACAAGGCATCTAGTACTTCGGGGTGTTTTATGGCTTCCTTCATGATCAAGGCCATATCATGAGCTGTCGTATAGTGATTAGGATCATGCAATCCATTTGGAGTAACAAAATGAGTGTGCTGCAAGCCTAATTTTTTGACTTCCTCATTCATTAATTGGGCGAATCCTTCCACACTTCCGCCGATATTTTCGGCAATAGAGACAGCTAAATCGTTGGCGCTAAGCAAAAGCAGGCCGAACATAGCATCTTTTTTCGAGATTTGCTCCCCTGCTGTCAGACCAAAGCAGCTGCATTCCTGGCCGGCAGCATTCGGACTAACGTTGAACATTTGAGCATCAATGGCTTTTTCATCTAAAACAATGGCCGTCAGCACTTTCGTCATACTGGCGGGATAGGCTTGTACATCAGCATTTTTGTTGTATAAAACTTCCCCTGTCACTGCATCGATGGCGATCCCATATTCACCTGCTATTGGCGGCGGGGGATCTTCCGCCCATGCCGGACTGGACGAAAGATAGGTCATACTTAAAAGGACTAGAATGATAGAAAAGAAAACTTTTTTGAATTTAACCATAGCATACCTTCCATTTTATATACTTCAATAATATGATTTATTAAAAAAATTTCTCATAATTACAAATATAATAAAACTATTAAACGCGCAGATCTTTCACATTTATCAATTTTATCAGTATTATTGATAGCGTCAATACCTTTGAGGAAAATAACCACAATTTGTAAAATAACAGGAAGGTTTTTCTAGATTACTTTTCCATTTTTTGAAGTTCATCCATAAAGGCAGGTCTTCTGTTGAATTTTTGTTTAAGGGCATGGATGATTTGCCTTGCAGGGTCCTCTCCGCATGCTTTTTGATAGGTTTTGATGATCTTGCAGACATCTTTATATTTTTTTCGATCACTGGCTAGCGTGGCTGCATTTTCAATATATTTGGAGAAAAGCTGATCAACTTCCGGAAAATAGTCGTTTACTAGAAATGGGTATAGATTTTCGATAGCAGAATGATTGCGCTGACAATATTCAAGCAGTTTCGCACTAAGATGTTCTTCCTTCAAAATTTCTACATAGGCTGATGGTAAATATGTCTTTTGTTCAAATGTTTTTAGAATGCTATCCAGAACATTTTCCCATTCTTTCGGAGGATATAGCTTTTTTAATTTTTCGTAATATTCGTACCTGTCCTGAAACAATAACTCTAGCAATAATTGCTGTTGATTTCCCTTATCAGCAAGATTTTCATAGGCTGTCAGGCGATGCTTTTTCCATTTAAGAGTCAGTCCCTGGTATCCCTGGTCAGCACTTTCCCCCTCCGTGCACAGCCGGACCACTTCAGGAAAGTCTTTGTTTTCCATTTGAAAAACAATGGCTTTTTCCCGAAAAGAACTGTAGGATAAATTCTCATAGATGAATTGCAGCGCTTCTTTTTTCTCTGCATATCGTTCCAGAATTTCTAATTGAAGCAGTTTTCCGCTTTCCATTAGATATTTTTTATTCCAGGCAGAGGAATTTTCTGCCTTTTCGATTATACTTTTAAGCTGTGTTTCTAATTTTTCCCTTAATATCGCATTCCCGCAAAAATGGATACAAGATTTTAATAAACTAATCCGCCAATCTGTCCACTCATTATAACGGTCGTTCAAAGCTTCCGATAAGATGGCCGAAAAAAGCTTGTCATTATCTTTATCGGCAATGAATGATTGCGCACTTGCAAAAGCTGCTTCATCGATCAGATCTAAACATTCTTCTGTGACAGTTCCGACAGACCCGTTCGAGTCATCACAGTATTCCAACATATCGATCACCTGCGCTAAAACCGTAAAGCAAATGAAAATAGCTCCTTCCTCATCCCCTTCATCCACCTTTTTACGTGCGTTGTTAAGAACAATGTAGACGCCTGTGAGTGCTTCATCGACTCGATTCCATTCAATAAATCCACGATGCTTTACTTTGTTAATGTATTCTTTAATCAGTTTTTTAGCAGAGGAAACCTCATCTTTAGCAGGGGTGTATTTGAATAATAACCGTTTTTCCATTTCCGGGTTTTGACTGCAAAAATCAATCAAAATGTGAACCAATTCTTCTTTTGGCTGATTGGACAAAATCGTTTTTAGATCTATCTTTTTTTTGGATACTGTCCGCTTTGATTTGTCCTTTTCTTCTGTTTTCCATATTCTTAAAGCAAAAAGAGCTGCTGCCTCGTGCTTGCAATAGTCACCCTTGTCATAAGGACAATCACAGGTTATCTCCAAAATGTGATTCGTCTCGTCCATTACGATCTCGACCGTATAGAAATCCGTTCCTTCAATGTCAGCAATATAATGATTACGGTCGATTTCCTTAATCGATTCCACACGTCCGCGCGCAAAATAATTCTCTCCGCGCTCTAATATCACATCATCAAAGTACTTCTCAAATTGAGCAAGATTCATCCAATCAAGTCTCCTTCATTGTTTTATTTTTCCTGAAAAGATTCCCTGTGGAAAGACGAAATGTATTTGAAGCATGTTTTTCCGTCTGCAGGAAGGCTCCTATTCTCCCGCAAATTTAGAACCATGGCCTGATAAGGCTCGGGGACCCAAATATAATGGTGAATATACTCATCGGCAAGCTGAAATCCGCATCTTTGCCAGAACTGGATTCTCTCCTGGTTTTCATGGGTGTTTTCGCATTCGGCTTCAAGCAATAGTTGATCAAAGCAATTCCTGATTTGAGCCCATTCTTTTATTAATGAAAATAACTCCTGCCCCATCCTTTTTCTCTGCTCACTTTTTCGAATAGCCAAATAATCAATCAGCAGGATCCGTTTTCCTTTAATGGGCCCGGTCAGTGCCATCCCAATCATGCGATCGTCCTGGCTAAACAAGCAATGAAGATAGCAAAGCTGCTTTTTAAACATATTGCGAATGATTTTTTCCGGTTTTGGACTATGCTCCCTAAAAGCTTCAAAATAAATTTCCTTGGCCTCATCCCACAAGGCTTGATCCCAATGGTCAATGGTTATAAATTCCACAGCGGCTGCCTCCAGTAATTTTGAGAGTATTTGAAGAATGATGTTGGTTTCATCTGGTTCCTATTCATTTTAAATATTATAAAACAACAATCGTAATTTTAGGATAAAGCGTTCAGAATTCTTCTCATTTCAATGAGGAGATGAATGAACGCCTTCTTTGTATAATCTAAAACTTGAATATTTTTCATCCTATTCACTTTTGCTGGATAATGGTTTTTGCCTCATACTAGAGGTATGGTAATGACCAACCAAACGATAGGAGGTGAATGACTTGATTCGTGCATCTTATTTTGTATACAAACCCAATCAAGAGGCCAATATCATTTTATCTCAATTAGGCTTTGCAGCAAGGAAATTGTGGGACGTAGCCAATTATGAAAAAAGAAATTGCACAAAGGAAACCAATACTCCTTTTCCTGACTGGTACGATCAGAAAAAAAGATTAAAAGAACATTTTTGGTATAAGAACTTGCCTTCCCAAACCGCACAGGAAGTGTTAAAAATTCTTCAGGAAGCGTGGGAATCGTTTTTTGAATTGAAAAAATCAGGTGGAATTGAAAACCCAAAACCCCCGAGATTTAAACAAGGTAACTTCAATGTAAAGTTTTTGAACAACGGGTTCGTGTGGAAGACAACCTGCTTCGGCTATCCATTCCAGCTAAACAGAAAACTTTTTTACGTGAGAACTATCAAATTCAAAAGAAGTTTCTCTATATTCCTGTGCCGGATCATATCCAATTAGGGACAGTCAAAACCGTAGAAGTGAAGCCCCTAACGGATGGAGAGTACAAAATTATACTGGCGCAAGAATATAAAGAACAAACGATGAATAAAAATAGTGAGAAATTTATGGCGATTGATATTGGAATAGCCAATGCTCTCACCTGTTATGATTATCAGGGACATTCCCGTATTATCTCCGGCCGCCAGTGGTTGTCGGTTGAACGTTGCTTTCATAAGAAGATAGCCTATTATCAAGCTATCTCTGACGGTCAACAAGCAGCCAAAGGTATGAAATATCCGAAAAAATCGAAAAGAGTCCTACAACTTTATAAGAAAAAGAAAGCTCAAACCTTTCATCTTCTCCATTGCATGACCCGAAAAGTGATTGACCTGGCTGTTCAGCAAGGAGTTGAAACGATTGTCATTGGGGATATAACAGGTATACGGGAACAGGCGAACCTTGGGAAAACAACCAATCAAAAGTTTCATGGTCTTCCCTTCCGTAAAATGGTTCAAATGATTACGTACAAAGCAGAGGAACAGGGAATTTCCGTTCTTGCGATAACAGAAGAATACACTTCTCAAACCTGTTCCGCTTGTAAAACCAAGCCTTCAAAAGAAAACGCCAAAAAAGCGAATCGTAAACACAGAGGGCTCTATATTTGTGAAGATTGTAAAAGCGTAATCAATGCAGATGTGAATGGTGCGATAAACATAAGCAAAAAGTATCTGAAAGGGCTACATGCTCAATCAGTAGTGGTGTTGGACACGCCAATAGTGTATACGTTTAATGGACAACAGTTCGTGGCGTAGAACTAGAAGGTCGCCATTTCAATGGCGATGTAGTTCACAGACGATTCTTGTGCTAAGATTATGTCGAAAGTTAAATACAGAAACCAATGATGGTCATGAAAGCAGGAACATTAAAATGGGCTTAAAAATAGATCCTAATCATACAACATACAGATTATTTCTGGAAATGCATGAGGAGCAATCGATAACGGTAGGGAAATTGGGTACGTTTTTGTTTAAAGAAGGTGTTTATATTTATGTGGGAAGTGCCAAAAAAAATATCATACATCGCCTTGACAGGCATTTGAAAAAAGAAAAAACCAATAGATGGCATATTGATTATGTAAGACAACACTGCGATGTGTTATATTATGATACATTTAAAAATAAAAAAGAATGTGATTTAGTCCTTGAAACGATTCGGACGTTCAACGGAATATGTCCATTTAGAAAATTGGGTTCTTCCGATTGCAATTGTTTTTCACATCTGATTTACTGTCCAAATTTTCTGTTAGAAGATTTTCGCAATCCACTCAATTGAGGAATCGGATTCCGAAAAAAATCGGAACATGAAACGATTTTTGTTGCTGCAGAAGGAGCGGGTCACTCTATTTTGTATCTAACAGCCGGTAATGGTATTCGAACAAAGGGGTAAACCCCAATTTGCTATATAGGGAAACAGCAGGCAAATTCTCTTTTAGAACCTGTAAATACAATTGATCTGCCCCGTTAGATAAAGACCAATCGGCAAGAGCTCGGAGCAGAGCGGTCGCCGCACCTTTGCCCCTTGTTCCGGGTCAACAACAATATTGCTCAGACCTCCCCACCCTCGCTCTGCTACAACAGTCCCAAGTGCGATTAATTCCCCTTGATCAAGGAGGCGGATGAATGCCTTCTTCAGTCCAATTGCAGAAAAAATATGGACATATCCCTCATAACGGTCGGACGAGTAGCCTTCCAATCGCATAAATTCGTGTATCCACTCACTGCTTGCTTCCTCTGCAAACTCCAACTTAAATGGATTAGATTCCACGGATCGCTCCATCACATCCCTGCATGATGCGACCATCGTATAGCACTCAAAGGCCTTATGATATCCAGCAGACTCCAAAATGCCGTCCAATTCAGCTGGAGAAGCGTCACTGACATAAAAACAAGGTGAAATGGATCTTCTTCTATAAAAGTCTTCTGCAACGGCCATCCATTCTCTATCTTCAGGAAAAGGGCCGCTCGTATACACACTGTTCGCCCGCTTGGTTACATTCATATTGGCTCGAAGTCTCCACAGTCCAAGCGTTTGCTGGATGAATGCAGGCCAACTGTTGGCAGCCAGTTCTTCAATTAAATGAATAAGTTTTAAATCGGCGCTCACGGCTTCTCCTCCTTTTTAGTAACGTTGTTCTAATCATCCCAGAATAAAGTTTATATAGAAAAAGGATAGGTTTACCAATTCCGGATTTTTTCCTTAGTCAGGGTCACGTAAAGACATTATGCGTGACCGAAAGCAGCGATTTTGCTTCGCTACGGTCACGTAGAGGCGTTATAGGTGACCGAAAGCAGCGATTCTCCCTCGTCACAGTCACATAGGAGGATCTATAAGTAACCCTGGCCGCACTCATGCCCTGAATTGCGTCTCATAAAGCTGCTTGTATAGCCCTTCGCTTCTAATCAAATCTTCATGTTTTCCCGTTTCAACCACTTTTCCTTCATTGATCACCAATATTTGATCCGCAGCAAGAATCGTTGATAATCGATGAGCGATGACAAAGCTTGTTCGATTATGCAACAAAGGAATTATTGCTTTTTGAATATACATCTCAGATACAGAATCCAATGAAGAGGTTGCCTCATCGAGAATAATGATTTTTGAGTCTTTTAAAATCACCCTTGCAATCGAAATTCTTTGTTTTTCACCGCCTGAAAGCTTAATCCCCCGATTACCGACAATCGTTTTATATTGATCCGGAAGGCTCATAATAAAATCATGAATATAGGCGGCTTTGCACGCATTCACGATCTCTTCCTCAGTTGCGTCCGGCTTGCCGTATCGTAAATTTTCCTCTATCGTATCGTTAAAAAGATACGGCTCCTGCATCACCATACCAATTTGCCTTCTTAAAGATTCCAATGTCACCTCACGGACGTCAAAACCATCTACCTTAACGCTCCCTGATGTTACCTCGTATAATCTCGGAATGAGATTCGTAATCGTTGTTTTTCCGGCACCGCTTGGGCCTACCAAAGCCACCATCTTTCCCGGTTCCACAGAAAAACTCATGTATTCTAATACTTGTACCTTGCTATTATAGGAGAAACTGACATTTTCAAAATCCACCTTGCCGTGTATGGGCCTAAGCTCCAGAGCAGCAGGTTTATTCACAATATCCTGTTTCCGGTCAAAATACTCAAAAATTCTTTCGAATAAGGCATACGATCTAGTAACATTAATATGGATATTTGAAAGCTGCCCGACAGGACCATATAATTTGGAAAGCAGAGCAACAAACGAGATGATACTTCCAATGGAAATTTCGCCTTTTATATATAAATATCCCCCATATAAATAAATAAGCATTGGACCAATCGAGGTGAAAATGGTGACGATCATCATGAACCAGCGGCCAACCACTGTTTCCCGAATTTGCAGTTTAATAACCTCTTCATTTATTTTTTTAAACCTTTGCAAGTCCTCTTTTTCTTTCGTAAAAATCTTTGATAAAATCGTTCCGCTTATGCTTAAGGTTTCCTGGATCAGTTGATTTAGCTCACTGATTTTTTCCTGGCTTTTCTTGGCGATTTTCCATCTTGATTTGCCTACCCTTCTTGTCGGAACGACAAACAGAGGGATCACAATTAATGCCAAGATCGCTAATTTCCAATTCATTGCAAATAAAGCGATTGCAGTAGATAGGATGATAAATACACTGCCTAAAGCATTGACAACCGTACTATTAAAAATATCCTGAATTCCGTCGATATCGCTTGTAATCCTTGTGATAATTTCCCCTGGTTTTGCTCCTGAAAAAAACCTCAAGGACATATTTTGCAAATGTTTATACATATCATTTTTCATATTCAAAATAATTTGCTTGGAGATCCATGTGTTCAAATAAGACTGGCCAACCTGGATAATCCCAAGCAATACGGTTGTTCCTACTGAAATAGATACAAAAAGAATTAAGAGCTTTAAGCTTTTCTGGGGCAGCGCCTGGTCCACAATATCACGAATCAAAATCGGCGGAACAACCCCTAAAGCGGAAGCAGCAATAATGGCTGTTAAAGCCAGAACCATTTGTTTCCAATAGGGAATAAAGTATTTTACTATTCTTAAAGACATTTTCTTTGTAATTTTAGGCTTTTCCATTTTTTCATCCAGGAAACGCATTCTGCCCATCCCATGTGCCATATTTGTTGCAGCATCCCTTCTGTAAGAGAAATTTATAATCTCTATATAAATGTTATATCACTATTATACCAAACAAAAAATTCGGCTAATGTTTTAAATCATATAAAAAAAGTGGATGTTTTCAAAAATGGGGAGATTTTTTTAAGTTTGTCCAATCACACTAGCTATCTATGGAATAACCTCTATTATGGAGGTGATTAATGATGTCAAATAGGGATAAATATGATCATGAAAATCATCATTTGAGTATGGAAGAAATGGAGCAGCATCACCAGGATCTGCAAGATTTGAATAATGCAGCGACTGCCCTCTTTAGAATTCCAGTCTTTTTCAGCCACCAAAACCTTTTTACTCTTGGTCCAAATCCTCCCGTACCGCCATTCACTAAGCAGCAGCGATTTATTATTCGGATGTTTAAAGAAATTAAAAGGGTTCTTCTTTTCCCGAGAACATTACCTAATACGGAAGAGTATCCTGACACAACCTTAGAAAATATTCGTACAATGGTGAACTCCAGCTATGGCTTAGCGGCTGCTCTTTTGGTGCCAAATGGTCCTACAGTTCCTCAAGGTGAACCATATTCACCCTTTTTACAGATTGAGCCGGCAATGGGATATCAGTATGGACTGCCGCTTCTTCTCGTTATAGAGAGTGCTATGCAGAATAAAGCAGGCGGGATTTGGTCCGGGCAAAGCGCCCCTTTTTCCCCAATCGTTTGGTTCTCCAATACTGTAACTGTTGAACAATTTTTTGATAGTGTGATGTGGAAGGAAGCATTACAAAACTGGGCAGGACAGGTTCGAAGCGGTTATTTTGCACAAACAGGACCAGAATTTGAATATAAATTTAACAGCCATGACTAGAAAAAGTCGTTGAAAAATCCAGCTTATACCATGCAAAAAAGCTAAGAAACATAAGTGTTTCTTAGCTTTTTTAGATTTCATTTTCCCGTTTTAGCCTGTGAACATTGCTGAAGGAGCTTCTCGAGAGCCGAACAGGTAAATTTCCAAGGGTTCTGGTCACTGAAGAAGCTTCTCGATGACCAAACAGGTAAATTTTCAAAGGTCCCGGTCACTGAAGAAGCTTCTCGATGACCGAACAGGTAAATTTCCAAGGGCCCCGGTCACTGAAGGAGCTTCTCGATGACCGAAAAAGGAAATTTCCAAGGGTCCCGGTCACTGAAGGAGCTTCTCGATGACCAAACTGGAAAATTTCTAAGGGTCTCGGTCACTGAAGCACCTTAGTTTGGTGATTTTTTATTTCCTGATATTACGTGAAGTGATGTGAAAAGCACAATATGTGCTTTTCATCATTCTCCGGCAAACAACGAGCCTACGAAATATACCTTCTATTTTCCCGTGCTTTTTTTTTACGTCTCCTTGCTTTCATAAACATTCTAAAAAGGGCTAAAAGAATAACAATTCCGCCAAGAATTGCTGCCACGCTTAAATATATATTTGAGTTTATTTGGCTCTTGCCTGTGTCAGCTGGACTTTTTACCTCTGTTTTCTTTACCACTTTATCCTTGGCTGCGTTTATTTTTTTATCCATATGAGCGAAAGCATAATTGGCCATCGTTTGAATATCCTGATATTGATTCTCTTTATTCGTTTTTATGACAACGGATATTACTTCTTTATCTCCGTCTTTTAGGTACTCCACCAATGTGTGCCCTGCCTCGTCAGTATAACCATTTTTTCCTGCAACGACATGGTTGCTTGCCGGCTGGGTATGGACCTGGCTTCGATTGATTGCCGTTTTATTTCCTAAACTCGTATGTACAATGATCGATTGGGTTGACAACGCATTTATCACATTGGGATGTTTTAAAGCTTCCTTCATAATTAAGGCCATATCATGTGCTGTTGTATAGTGGTCAGGGTCATGCAATCCGTTAGGTGTGACAAAATGAGTGTTTTTTAAACCTAATTTTTTGACTTCTTCATTCATTAATTGGGCAAATCCTTGCACACTGCCGCCAGCGTTTTCAGCTACGGTAACTGCTAAATCATTGGCGCTGAGAAGGAGCATCCCAAACATGGCATCCTTTTTCGAAATTCGTTCCCCTGCTTTTAGTCCAAAGCAAACACATTCCTGCCCGGCTGCATTTGCACTGACAGTGAGCATTTGGTTATCTTTTACTTTTTCATCTAAAACGATTGCTGTCAGTACCTTTGTCATACTGGCAGGAAAAGCCTGCTCATCGGCATTTTTGCTGTATAAAACTTCTCCCGTTGCCGCATCAATGGCGATCCCATATTTACCCCCAATTGGCGGTTTTGTCTCTTTTGCCAATGCTGGATTTGAAAAAAGATAGGTCACGCTTAAAAACATTATTAATATGGTTGAAACGATCTTTCTATTGTAAAACAAAGCCTACCTCCATTGGATCTTTCATTTTATTTTAAACTCATTAATAGAATAGTAAAAATGAAAGGGAAAGTATAGGAGAAATCTCTTATAGTTTTTTAAAAAATAAATGTTTTCCAAATGCTAAAAAGAACTAGTTCCCCTGCCCCAAGGAGCAAGTAACTAGTTCTTTTTTAATTGCAATTAAAGATAGTTGGATACTTCAATGAGGTTAAAATCAGGGTCCCTGAAGTAAATGGAAGTAATTTTTCCCATTGCCCCCGTACGGGAGACGGGGCCCAGGATAATGGGAATTTGCTTATTTTTTAAATGCTCAGCCACCTCTTCAATTGGAGTTTCTGCAATAAAACACAAATCTGCTGACCCGGGAATTGGAAATTTTGCTTTTGGTTCAATTTCCTTCCCTGCTTGATGGAGATTTATTTTCTGATTGCCAAATTGAAGCGCTTTTCTTTCGCCGCCAAAAGTGATCACTTCCGTACCCAGAATATTTTGATAAAACTCACAAGAAGTTTCGATATCTTTTACCGTCAATACCAAATGATCCAGTCTGCTTATTTTCAAAAAGAACTCCTCCTCATATTGAAATTCCTTTCAGGTTTTCGATGATTCTTACTTCGATCTCTGCCGCATCATCCGGATGAATGATGTGGGATGATTTTTTGGCCCAAATCAATTGTTTTTGCGGGGCCTCTAATTGATCAAAATAGCTTTGGATTAATTCCGGCAAGATGTGCTTTTCGTTTTTTCCATGGATAAAAAAGACTGGGACGGTAACTTTGGGAATGTCAGTGAAGAAATTTAAATCGTTGAAGTCTTTAATCATTTGATCTGTGTAGGCTAACTTAAATCCCAATATAAGAGATTGATGGAAATCCTTGAATGAATAATCCGGAGATGTTAGGAGGATTTTAGCAGTTTGAAAGTAAGTGGGTGACCGTTTATCCCCCGCTTCATACACCATCGATTTGTATTTTAATAACCATTTTCGAATAACACTCCATTGCTTCAAATTTGGGTACGGAGGTTCGCCGATACTTGCTAATTCATTCATTGCTTTTCGGTTTTTGGTTTCCTAGGCTTTATCGAGTAACCATCGGTAACATAATTTATCATTTTCTGTCCAATTTGTTACCTGCGAAAAACCGGTGTAGGAGTGCACTTTTTCAGGATACTTTTTAACTAACGATAGTCCAATCATGGTTCCCCATGAATGGGCTATTAAATGCAATTTGTCTTGATGAAAACGAACCAATAAATAATCAATGATTTCGTTGGCATCCTCAACAAATTGGCTTAAGTGCATCGTCTCTTTCGGAATTTTTTTCGAATAGGACTTCCCTGTTCCGCGCTGGTCCCAAAAAACGAGTGTAAAATGCTGCACTAACCGTTTCGTGTTTGTCACAAAAGCGTAATCTTTACCCCGATTGGATACACCTGGAACCGGCATACTTGGACCGCCATGGAGGAACAAGATAATCGGATTCGTGATATTTTCTGTTTGAATTAAGATGGCCTGTTCAATCCCGCCAACCGTGATTTTTTGAATTTGGCTCATTCCATTTTTTGGAATCGAAAAATCGGGTTTTCCTACAAAAAACTTCATATCAGCTCCCCCTTTTCTTATTTAAAACCAAACCCAATGGGCTAATTTAATGGCAAACTGGTGTACACTCAGAACGGATTTAGTCATTGTGTTTTTTGCCTTAATGGTTTGCACCGTTGCAGGAATCAACGCGAGGAAAAGGAACAAATCGAACCATACTGGCAAGTATCCTTGTGTGGTGGCTCTATAAATCACATAAACTCCGGTACCCAAGCCAATTAAGCTAAAAATAATACCAGGAGCGTAGGTTCGAAATAGGAATTGCCAATAAAGATGCTGCAGGGCATTTTGAACCGTTACCAGGATTAAAAGCGACATAAAAAAAGCCGTCAAATGAGCATTAGGCATTAATATACTAAGATACGTCCAAACGTAACCGATTAAACTACAGAAAAGAATCCATGTACGAACAGCTAATGGATCAGACGGAGGCGGATCCAGATAATTCTGCTTATACCACTTCAAGATATTCCATTCCTCAAGTTCATGAAAAGTAAGGATAATCGGTATGGACCAATAAAGGGTTGTCATGCCTCCCATCATCTCATCCCCTTGCTAAGGTTTTATTTCGGGCAAAATAAACCATTTAGTCTTTGGATTTTCCACATGTAGTCATGCCTGACAACTCTTGAGTAAGTACTCAAATATCATTAAAAAAATTTGCAGTGCTATTAGTGCACTAAATTCTAAGATAAAGATTCCTTAATTTAACAATTTGAGTATTTACTCAAATTATAAAACAAAAAAAGAAACTGTCAATAGTTTCTTATGTATTTTTTTACCAAATCAAAGAAGTTAAGTTGAGGCTTTAAGTCCATTTAAAGTCAGCTCTACAACAGTGAGAATAAAGGTTTCATTTTCGGGTTCATTTTGTTCAGAAATTCTTTCCCCAATCAAAACCTTCGCTAACAAAGTGGAAAGGAACATGGAAGCTGCTGTTTTAATTTTCACCGTATTGACTGAATCCGAAACCGCCTTCTCCAAATTGATTTCAACAAAATGGGTCATTGATTGGATAAGCTGGATTACTTCATCGCTTACATCACGATTTTGCACCATTTCGGGTGACCAAATAAAAGTTAAAAAGTTTTTGTGGCTGGACACAAAATTGGTATACAAATGCGCAAACTTTACTAAAGCATCAACAGGCTCAATGCCTGATAACTCTTTCATTTCATTCTGTACCGATTCGATAAATGAAAACTCGCGGGTAAGATTTTTTAGAAGATCGTTTTTATCTTTAAAATAATAAAAGATAAGGCCCTCTGCTATACCGCATTTATGTGCAATCTCTTTTGTTGTCGTCGCTTTAAATCCCTTTTCGACAAATAGCTCAAAAGCCGTTTTTAAGATCAACTGTCGTTTTGATGTCAAAAAATCCACCCCTAATTTTTGAGTACATACTCAATTATAGGTTTGCCCAATTCATTGTCAAGATTTTACAAGCATATTGGAAAATAGTTAAATTGACAGCCAATTCATATCATGTGTAAAAAACAAGTTTAGCCTTTATACTATAGGAGAAAAACAAATAGGAGGATAACTAAATGCAGATCGAAATGTGGACTGATTTTGCTTGACCATTTTGCTATATTGGCAAAAGACGTCTGGAAGACGCCATTAAACAGATTAACCACTCGATTGATGTGACGTATCGATGCTTCGAATTGGACCCATCTGCGGGACGTGATATAAAAGAAAACATCTACGAAGCTTTAGCCAAGAAATATGGCATGAGTATAGCTCAAGCAAAGGCCAATACTCAGAACATGGTTCAAATGGCCAAGGAAGCCGGACTGGATTATCAAATGGATACGCTCATTTTAACGAATACCTTTGATGCCCACCGTTTAACGATGTATGCCAAAACTCAAGGATTAATGAAAGAGATGACGGAGCGTATTTTACGGGCTCATTTTACCGAATCCAAGCATATTGGCGATCATGAAACCTTAATCGATTTGGCAGCAGAAGTTGGATTGAACCGGGAAGCTGTCGGAAATATGCTTGCAAGTGATGAGATGGCGGACGCCGTTCGTGCGGATGAGAAAACCGCCCGGCAATATGGGATTGGATCAGTCCCCTTCTACCTCATTAATCAGAAATACGCCATAACTGGCGCTCAGCCGACTGACGTGTTTGTGGAGGCATTGGAAAAAATCATTGCAGAGGAAAAAAACGTCGTTTTCAATAACCAAGACGGAGCAATTTGTGATGAGAATGGCTGTGAAATCCCGAAAAAATAATAATGATAACACAAGAACCAGTCTTTTTATTCCAAAAAATAGGATAGAAAAGACTGGTTCTTATTTGTGTATTTACAAGATATTATCGTCAGCGCTTAACGGTTAGTGCTGGACTTGATTTTGATGCTCCATTACTTTCTTGTGGGAAGGAAGGAAGAAAGTAACTAGGAGGTTAGCAGCCCCGATGAAAAACACTAGAATAAACACAAGGTGCAGGCCATGGGCTAGCCCCTGATGGATCATTTCAGCAACATTTGCCGGCAGCTTATTAATGGCGCCTGAATTTATAGCATCACTAATATTCCCTCCCCCGCTCCATGCACCGCCAGCATGTTCTTTTCCATAAGTAATAAGCGAGTTGTTAAAAATCGTTCCAAAGACAGCAACCCCAACCGTTTGACCGATTGAACGGGTAAAAGTGTTTGAAGCGGTTGCGGCTCCGCGCATCTGCCAACCTACCGCTGACTGGACAAGAACAGTCGTTGGAGTTGTTGCATAACCCATCCCAATACCAATGACAATCATAATTCCGACAAAATACCAATATGGGGATCCGAGTTCCAGAGCCAGCAGCCATGTCCCTCCAAGTGCAATAAAGACGGCACCTAGTACAGCCGTTAGCTTCGAGCCGATTTTATACATGTAACGTCCTGCAAAAGTGGCGCCCAAAGGCCATGCAATCGACATTGGCATTAGTGTAAGGCCGGAGCTTGTCGCACTGTGGCCAAGAATGGTTTGAATCCACATTGGCAAATAAACATTTACGCCAATGAGGACCGCACTCGATAGAATACCAATGAAATTGGAAACCAAAATCACCGGAATCTTAAATAACGATGGCGGAAGCATCGGTTCTTTCACTTTTGTTTCAATATAGCCGAAGAGAACAATAAAGATCAAGGCAACGGCAAACAGAATATAAATGGTTGCTGAATTCCAGGCATATTTCTGGCCTGGACCCGCATTTAAAAGAGCGTATAAAAGAGTCGAAATCCCAATGGTAAAAGTGGCGGCTCCAAGATAATCAATGTTAGGCTTCTTCTTCAATTCAACGGTCTCATGGAAAAAGAAAGAAATTAACACGAGTGAGACTAAACCAACCGGCAAGTTAATATAAAAGATCCAGCGCCAGCTGATTTGGTCCACAAAGAAGCCGCCGACTAATGGGCCAAGAAGACCTGCGATTCCCCAGACCGAACTAAATACACCTTGCATTTTTGCCCGCTGTTCACCTGGGAATAGATCGCCGATAATGGTAAAGGTTAACGGCATTACCGCCCCTGCCCCAATCCCTTGAAAAGCGCGGAACCAAATTAATTGGGTCATGGTATGTGCGGCACCTGACAACATTGAGCCGAGTACAAATAAAATGACGCCGGTCATAAAAATTTTCTTTCTGCCGAATAAATCAGCTAATTTTCCATAAATCGGGGTCGTTACAGAGGTTGTAAGAGTATAGATGGCAAAGACCCAGCTGATTAATTCCAGCCCGCTGAGATCACTGACAATCCGCGGCATGGCGGTACTGACAACAGTGACATCAATGGCAACTAAAAGAATGGCAACAAGCATCGCAACGGTTACCATCTTACGATTCGTCGATGTTTTTGACATATTTCTGTTCTCCTTTTATGGGTAATAATAAATGATAAATGCTCCTAATTTAGTCAATCTATTGACTAAATTATATTAATTCATCCTTGTCATTTAGTCAACAACTTGACTAAACGGAGGAACTTCTTTAGGATGTAGGTAGAAAAAGGTCATCAGATTCCGCGGTTGTTTCATTTTGAATAACCGAAACGGAGGTTTATATGGAAGATTTTAAAACAAACATTACATTAGATTTTCTTCGGATATCACATCGTTTAAGCAGATATGGGGCAAAAATGGTGGCAGATGTTGGACTAACCAGCATCCAGCAATGGGTTATTCTCAGAACCATTATTAATAAAGGAGATATTTCCATAGGAGAACTAAAAGAAGAGACGCTTGTCACGAAACAAAATATGACGGGGATGATCAATCGGCTCCAGCAATCCAATTTAGTGACCATATTTCCGGATTTGGAAGACAAAAGACGCACGCGTGTAAAGATAACAGAGGAAGGCCGCCGTGTTTACGAACAATTGAAATCTGCACGAGATGATTTTAATGCCGAGACTTATCATATTTACAATGACCAAGAAATATTGGTCTTAAGTGATTTGCTTAGCCGTCTCGTTGATCATTTGAAAGACGATGAGTCCATAAAATAAGAACCAGTCACGGTTTCCTTAATAAAAGGAAATCGGATACTGGTTCTTTCTATTTTTGATTTTTCGCATTAAATTGCTCAGATAATCTATTTTTTGAAGAACATCAGAATGCAGACTATACGCAATAAGTTTCTTCTTGTATTGTTTCACTACATCAATATGATCGCGGTAACAGTAAATAAATAGCTTAATATCCTTTTGGCCTTGTTTGGTCTCAATGACGAAACGTGTTTTACTGTCCTTGGGATCCAGATAATATTCCTCTGTTCCTCGATGGATATGATATCGTTTTAAAAAGTCGGCCTGGTTAAAATCCTTGATAACCTGAAGTTTTTCTTTTCCTTCCAAGCGCTTTCCATTAATCGTCATGCTGACATTTGAGTTATTTAGTTTTGAATGGATTTCTAATTTTTTGATCAGCCTTTCTACTGCCTTTGTAGGAAGACAGGCCGAACCGATGATCACAATAGTTGAAACGATACAAATAAACCATAATAAAGTTAATGACATCTTATCATCTCCAAACCCTGAAACAAAAACGACAATTTTCCATATTTTTCACATGATAACCTTTAAAACGTTTGTACGTCAACTAAATAAAATTATATATTCCCCTTTCATTTTTCTTTTTGAATTTAACAAAGCTAAAGTTTTGATATTCCAGCTGTCCTGAGTTGGCTTATCTATTTTGAAGACTGGAAATATTGGAATGAAATTACCAATGACAGTTCTATAGATTCCTGTTAAACTATTCATTGTCGCTTTTAAAGTTCATATGAAATGGTGAGCAGTTGCGGTTCTTTTTTAGAGCTGAGGAAAGTCCAGGCTCGCACAGTGCTGAGATGCCTGTAGTGTTCGTGCCATCTGCAAAGGTGGGCAGTTGATCAAACAAGATTGGCTGACGGCGGTGAAATCATGCTAAGTCCTTCGGGATATGCTGAGAATAACCTGAAAGTGCCACAGTGACGCAGCTTTTTCGGAAACGGAGAAGATGGAACGGGTAAACCCCTCGAGCGAGCAACTCAAATTTGGTAGAGGCATCATCCTGCGGGAAATGAACCTAACGGATGAACCGGCAATTTCGCCGGTAGATAGATAACTGCTGCTTCTTGTACAAGGCTAGCTGCCGATACTAGTACAGAAGTACAAAACCTGGCTTACATCCATTTCATTAGCAAATTGAACTTTAGCGGCATGAGAATCATATCCGAGGGGCTAAACCCTCTATTACATAAAATAAAGCCTTAAAAAACCAGCCTCTGAATTGGGATACAGGGGCTGGTTTTTTTCTGTCAGTTTATCGTTCGGTAACCACCTGCAGAAGCTCATCTCTGTCAATGTAGCTTCCCGTAAATTCATGGGTTAAAATTCCCTTTTCGTTAAAAATAAAGGTTTTATTATCATGGGAAATGACGGATCCGTTTTTTTCAAAATGCTCGCCAAGTGAATCGGTTATTTTTTTAATCTCGTTTAAGTCCCCTGTCAGCATTCTTAAATAGCTCAGATCAAAATTCATTTTTTGCGCATGTTCCTTTAAGATTTCAGGCGTATCGTTTTGCGGGTCAATTGAAACCGATAAGAGCAAAATATTGTTTGTCGGCAGTCCCTTTACTTTTAGAACCTCCTGAAGGTTTCGAAAATTACTTAAAAGGACAGGGCAAGCATTTGGGTCTGCACAATTCACATAGGTAAAGGTCAAGACGGTCGTTTTCCCCTTCAATGTTTCGTTGGTTACGGTCGATCCATTCTGATCGATGAGCTTGAAATCAGGTAATGCAACATATTTGGTAACCTTATGCGCATTTTCTTTTGTTAACGCCTCAACGGTGAAATCCTTTTCTTCCTTCACTGTACTCCGCTTATGGGTCACATTTATATCTGCCACCCAGTCTCCGCTCATTGATATATCTGCCAAACCAAGGTATTTTCCATCCCCAAGCTCTTCCGTTTTAATTGAGGTCGGGCCATGATCCATATTTTTCATATTTAAATTTACTGCTACTTTGGCGCCTTTAACCGGTTGTCCTCCGTTGTCAGTTATTTGAATTTGCATCGGATAACGATTCCCCGGAGTAAATGTTTTTGGTGCCGAAAGCTTAATCTGCAGCTTGTTTTCCTTGCTGCATCCTGCTGCCAATATAAGCAATAAACTCATGAAAAAGACAGAAAACTTTTTCATATGTTCTATCTCCTTTTTTGAAAAGTACTATTTACATATTTTCTATAACACAAATCAAATCATTCTATACTATATACCTTAGCTATTCTTTCAACTGTGCGCTTTTGCACATTTTCCTGATTTTTATTTAAACCAAAACGCAAAATAACTTGAAAATCCAAAAGCGATATTTTTTTAAAAATATTATCGTTTGCCCTTTTATCCATATGAGTCATGAACCTGCTGTATAACTGAACTGAAAATTCACAAAATATAAACAATTATTTTGGAAAAATTTAATCGTTCAACGGTATAATATCTTTAGTTTCTGCTTTTCTATTTTCCAAAAATATTATAGAAAGAGGTTGATACGTCCCTATGAGAAACCGAAATAAGACAAGAAATATGGGTGTTAGAATGATACCCCAAGTCAGTGTCCGAGCGATTCCCATTAACAGTCCCAAGGAACGTCAGGATATATTTAGGGATCTGGCCACAAGCTCAGAATTTGACATGAGGTATCGTGGAGTATTTGAGTATTATGGAAAGGACCTCCTTATCTACAAACGTCTTGAACCCTCTGATGAAGCCCGCAATGAATTTCTCCGAATCCTGGCTAAGTTTATGACAGAATGCTTGGAAGATAATTGCCCCTCCTCCTGGAAACAATGCCAGCCGGCTTTTTGGGAAGAATTGATCTTTGCTTATTTTCCCCATGTAATGCGGATTTCACCTGATAACAAAGAAACTGAAAATTTCATTTCACAATTGCTGAAATTTATCCGCTGGTTGGATAAACAGGCTGGGACTTCTTGGTATTCACTCGTTGAAGAATACTCTCTCATCGCTTTTCCAGATCTGCAAAAGTGTGAAAAACTGCTGAATTTAATCTTTCTTAGAGACTTTCCACGAATTCACCACGAAGACTTTAATCCCCGAAAAAATATTGAAAAATTAACAAAAGCCTATAAACAATTTCCTCATAAATTGGACAGCTTGTTTGAGGTTACGAGTATCACTCATGATTCCATTGTTTTAACTGAATTCGGAACAAAGTTTACCTATTGTATACAAGGACTGCCAGACACCCTCATACAGCCAGGAATGATCTTCAATGGAATCTTGGTGAAACGAAACGATGAGCTGTTTTGGCATTGGTATCTAACAGATGGCATTTATCCGCAAAGAGGTAAAAGATATATCGATTTAGTTTTTGTAGATGATTGATTTGCACCATTTTTATGAACCTGAGGAGCCTATAAGTCTCTCCTCAGTTTTCAATAATCTATTTTTTCAAGAGGAGGGCTTTAAATTGCAAAATGAATTAGAAAGATTAATAGAATCAAGAAATATTTTGTATAAGTTAGCAAATGGATTAAATCCGGCAGATGGAACATCTTTGGATAACGAAAGTTTGTTTAATGACTCCAAAATCATACGTTCCTTATTCTTTCTTGTTGATCATATTGATTCCGAACTTACAGAGAAAGGCCGGAAACACCGAACAAGTTTTCATATTACGGGCGAGCAAAAATGCATGGTGAAACTGCCTGATGGAAATATTGGGATAAAGGAATTTGCTAAAGCCATTAACGAAGTGATTGATCCAAAAATCAGCAAAAAAATTAATGGCACCATTGTGAACAAGCAGTTAAAAAAGATGGGGATTTTAAGCGAATCGAAAACGGAAGACGGAAGTATCAGGACGGTTACCAATGAAAATTCGGAAGGCTATGGTATTATTTCGGAGATCAGAACATTCAATAATCACACATATGAAAAAGTTCTTTTTACTGACATGGGGAAACAATTTCTGCTCGAAAATATAGAAAACATAATGAAGTATTAGTTAATTAACGAAAAGGACGTCAGACACCACGAATCACAAATGTCCATTACAGGTGTCTGACACTGGAGTTGGGCCTGTTGGCGCCGTTATTAGCAGCAAAAACGCATGACATTTTTTCGTGTCATGCGTTTTTTAATAAGGTGTTATGTATTATTTCCGCAAAAAATTCGTACATTTTGCTTTATCCTGTATATTAAATTCTATCATTTTCTCAAGCAATTCATAATTGACCGGCTCATTCCACGGAATTCGAAACAAGCCTTTGGTTGCGCTGTAGCCAGCTTCTGCAATGTCACCTGCAAAATGGGCAATGCCAGCTTCTTCTGGTGATACGCTCAAATGATGCTTCGCTGTGGAAAAGCCGATGATAAATGTGCCATGATCAGTAAACATTGGCGTATTCCACTTGATTTGCGGTCCTAGGTTTGGAAACTTGCGAGCAATCCAAGATAAAATTTCTTCCGTTCGGTCGCGGTGATCGGGGTCATCAATGCCTGCTAAATATTTTGCAAAAACTTCCATACCTTCCTCCTTTGATGTATACTAACGCTCCAAAATATGTTCACCACAGAAAGACAAATATCCATCAACGGGGAATGACACATAAGTCATTCTTCAGACAAACTAATCATTTAATCCTTTACCGCCCAGAATTTGCTGCATACATTTTTCAATTCTTGACTCACGAGTTTTAGATTGTTTGGGTGAGGAAAAATGAAGAATGTAAGCTCTTTGCCTTCCCGGCGTCAATGCTTCAAAAGCAGTTTTCAAGGCAGGGATTTCATCGAATTTTTTTTGCAGTTCTTCAGGAATGATGTATTCCGTATTCTTTTTAAAATTCACTTCCAAACCGGCTTTTTCCACTTCGATCGCTCCATAAATATAGGCTTTTAAGATGGTTTCCTTTTCAACTATTTCTTGTACACTGGTGAAGCGAATCTGGCGCGCTGCTTGTACATTCTCCGTTTGTTGGACCAGAATTCCGTGGGGATCTTTTAACAAGGCACCTTTGTGAAACAAAAGCGCACAATATTCTTTAAATCCATGTATTAAAACGATGTTTTTTCCTTCAAACGTGTAACAAGGATGCATCCATTTAAATTCTTCGGCCAGATCACAGTCAAGAACGATCTTTCTTAACTTCTCATATTCTTCTTTCCACTTTTTTGCTTTACTTAGAAATTCATCCACCTTTGGATTCACTCTGCTAGTTGTCATCAAGGAACACCCTCTTCAATTTTTCGATCACCATAAAGTCAATTTCTTTACAAGAACACTCATCCATTTTGGGATTCAATTCTCATTCATAATGGCATTTTAACATAAAATTCACTGGGCATGATAACGCTTTACGAGAATTATCGTGTAATAGTAAAACGGCTCGTTGAGCATTTGAAAAAATAAAAAACGGAGCCTAATGAAGCTCCGTTTTGATCTTATATTTAAACACCCCGAAATGCGTTCAAATAAACTTCCTCAAGTTCTTTTACAAGCGGCATTTTAGGGTTTGCGGTTGTACATTGATCTTCAAAAGCTTTGTCAGCTAAATACGAAAGCTTCTCGATAAAATCTTTTTCACTGACACCTTGCGCTGCAATGCTCATTGCAATATTTACTTCTTTCGCCAAGTTTATGACCGCTGTAATGAGGCTTTCAACCCCTTCTTCAGTGGTGGAGGCTTTTAATCCTAATGTACGGGCGATTTCGGCATATCGTTGATCGGCGATAAAGAATTCATATCTTGGGAATGCGGTAAATTTCGTTGGCTTTTTAGCATTAAATCGGATCACATGCGGCATTAGGATCGCATTCGCACGGCCATGAGGGATATGGAACTCGGCCCCGATTTTATGCGCCAAACTATGGTTAATTCCCAAGAATGCATTGGCAAAAGCCATTCCGGCAATGGCGGATGCATTATGCATTTTTTCGCGGGCCTCCAAATCATTGCCGTTATGGTAGGCCCTCGGTAGATATTGAAAGACCATTTTGATTGCCTGCAAAGCAAGACCGTCGGTATAATCGTTAGCTAAAACACTTACATACGCTTCGATTGCATGAGTTAAAACGTCCATACCGGTATCTGCTGTAATACTTTTCGGCACGGTTGTTACAAACTGAGGGTCAATAATTGCTACGTCAGGTGTCAATTCATAATCAGCTAACGGATACTTAATGTTGTTGGATTTATCCGTAATGACCGTAAATGGAGTAACTTCTGAACCGGTCCCTGAAGTGGTTGGAATCGCGACGAATTTGGCTTTACGTCCCAATTCAGGGTATTTGTATGCCCGTTTTCGAATATCCAGGAATTTTAGTTTTGGACCATCTAATGACGTATCAGGATATTCAAAGAACATCCACATCCCTTTGGCAGCATCCATTGCTGATCCTCCGCCAAAAGCAATAATGGTATCCGGATCAAATGCCCTCATGCGCTCGGCCCCTTTTAGGACGGTGATATCTGATGGATCTGGTTCAACATCAGAAAAGACATCAATCTGTACGCTTTCACTTCGTTTTTCTAAATGATATTTGATGATATCTACATAGCCGAGTGTCACCATCGCCGGATCCGTTACGATAAAGGCTCTGTTTATTTTATCCATCACTTCTAAGTACTGAGTGGAATATCGTTCAAAATAAACTTTTGGAGGAAGCTTTACCCATTGCATGTTGTTGTTTCTTCTTCCTAACTTTTTGAAATTTAATAAATGAACAGAAGTTACGTTTGCTGATACCGAGTTTTTCCCGTATGAACCACAGCCCAAAGTCAGTGATGGAATAAATGCGTTGTATAAATCACCTATTCCACCATGCGTTGAAGGGGAATTTAAAATAACACGGTATGCCCTGACCCGCAGTCCAAATTCTTTTTGAATCTCATCATCACTGCTATGAATAACTGCAGAATGTCCCAGACCGCCAAATTCCAGAACTTTTTGGCAGGTATCAAATCCTTCATCTTTTCCTTTTACTTTAATAGCAGCCAATACCGGGCTTAATTTTTCCCGTGTTAACGGTTCCCCTACTCGCTCACATTCCACAATGAGGATCTTCGTATCTACTGGTACATTTACACCCGCCGAAGAGGCAATTTCATAAGCGGATTTACCAACTATGTCGGCATTTACTGCGCACGTGTTTTCATTGATGACAAGCCCTTCTATTTTCTTTTTTTCTTCGGGTGTAACGAAATAACAATTATTCTCAATGAATTCCTTCTTTACTTGATCGTATATTTCTTCATCAACCACAATCGCTTGCTCAGATGCACAAATCATCCCATTATCAAAGGTTTTAGATATGATGACATCATTAACGGCCCGCTTAATTTTAGCCGTTTTTTCTATATAACAAGGAACGTTACCAGGTCCAACACCTAAAGCAGGTTTTCCAGTGCTGTAGGCGGATTTCACCATGCCTGAACCGCCTGTTGCCAAAACGAGGGCAACGCCGTCATGGTTCATTAGGCTCTTTGTAGCCTCTAATGAAGGAACTTCAATCCATTGTATACAGTTTTCTGGAGCCCCCGCTCTTACGGCAGCTTCCAAAAGAACCCTGGCTGCTTCCCTGCTGCATTTTTGTGCAGAGGGATGAAAGGCAAAAATAATCGGATTTCTGGTTTTAATCGAGATAATGCATTTAAACATTGTGGTTGATGTAGGATTCGTCGTTGGCGTTACTCCTGCAATAACGCCAACGGGCTCGGCAATTTCAATGATACCTGTTTGTTTATCTTCACTAATGACTCCAACGGTTTTATTATCTTTAATGGAATTCCAAATGTATTCAGTTGCAAAGATATTCTTGATAATTTTGTCTTCATAAACACCGCGACCCGTTTCTTCTACTGCCATTTTGGCAAGCCGCATATGTTGATCTAAACCAGCTAAAACCATCGCATGAACAATTTTATCGATTTGTTCCTGATTAAAACTTTCAAATTTTTTTAACGCTTGCTGTCCTTTTGACACTAAATCATTTATTGTTCCAGAAGCAGTTTGCACATCTTTTAGTTCTTGCTCTATTACTGCCATGAATAGGTCCTCCTAAGAAGTCTGTTTCATAATCCATTTATCAACAATGACAATCATGCACCTGAAGGTAGTCCAAATAGACAGGTCTACTTTTTTATATTACTTGGAAATGAACTTTTTATAAGCTGATTGAACTATCAAATACTGGATAATTTAGAAACGGGCCATAACTCCACAAAAAAAGACCCTTTCTCCAAGGAGCGGTCTTTGATTTAAAAGTATTTAGGTTTACACTTCAAACCATGAATAAAAAATGAGGGCTTTGGTTAGTTTAACAAAATGAAAATAGTCTATTTCAATAAATAAAACCAATAAATTGCATATATTCATTTTTGAAACGGAAGGTCAAGTCACTTTAAAAATAGCTGCCTAATTTGGCAGTTGATTCTTAAAGTGCCCTAATCATAAAGCAAGATCAAAATGCTTGCTGAATACTTGCTCACTTTCTTGGAATAACTAAAATACTCGTTCACGAATCACCGTTCTAATTAAATTTTATTCATTATTATTTGGGATTTTAATTTGGTAGTTAGCGTTGGGAAGTCTATAGTATGTCGCTTTGGCGTCATAAATGTATTCTTGTTTATTTGCTTGGTAGTCCATATCAGTAATAATCTCAATGTCGCTCGCCCATATTAATACCCTAAAAAGGATAAAGGATGCTATCAAGATACTTCCAAGGTAAACACCAATTTTAGCCTTGCTTTTTTTGCCTAATTTTTCTTTATCTTTTCCTATTTTAATTCCATCGTGTTCATCATAACTAAACATAATCTCTTCCTTTCCTGATTCATGAAATTTGTCAAATTACGAACTAAGATATCCATTATTTTACTAATCTACCCGTTTGTTGAACAAACAGACTGTCAGCTATGCCAGCCGGCTGTTCAAGTAATGCGTTCCATCGGAATAACGAAGAACCTTATCATAGCTGGCTTAGCTTAAATGATCTTTTTAAACGAAGTTAGAGATAAACGTTCATTTACCCTTGTTTCTCCTATTTTGGTGAATCCGTTCTTTTTATAAAAATTTAATGCTGGAATATTTTTGGAACCCGTTGACACAATTATGTTTTCAATATCTTCTAAATTACTTTCAATGAAATCCAATAACATCTTGGCAATGCCTTTTCTAAAAAACTGGGGATGTACTATTAGTCGATGTATATCCATAACATCTTTTTCGATTTTGAAAGAAATGGCTCCGCATAACTCTTCACCTAAGAAATAACCAAAGAAGGTTTCTCCACAATGTTTCAACCGTATCATATAATGGCGGTATTTCATAAAAGTCAATTATTTTTGCCTCTACCTTATAGGAAAGGATTTGAATTTTTAATACTTCTTCTGCAAATTTTGAATTTGTAATATCCATTTTTTTAATCAAATCGATCCCTCATTTTAATATGCTTATACATTGGTAATAGTACCTTTTTGGTAATTCCGTTAAGCAAGGATTGCTGATAATGTTCATAATTTCACCGTTAGATTAGAACTTATTTAAAGCGTTTTGCAAAGTATCCGCCAACTTTCCAATATGTATCCCATCAACAAACGAATGATGCACTTGTACAGAAAAAGGAAGAATCCATTTCCCCTCTCTTTCAAAAAATTTCCCCCAATCAAAAAGAGGTGTAGCATTATCCTTTTTTCCAGAATTAGTATGTGAAATATGAGTATATGATACCCACGGTAATGGCGAAAACTGAAATACATCATTACCTAATGGACCTGTAAAATACTCTTTTTGATTTTCAGCCTTTTCGATAGCTATGGCTACATATTCATCTATCGTATCCTGCATCTCAACATTAACAACCTTAAAGAGCTCGGTGTCTTTGTTAATATACGTAAAAGCGGTATCAATTCTATCATAAAGCACGATCTGCCCATCAACGAAGCGGTATCTAAACTCCTCAATTTCGTTTGCACATTTAGAAACCATAAAGATTAGAGCCATTGTAAACGAATACTTCTTCTCTTTAACTCTTGCTAAGAAATGGCTTATATCCAACTCAAAAGTTACACAATATGATGGCTCAATGCTGTTTCTAAAGATTTGACAGTGTAATGCACGCTTCCAATTGTTTTCATCAATGACCTTATAATTATTTGCCATAATTATATCGTCTCCTCTATGAATCATTTCATTTTAAATGAACATGAACAAATTGATTCTCAATGCTGTCCTGAATTAATTCAACAAAAATCAAGCCAATCCCTTCTTAAACTAAGGCTAGGTGTCTTTTCCTCAGAAAACTCTGTTACTATGTTTCAAATCACATATTTGATCTGATTTCACCGTTAAAATGAAATAAGAACCGATTAATAACATGAATGTGATGCTAATAAGTTAAGAGGAAATATAAAATGGAGGATATGTGATCCAAGTGTGGAGGAATCAACATGGAGGTTAACCCATCTGTTTTATGCCAGTTTAAAAATCGTCAGGTCATTATCAACCATTATGTGGACGAGGAGCTCATTAGTCGGGATGGGTTCTTTTTCGATCGAGTCGATATATCGGAAAATAAGATCTCCATCATTCGAAACGATCTCCCTCTATGGTCGATTAATATCAGCAGCTTTTCCTTTCATACTGGGGATAGCTTTAAAAATTTTTTCAGGCTGCTAAAAGGTGATGTGGAAATCCAAATCTATTTCCCATGAAAATGGGCTGCACCAGAAATAAAAAAGCACTTGTAAACGAATTCGATTTCAGGGATTCCTATGCTTATGACCGCCCAAGGAAAAAATAAAAAAGAAAAAGGATGATTTTGACCGTGGAGGCTTCGAACATAGTATTAAGTGCTCCGCTCCAACAATTAAAGGACGAGCATGTATCGCTCCGGAAGGATATGGATGTATTTTATGAGATCACGGAAGAAATAGGATTTGAGTCAGGTCCAAGTGTAATTCAACTGTTTGAAAAATTGACGGAGAAGATTTTGACTTTCACTGATAAGCTGAAGGCACATTCCAAACGAGAAGAAGAAGGGTTGTTCCCTATGATTGCCTGCCACCTCGGAGAGAATGACAAAACAATCCAAGAGATGGAAAATGAGCATGCAAAGGCGGAGAGGCATCTACAGGATTTTCTAATTGAAGCTGAACAGTGTGGTTCGACCATTGATGAAAACAATGCTCAATCCATTACAGTATACGCCGTCCAAGCTTTTGCCACCTTAACACAGCACTTCGCTAATGAAGAAAAAAGGCTGTTTCCGTTGGCAGAGAATATCCTGTTAGTTGAAGAAAAGGAGGAACTTGAACGACTTTTCCGTGCTTGATAGAGCATTACCCCACTCTACCTGCAAAGAACTTTCAATCATTCTTGTGAAATAATAAAACGACTTTTCACCTTATAGAATCGCACCATTTTTTGAACAGTCACTGGCTAACCATTCCCGATCAATAAACCATATAAGCCAAACAATAACAATATTAATCCCGAAATACGATTAACGAAACTTAAAGAAAGATTTTTCATGCGGTTCGCTACTATTCCTGTTATGCCACTTAGCAATAGCCACCATAATGCTGAACCTAAAAATACTCCTAACACTAAAACAAAGCTAAGTGTCATGGTATCCTTATTTGTAATTCCAATACCTGAAAAAATGGCAATGAATGATAAAATAGTTACTGGGTTAGTAATAGTTAATAAAAAGGTAGATGCATAAGCTGTTAAAGGTTTATTCCCCTTTGCTTTTGCTGATTTATTAGAAGGTCTTGAAAAGAATATTTTTACGCCCAAGTAACATAAGAACGTTCCACCAATAAAATGAAGCCACACCTGCTGCCCAATTAAAAAATTTGTAATAAGTGTCAAACCAAGACCAGCAATCAACCCATATAACCCATCTGCTGTTGCAGCTCCAAGACCAGAGACAAATCCAATAAACCTGCCATGCTCAAGTGTTCGACGAATACATAAAACCCCAATTGGTCCAACTGGAGCAGCAATACTCAACCCAATAATTAATCCCTTAATTAGCATTTCCCCAAACATTTACTCATCGCCTATTTTATAAAATTTATCTTTTTGCAGGGGGATACGGAGAGTTTCTTTTGTTGTATCCATCACAATTGTTGTTTTTGTTCTCAAAACACCAGTAAGACTTTTAATTTCATAACTTATTACTCGGTCTAAATCCTTTGTATTTCGGCAACGAATTTTTAATAAATAATCGTCTTCCCCTGCAATATGATGACATTCTTGCACTTCATCTAAATCGGTGATAAGTTGTAGAAAATCTTCCCTGTATTTTGGTCTTTCTAACGAAACAGTTACAAATGCAGTACACTCTGTCCCTACGCTTTCACCATTTACCATTGCCCCAAGTTCTTTAATTACTTTATTGCTAAATAAACGATTAACACGGTCTGCAATTGCAGGAGCTGATAATCCAATTTGTGAAGCTAATTCAGCCCATGTAACCCTTCCGTTATTCATAATTGACTTAATTATTTTGTAATCAAAAGAATCCAATGTTATCTCCCTTTCTTTATAAAGTTTTATTTATTTTATTATTTATAAAATAAAGTATCAACCCTTATTTTTTGAACTATAAATAACGAATGTATATTTTTAAAAAATAAGTAAGTCCTAATCAATATGATTAGGACGCATTTGTGATTATTTATTCAATTCAATTCCTGTTGGTTAAAAAGCTACTGCTGTATTTAGCTATCACACCAATTAGTTTAAGTACAAATAAACTTTAAATTTAGAAAAAGTTGGTGCAGCTACCTCCTATATTCATTGAATTATACTAAACGATTTTAGTTTTCAACCATTCATTTTCTAAAATACTCATTTCCCATAAGCTCCAATATTCATCACCATTTTTTCTTGAATCTCGCAGTAAACCCTCTTTAATAAATCCTGCTTTTTCGTAACAGGCTATGGCAGAAACATTAAAGTCAAATACCCCAAGACTAACTCTATGTAGTTGAAGTTCATCAAATGCAATTTTAAGGACTTCCTTAATCATTTGTTGACCTATTCCTTTCCCTCTTGCGTATTTATCACCGACTAATACTTTTCCAATTCTTGCAGATTTGTTTTTTTTATCAATTTTACCCAAAGAGATATGACCAATAGTTTCACCAGTTTCATTATCAATTACTTTATAAACCATAGTTTCTGCGTTTTCATTATTGGCATTCTCAATGTACTTATCTAATTGTGTATCATTCAAAGGGTAATCAAAACCTGGACCTCCCCATTGAAGTAAGAATGCAGGTGAATCAATCCAATTGATAAGTTGTTTGAAATTGGAACGACCAAAATACTTTAGCTCTACCATAAAAACCTTCTCCCTTTGATTTTCACTTCAGTACTTTAACACTTTATATAACTTGATAGTTCCTTGGTATTCAATAAAATTCCCCGTTACTTGAAGAAAAAGATAACCTTTTCGCGTGGTTCCAGTATTGTACTTAGTTAGTTTAATTAGAGCTATCCAAAATTATATCTGCTTTTTTATTTAACGCTTCCATCTCCACTTAACAATCATGAAATCTTGCCATCATATAAGTGTTATAATATTCCCCGTCTGAAAGTATTCTATCTTTTTTCATTACACCTTCTATTTCAAAACCAAGTCTTTTATACAGTTCTATGCCTCTTTCATTTGTTTCAAGAACACCATATAATACTATTTTTTTGATATCGTTAACGTCAGCCCAAGAAATTGTTTCTTTCATAAGATTTTTTCCAATTCCATATCCCCAAAAGTCCTTCAGAACACCTAATCCAAATTCAGCTTTATGTAAAAATCTTTTTAAGTCATTGCCTGCACATCTTGAATACCCAATTATCTTACCCTCCGTATCTGCAACTAAAAATAAGTTTTTGGGGTGGTTGGTATCCGTTTCAATAATTTTTTCAAAGCCTAGTGGGTCTATAAAGTCCTCTCCCTTTTCTCTGTCCATATTTTCGGTTTCCCCATCAATCTGTAATCTTAATTCAGATAAATTTTTTGCGTCACTTTTAGTAGCAGTTCTAATGGTATAATTTAAATCTTTAACATTAAAATCTTGCTGATTGATAATCATTAAATCCACTCCATTACTATTTATCCCTCTTGCAATAAGGATAAAAAAGAAAAAGTTGAACGTTTTTGCTTTTTTGTGCCCGTTTGTTTCTTCATCTTTTATTAACTAGCCTGATTCCTTACTTGAATAATGAAAAGGCGATACCTCTTGTTAAAGTATCGCCCTCATTCGTTCAATAAGGTGGCATTTTTTAGTGAAGCATTTAATCTATTACTTAATTCGTTGTAATCCAAATCCCAATAGTAGCCATTACTATCTAATAAAGCGTTATTTTCCGTAAGCCATATACTACCGCCATAGGTAGTATTATCTGCTGTTTGAATGAAAAGTTTTTTGTATTTTTCAGGCTTAGTTTGTAGAGGAAATGATTCAATTTTTGAATATTTTTTTGAGCTTGAGGCGTTTTCTGCAATTTTTAACACCATATTTTTGTCTGTAACAAGATAAGAATGTTTATCTGTTTGAACAATTACATTTTTCAACTCTTTTTTAGGAAGATTAAATCCCCAAATCGACAAGTGAGTTTGCTTATAATACACAAAAGAAACCAATATTAATAGAGCGATTGAAGATAAAATAGTCCATTTTCTTAAGGTCATTTTTCCCCCTCCATAAATTCCTATTTTGGATAATATTTCCATTTCTATTTTACCATAGCACCTATAACTGCCTATGGATTTTATTAAACTATCCTGTATCGTTCGTGCAACAAGAAAAAGTTACCGCAATGGTAACTCCAATCTTCAGCTCTTACACCTTTTTGTTGAAAAAGCCTTAATTTTTGGGGATGTAAAATGGTTCTTATGATAAAAAAACAGATTATTTTTCATTAGCTTATGAATTCAATTCGTGGGAGGCTTTATTTGCATCTTCTTTTTTGACGTAAATCTGGTAGTGCCTTTGACGATTCCCACCAAATGGTGTTGTGGTTAGATTGATTTGAGATCTCGTCTTGTAAGGGATTCCTTCCTGTTTTAGATTAACGTTGTTCCGATAATGCCCCCGTTTACATCATTATTACATCAGAAAGAAAGGAACTGCCCTTTTTGACTCTAATTCAAATCATAGCTTGTATTTAGTTAAAACGAAATCATTGCTCCTCTTTCATCAAAAATGGCTGTTGGATTCCAAGCAACCTCCCAAAGATTGTTTTCAGGGTCAGCAAAATACGCTGTTCTTCCTCCCCAAAAAGCATCGCTAGGTTCTCTTAGTATTTTTCCACCTGCATTTCTAATTTCCTCAATTGTTACATCTACCTCTTCTATCTTATCAACATTTATTGCAAAGGTTACACCACGAAAGTTTTCTATATTATGAGTAATTTGTACACCTGCATCTTCTGCTAATTCATTAATAGGAAATAAAGATAAGAGAACACCTGCTGTATTAAAAACAACATAACTATCTGAACTTATTACCGATTCCTCCCAACCTAGACTTTTATAAAATGAACGAAGAACCGGTAAGTTCAAAGCCCCAATTGTTATTAAACTAACCCTTTGTTTTACCAAAGAAAATATCCTCCTCTACCTTAATATAGACGCTTTTATTCCACAAAAGAATGTCTAATTCCTTCTTTTATTAACCTGATCCGTTTCTTAAATAAGAAAAAGACAATCCTCCGTTATAGAAGAATCGCCTTTGTTTTACGACAAATTTTTAAAATGTATTTTCATTAAACCGCCTAAATCTAAATCCATCCAGGGAAACCTCCAAGACCCATTCCAAATAGTCTTTGCATTTAAATCTCCTCCTCAAATTGTTTCGAATTAATGTTTGTTTCCATTTTGAAGGAGACATAGATACTTGCCTATATATATGTTTAATATCTCTTATTTGCTGTAAAGTCCCAACTGTCCAATTGTCTATCTTGACAATAAACGATTGTAAAAAATAGTAGTTTGATTTCTATCTTATTTCTTCACTAACCTGACAGTTTCGCTCAATAACAAAAGGCCGCCTTTTTATAGCAACCGGTTTTTCAAGGAAAGCGCCCCGTTTGTATAAGTGCTTTACTTCACAAGCCTTCTGTATTAAAAGCACATATTTTTTTCAATCACATGATATGTGGTAAGTATTCATCCTCAAAAAATTTTTTTGTTTCATCATATGTTGGAATATCAAGCACTTTAACATTTGAAACATTTTCGTGAAAGAATTCTCTTAGTAGTATTTTTACACATTTTATTATTTCATTTATGTCTAACCGATCTGATAGTTTAGTCCACATATTAATATAAGTAGGCTTATGTTTTTTTCTGTTTACAGGTGCAAAATGACGTACTTGAAACAATAAATCATCATCATTTCTAGGATAATTATAATTAAAAAATATTTGAGAATCACTATTCAGAAATTTTTTGATTTTATTAATCGCTTTATAATCTTCTTGTTCATTTAATTCATATTTCAATACATAAGCTAAACTAATATGGGTGGTAATTTCAAAATACCCCAGCTTATTTGTCTTAATCGGATCTGAATAAATGGTGATTTCATCATTACAACTTTTATCTCTAAGTCCATATTGTCCAAACCAAAATTCCATATGCCGTATTTGAACGTATACCGTATCTAACATACTACTCACCAATTCCATATTATTTTGTTTTGATCTCTTAGACGTAAAAGTACCAACTCACTAATGAAAATCGATACCTTTTTTTCTAAATTCCAACACACTGTTTCCCTTTATTTAGCAATTCTTATTGAACTAACGTGCACCATTACTTCAATAAGATTGGAAACCAATATCGGTTCAAGAATCGTTCTTAGTTTCAATTGGTGAATAGTTGATAGCTTCCGTAAAAACAGAATATCGCGGCTACGAATAGCAGGATTTTAGCAACCCAAAAGGGAAACTTATCAACTACCCACAAAATTGCGAATAAAAATAAATCCGCAATAATAGAATCACCTCCTATTACACCGCTGCTGATTCCATCTTCCTTATGCGTTTTTTGGTTATATAAAATTCCCCATATTAAAAAGACCAATCCAGCTAACCCTACTATAATTCCCAATACCATCCCGTATCCTCACTCTCCAAGGGAGTTTTGCTATATTTATACTATGATTGTTAAATAACTCCTTCATAAAGTAAACTGTATCGTAAACACAAAAACGGGATTGCCGAACCATTCCATTCCTTGTATAAAGCACCCGAACACTTATTTTAGTAAATAGCGAATTATATCATTAAGCAAATAAGCAGCTAAGACTACAAAAGAACCCATTTAGAAGTAATTCTCTTTTACAACTTCTTTGAATTTCAAACCATTCTTAAATCCATTTAAAAGAATATGACAAAATTGGAAAATGCACCATAACAAAACTAAAACATCAATCAGAAATGCCCCAAAAGGCATAGATGCAGCATTACTATGAATGATCATACCGTTTAGTGAAAAATTATAACTAACTATCGTAATAATAACCCCTATTATCTTTAACACGCCATTATTGCCCTACTCCGATGGTTTTTCTAACATTTATATTTTGAAAATTAATTTTACTAAAACCCCCTGTTATGGAAAAGATAATTTTCCAATTTTTTTATTGCCAGAAATATCTTGGACTAAAGTTTCTTTGAGTATCTATTAGTTTCGATTGCAGCGATTAACACGGTAAATGGTGCAATCGAAAAATGAATTTTAAAAATTATTTAATGGTGGGAGAAATATTGTAATAAATCCTAAAACAAACAAAAAACTGGACCAAAACATCAACCTTTTTGCTCCATATTTATTAATTTTGTACCTTAAAAATAATTTCTGTATTGAAATAACATTACAACAAGGGAAATAGCGGTATAAGCCAAGGAAGTAAAAAAAGCAACATTAGGAGAAAACTCATTCTTAAGTTGTTCAGTTTTAATACCTGTGGTTCCCTGAACTGTCATATCTACATTTCTTGAAGTGTAACCACCCTTTGAGGTAAAAAACCAAATAATAGCTGTGACTACTATTCCAATAAAAAATGAATAATCAATGAATTTGGTATGGGTGAAATAAGTTATTCCAAAACTTAAGCTAAATAAAACAAATAAAGTAATTATAATTGTAATTAATCGCTTCATTACTTCTTATAACCCCCTTTTGAAATGCTTAACATTGTACCAGTATTCAAAAGCTAAATTGCTATAATTTGAACCAAAATCTTTTTATAATATTTCCATCTTCCTCAATATAATCGGTATCTGGGGATCCACCGTTTTTCAATATTGTCTTTTTGGAACCAATATTATTCTGGTGACAAACGACGAGAGCCTTTTTTATGCCTAGTTCTTTTGCTTTTTCTAAGGATAAAGATAAAAGGCTCGTAGCGTATCCTTTTCGTCTTTCTGAAGGGCGAATTCCATAACCAATATGTCCCCCGTTGTTTAATAACTCTTTTGTTAATCGATGTCTAATATTTACTACACCAATAACTTTTTTATTTTCACTTACTAACCAGAATGTGGATCCAGGAACCCATTTGTCGGGGAGATTAAAACTGTTTTCAGAATCAAGTAAGAACTGAATCATTGATTGAAAATTGGATGGCTCCTTATTTATTACCCAGGGTATCATATCCTCTCCACTATTTATCCATTCATTATAGTAGGAGAGGTATTCGGATTTTAGTTCCATTGTCGGCCGGGTTAAATATACTGGTTCGATGTGATTCACCTTCTAACATATGTTTTCAAAGATTAAATCTCAATTTTACGTCACAAAATCACTTTATCTATATTCAATTTTATAACATTTGAAGGTTTTTCCAGTAGATAGTTTTGTCAAATTATTGACTGAAAAAGCGTTTCTACTTATTGCAGAAACGCACCCTTTAGCGTAAGTGCATTTCTTCACATTCTTTTTTATTAACTATAATTTTTAATGCCCCAATATTTAGAGGATCAGTTCCATTTCATTTTTCTTTGTAGAAAAGCCCATTTTTTTGTATAAATGTTCCCCATCCTCAGATGCGTGCAACCAAATGCGTTTAACGCCACGTTTTTTACTATCTTCTATACAAAATTCAAGCAATCGTTTCGCCAAACCATTGCCACGATACTCAGGGACAGTATACATATTAAGAATATAAGCTTCAATTCCTTGGAGATTTTCCAAATAAGGGGGTCTTTTAAATAAGACCATACCACTAGTGCTTAATGGTTCCCCATTTCTTTCTACAATATAGGATATAAATTCATTGTTTAAAAATGCCTTTTGTAAATACTCCCTTGTCGAAGTTTCTACAAGATTTATCTCTTGGGTAGAGTTTACCTCGCCCAGCTCTTTAAAAAGTGCTAACCGTAAGCTAACAACTTTATCAATGTCTTCAATAGAAGCCTTAATAAAATTAAACTCATTACTCATTATTAAAACCGCTACCTTTATTTACAATTTTTATTTCTAAAAATAAATACAACATCACAAGTTGAATTTCCTTGTTAAACTGCTAAACTGAACCGTTACTTCAATAAAAAAGCATCTCCACTTTATTGTAGAAACGCCTCCATTAGCTGAAGAGGGTTTACCTATCTTTCATCCCATTCCTCTGCCAAAATTCCATATACAACGTGGTCCACGTAATGGTCGTATAACCATTCTGCTTGTCTAATACATCCTTCATCTACAAAGTTCAATCTTTCAGGAATACTCCTGCTTTTCTTATTCCCAACAGCGGCTCTAATCTCAACTTTATTTAGGCTCAACTCATTAAAAGCATAATCGGTCAATGTTTTAGCCACCTTGGTCATTATTCCATTTCCTTGGAATTCTTCACCAAGCCAATACCCTATATAAGCAGTTTTATTTGACCAATTAATGTTATTGTAGCCTGCGACTCCAACAATTTCTCCTTTAAATAAAATTACTGAATTTAAGCTCTTATTTTCAGCAAAACCTTTTAAACATCCTTTGATAAACTCAAAAGTATCTTCAAGTTTTGTTGTAATATCCAACCAAGGTAGCCATTCTCTTAAATAGACTCTTGATTTATTTGTTAATTCAAATATCCTTTCACCATCTCTTAATTCTATTAATTTTAAAGATAATTCATCATTAATTTTATGTATAAACATTTTATCCCCTCCGAATGAATTATTTTGTTTTTGAAAATTATACCATTTATAATTTACGTCAAACTTGTCTTTTTATTGAACTCCTGTATCGTTACTTTAATAGGAAAAAGCGATCCTTCATTTTTGAAGCATCGCCCCTTATAGTTTGAGTGGAATTTTTCACAAACTATTTTTGAAAATGTATTTCTAAAACCGCAGTCTAGTTCACTCGGAACTAGAACCATCATGTAAACCGTAACTCCCAGGATTCTAGCATAAGGCCCACCCGCAAAACCGCCAATCATTATCCCAATAAACGGACGGTTGTTTCACATCCCTACACCATTAAGTCTAGGTCCGTTTATCCATCAATTAGACCCGCATTAAGTTATCCTATACTTAGACCGCGCTGTTCTTAATGCGAAGTATCACACCTAAAATCAAACTTAAGCAAGTTCAAAATTAAACTCTCCGGTGCAACGTTAACTCAAAAAGGGCTGGGTTCACCTACACTGTATAGTTTCAAGTAATGCATAGCCCTGAGCAGGCTGAGTAGAATAATCTGCGTAGGCTCTGGCTCTGATCGCCGAAATCAATGCCTTTAGCCAAAAAGGCTGGTATAACGGCAACACCTTGCTCATATTCAATCGAGCTGTTTTTGACGAGCTTGATTTCTTCGACACAGATTTAGGGAAAGAGATTACAAATGTACAGGTTCTAAAATACAGCAATAAGTATAGAAAATTTATACTAATCTGTGAGTGGCTTCATTGTTTTAGTACAAAACCACCAGTCATAACAGGTTAATTCTCCAGCTTGTGATTTTACTAATTGAGCATTTGCTTCTTGTATGGTCTTTGCTGGCGGTATGATTAATTTATCCTGGAGCCATTCATTATTTGGCCAATTCGCTGGAGTAGCTGCTTTATATAAGTCAGAAGTCTGTAGAGCAGTGAGGGACCTTAAAATTTCATGAACATTTCGACCGATAGTTTCTGGATATGTTAGTACAAGACGAACTGTACCTTCAGGATCCACTACAAAAACACTGCGAACAGTACGTGAGCCTCTCGTTGGGTGAATCATCCCAAGTCTTTTTGCCACATTTCCCAAACCGTCCGCGATAATTGGAAAAGTAATTTGAACACCTAAGTTTTGCTGAATCCACTCGATCCACTTAATATGAGATTGAACTTGATCAATAGAGATTCCGATCAATTCTGTATTTCTTTTGGTGAACTCATTGCGTAATTTTTCAAATGCAATAAATTCTGTTGTACAAACGGGGGTGAAATCACCGGGATGGCTAAATAATATAAACCACTTGCCTGCATAATCATTGGGAAGAATCATCTTACCATGTGTCGTTTGAACTTCAAGTTTCGGCAGTGGGTCCCCTATATAAGGAATTCTGCTATCTTCAAGATATGACATTGTAATAACCTCCACTTGAATTTGCTCTATATTATTCTACATAGACATATTTGTATATTGTCCTGCGATCATTTTCCATTTCGAATCCTCTAAAGGAAAACGGCCAAAAATATAATTAATTGAAAAATACATACCGATGCATTGACAAAGATTTGTGTTATCATCAGAAAGATTAGATCATTTACTTTGCTAATATATCTTTTGAAACAGTTCAGTAAAATAGAGTAGGCCCAGAGAGGGATTCGCTTTTTTACTGGTTTTTAACCTGTTCGTTTCTTAAATAAGAAAAAAATAATCCTCCGTTATAGAGGAATCGCGCCTGTTGAACAACAAATTTTAAAAATGTATTTTCATTTAACCGCCCATATCCATCCAGGGACTTGAATAGTCGGCAATCATTGCCGGCTATCTTTGTTACTCAATTATTGTCTCGAGTCAGTGTAGTAATAAGATAGAAATCAAACTATTATTTTTTACAATCGTTCATTGTCAAGATAGACAATTAGACAGTTGGGACTTTACAGCAAATAAATGATATTAAACATATATAGGCAAGTATCTATTTCTCTTTCAAAAAGGACACATACATTAATGCGAAACAATTTGAGGAGGAGATTTAAATGCAAAGATTATTTGGAATGGTTTTTGGAGGTTAAAATAGAAGCCAGTGCTGATGGATTGAATCCTTTTACGATAAGCCATAATGCTAAAATCATTTCGTTAGCTGCTACTGGCAAACTTAAAATGGCTCCCCAAATAGAAATTTGATTAATAACTCCAAACATTTCCAATAAAGCTGCAAGAAAAACGAGTGTTGAACCGGTCATGCCCAAGATAGGTATAAACTGAGGTACGAGCTTAGATTTATATAATATATAACTATACATCATTGTATTAATGCCCAACATAAAATTGGGACCAAGTAAAAATGTCCAATCATGTATTGCTTTTAATACTATACCTGAGGCTTCAAATGAGGCGATATTTGGAGATGCAATGGTTGCTAATTGTTGACTTAAAGTTAAAAGGGACAATACGCTTATTATACCAACAGTAATAATAACGGCTTCAAGAAACCTGAAGCAAACATGCCAAAGAGCTATGGTTTCATTGTATATTCTTAAAATCGGAAACATTGTTGTTGAAGTGCCGACGGCTGAAACGACAAGAATTAATTCCATAAGTGCTCCCATTATCACCTGATTAGTATATTCAGGACCTTTAATCAGGTAATCTGGACCCTTTAGAATAGGGTTGTATAAATTCAGACCTATTATTGCTGTAACTGCTGCCAAAATAAAGAGTACCCCTATAATTAGTTCGCTTTTTTTGGTAGTCATTTGTTCATCTCCCCTTTTTTAAGGATAGTGATAAAAGGAGTCGATAAAAAGTGGAAATCATTTTTAAAAAGAAGCTGATTTTCTTAAATTTGAAAAATGTATTTTTCTACTTTGTCAAGAAATGTAACTAAAACTGATCCTTTCGTGCAAAAAGAATAAGCTACCCAGAATGGCAGCCGTCCGATTCAGCCTCTTCCCCCCACTATTCAAAGGCTCATTGTACATTATTGATTTTTTGAAACAAGGCATTCAACAGATTCTGAATGTTAAGCCTCAATTCTGAATCAATTATTTCTCCATTATTCCCCAATTTTTTGTTGATAAAAGGAACTGTCAATATTCCTCCTTCAACCACCGATGCACTCATCATCGAGAGAGTCCCCAGCAGAGAATCGTAAGCTGTTGCACCTCCATCTGGGTGTGGGGAGGCACTAATAACTGCTACTGGTTTGTTTACGAATTCCCCCGATGATACCACCCAATCAAGTGCGTTTTTCAATGACCCTGGAACTCCTTTGGCGTATTCTGGTGTGCATATTAGTACACCATTCGCTTCTTTTAGGAGTCTACGCCATTTGGCAACAGCAGTATCGGGGTCATCTAAATCTAAATCTGGATTAAAATGCGGAAGTTGTGCCATTTCACTGTAATTTACGACGGTTCCTTGTGATGGAATCATAGAATTAACAGCTCGCAATAATGCTGAATTCAAAGATTCCCCCCTTAAACTGCCTGATATAGCCAAAATATTAATTGGATTAACAGTTTTCATTTCAACACCTCTTTGGTAAAGTTTAACAGGGATGCGTTTAAATATAAGTATCGGCATTTTTCTAGGTATCTTAAGTTGAATAAGGGACCTATTTTGTAGTTACTATATGTTATAATTAACCACCTCTGATAATTAAAGGTTATTTTATAATCCTTATTCAAGAACTAGAGGAATTATCCTTATTCGATTAATCTTTACCGTTCGTTCAATAAGAAAAAGCTGCTCAATAGCAGCTGGGTCTCCTTTAATTTTCTGATAATCCCATTTCTATTGGCAAGGCACTTCGATTGTAAACCCTCCAGGTGCCTCAACATAAAATGTATAACTATGTAACTGTTGAGGTGGCTGTACATCAAATCCATCTTCTTTCAGACGTTGATTTATTTTATCCACTTTCTCTTTATTTTCCTGTGGAAATCCAATATGAAACGTATTTGGATAAGAAACTTCGCTCCCCCTCATTAAAGTTAAGATGAACCCATCATCATCAAACAATACGGCAAATCCGTTCCCACGGCTTGCTCCACACGTTAGACCGAAATATTTCTCTAAAAAATTCCGAGCAGCTGAGACATCAGTAACAGTTAAATTAAGGTGTTTAAGTTTCATTCTTCCACCCTTCCTTATAATGTGTTTGATAATAAATTCTACTTATAAATAATATTTCTGATAAAAATGGATATACCGGTCTACTAAAATTAGGATAACTACTATTCTTTAACTCCCTCTGTCATAAAAACTCACTGCTCCTTGTTTATGATGAATTTCTAACCTTTTTATCCTAACAGCCCCCTTAGCTTAAGTAGAGTTAATCACAATTCAGGTGTTACACAAAAAAGTGTCATTTTAAACACTAAATAATGAAAGACAAATCACAAGGATTTCTTGGAGAACAGTCTCTACAATTAGGACTAGCGCCGTTTCACATTCCTGTTTTGTACATATTTTGTAATTACGAATGGAAAGGATGTTCTGTACAATTCAGATGGTGCATACCGAGCTGGTTTTGCTCTAATCATTGAATGTTTATACTTCGTTTCATCGTTGGAGCAACTTGGTATTAAATGACTCCAATAACGGCAGGAAGGGTTCAAAACAACACACCTGTCCAATCTACTATTTTGTAAATACATAATTCATTTCAAAAAGATTATTAAAATGGAAAAATATGAGATGAAAAAAAGGGGTTAAGTACATGGTCAACGTTTTATTTGTATGCCTTGGGAATATTTGCCGTTCACCGATGGCTGAAGCCTTGTTTCGTTACTTAGTCAAAAAAGAAAATATGAAAAACAAAATCGCAGTTGATTCCGCTGCGACCAGTTCATGGCAAATCGGCTTCCCTCCGCACGAAGGAACTCTTGATATTCTAAGGAAATACAATATCTCTTCTAATGGGCTTGTTGGACGCCATCTAAAGAAAGAAGACTTTTGGAAGTTCGATTATATTATCGGTATGGATGAAAGCAACATAAAAAATATTTACAGGATTACCGGCAATCCTAATCATCCAAAGATCATTAGGCTGCTCGACCTGACCAGATACAGGAAAGATATCCCCGATCCATTTTTCACAGGTGATTTTGAAGAAACCTATCGTCTGGTATCAGCTGGTTGCCGGGCATTACTCAATAAAATACGCAGCGAACAAAACTTATAACAACAAGGTATCCATCTTAATTCGAAGATCAAAACAGTTTATCTCACCGAACCCATTTTCTGAAATTGCAAAATTCGGTTACTCCCCCTCACCGGCCGTAATTTAAAGATGGCTCCAATCCTTGGGATATAACGAGTGCTCTTTT
>CAZAEW010000031.1:0-45187 GCA_964484065.1 uncultured Bacillus sp.
CTTTTCTTATAACTTGGGGATCTGACTCTTCGGTCAAGTTTCCCCGCTATTTTATATAATTGTTTTTCATCTGACCAAACGTAGTTAATGCGCCTCTCAAAGAATAAACATTCCGACAAGGCCGCTTAAAATTCCTAAAATGACAACAGAGCCTGCAACAAAAAATAATACCTTTTTAGGGAATGATCTTGCCACAATAATCAGTGATGGAAGGCTGATTGATGGCAATGTAATTAATAGGGCTGCAGCCGGACCCCCGCCAAGTCCAAAGGACATGAAGGTTTGGATGATCGGGATTTCAGCAGCAGTTGGAATTACGAAAAGCATTCCTGCAATGGCAAAACCAATCACTGAAATGATACTGTTAGCTGCAGCATCACTGACATGTGGGAAAAGCCATACTTTAATGGCTCCCATCAATAATACAGAAAGAACATATGCAGGGACGATATACAGAATCATGCTTCCAATCGATTTCATCCATCTTGACGCAAAAGAGCCGGATACTTCTGTTTCTGCTTCTTCAACCATTTTTTCAATTTCAGCCGGTTTCACTTCCGGAGCGAAACGGTTGGCTAAATAACTTACCCCAAAAGTTAAAATAAGACCAAAGATAAGGCGAAGAAGGGTAAATTTCCATGATAAAACAAAGGTCATAAAAATCAAAGTTGCTGGATTAATAGTTGGGTTTCCTAACCAAAAAGCAAGGCTTGCACCGACTGAGACATTCTTTTTTCGCAGGCCGACTGCCATTGGAGCTGCACAGCATGTGCACATCATTCCAGGAATCGCAGCAAGGCCGGCAACAGCGGTACTGCCAAAAGAAGTTTTTCCAAGGACCTTTAGTAGCCAGTTCGTTGGCAATAATACTTGCAGCAATGATCCAAGTAGAATTCCCAAAATCGCTGCTTTCCAAACCGCAGTAAAATAAGCGAGAGCATAAGCCCATGCACTTGACCATGACGCTGACGGCAAGTCTGCTTTGTCACCTAAGATAGATGTCCCGATGGAATGGGTGGCAGCAGCAAGTATTGATTTACTGTAATATGGGGACCATTTAACATACCATAATCCAGCTGCTGCGATAATTAAAAACAGTGCGGCATACCATACTGTTTTAATTGAATTAGATTGTTTTTCTTGTGCAGCTGATGATATAGAATTGTCTAGTTGAGCCATTTTGTATAGACCTCCTGATAGTATTTTTTATGACTCTTAATCTTTAAAACTTAATTAATAAAGCTCCACTGGGATCATTTTCACATGATTCCTTTAAACAAAAAATCAGCAAATTCCCGAATGACAGGCCGATTTTCTGCTTCGGAAAGAACAGAGAAGAAAAAGTTTCTTTGATAAGGTTTAAATGTGTCAATGATCTTAATCCGCTGTGCTTTGGCGGCGGGTATTGCTGCAAGCTTGGAAACAAAGCTTATCCCTAGGCCGGCTTCTACGGCTGAAATCACGGCTTCACTGCTTCCAAACGATATCGCTGTTTTAAAATCAGCTATTGAATATCCGTTTAAGAAAAGAAACTCCTCCATTTCTTTTCTCGTTCCTGAGCCTTCTTCTCTTAAAACAATATCATGTTGTTTTAATTGGCTGAAATCTGGTTCGCTTGATTGGATTAGAGAATGTTCGATCGGAACAATTAGAACAAGTGAGTCGGAGGCAACCTCTTTGGAAATGACTTTGTTTGACTGTTCATGCAGCCCTGTAATCCCAACATCGACTTGATGGTTGAGAAGCTTATTTAAAATGGTTTTCGAGTCGCCGATTTCAATGGTCACACCGACTTTGGGATAGAGCATCCGAAATTTTTTGATCCAGACCGGTAAAAGATAAGTGCCGGGAATTGTGCTTGCCCCGATGATCAATGTTCCGGTTAATGTCTCTTGAAAACCAAGCAAATCATCTTCCATACGTCTCCATCTTTGTAAAATCTCTTTAGCTGCTTGGTACACTACGGTTCCGGCTGCGGTAGGCTGAATTCCGGAATGGCTCCGATCAAGAAGCTCAATCCCGAGCTCTTCTTCCAAGCTTTTTATTTTCAGGCTTATGGCAGGCTGGGAACCTTTTAAAGCAGCAGCAGCATCAGAAAAGCTCTTTTTTTCAAGAACGGAAATGAATGCTTCTAATTTTTTAAAATTCATAATGGTTGAAATCTCCATTGGTATTATAATTTTTTATAGCTATCATAAAAATATTTTATAAAAATTATTTTACTACAATATATTAGCTTATCTACAAAAAGATTCATACATGTTATTCAAAATCCTTTTACCAGATAATCTAAAAGTTTCTTCGGAATAAAAAAATGTTGTATAGCTAAATAAATTATTTGCACGTTGTGTAGGATAGCTTTATAATCTTGTTGAAAAATATGTTGTATAGCTAAATAATTTTATTTTTTAGGGAGAATAAAGATGGATAACCATGAACTTATTCAATCATTCGTTATGAACATTCAATCAATTAACAGATATCTGCGCGGTATGTCTCCTGAGCAAACGGAAAATAAGGTAACCCGTGTACAATGGCTGTTGTTAAGACATCTTCAGAGAAACGGTGCTTGTACAATCGGTGAACTGGCCGAACACTTGGATGTCCGCTCAAGCACGATGAGTCAAATGATAGACAGATTGGAAAAGAACGGAATTGTTTTTCGGTCAGCCGGACAAAAAGATGCGCGTGTCAAAACAGTTGACCTATGTGAAAAAGGGAGAGCGATTATTCAGGAAAGGGAAAAGCTGTGGATTGAATCACTGGCCAAGCCTTTTCAGCATTTTTCCGCAGAGGAAAAAGAGATTCTTTTAAATTTAATGGATAAATTGGTATGCCATATTCCAAGGAAAAGAGAACAGGAGTAAAAGCATTTAGATCATAAACATCATTGCATAACAGGGAGTGAACGGTGTGAATTGGAAAAGAACTTTATTGATTTTATGGATAGCAGATTTTTTTGTCGCCATGGGTATGAGTTTAATATTGCCTTTTCTCCCCTTATATATTGAACAATTAGGGGTTCATCAGACAGCGGCAGTCGAACGGTGGACAGGGTGGATTTTTGCCGCCCAATTTATCGTTTCTGTGGTTGTTCAACCGATTTGGGGGTCAATGGCGGACAAATATGGACGTAAGGTTATGCTTCTTCGAGCAGGGTTTGGAATGGGAATTGTTACAGCCTTAATGGGCCTCGCGACACATCCTTGGCACTTGCTTGTATTACGGATTATTAATGGGGTTTTTTCCGGATTTATTTCGATGTCGATTTCGCTTCAAGCGTCTATAACACCTAATGAGCGGTCAGGCAGGGCATTGGGCACGCTGCAGACTGGTCTTGTTGCGGGAAATTTATTGGGACCTCTTGCAGGAGGAATATTGGCTGAAAAAATGGGATATCATCATATTTTCTTTTTAACAGGTGCCTCATTATTTATTGCCGGTTTGTTCGTTTTGTTTTTTGTACATGAAGGACATAAACCTGCTGTTAAGGAAAAAGAGAAGAACAAGGTGCAATGGACAGTGGTTAAACCGCTGCTACCTGTTTTTATTGCCTCTTTTGTAACAAATATGGGAATGATGAGTATTGAACCATTGGCAACTGTATATGCAAAAACTTTGTATCATGGCATGCATTTAGAGTTTTTTGCCGGGCTGGTTGTTTCGATTACAGGGGTAGCCAATCTGATCGGTTCACCCACTTTAGGGAGAATAGGTGATAAAATCGGACAAAGAAAGGTATTAGCATTTGCTTTATTGATGGCTGCTCTGGCATTTATCCCGCAGGCTTTAGCCGGAAGCATGAACACCTTATTGGTTGGCCGATTCTTGCTCGGGTTATTTGTCGGCGGGATGGTCCCTTCGTTGAACGTGTTGGTAAAGAAACTGGCACCTCCGGAAATACAGGCAACGGTCTTCGGTTTAAACAGCTCTTCGCTTTTCTTAGGGAACTTTGTTGGTCCTCTAGTCGGCAGTCATGTTGCTGCTGAATGGGGAATCCGGGCAGTCTTTTATGTGACGATGACAATACTTCTCCTTAATTCAATGATGATCTTTTTTAACAGGTCATTGGAAACGGGTCGGCTCGGTGCGAGAAGAGCGGCTTCTTAGTAGTTTTTTTAGAAGGGTAAAAAGAGAATGATTTGGACAAAATGGGGATTAAAAACAGGGAAAATGACCAAAAAAATATTAAGGACAAAACCGTGATCAAAAGCAGGGAATCTGTCCAAAAAACCAGTCTGTCCGAAAAAGATCGGACAGACTGGTTTGCTTTATTTTGCTATATTTAATATTTGAATGATATCTGTTTCGTATAGCTTAACAAAATTGCCTAATGGTCCTTGTTCCGTTCCTTTTTTAGCCATTTCTTCAAAGTGTTCATCGCCGATATTGGCCTCATGCAATCTCACCGGCATTCCAATTGAACGGAAGAATTCTTCTGTTTTTCTAATCCCGGCCAAAGCCGTATTTTCCAAATCGTTCAAATCAACTTCCACATTCCAAACCCGATTGGCGAATTGAACAAATCGATTCACATCATGTTTATAGACGTACTTCATCCAAGCCGGGAAAACGACCGCCAATCCGGCACCATGGGCAATATCATAAATGCCGCTGATTTCATGTTCAATATCGTGGCTTCCCCAATCACCAATTCTTCCCGTTCCTAACAAATCATTATGGGCAATCGTTCCGGACCACATAATCTCTGAACGGGCCGCATAATTCTCAGGCTCCTCCAAAACAACCGGCGCATTATTAATAATCGTTTTTAATGCTGCTTCACATAAGCGATCCGTTAAGTCAACATTCTTTTCATTTGTAAAATATCGCTCTAAAATATGGGCCATCATATCGGTGATCCCGCATGCTGTTTGATAAGCCGGTAAAGTGTATGTAAGAACAGGGTTTAATATCGAGAATTTTGGCCTCATCGTAACATGGCCGGCAGAGCGTTTGTATCCTCCGTCTTCATTAGTGATAACGGAACCGCTGCTGGATTCACTGCCTGCTGCAGGGATCGTTAACACGACGCCAATAGGAAGACAGTCTGTTATCTCGGCTTTTCCTTCATAAAAATCCCAAACATCACCATCATATTTGACACCGGCAGCAATTGCTTTTGCCGAATCAATGACACTACCGCCGCCAACAGCCAGAATAAGACCAATATTCTTTTCCTTGCACAGTGCTACACCTTCCCGGACAAGGCTGACTCTGGGATTGGGCTTAACTCCGCCCAATTCGTAAATTTCAATCCCTTGTTTCTCCAAAGACCTAACAACCCTGTCATATAATCCGCTGCTGATAATGCTTCCTCCGCCATAATGCAGGAGAAGTTTTTTTCCATATACCGCGGCTTCCTGCCCAACAAAATTCTCTGTATCTTTTCCAAAAATGATTTTCGTGCTGTTGTGAAAAACAAAATCCTGCATGACATTTGCCTCCTATACTCATCATAAAAAATGTTATATTAGTATATTACTTTATGAAATCGGACAAACGCAACCGCTTCCAGAGTAAGCACCTAAAAAAAAGACTCATCCGTTAAGTATCCGGACAAGTCTTTTGCTATTTATCAGGAACCAGTTAATCCCACTCTTTAAAATGCTTGATGATTTGGTCTTTTTTCGTTTGGAAGAAGGATGGTTTTCCGCTGCTTTTTCTTTGCCTTTGTAACTCATAGAAGCTGGCAAAGCCGATGAGCGTAAATCCGGCAACAATAAGGTATCCCCACCATGGAAAATTTCCCCAATAAGGTCTTGTCTGCAGTAAGACGTTTAATAGCAATACACAGATCCCCGTAAAGAAATAAGATTTTATCCGGTAATGCATCCCGCCTAAAATCGAGACTAAAGATAATCCGCCGATAATAAGGGCATCATATATTGTATTGCTGTTTAAAGCGTCACTTACCAAAATGGCGGTGACGAGGAGGAGAACTGCCCATTGAACCTTGTTCATTATTTGCTTATAATCCTTCCATGTCCGCCTGCTTAAAAATATGGTTAAAACGATAAACGGCAGAGTATAAAGCTCAGTCTGAATGTATTGGTTAATATTAAACGCAGATAAAGTAATATAGTACGGCAATAATACAGAAACGGAGGTCAATGTTTTAAGAATCTGTTTTTCTATGAATCCCGTAAACCGCCCAATGAGCGTATAGAAGCTGTAAATTACAAAAAAAGATGGAATCAGTCTTAGCCAGAGTGGATCATTTGGAGAAATGATCAAGAACAGCTTAATGATGTAAACCCACGAAAACACAGTATACCAATCAATTTGAACCGGCTTCTCATTACTGTTAAACAATTGCTTATAAGCAAACCTTCCGAAAAGATGAAGAGCCAAAAATGCGGCTAAGGTTAATCCAATCTGCATCAACTTTTCCATGTAAGCTGAGTATTCGGCTAAAAATGCCGTGGAAATCAGCAGCGGCAAAATAGTAAAAATCCGCCAATTTCGCTTGTGCAATAAGAACAATGTTCCAATCGTATACAAAATAAAGAGAACAAATTGGATTGTGTTTTGTTCATTTGCATACCCTGTGAATATCAGCATCCCTAAAATGGATTGCGGGATCAAATACCAGTCAATTCTTTTTTTCCAAGTTTCATTTACCGTAACCCATAGCATTGCAATGAGCCCAGAAACGATAATAAATAAATACTCTCCAGATATTAATTCTTCCAACTTATAATAAGAGATTGTTAAATAAATGATTATTGGAAGTGTTGTAAAGGCTGCATATAAAAATAATTTAATCTCCCATTCCCTGGTTTGTTTAAGGGTGCTGTAAATATATGCCGCAAGTGCAATGAAATATACAGCCGGATGAATGTTTTGATTGACTACATAATAGGTTGCTAGAATCATAGCAAACAGAAGACTGCCATGTGCAGTCCAGAAAAAATAAGGCTTTAACCCTTGAATTCTTCTTCCAATGAATTCATAAACCAATAATAGAATAATCGGAATCAGCAATGAAAAGGGTACAAACAAGGCTGGATTGTTTTCCATATTCAACGTATCAATCAACGATGATAAAAAAATCAAGGAAGTGACACTTACAAAAGTCCAAAGTCCCTCTAATTTCACTTTGTAAACCAATAATATATAAAGCACAATCCCCGCCAAATAGATAAGGGACGCGATCATTGGATGTTCCACAAGTTCCAGCGGACTGAATAAGATACTTAATGTATATATCGCAGAGGCCGTTAAAAAAGTGTTTAAATCAAAATCCAACTGATTTCTATTTTTCCAAAAATAACTGACAGCTATTAAAATAAGTCCACAAATGGCTAAATGACCTGAGATTTGCAGGTTGTCTCCGTAAAATTCCAGGTGCCTGTCAAGGTAATCGAAGAAGGTGATCAATGACAGCCCCCAGCTTATTGGATTCACCCAAGAGGCTGCCTTTTTTACGTTATCCGCAAGTGAATTTTTATACTCAAGAAGAGCTATAAAGCCAAATGCCAATAAGAGAATAGAAGCGTGGGTCAATTCTCCGCTTTTCAATGCAAATAAAATGGTCAGGACCATGGTGCCAATTGAAACAAAAAAACTGCTCGTCTTAATCTTATCAAGGTACTTAAACTGATTCTTTAAATATAAGAAAATATAAATGATGGACGCCATAGCAAAAAGATATAACTCTGCAAAGTTCATGTTGAAATGTTTGGAAACAATAAAATAACTTTGAAAACCAGCCGCCATTAAAAAGACAGGTGCTAAATACTGGAAAATTGGTTGCTTAGCAATATTTGTTAAATAGATATAATTTGCCGCGATAATCAAATAGGCGAAAAATAAAACAATCGAATCCCCATCGGAACGTAATAATAGGCCTTGAACACTGATAAAGAGGAAGGCGAAAAACGAAACGATTCCGCTGGTTAATTGGAAAACTCTTTGAAGATTTTCTTCGCGGTTTGCATATTGCTGAAGAATCAAATACACAAAACCAATTAAGGCAAACCCAAGATAATCAATAGAATGCAAGAAAGAATTTTCTAATAGCTGATACATTCCATAAATAAAAAGAAATGTAAAAACAAAGTGATAATGTTTAGTTTTATTAACAAATACCATTGAAATATAAAGAATTGCCGTAATCAGGATATTAAAACTATAGAAGACAGCATTATTATAGAAGAACAGCATAAGCAATGTACTTAGGATCAAATTTAATTGAGAATATAAGGGCAATTCCTTTGTAAACAGACTCAACTTTTGATTATTTTTCCACTTGTGATAGCCGAACAGCAGAACAGCATTATAAACCATAATCCCGAGATAGAAGAAATCCCGAGGCAGATAGGTCATCGCCAACAAAAAGCCTGCGCCCAATGTGGCCGAAAGATATGTAAACCAAACAAAGAGACGGTGTTTATATTTAGAAGCTATATAGGTGTACAGAGATAAGCAAACAATGCTTCCGATAAAGCCCAGTGCATACTTTCCTTCGCCATAAAAAGAAAGCCAGTAACCAAATAATTCAAAAAAACCGATGGAAATAAAGATGATAGGTACGAATAAACTGCCTAGCGTCATAAATGCAAATGCCGTTTTCTGAATGTGAAAATATTTTTCGGCAATATAGCTGCTCCCAAAAAAGACGATGGAAACGAAGGAAATTAAGATTACTTTAAATGGGTTAGCCATTAAATCCCAGATGCTTGTGCCAAATACCAGCCCGCCGAAAAAGAGGAGGATTACACCAGATATTAAAGCCCAGGAAATATTTCTCTCTCTTATTTTTTCCGGCGTCATGACCTTCGCGGGAGCGATCGGTTTCGGATTTTCCTCCTGTTTCGCAGCTTGTTTTTGCATCAAGGGTTCAATGGCTTTTTTGATTGCTATTTGTCCCCGTTTGTGTTTTTGCTTTTCAAGGTCCTGCAAATAATAATAGTAGGCCTTATTCATTTGAATATAATCATTTTCATCAATATAATTTTTTTCTTTTAATTTATATAGTTCCTCTTTAAAGATGACGCTCCGGAAACTGGAACTTCCTTTCTGCATAATAAAAACCCCTTAATAATTAGAATTGTTTTACTATTCCATAATCAAAAATACCATATTATTCCTTGATATTCCAGGATCCTTTTTTCTATTCAATATGATTTGTGTGTCCATGAAGCCCTTTTCTCTCACGATTAGATTAATCCTGTTTCTAAATTATAGCCTCTGTCCGAAAGGGATTTATGCAGCTGTTCAATATGTTCATGATTTTTCGTTTCAACCGAAATTTCAACTTGGACATAGCCGGGATAAATATTTTTTCCAATTCGGTTGTGGTTAACGGTTTGAACATTTGCATCAAGATCCGTTATTGAATTTAAAACGCGTTGAAGTTCACCAGGTTTATCTTTTAATGTAATCGAAAAGTTCGCGTATCTCCCTGACTCAACCATGCCTCGCTCAATAATTCTCGAAATAAAATTCATATCCACGTTTCCTCCGCTCAGGACCGCGACGGCATTTTTCCCTTTTAGATTTACTTTTTCAAAAAGAAGTGCAGCAAGGGAAACAGCACCAGATCCTTCAACTAACAGTTTGCTTCTTTCCAAAACCATTAACATGGTCCTGGCGATTTCTTCTTCATCTACACAATGTATTTCATCAACATATTTTTTGACGATCTCAAAGGTTTCGTCCCCAGGTTTTTTTACAGCTATTCCATCTGCCATCGTGGGTGTTGAGTCAACCTTGACTGGTTTATTTTCTTGTAATGACTGCTTCATGCTTGGGCATGCCAGTGTTTGGACACCATAAACAGTTATATGAGGATTTTTCTCCTTAACCGCCATGGCAACTCCTGCTATCAGTCCGCCTCCTCCAATCGGGCATACAATTGCTTCAACGTTTGGAAGCTGATCCAGTATTTCTAATCCAACCGTTCCTTGGCCTGCCATGACAGCTTCATCATCAAAGGCATGAATAAAAGTGGCTCCCATTTGTTCCTTCAGTTTAAATGCATAGGAGAGAGCATCATCAAATACTTCCCCTTCTAATACAACTTCTGCACCATATTGCTTTGTAGCTTGTATCTTGCTCAGAGGTGCGCCTTTGGGCATAACAATAGTGCAGGGAACATTAAGCATATGGCTTGAATAGGCAACTCCTTGAGCATGGTTTCCTGCAGAGGCGGCCACGACCCCTTTTTTTAACTCTTCATTTGAAAGAGAAATAAGTTTATTATACGAGCCCCTTACTTTAAAGGAACCAGTCTTTTGCAGATTTTCGAGTTTTAAATAGATTTCATTGGAAGAGAGCCGGCTAAATGTCTTTGAATAATCAAGGGGAGTAGTGTAGACAATTCCTTTCATTTTTTCTCGTGCAATAATAATATCATTGATGTTCATCATAATTTCCTCCCAGAGAATAACAACGTTCTTCTTTTTAGGATGTACCGGAAAAACGAGACTATGTTTCATCATTTAGAAAAAAGAGCTATTCCAATTTTAGGAGGACAAGCATCTAAAATATCGATTGATTTTAATTTTTTTAATCGATAGATTGAATTTTTATATCGATATAGATTTTCATATAATGGGAATGTTGCTATATATTCTAGGAGGAAAACAACTTATGAAGACTCGGGGTTATGCATTACTATTTTTATTGTTTAGCAGCTTATTCCTATTGTCTGCTTGCTCTGACAATAATAAAGAAAGCAATAGTGAAAAAACGAAAACAACTGCAGCAGTCCAAACCATAAAAACGAATGAACTTAAAGCGAATCTTGGAAAAAAGGACTGGGTGATTGTTGATACAAGATCAAATGATGCGTTTAACGGCTGGGCATTAGATGGTGTTAAAAGAGGCGGCCATATTAAAGGAGCAGTTGATTTTTCCGCCAATTGGCTCAATGCAGCGGATAATAAAAAAGATGAAAAACTAAAAAAACTGTTGAAAAGTAAAGGAATTTCATCAAACAAAAAAGTGGTTCTTTACGATGCAAATGGAAAAGATGCAAAAAATGTGGCAGAATATCTAAAAAGTCTTGGATTCCACAGTATTTACCAATATGATGTGAAGGATTGGGCAGCAAATAAAGATTTACCGCTGGACAGTTATCCAAATTATAAAATGCTTGTTCCGCCATCAGTGGTAAATGATATGATTCAAAATAAAAATAATGGAAAACCTTATAAAATTTTTGAAGCCAGCTGGGGCGATGAATCAAAGGATTATAAAGCCGGGCATATTACAGGCGCGGTACATATTAATACCGATGAAGTTGAGGAAGGACCTGTGTGGAATCGCCTTAAAGATAATGAGCTTGAAAAGTTTGCGCTAAAGAATGGAATTACAAAAGATACAACCGTTGTACTGTATGGCAGTGATTCGATGCCTGCATTCCGCGTAGCGGTAATCCTGAAGTATATGGGAGTTAACGATGTCCGCGTGTTAAACGGAGGATTTAATGCTTGGAAAAACGCCGGTTATCCAATCGAAACAAAAGCCAATTCCAAACAAGCGGTTGCTTCATTTGGAACAAAAGTTCCGGCAAATCCAAATTATATTATTGATATGCCGGAAGCCAAAAAAATTCTTGCAGACAATAAGAAAAACAGCTATCTAGTTGATATTCGGAGCTGGGCTGAATTTATCGGCAAAACCTCCGGATATAATTATATAAAACCAAAAGGACGTCCTGCAGGATCCGTATGGGGACATGCAGGCTCTGATTCAAGCCATCTCGAAGATTTTAGGAATATCGACAATACCATGCGTAATGGTTCAGAAATTTTAGCAATGTGGAAAAAGGATGGTATCAATCCTGACAAAAAACTTGCCTTTTATTGCGGAACTGGATGGAGAGCAGCTGAGGTATTATTTTACGCTGACGTTTTAGGTTTAAAAAATATTTCGCTGTATGATGGCGGTTGGAATGAATGGAGTATGAACCCTTCTAATCCAGTTGAAACCGGCGTACCGAACAAATAATTGAGGTGGAGAAAAAGACAATCCTAATGGCGGCATTGTCTTTTTCTTTGATTTAGGAGAATGAATGATGATAAAAAGAATAATGTTTTTCCTATCCATTTTTATTCAATTTTCGGGAATCATTTTAGCCATGATTTTTGAAGATTTATCTGATAAAAAAATGGGAGTTGCAAGGTATTTAGTTTTTAAAAATCAAGAGTTTTCCTCGACATTGTTTACTCCTCCTTTAATGAATCTTTATACAGTCATTTTTGCAGTGGGGGCCGTAACTTGTATGGTTCTTTTATTCCTCAGGCGGGAAAAAAGAAGAGGAAATGTTCATCTTTTACTCGCAGCCATAGCAAATTTAGCAGGAATTCTTTTTATTCAATTCCAGCCCGATTTGCAAGCCTATCACTTTTTCCTGATTGGTATTTTTATCATCATTGTCTTCCAATATTATCGTGTGTTTTCTGTAATTTTTCATCTGTATGCAAAAGCTTGACAGAAAATGTCGATATTAGTACTATAAATATAGTAAATAAAAGCTTAAATATTGCAAAAATAGATTGTTTTAGCCCGTTGTTAATAAAAGATTGACATAAGGAAAAAATAAATCTATTAAACTAACACATGATATTCCAAAAAGGAACTCTCCTTATTAAAAGGGAGCGCGGTTCTATAATAGGTAGACTATTTAAAAAGCCTAATGAGGCTCGTTAAAGGTAAACCGACAATTGTCAAAGTTTTATGGTCTTTTTTTTGACCATCAACTTTTGAAATTGTCGGTTTTTTGTTTTTTCAAAGTGTTATTTGCGAGGGAAAGGAAACTCACTATGAATCAAATGAAAAAAATTTTTTTACGGTACGCTTGCCTTCCTAAAGCTGCCATCCAATGGGGGATGTAAAATGCTAAATTTCATGAATCCTACTTTCCTGCCTGAACTATTTTTTATCGTACTTTTTATTTCTCTGTTAAGCAGTTTAATTTTGCTAAACCGAAGGATACCGATCAATTTTGTTCGTATCCACACAGGCATTCTGACCTTACCGCCGGCCGCTGCACTGTTTGCACTCATTTTTAACCATCAGCGAGTAATTTTTGGCCCCTGGCGTTTTGATTCCTTATCATGGCTGCTTGCGCTATTTGTCCTGACTATTGGAGTCATTGTTCAGCGTTTCTCAATTCATTACTTATTGGGTGACCGGAATTATCGAAAATATTTTGCGCTTTTGACGCTCACAACAGCAGCGGACTCACTTGCCTGGCTCAGTAATGACCTCCGATTGCTGCTTATTTGCTGGGGAGTGACACTTCTTGAACTTACGCTGCTCATTCGCTTGAAAAAGGAATGGCAGGTTGCAAGAAAAGCAGCCAGATATTCAGGGGGACTGTTCGGACTAAGCTGGTTCTTCATGCTTTTTGCGTCACTCTGGATTTTCAATACTACCGGACATTGGCAGATGTCAGAAATTTTGTTGAAGTCAAGTCTTGCCCGCGTTGGATTATGGGAGAAAAACGGTATTGGCCTACTTTTGATAGCCGCAGTCGCAATACCTGCTGCCCAATGGCCTTTTCATCGCTGGCTGCTGGATTCGGCAGTAGCTCCAACACCTGTTTCCGCCATTATGCATGCAGGGATTGTTAATGCCGGAGGAATTCTGATGACACGATTTGCACCGTTTTATAGCGGGAACTCAGCTCAAAATGTTTTGCTGGTTTTTTCGAGCATTTCCGTTTTGCTGGGGACAGGAATTATGCTTGTCCATGTGGATTATAAAAGGAAGCTGGTTGGTTCAACCATTGCCCAGATGGGATTTATGCTGCTCCAATGCGCATTAGGGGCATATGTAGCTGCTATCATTCATGCGATTTTGCATGGGCTTTTCAAATCAACTCTTTTTTTACAAGCAGGCTCGGCATCACGTCAGCATGAATCCATCCCTTGTAAGGAAAAAAAGACGTCCTCACTTTGGTCAATCAGTGGAGTCATGCTGGGGCTTATGGTGGGGGCAGGGTACTACCTGAATTCACCTGAAGAGGGTTATCAGCTAATAAGTGCGCTCATTTTGGGATGGTCTGTTATTGTTGCTTGGATGCAGCTTGTTGCCAACGGAACTGGGCGTATTGGACGGGTTGCGGGAGCGGCTCTGTTTACAGGGGCAGCGATCGTGTATCGAATCATCCATGAAGCCTTTTATCGGCTTTTGCATGAAACCGTCTTGACAAGTTCACACTCTCCATCATCCGGGGTTGCAGTATATGTGTTAATCCTTCTGGCGGGAAGTGCTTTAATTTTATATTTGGCAAAGCATCGCCCCGGTGACGGTTTTGCAATTATCTATCTTTGGCTCGTACGTCTGGGTGAGCCGCGTAAACATTTAGTTGAAAGTCATCCAAAATATTTGATGCAATACCTTTCGCGAGGAGGCCATTTACAATGAAGATAACGTCTGCCAAAATGGAACATTTGGAAAAAGAAACGAACTGGAATCCTAATATGAATGATTTGGTGAAATCAGCAAGCCGGGTCATCGCTCCGCTGAGTCCGATTAACATTTTTGCCGCACGCAGTCCGTGGGCAGGTTTGGAGGAACTAACCTTTGAAGAAGTGGCGCGAAAGCTCAAAGGTACTTGCGATGTCGATATTTATCCTGATGACCTGCTGATCGTTTCCGCATGGAAGCGAGGAGAAATTGAACAGGAATATTTAGAAAAGGTTCTCCAGGACTGGTTGGATAGGCAGGATTTACATCTTCCGCGAAACACAGCTAAGCAGTTTTGCCTATCAGCACTTTTGGGAGTAAGACACTCCAAAGGTTCAATTTCTGAGCTTGAGTTAAGGAACACGGCGAAAAAACTCAGCGGTTTTCAGTCCGAACTTTCCGAAAAACAATCTCTGCAAACCTGCAGTAAACAAATTGGTGAAGAGGCTGTGCAGGAACTTAACCGTCATATGATAAAATGGTGCAAATTATTTTTGGATCAGTCTCAGGCGGTTTGGGGGATGCCGGATCGGGAAAAAGGTTTTTATCATTCTTGGAGGAAGCTTGCCCCTCATGATCCGAATTTGAACAAAAAGGCGCGCAGGCTGCTAAATCGTTTTCCAAAAGAAGCGGAATCTGCGCTTAATAATGCATTGTCTTTCATGGGAATTGCGCCGGATGAGGTCCAACTTTATCTAGAAGCACATCTGCTTGAACTTCCCGGCTGGTCAGGAATGATGCTGTGGCGCTCGCAACAATCAAGCAAGGAAAGTTCGCTTTTGACAGAATATTTAGCAGTTCGCCTTTCGATGGAGTCTGCATTATTCTATGCTGATCTTCCTGTGGCGAAGAAAAAAAACAGCGAGAAAGTGTTTATAGAATCGCTGATTTTAAAGTGGAAGGATTGGGGGGGCTTTCCTATTCATGCATGGTCACAGCTGCCGCCGCCTGAGCAAACAGAACGTTTGACTCTTGCCTTTCGCTTTGATAAGGTGCTTCGCCACCGTCTTTGGCTACAAGCATGGGAAAAAACACATGAAGCTCGCTTGATGAATGTGATTTTGGCGAAACGGCCGTTCAAACAAGAAAAAACAGCTGTTGCTCAATTGGCTTTTTGCATTGATGTTCGTTCAGAGCCATTCCGCCGAAAACTTGAAAAAACTGAGATTTTTGAAACGATCGGGACCGCAGGATTTTTTGGATTGCCTATTGAAACGAGCGAGCTTGCCGGCGGCCATACTCATAATTCGTTGCCTGTTATGTTTAAACCGCAATATAAGGTAAAGGAATCCACACCAGAAACTGTATTTAAGCAATTTCAACAGCGAAGGGAAGCAGCTGCCTCACTTAAGGGCACGTTTCAAACCATGAAACACAATCTGTTGACGAGTATGGTTTTGCCGGAGATAAGCGGCCCCTGGCTCAGCCTGCAAACGCTGATGCGAAGCTTTGTCCCAAAGAGTACGGGCTCCGTTTTTCGCAAACTCCGTGAAATCTGGCTGAAGAAGCCTGATACCAAGCTGTCCATTCATCGTGAACATTCATCTGAAACAGGATTACCGGTTGGTTTTTCGGTAAGTGAACAAGTACATTATGCACGTCAGGCGCTGAAAATGATGGGACTGACAGACCATTTTGCTCCGCTCGTGGTCATTTGCGGACACGGAAGCCAAAGTATTAATAATCCCTATGCGTCGGCGCTGGACTGCGGGGCATGCGGAGGAAAGTCAAGCGCTATTAATGCACGGGTACTGGCGGAGCTTTGTAACCTTTCTCATGTTAGAAAAAGCCTTGCGGCTGAAGGGATTGCTATTCCGAAGGATACCGTTTTTGCTGCAGCTGAGCACGTCACGACGGTGGATGAATTGCGTTGGGTTTATGTTCCGAAACTCAGCGAACTGGCTCAAAAAGCGTTTGATCAATTACAGGAAGTGCTCCCGGAGGTACGTAATGAATCGATAACGGAGCGAATTCAAAAGCTTCCGACCCTTGGCACTTCCAAAAATCCGCAGAAAGAAGTGAAGCGTATGTCGGAAGATTGGAGTGAGGTGCGTCCGGAATGGGGATTGACAGGAAATGCCGCATTTATTATCGGACAAAGAAGTCTGACAATAAGCTGTAATCTGGAAGGAAGAGTTTTTCTCCAAAACTACAACTGGGAAAAAGATGAAAGCGGAGAACTGCTTGCTAAAATTATCGTGGGACCGGCGACCGTAGCCCAGTGGATAAATTTACAATATTATGCGTCGACGGTTGCTCCACATTATTATGGGAGCGGAAACAAGGCAACGCAAACGGTGACTGCGGGTCTCGGCGTTATGCAGGGGAATGGCAGCGACTTATTATCAGGGCTGCCTTGGCAGTCCGTTATGAGATCTCATCAAGAAGCCGGCCATGATCCATTACGTCTTTTGGTTGTGATCCAGGCACCTAGGGTGTTTGTGGAGCGTTTACTTGAGAATGCCCCGGAATTTCGGCGAAAAATCCAAAATGGATGGATAAGGCTTGCATCGATTGACCCCGCCGGAAACTGGAAAAGCTGGACATCTTAAGCTTCCATATTTTCCTGCTTTTATGTAAAAATAAGAAGGAATGTTTCTATTCGACTCTTTATAGGAAGAAGGAAAAGGAATAATCATGGAGAAGTCAAAAGGATGGCTTGAGGCGGAAATAAGCAAGGCATTAACCCATTGGGAGAAGCATTATCTTGGGCGCGGATCGGTATCTGTAAAATCAGATATTTTGCGGGATATGATTATTGTGATATTACAGGGCATCTTAACACCGGCCGAGTATACCCTTTGTCAGGATAAGGAGCGCTTATTATCGGTCAAGGAAGTTCGCAACAGTTTAGTGGAATCCGGCCTGGAAGAGTTAAAAGAAATTATTTTTTCTTTAACAGGGGAGGAAGTCGTTAACTTCCATACTGATATTAGCACCCAAAACGGGGAAAGGGTTATGGTTTTTAAGCTGTCCCATGATCTGCAAAGTAAACTGTCATAGGTTTATTACGAGAGCAGATAAACTTGTCTTCTGAAAAACAATATAACCATCGTGCATAAAGGTTTAAAAGTGTGTATAATAACATTATCACATTTCAAGATAAGGAAGGAAAAGAATAATATGGAATGGAATCAAGAGGCAAAAGATTTATTGGAAGAACTGGTAAAACCAATTCCGGTTTTTGTTCGTCCGATGGTTAAAAAGAAGATAGAAGCTATTATTTTAGATGGAACTGAAGGTGATCTTGTAACGAAGGATGATGTTGTAAAAGGGTATATTCTTGCATCACCTGGAGATATGCAGGAAAGGGCTGTCAAAATTTTAAAGGCTAAAGGAATTGATCTATCACCTTTTGAAACCTTGCTTAAACAGGCTTAATAAACGGAAGAGAGAAGGTCGGCTTTAATGAAGCCGGCCTTTTTTCTTAACTAAATTACTGTTTGAATATACTGAAAAGTCCAAATAACCAGTTTATTTAATGTGAAAAATAGTATATATTACATATACGGGGAAAATTTTACTAAATTGAATTGAAAAGAAGCTATTTCATGGGGGTTCAAGAATGAAGCTAAAAACAGTAATTGCCTATTTCGTTTTATCCACTTTATTATTAGCGGGGTGCTCTTTTTTACCAGCAAAGAAACAAGAGTTGCGAAGCATCACGATGGAAAAAATGGCATTTAGTTTTCCAGCAGATGCAAAAGAGATCGAGATTCCTGACCAGGGTATTCCGGTAAGGGGATTTTACCTGGATAAGGATCGGACGAACTTTAATTTGGTTGTAGAAACATTGCCAAATCCAATGGATTTAAATGAATATATTAAACTTTCAACTGCTGCTGCGGAAAAGACAGGTATTGAGTATGACAGTAAAGCGAACATCAAGATAAATAACGTAGAATGGAATGAATCTGTCGGCATTGGTAAAACAGGACTAAAACTGGATCAGAGAACAGTGATACATAACGGAAAAGCATATATCTTTACCTATACTGCCATTCCTTCCAATTATTATAGACATTTTCAGACATACGAAAACATCGTAGCTTCAGCAAAATTTACAGATCGTTAATAGTAGGTTTGTATGGGGCTTGCACGCTTTTTGGTTAATTGGTTCCCTATGCTAGTGGAATTTGAAGAGAAAAGGTCAGCCTATCGCGGGTTGACCTTTAAACTTATGCCCAATTTTAGCACTTGCTTATCCATTTCTCTTTAATATTGCATTTGCCAAGCAAATAAAAGTAACATATGAAATTATGAAAATGACATTTAAAATGGTTGGGGGCAGTGATGAATAAATTTGCTGTAAATATTTCTACAGTTTTTACAGAGTATCCATTCTTGGAGCGTTTTAAAAAGGCACGTGCACATGGATTTTCTTATGTTGAGTGTCAGTTTCCCTATGCTTATCCAGCATATGAAATTCAGCGTGAACTTGACCAGAATCAATTATCGATGGTGCTAATAAATCTTCCTCCGGGAAATTGGGGAAAAGGGGATAGGGGGATTGCTGCAGATCCGGACCGTATTCAGGAGTTTAGAAGATCAGTGGACGAGGGAATCCGCTTTGCAACAGCCTTAAATGTGGCGCGGATTCACTGTATGGCAGGCAATGTTTCCAAAGCAAATATCCAAGCAGCAAGAGAGGTTTACCTTGAAAATATCCATTATGCAGCTTCAAAAATGGCAAAGGATGACTTGGCACTACTGATCGAACCCATTAATCAATTTGATATGCCCGGCTATTTTTTAAATAATATTGAACAGGCAAAAAGAATTCTTGATGAAGCAGCTCTGCCAAATGTGAAATTGCAATTTGATTTTTATCATATGGAAAGGGTGCATGGGAATGCCCTTTCTTTGTATAAGCAGTATGCTGATCAAGTCGGCCATATCCAAATTGCCGATTTCCCGGGCCGCCATCAGCCTGGTACAGGGGAAATGGATTATCTAACAATTTTCCAATATTTAAATGATACATATGATGGGTATATAGGAGTTGAATATACTCCAAGCGGAAAGAGCGAAGAGAGTTTCGAGTGGCTGCCAGAGAAAGGGGAAAGTAGGTGCAAGGTCACAGTAAAAAAACAGCTAATCTAATGAAAAAAGAACTCAATTAACGATTTTTTCGTTAGTCAGAGTTCTTTTTTCTGTTTTTCGATAAGATTATTGAAGCGTTGGCTGGAAATTTTGTTTGCCAATGTTCCAGATTTTATTATTAATTATTACTTTGATAGATTGTTTGTCTAACGGAATTTGCCCTTTTACCTGTATCTTTTTCCACTGCGGGTTTTTTTCACGATAGAGAACTTCCGAAAGACGGTATATATCAATATTTTTGTCAAGTGCTTTGAGATAAGTTTCCTTTATCTGACTGCTGATTTCTTTCGCGATTAAATTTGTCATTTTCGGGACGCTGATTTTCTGATTCAGGGTGTCAATGGAGGATCTTGTTTTTAGGTAAATACGGAATTTGGTTTGACCTGATACCTTAAAAGGGGTGATTTTTACTTTTTTAACATGAACAATCATTGTACCGATCCTTTTTTTTCCCCTTATTAATGGGATCATATTGCGGGATCTTCCATTTTCCAGCCAGCGAAGTCCGCGAATGGAATCTCCGGACATGATCGCACGGACCTTATTCTTGCTTGGTCCTTTTATAACAGCAACAGCATTTGTCTTAATAGCGGTTTTAGGCTTTTGACTATTCTCCCAATCTGCATCAAGACTGATAAAAGGAAGTAGAATTTGATGATTCGGTTCATTAAAGTACTTGATAGCCGTCCTCATATCCAGGGAGCGAATTAACGAGCTTTGCTTATAGATGCTGTTTGGATCGCTGAGTTTACTGAGTCCAAGAGGAATGTTCCCGATTGGAACAGCTAAAAGCTCCTTTTTTATATTATCTTTGGTTCCATAAAAAAAAAGTCGATATCTTGTTTCTCGGTACCGGTCCATAAAATCAATAAATGCCGGCAGTTCGTTATGTTTTAAAGCTTCCTCCGAAAAAATAACATAGGATAAATGTCCCCAATAGACCCGGCGGTCAAAGTTTTTATACAAGGCAAAAATTGCTTGGCCAAATGTATTTCCGCTGGCATGGCCGATATCGGCTTGAGCCATCTGACTGGAACCGCCGCTTTCTGTTTTGCCGATATTTGACATATTAATAATTTGAATATAAACCTCCAGTTTTCCATTTTTGTAATCAATCCCTAAAGCGTGTGCGTAGTGCATCCGCTCGGGTTCCTTAGCATCCCAGCATCCGCTTAAAAGTAAGCAGGAAATGATGACCGTTTTGAGTAATAAACATTTTCTCATTTTGAGTTGTTGTCCCCTTCAGAAGAAGTTGAATCTTTCGAGAAAAACATCTGCGGACGCTGTTTATTGGCAAGTTTTGCAGGAAGCCTAAGGACTGTGTTTATCATATTGGTATAACTTAGGTTGGAATTTATTCCCATATAGGGGACTCCGAAGGAACGAATGCTGCAAGCGTAGGTGATGATTAAGTAGTAAGAAATAAAAAATCCATATAATCCAATGAAAGCTGATAACAGTAACGTAATGATTCTTAATAAACTGACTGACCCCGCAAGGGATTGATTAGGAATAGTAAAGGTTGCAATCAAAGAGGTAGACATGACTACCACCTGCGAAGGACTTGTTAATCCCGCTCGGATGGCTGCATCTCCAATGATTAATGCACCAAAAACACTCAGGGTGCTCCCGATTGGTGAAGGCATTCTTAATCCCGCCTCCCGAAATAATTCGAACAGAAACAGCATCAAAAAGGCTTCAAGTGCAGAAGGAAAGGGCAATCCCTGCCTTGATGACACCACATTGGCTAATAAAATGCTTGGCAGTTCATCCTGATGATAGGTTGTAATGGCGATCCAAAATCCCGGCATAAAGATGGCAATAAAAATGGAAGTAATCCGCAATATCCTTTCAATCGAACTAAAAGTACTGAGGGATTCATAGTCTTCGCCAGTCTTTAAGAGAAAAAATAGATTTGCCGGTAAGATGATAGAATAGGCAATGCCATCGATAAGAATCAAGCAGCGTCCTTTCAGTAAACTGTGGACCGCAAAATCCGGCCGGCCCGTATAGTGATGCCTTGGGAAGAAGGGTGTAGGTTTTTCAATCAGCTCTAGCAACTGGTCTCCACTAAAAATACCATCTGTATCCACATTTTCAAGTTTTTTGGTAATACCATCTACAACATCTTTATTTGCGATATCCGCTATATACAAGAGGGATACAGCGGTACTGCTTCGTCTGCCAATTTCAAATTTTTTGATATGCAAAGACGTTGTCCGCAATCGTTTGCGGATGAGGGCGATATTGATGGCAATGTCTTCGATAAAATTGTCTCTTGGTCCTTTAATGGTAACCTCTGTAACGGTTTCTTCCGGTGAACGCTGGGGACGTTTCGCAATATCAATAGTGAATGCAAAATGATACCCGATAAAATGGATAAGCATTTTTCCTGCGAAAAGGTCTTTCACGATGGATTCAGTATTTTTTATAATCGAAATACTTGGAATGTGGAGCCGCTCCTTAACCGTCTTATCAGTTAAGTTTTGTTTACCTTGCTCATTAATAAAATCTTCAATTCTTTTGATAATGGATTGATTAATCAGCTCAGAATTAACCATTCCTTCGCAATAAACAAGTAAAACTTGGAGGGAAGAGGAAGTTCCGAACGTATGTGTTTCAAATTTGATATCCCCGTTATTATAAAAGAGGTCGCGCAGACTCTGTTCGCTTAGGTCTATTGGTTTTTCAGATGAAGAATTGGAGCTTTTCTTATCTTGTTGTTCTTTTTTTTCAAATATAACTTTTTTATTCTTGAGCTTGATCATGTTGGATCCCCTTTGTTTTTTTACCGAAGATCATCGCCGCAATGCCTAAAAGTAGAGAAATAGAAAAAAACATCCAGAAAGTAAAAGGTATAATATATACTTTTTCAATATGATAATAATTGGGATTATTAAGCGGAATAAATTGATATCCCCCGGTTAATACGCAAAAAAATATTAATGCCCATTTTCTGGTCGTTTTGCTGTTAAATTTAAGTGTTTCGAGAGCAACAAATAACAGAAAGGATACCCGAATAAAGTTACCGGAAAGCCATTGGTATATCGAAAAAAAGTCAAGATGTTCAATAAACCTGCCCATTGAAAGAATGGCCCACTGTTCATATGCCGGGTAGGTTTGTCTCGAGGCTTCAGTCGGTCCGAATTCTGTAATGGATCCAATCAGCGGCCCCAAGGTCAGCCAGGCCAACAAAGCAACGTTAACAGCTAAGTGTTTAAATTTGATCCGGTCATAGATTTTATGCTGCATAAAAATTAATAGCAGCAATTCAACAATTCCCGAAAAAGAGAAAATCAATCCGGAGAAAACGGGGCCAAATCCGTGTTCAAGAATGGGTTTAAGCAAAGAGAAGTCTTTAAATTGGTAATTAGAGAAACCGACAAAATGGCCTAATACAAGGACAAGTGATAATACGAGAATATTTACCATAGCTATTGTTTGAAGGCTGGTGTTGGCTAAAAAAAAACATAATAGCAATGCTACGGGCACGGTCAGCCATCTTGGTGTTTCCGGCAAATAGGTTGTTTCGGTCCATACCAGCGTCTCTCTTAAAGTAAAAGCAGCCATAAAAATGATATAAAACCACAATATATTTGAAAAAATATATCGCGGGATTTTACCTATATTGTTTTCTATCCAATCAAAAATATTCCCAGCTTCTGTTTTATTATGAATATAAAGTAAGACTAATACCCAAATCAGGGCTGCTAAGGCGGCTACTATTGCGGTAATCCACGCGTCACGGCCGGAGTTTTGCATGAGAAACGAAATGATCAGAACATGGACTTTTAATCCAATTGCCGTCATGATAATCAGTGTCATTTGAACAATGGAAATGGCATCAAATTTATTCATCAGAAAACTCCTTGTTATTTTTACCACCCTTATTTTACTCATAAATTGGATTAATATTAGTTTTAAGATTAATTGAAAATAATAACTTTATTGCTTTTCTTCTATATTGGAAAAATTATGTCGAACCTTGCAGAATGGTATCGGAAGGGATTAGCTATATATGATTTGTTTATCGAATTTTTCGAAAATAATTTGACACCCGCTGACGAACCATGTTATAACCACAATAAGGTAACTCAGATACATATAAGCGTAAAAATGAAAAAATAATATTGATATAATTTGGATTAATCAGGGGGAATTACAATCATGGAAAATCGTTGCAAAATTTTAGACTGTACTATTCGCGATGGGGGCTTGGTCAATAATTGGGATTTCAGCGTCGAGTTTGTTCAGGATTTGTATAATGCGTTAAGTGATGCGGGAGTTGAATATATGGAAATTGGCTATAAAAACTCCGCAAGGCTTCTTAAAGCAACGGAACCCAATCCATGGAGATTTTTGGACGATAATTTTCTGAAAGAAGTCATTCCAGAGAAAAAGTTTACAAAACTATCAGCTCTTGTGGATATAGGCCGGGTTGATCCAAATGACATACTGCCGCGTGAACAAAGCGTTTTGGACATGATTCGGGTTGCATGCTATGTGCGTGAAGTGGATAAGGGGTTAGAGCTTGTTCAGATGTTCCATGATTTGGGATATGAAACGACTTTAAACATTATGGCATTATCCAGTGCACCCGAACACCAGCTTATTGAAGCGTTTAACATGGTAAATGAAAGCCCAGTAGATGTTGTCTATATTGTTGATTCTTTTGGAAGCTTAGATCCAGCGGATATTGAGCACCAAGTGAAAAAATTCCAGGCAATGCTTCCGAATAAAACACTCGGTATTCATACTCATAACAACATGCAGTTAGCCTTTGCGAATACGCTGGCAGCAATGCGAAACGGTGTTACATTTCTTGATTCGTCTGTTTATGGAATGGGACGCGCGGCTGGCAACTGTCATACTGAACTGCTAGTCAGCTATATTCAAAAACCAAGATATGAAGTTAAGCCGGTTTTAGGTGTTATTGAGAAACACATGCTTGACATGCGCAATAAGTGGGAGTGGGGCTACATCATTCCTTACATGATTTCCGGCTTGTTAAATGAACATCCGCGCGTTGCCATGGCATACCGCAACAGCGACAATCGTGATAAATTTGTCGATTTCTACGACCAAGTAACATCTCCCGAAGCATCTGTTTCTCCAGCGTCAAAATAATAACAGGAAAGCAGCTAATCCTTAAAACTCGTAACTATACAAAAAGTAAAAAGTCCCACATTCTTGAAATAAAGAGTGTGGGACTTTTTGGTTATGCACTTATTTTTGCAGTTGGGTGGTTTTCTTTTGCTGTTTTTTTACGGAAAAATGGAATCACCCAGCGGTCTAAGCCAATCTTGCCGGCGTTGAAGCCTGCAGCTAAAATGATAACACCTAATAAAATATCAAGCGGGTTGCTGGAAACTGTACCAGCCATAACATATGCGAAGTTCATAACGAGTGCAAAGAAGACAGCGGCAGTTGTTAAGCAGCCTAGAATTAATCCCAAACCGACTAGTAATTCGCCCCACGGAATGATTATATTAAAAATGTGGGCATTCGGCAGAGCAAAATGTTTTAAAAAACCAACATATGTGGCATAAACGATGCTTCCATCAGGTCCCTTTACTGGATTTGCAACTGCCCCTTTCAAGAAGCCGGATGCATCAAAGCCTCCAGTAACTTTGAGTAAACCTGCTGTTAACCATTCATATCCAAGATACAAGCGCAGGATGGTAAGGATAGCAGCAGCCGCTTTGTTCTCTCTTAAAAAATGATTAAACATATGAAGCACCCCTTTTTAATGTTTTATAAACAACTTGTTTATATTGTTATTATAATCGCTTTCACATGGTACGAGCGGGCTTTTTTCGCTAATTCACAATTCCGTAAATAAGTTATGAATAAAATGAAAACAATGAGAATCTTATCATTATCCAGACTAATCGGGATATAAAGTAAGGATAACAAAACCAAGTAGATTGCCTGGGAAAGGAGATAATTTATTGGAACCCAAGAAGACTATTACTACAATCGATGAATATATTTTTCAGTTTCCACTGGAGATTCAAGACAAGCTTCAAATGATTAGAAAAGTAATAAAAGACTGTGCACCGGATGCTGCCGAAAAGATCAGTTACCAAATGCCAGCATTTGAATTGAATGGAATCCTCGTGTATTTTGCAGCATTCAAAAATCATATTAGTTTTTTCCCGACTGCCAGCGGAGTTGCAGCTTTTAAAGAAGAATTACTTGAGTATAAGGGTGGAAGGGGAACCATTCAATTTCCCAATAGTAAAGCGATTCCTTACGAATTAATCAGCAGGATTGTTAAATTTAGAGTGGCGGAAAATAAGGAAAAGGCGGAAGAAAAGAGGAAAAAGAAAAAGTAAAAGGTGTCAGGCATTATTTTTCTGCCTGACACCTTTTATTTGGACCAGAATAACTTTACTTTTCACATGCATATCCATCTCGGTCACGGTCTAAACTATCCCGGTATGCAGGATGTCCTTTTGGAACTCCATCCGGATACTTTTGCCGGAGTTGTGTGCAATTAGCAAAATATTCGGAGCCGTTTCCGCTTTGAGTTTGCGGTACTGCAGTATTTGAGTTGCTTGATTGATTGGATGAACCGGAAGATGAATCGGCACAGCCTCGAAATCCCCTGTCAGTTGCATAGCCGGGTTTCGACCAGATATGTAATTGCCTGCTTTTCGCTTCATTTTCATCATTTTGAAACTGACTTAAGTATTTGTATGGCGGTTCATATATATAAGCGACACGGGCATATCCTTCTTTTAATAATGTTTCTTGAACAGATGCGCCATTAATAAAAACATACGCGAGCAAACGGCCGTATTTATCGGTCTTGTTTTTTCCTTGCTCGAATTCCAATGTGATTTTTCCTGAGCTCAATAATTGTTTGTTCCGGTTGGCTGCATCCATTGCGAATGGCTGGACACATGTTCCGGGCTTTTTCTCTTCAGGGGTATCAATCAGTAAATAGCGGACGGTTTCTTCTTTTCCATTATAGTTTACCTTGATCGTATCGCCGTCAACGGTGTCTGTTAACGTCACAGGAACTTGATTTTCCGGAGCTATATTTGTTCCTGCTGCTGAATTGTTTTTCCCGGCTGTCTGATTTTGGCTGTCATTTGCAGTGCTGGGTGATTCCGTTGCCTTTTCAGTTTGATTTGGCTCCTTGGTTGCTGCCTTTTCGGTAACATCTTGGCTGCATGCTGACAATCCTAATAAAAGTAACGCAGACATGGCCAACTTTAATACTGATTTCATCCTTTATTCTCCTCTATAATATCTTTCACACATTCATAAAGATATTATAGAGCATTATGTATATAATTTCATGGGGGAACGGTTCACCGACCAGTGAACCGCCCCTGTGCTGATCTTAATGCATTTGCTGTTGTTGTTGCACTTGCTGCTGCATGTATTGTTGTTGCTGCTGTTGCTGCAGTTGCTGTTGAGATTGGTTAATTTGCTGAGAGATTTGGTTTAGCATGTTGAATGATTGTAATGATTGTTCAACATTGCTTAACATTTGTGTCGTTTGGTGAATCGACTGTTGTAATTGTTGGAATGTTTTTTGCTGCTGTTGTTGCGCTTGTGAATTAAATTGCTGCAGCTGTCTTAATAATTCACTTGATTGCTGCTGCGTTGGAACTGATGAAACTGAAGATGTGCTCTGCTGATTTCCGGAACTTAGTTGATTCAGTGCATTTTGAATGGTTTGCAGTTGGTTCCTTAACGGAGTTAGTTCTTCCCCGATTTCTTCCTCAACTTTTGCAGCGGCTACCCTTTCGATTTTGGCATTTTCTGCAGCGTTAACTCTTTCCTTAATGACTTTTGTTTCTTTTTCCATAGCAAATTCCTCCTTAAATCGATTGTTTTTTATTGGTTTAGGTTTAGGTGCCGGTGCTGCTACTGCCGGAAGTGGTTTTTCGTTTCTTCTCATGAAGAAAGCTGCACCTATCGCAATAGCTAGCAGCAGAACTATGAAGAATAACATTCCGTTAATAGTAATGCACCTCCAATGATCTACTGGCGTGCTGCCAAGTAGACAAACATATTGTCTTTCCCGCTAATGATTTTATTTGTGGGATAAATTAGCAATTTGGAACTTGCAACTCCAAAATAAGAGTTTCTCTAAATCGAAATTTTTTTGGAATATTTACCTGAATCACACCGTAAGAACATACAGATTCTTTTGGTAGGAGAAATATGAAATTATATTGTAAAATAATGTTGAGAATAAAAAATGAATAACAGGGGTTTTTTTATGGATTTGCAATTACAGGGAAAAAATGTTCTTATTACTGGCGGCTCAAAAGGAATTGGGAAAGCCATTGCGAGAGCTTTTATCGAAGAGGGAGCCAATGTATCCATTACCGCCAGAGGAATGGAAACACTGGAAAAAGCTAAGTTGGAACTTGGCGGGAATGTATCAATTTTCCAAGCGGATATTACCAAAGAGTGTGAGCGTGAGCAACTGATCAGATCATATATTGAACAACATGGAGAGCTTGATATTCTTATTAATAATGCCGGCGGCAGTAATGGAGGAAAAGCAGGAGAAACGGGATTAGATTTATTTCATGAAGCGATGGAGTTAAACTATTTTTCAGCGGTTCATTTAAGCAAACTGGCAGTTGAGAAAATGAAGAAACACCGCTCAGGAGCGATTATTAATATTACTTCCGTTTATGGCAGAGAAAGCGGAGGGAAGATTACATATAATAATGCGAAGGCTGCATTGATAAGTTTTACGAAAGCACTGGCAGACGAAGTAATTGCAGACGGAATTAGAGTTAACAGTGTTGCTCCCGGCAGTATCCTCCACGAAACAGGAAATTGGATCAAACGTCTGAAAGCAGATCCGGAAGGCATAAGCAGATTTGTTGAAGAGGATATTCCCGCGGGGCGTTTTGGAACTCCGGAAGAAGTTGCAAACGCAGTTGTCTTTCTGGCTTCTGAAAAAGCATATTGGATCGTCGGAGCGAGCATCAATGTTGATGGAGGACAATCAAAAATGAATTTTTAACATGGGTTAGACAGAAGTGCCAGGCAATACGGATCTGCTTGGCATTTTTTGCTTGGAAAAGTCGGTGAATAATCATAAAAATTGCAAATTTATGTCGATTCGATTTAAATAAAAGTCACAGACTTTTATGCCCTATATGGTATATACTTACTGGCGGACGGGAGAGATGAACGGGATGAAGGGAATTTATAATTTAACTGCTGCTCCCATCACGCCAACACTAATCAAGTTGTCATGGCCGATTATCGCAACAAATTTTATTCAAACAACGTACGGACTTGTCGATATGATCTGGGTTGGAAAGCTGGGCAGTGATGCTGTTGCAGCGATTGGGACGGCAAGCTTTTTCGTAAACTTGGCTGCCGCGTTATTTTCGATGATTGCTATTGGTAGCGGTGTGAAAGTCTCCCACAGTATCGGAGCGGGGGAAACAGATAAAGCGAAAGAATATATCCACAATGGTTTTTTGATGTCAATCATTTTAGGATCAGTATATATAATCTTTATCCTTTTTATGAAAAATGCACTGATCGGTTTTTTCGATCTTGGTAACCATAATATAGAAAAAATGGCTGCACAATTTTTAATTGTTTCAATGGCTGGAACCATTTTTACTTTTTTTAATACATTGTTCAGCATGATTTTAAACTCGCTCGGAAACAGCCGCAAACCTCTTCATGTTAACATGACGGGTTTTCTTATCAATCTGATCCTTGATCCCCTCTTGATTTTTGGAGCGGGAAGCTTCAGGGGATTTGGTGTGCTGGGGGCTGCCTTAGCAACGTTGACTGCAAATCTAATTGTAACTCTTTTGTTTTTTCTTAATACAAGAAAACTCACCCTTTTCTCAAAGCCTTTTGCTATCAATCCGCAGAGAATGAGATTAGTACTTAAAATGGGTATTCCCATTTCGGTTCAGCGGGTTTCTTTTACGATTATTTCAATCATTATGGCAAAAATAATTGTTCAATGGGGTGCTGAAGCGATTGCCGTTCAAAAAGTAGGCATTCAGATTGAATCGATTTCTTATATGACCATCGGCGGCCTTCAAGGGGCGGTTGCCGCATTTATTGGGCAAAATTTTGGGGCGGAAAAATGGAGCAGGATTGACAAGGGATACCGGATTGGCTTGCTGCTAACCATTCTTTTCGGAGCATTTGTCTCCGCCCTGTTTGTTTTATTTCCAAGTCAAATTTTTTCGATGTTCCTAAAAGATCCTCTCAGCCTTAAATTGGGAATCCATTATTTAAAAATTATCGGTTTTTCACAGTTGTTCATGTGTTTGGAACTAATGACGGTGGGCGCCTTCAACGGTATCGGAAAAACACACATTCCTCCCATTTTCAGTATCGTGCTCACGGTTTTAAGAATACCGGCTGCACTTGGATTATCCCATTACTTTGGATTAAATGGTGTGTGGATGGCGATCGCAGCTTCAAGTGTATTAAAAGGGACTGTGCTGGTCTGTTGGTATTTGTGGACAGCAAGAAAAATAAAGGCTTCCCTCCTTGTAAATAATTAAAGGCAGGTTATAATCATGGGTTTACTTGACAAAAATCTAATACAGCTTATTCTAGATAACAACTTAAACAAGGCTATCTTTCAGGGCCAATTCGGATTGGAAAAAGAAAACATTAGGGTTGACCATGACGGGAAAATTGCACGAACAGCCCACCCAGGGGCGTTTGGAAGGAAAAAAGAGAACCCCTATATTACAACTGATTTTTCGGAAAGCCAAGTTGAAATGATTACGCCGCCATTTAATTCGATTGAAGAGGCTTATCATTTTTTAGAAACACTTCACGATATCGTCACGCTTGAATTGAAAGATGAGTATTTATGGCCAAACAGCAATCCTCCCATTTTGCCAGAAGAAGAGGAGATTCCCATTGCCGATATGGAGGAACCGACAGAAAATAGGTATCGGGTAAAACTTGCAGAAAAATATGGAAGAAAGAAACAATTAATGAGCGGGATTCATTTTAATTTTTCCTTTCAAGAATCATTTTTAAAAAAACTTTATCGGGTTTGGGAGGCGGATAAAAGCTACCGTGACTTTAAAGATGGAGTTTATTTAAAATTGGCAAGGCATTTTTTGAATTACCGTTGGCTGCCGATCTATTTGACAGGTGCCAGCCCAATTTTTCACCAAACCTATATGCAAAAGTGTGTACAATTAGGAACTAGGTTTGACGATGAAAGTTATATTTTTCCGAGGATGAATTCTCTCCGTAACAGTGAGTGTGGTTATCGAAATAAAAAGCGGATTGAGGTATCGTTTACTTCGGTTAAAGACTATGTTTATAGTTTGCAGCAGTTTATTCGTTCGAATGATTTGCTAAGTGTAAAGGAATTCTATAGCTCAGTCCGTTTGAAAGCATCTGGGGGGCAAGACCAGCTTCTATCATTAATGGAAAATGGGATTGATTATTTAGAGATTCGAACAACCGACCTGAATCCATTTGATAAAATCGGTATCAACATGGATACGATGACTTTTCTTCATTTATTCCTTGTCTATATGCTCCTCATGAAAGATGAACCATTTGGAGAGGAAGAGCAAAGGGCGGCTCAAATAAACCATGATCGGTTAACAATGAATGGGATTACCCAATCACTAATCCTGCCAGGCCAGGGCGAGGTTTCGATGCAGGAAGAAGGGATGCAGCTAATCGAAGAATTGAAAGAAATGGTTCGGCTGCTTTGTCCGCAGCAAGAGTATATGAATCTTCTTGATCAAAAACAACATGTTATTGCAAACCCGTCACTTAGTTACGCAGAAAAATTGAAGTCAGAAGTCCGGCAGACTTCCTTTATATCCTATCATTTAGAAAAGGCTAAGCAGTATGCGGACGAAAGTACCAAAAAAGGATATCAGTTTTCCGGTTATGAAGATTTAGAGCTGTCCACGCAATTGCTGTTAAAAGCAGCAATCAAAAGGGGAATCCAGTTTGATATTTTAGATCGGACAGAGAATTTTATTGCCTTACGAAAAGGCGGCCGGCAGGAATATGTTAGACAAGCTACAAAAACAAGCTTGGATTCTTACATAACGGTTTTAATCATGGAAAATAAGATTGTCACCAAGAGGGTCCTATCTGAGCATGGAATCCGAGTTCCAAATGGGGAATCCTATCAGAATATGGACGAGGCAATGGCAGGCTTTGAGAATCACAAAGGGAAGCCCATAGTCATTAAGCCGAAATCGACGAATTTTGGCTTGGGAATTACCATTTTTACCGGGAATTATTCAAAGGAAGATTATCAAAAAGCTTTTGAAATCGCTTTTTCACATGATCATACCGTTCTCCTTGAGGAATTTTTGACAGGAAAGGAATACCGTTTTCTTGTCATGGGCGGTGAGGTTGTCGGGGTTCTCCATCGGGTTCCGGCAAATGTTACTGGCGATGGGAAACATACTATTGAAGAACTCGTGATCGAAAAAAACAAAGACCCTTTGCGCGGCAAAGGCTACAAAACTCCACTTGAATATATCCGGTTAGGTGAAGCAGAAGAGATGTTTTTGCAGAATCAAGGATGGAGCTTTAAGGATATTCCTGAGCAAGGCGAACTCGTTTATTTGCGTGAAAACTCCAATATCAGCACTGGTGGGGACAGCATTGATTATACCGATGAGATTCCGGACTCCTACAAGCAGATTGCGATCCGTTCCGCAAAAGCGGCTGGAGCAGTCTTTTGCGGTGTCGATATGGTTATTGATGACATCACGGAAGAGGCCTCGACAGAAAATTACGGGATTATCGAAATTAACTTTAATCCGGCTATCCACATCCATTGCTACCCGTATAAGGGCAAAAATCGAAGAGCGGATGAGAAAATTCTTGATTTATTGTTTGAACAGGGAACTAACCACTTAGTATAGAAACAGTTGCCTTTATTAAGGAATCAAGGGCAAAAAAAGCTTGCAGCGAAGGCAAATACTCTTCACTGCAAGCCGAAATGTTTTCTTGTTCATCACATTATAGTATTAGAGCAATAACAAATTTTAACGGATTAAAAAAATTTTTACACATGCTATAGTTGAAGAATAGGTCTTCATTTTGAGTTTACTATTATTTTTGGGGGGATTAAAAATAAAAGCAATATTAGTACATGGGTTTAGTAAAAATCCCCAAGACATGGACCCATTGAAACGCCATTTGGAATTACTGGGTTATGACTGTATTGTGCCAAATTTGCCCCTTACTTTTAAAGAATTCGACTATGCTGCGGGTATTCTCGAACATGTCTTGGAGGAAATGGTTCACTTTCACTTAAGAAAGGGTGAGAAAATCCATCTCGTTGGTCACAGCACAGGAGGATTAGTGATAAGAAAACTTATCTCTGAAACAACATACGCTTCCTATATCAGAAGGTGTGTTCTTATTGCCACACCAAATAAGGGCTGTAAACTGGCCAATATTGCCGGAAAAATAAAACCTGTTATCAAAATCTATAAAACTCTGAGATCTCTTGATTTCGATTATGTAGAAAGTGTAGATTTTACTGCAAAAGCTGAAATTGAAGTTGCTGCAATTGCCGGCAATAAAAATAACTTATTCCTGGGAAACTTCATTGGCAGCGAAAACGACGGCCGTGTGGAACTGGATTCGGTTTATTATCCGGAATTAGCAGATTTTATCATTCTTCCGTACGGGCATCTTGAAATTCATCAAGAGACGGAGACGGCAAAACAGATTGATTCTTTTTTTAAAACAGGAAAATTTTCTTATCAAAATGCATTGTTAAACAGGTAATAAATCAACGGGGACGGTCCTGATGCTTCTAAGCATCAGGACCGTCCCCCCTATTATTTTACGGCAATGGATAGCTGCGATTTAAACACGTTTTTATTTTCCGCTTTGTTTATACCTTCTATGTATATAATTTTCTCATCGGCTAACGAAATGTCCTGAATAAGCGTAATGGTATCTCCCGGCAATGCTTCGTGATTAAAATGGAGATCGATGCTTTGAACAACATAGGTTTTATGATCTTCCACTGGAAAGCAATCCATCATATAATCGACATATTTAGAGTTATTTAAGTGTCCATTAAAGTCAATATCACTGTAGCTAATCACCTTGTTGTACACTTTTTCTGGCTTGCCGAAATCCTTTAGCTTTCCTAATTTACAATCAATCGCTCTTCCAATTTTGTTTTCCGGGTATTGAAGGCCAATTAATTCCGTTCTTCTTAATTTTCTTTCTTTAATATCCATAATAACCCATTTTGAAACAGCTTTGATAATTGTTTTTCCGTTTTTATCTTTGACAAGAAAATCCCGGTCAAACTCAACTTTGCTTGGTTCAAGCGCCCAGGTTTCAATCGTAATTTCCTCATTCCAATCGGGGTTACGGGCAATATCGACACGAATCCGGGTTAAGACCCAAGCAACACCGAACTTTTTCTCCAGGGTTTCAATCCCAGCACCAAGATTTTCGGCAGCCATGCTGGCAATATCCTGAAAATAGCTAAAAAGAGTGCTAAGCTTCAGCTTCTTTGTAAAATCCACGTCCCGTAAATCGATATGGTAGTTCTTCCTGTGTATGGTGGTTGGTAATTCCATTTCGAGGCTCCTTTGCTGTGTTGAATCCTTTGCTATTTCAAACCTTTTTATTTCCAGCTATCTATATAGCCTTAAGCATAGTTTTTTTAAATGGATGTATAAAATTCAGGTCTTCTTCCGGCAACACATGGATTTTTTTCTCGGACACGTTTGATTCGGTCAGGATCAATTTCTGAAATGATTAAGGTTTCTTCTTCACCGGCATTTGCTTTTACCACACCCATCGGATCAATGATCATGCTTTGGCCGGAGTAGGCATTTTCAGCCTGGTCGGCAGCAAAAATATAAACGGTGTTTTCAATCGCCCTTGCCCGCAGGAGAGTTCTCCAATGATCCTCCTTCATAGCCCCGGAAACCCATGCCGCAGGAATAAATAAGAAATCGGCACCATTCACTGCTAACCTTCTGCTAATTTCCGGGAATCTTACTTCATAACATACCATCAAGCCTACTTTTCCAAACTCAGTGTCGATGACTTCCGGTGGCTTGGAGCCGGGAATAAACGAATCCGATTCTTTATAGTTAAAGGCATCGTATAAATGTGTTTTTCGATAGACTTGAAGCAATTCACCGCTTCGGTTTAAGAATACAGTAGTATTATAAACCTTTTCACTCTCACCAGGTTTTGATTCATATACACCGCCAATAACGTAAATCTTGTTTTCTTTGGCACACTCTGCCAAACCTCTGACAAATGGTCCGTCCAAAGGTTCTGCAATTTCAGCGTATTTAACCCCTAATTTTGGATGGAGAAAGGCCATATACATTTCCGGAAGTAAAACAAAATCAGCTCCCATCTCTTTAGCATTTTTTATGTATTCTTTTGCCTTTTGTAAATTCGCGTTTTTGTCGGCACTTGATTTCAATTGAGCAACAGCTACTTTCAAGAACAAAACCTCCAGATTCATAATGTGATAGATTAGGGTTTTAAAACTTCCTATTTATCCTCAACTTGGTTTCATTTTACAAAATTCCACTTCATAACTCCAATGAATTCAGGAACGTTAGATAATTTAACCATCGACATTATTAGCAGGGTTTTGTTAAAATACAAGAGATATACGAATATTCCATCAACTTATTGATAAATTGTTCGCTAAAGCACCTAAGATGAAGTATCATATACCTAGATACATACACATATTTATGGGATTTCGAAAAAACAAATTGTTCAAACCAGAAGGAAATTGAAACGTTTTTGAAAAGGCTGAAAGCATGAAAGGAGAAGATTTTCCATGTTTCAAACTAAAAAAATCCTGCTTCTTGGTTCGGGGGAACTGGGAAAAGAAGTAATCATTGAGGCGCAGCGTCTTGGGATTGAGACAGTTGCTGTTGACCGCTATGAATATGCACCTGCCATGCAGGTTGCACATCGGAGCTATTGTATTGATATGCTTGATCCGATAAAGGTAAGAGAAGTGATTGCACAGGAAAAACCGGATTTAATTGTTCCGGAAATAGAAGCGATTGCCACATCCGAACTGATTAAATTGGAAGCAGAAGGGTTCCGTGTTATTCCTACTGCACGAGCAGCTAAACTGACAATGGACCGTGAAGGAATCCGCCGCTTAGCAGCGGAAACGCTGGGACTGCCAACAGCTAATTATAAATTTGCTGATACTTATGAAGAGTTCGTGGAAGGGGCGGGAGAAATTGGCTTTCCATGTGTAATCAAGCCAATTATGAGCTCTTCTGGGAAAGGTCAAAGCGTATGCCGCACTGAAGATGACTTGAAAGACTGCTGGGAAACTGCCATGGAAGGCGGACGGGTCCAAAATGCAAGGGTAATAATTGAAGAATTTATTCACTTTGATTCGGAAATTACCTTATTGACAGTCCGTGCTGTAAATGGAACCTTATTCTGTCCTCCGATTGGCCATGTCCAAAAGAGCGGGGATTATATCGAATCGTGGCAGCCGCATCAAATGTCGGAAGCACAGATTGAACAGGCAAAATATATTGCGAAAACGGTAACGGATGAACTTGGCGGGTACGGAATTTTCGGCGTTGAATTGTTTTTAGCAAAAGATAAAGTATATTTCAGTGAGGTCTCACCGCGTCCTCATGATACTGGACTGGTAACCCTTGTCACGCAAAATTTATCTGAGTTTGCTCTCCATGTCCGGGCTATCTTAGGATTTCCGATTCCTGAAATTAAGCTGCTTTCACCTGGAGCAAGCCGCCCATTAAAAGCAAAAGGCGAATTCAAAGATTACACAGTCACCGGTCTGGAAAAAGCATTGTCTGTTCCAAATACTCAGCTAAGGGTATTCGGCAAGCCGGTAACAAAAGTTGGACGGAGGGTTGCCGTTGCTTTATCCGCTGCCGGCACTGTTGAGGAAGCAAGGGCAAATGCAACGCAGGCGTTAGCTTTTTTAGATACGGTAGAATCATAAATTAAGTACAAAAAATTGTATATATAACTAAAAAAATCCACCTTCCAAAGGGAAAGGTGGATTTTTGACTATTTTCTAACTGGATTTTCCTTAGGCATTTTTAGATAAAGAATAATCGATGTGATTATGAAGATAATCAGCATATAACTTCCATATAAGCTTAACGAGAACCATTTATTATTTTCTACATTGGCCCCAGCTAATGAAAGAACCAAAATATTGGGGATTTTTCCAATCGCGGAAGAGAAAAAGAATACTTTCCAATTCACTTTACTCAACCCGCATGCTGCGTTAAAAACAGGTGCAGGAATGACAGGAATCAATCTGGCTATTAATATCGCCAAAAACGATCTTCGATTTAGAAACTCTTGATACCTTAGTACTTTCGGATACTTTGCAATTTTGTTCTGAGCCCAATCCTTGAAACCATATCGGCAAATAAAAAAGAAAAGTATGGTTCCCGCCATTGCTCCGGTATAGGAAATTAAGCCGCCTTTAACTGCTCCAAATAAAGCACCGATTAATCCTCCCAGTACTGTAAACGGAACAATCGGGAAAAATACGGTGATTGCAACGAGTATCATGCTGAACAAAACCGCATATATATCGCCTTGTTTTATCGTTTGTACAAGGAGGCCTTTCTCTAAAAATCCAGCAGTGATGATGGAAATTAGTATCAGCACACTAATTATTTTTTTGATCATCTTGCACCTCTATATTTGAATCCACTCTTTCATGGAAATTTCAGTTATTTTATCACATCTTTAAACAAGATGATAGGGTACAGGAATATTCATAAGAAATATTAATTGGCAACAAATCAACAATTTTCAAAAAATCAACATTTAATAAATGATAAGATTAGACTGATAGCAGAAGTATTCCAGCCGCTTGTTCAATATTGGAAAGTATCTGAGTTTGACCATTGGTACCAATCTATTGAGCCACAGGCAATATTTGTCCCAAACAAAAATCTAATTGAAGATAATCTACCGATCTAAACTTAGGTTGTCTTTCAAGTTTTTTCCATATTAACTTTATCAAACTATTGGATTGGAAGTGTTTTTTGATGATAAAAGATTTAGCAAATAAGACAATCATTATCACGGGAGCCAGCAGCGGTATTGGACAAGAGGCGGCTAAAGCTCTGGCAAACAGAGGAGCACAAGTGATTTTAGCTGTTCGAAACAAACAAAAGGGCGAGAAAGCAAGGGAGTTAATCCTGCAAAAATATCCGGATAGTTCTATTGAGGTAATGGATCTTAATCTAGCAGATTTATCAAGCGTGAGAAATTTTGCTGAAAGCTTTAAGCAGGGGTTTGACCGTTTAGACATACTGATTAACAATGCAGGTGTCATGGTACCACCCTATCAGAAGACAAAAGACGGTTTTGAACTGCAATTTGGCACCAATCATTTAGGGCATTTTGCTTTAACAGGGCTGCTGCTTCCATTACTTAAAAAAACGGCAAACTCCCGTGTCGTAACGCTGAGCAGTTTAGCACACCGGGGAGCTCATATCTATTTTAATAACTTAGATGGCTCAAAAGGATATAAAGCGATGAAATTTTATGGCCAAAGCAAACTTGCAAATTTGTTGTTTGCAAAGGAATTAGACAACAGACTCAAACAGCACGGGTTGTCCGCGAAAAGTGTAGCCTGTCACCCTGGGATAACATCAACAAACTTATTTAAAATACGGAGAAAAGACCCCTCAAAAATTTTGCGTTCTTTAATGAATGTCTTTTTTCAGCCTGCGGAAAAGGGAGCACTGCCAACGATTTATGCAGCTACTGAAAAAAGCTTAACGGGAGGAGAGTACATTGGTCCAGATGGAAAGGGGAATCGGAAAGGAAATCCGGCGCTCGAAACCCCGGCAGCGGGGGTGTATAATCTCGACACGATGAAAAGACTATGGGAAGTTTCGGAGAATTTAACAGGAGTGAAATTTGAATTTTAGGGATCTTTTGAAGTATCAAAGGGAAAGAAGGGGGCTGGTCAAAATTTTGGCCAGTCCTTTCTTCTGTCAATATCCTTTTTTCCTATCTACTAGTCCATGTAATGGTTCACCGTTTATGTATCGTTTTAAATTTTCAACAAAAAATTGGCTGACTCCCTCGGCCGTGCTTGGGCCAGACAAATGGGAGGTAATGAAAACATTTGGCAATGAATAGAAACCATGATCCGCTGGCAGCGGCTCTGTCTCAAATACATCCAGGATTGCCGCATTGAGAAATCCAGATTTCATGACAGCCAGCAAATCTTTTTCAGCAATCAATGCTCCACGGCCAACATTAATCAGGTATGAATCGGGCTTCATCGCCGAAAGGACTTCCATGTTAATAACATGACGGGTTTCTTTTGTTAACGGGAGAGTTAAAACCAAATAATCAAGATTCCTGACAAACTCCATCCATTCCGCTGACGTAAAATGGCGGTCAACTAAAGCCTCATTTTTGCTATTTGTACTTAATCCATGAACCGTCATATCAAATGCGCGGGCTTTTCGGACGATTTCGGCACCAATCGAACCAAGTCCCGCCACTCCAATTGTTTTACCCTTCAAAGAGTCAGTAATAAATGGGTCCCATCTCCGCTCCATGTGTGCTTGTCTCATGCGGGGGACATTTTTCACGATGTATAACAGATAAGTAAATACATATTCTGATATATATGAACCAAATTGACCGACAATTCGAGATAGGGTAATTCTCTCAGGAATCGTTTTGTCTCGCAATAAATCATCAACCCCTGCTCCAGTTGATTGTAACCAGCGGACAGATGCAGCGATCGGTTTCCTTAAGAGCTCCGTTGGAAATTTCCATCCCAGGATTATTTCAGTACCAGGAAGATGATTTTCAGCTTCTTCTGGAGATATTGCAGTTGTGACGGACAAAAATCCATTTTCACGCAGGCATCTAGCATAGTCTTCTGCTTGTTTTGGGCTATAGACAAGTATTTTTGGCTGCAAAGCAATCATCAGGCTCTCTCCTTTTAAATTCCATTCATTAACAAGAACTGCTGACCATAGTAAAATTTTATCAGGAATATCACAGAAATGAAAAAAACAGGCCCCAAAATAAAGGGCCTGTTTCTAAAAAGCAATATTTAATTAAGCTTTACGAACGTTAGCTGCTTGAAGTCCGCGAGCACCTTTTTCAACGTCAAAAGTAACTTTTTGTCCTTCATCTAATGATTTGAAACCTTCGGATTGGATAGCAGAAAAATGTACGAATACGTCTTCTCCACCTTCACGCTCGATAAATCCAAAACCTTTTTCTGCATTAAACCATTTTACTGTACCTTGTTCCATTTTTGTTGCCTCCTAGTGCATTATTCGCACAAAATGTTACTATCCCTGCCCAAAGTGATCATTAGACGAAAAGTTAAACTTATCCTATCCGTTTCACCGAACAAAAATAATTCCCATTAACTATATCAAATAAAGGCTTTAAAAGCAAACATTAGAAAAATTGATGTATTTTGTCCACTGTTCAGGAGGCTATCCTATCAAATGTTGAACTATCCGATTTTATTCTATGTGTTATAATAAAGGGTAATTAAAGAGTTCTTTCATTCCTAAAATAAATAGGGGGATTGTTTAAATGACTAGTCTGCCAATTGGATTACCTGAAATTTCGATAAAAGATAAAAAAAGAATGCTGCCAGGACACGTTATTCGTTTAACCATCTATGGTGACAGTAAAGTGATTCAGATTAAAATCGAAGAAAATGATCAATTTTATCTCGTTTATTATAAAAACACCTTCATCTACGGAGCAAAATTAACGCTGATTTCTGAACATACTTTTATTGATAAAGCCTTTCAGGACGGCATTGTAATTGACTCCTCCCATCCTATTTTACCTGCACTCATCTCAAATCAAACCGTGTCCATTCCAAGTCCCGCCAAACTTTTCCAACAGCTGCAAACTCATTTTACTCCGCAGCAAACAGCTTATATCATCATTACACTTGATTCTTTTTTTGAAAAAACCCAACTTAAAAAGGAAATTGAAAAAGTATATTTAGACTGCAGAAGAAACGGAAAATTTACGAAGGCGTATCAAATTCTTCAAATTGCAGATCTGCTCGCACCTGAATGGAAAATGGCAAACGACCGCATATCATCACTGGAATTCCAGTCTTCCCGCAATGTATATCTTTCCTCAGACTTTACTGCTCTTTTTAAACAGGACCCGCTTTACACGCAATTATACTGCTTTAAAAATCGAATGTTCCCCGATGCCCGGCTCATGTTGGAGCAAATTTTCTCTTTATCGAAACATTACCCAGAGATGGTCCTGCTATGGCTTGAAAAAATGAAGGAGTTAGACAAAGTTGAATCAATGGATAAATACACCAAAATTGCCCTTCATTTTGCTGAAATGAAGGAATGGATTGAAATTCTGTGTTATGAAAACATCAATCCATTCTGTGAACTCCCAGAGGCAAAAGCGGTAATCGAAAAAATGATTAAAGAGGGGAATAATGAAAAAGCTGCTTTATTAATATGGAAGTACATTGACGAACTCCCTTCCTCCTATGACTCCATCCTTGAAACATTATGGACTAATTTAGACTCGGAATTTATTGCTTCACACTTGGATAAATTTATCTTTAATCTGGAAAAACAGAAGATTCGGCAAAACCAAGAGAAGATCGATGCACAAATTTTGAAGTTGATTGACAGCCTGTTAAAAGGATACGACCTTCATACGGTTTATAAGAAACTTTCGCCTCTTGCAAAAATCATGCCAAATTCGAATGCGATCCGCAGATTGACTAAAATGAATCAATTTGTTGAGGATCCCGACCATATGATGGAATTGGGAGATTATTATGCAGAATTCCACCAATTTGACAAAGCCATTGATTGTTATTACTGGGAAATGGAGCTTAGTCCGGAGGATCCCGTACCCGTCCGGAAGCTCTCTAAAATGTATCAGCATAAAGGGTTGGCGGCTGAAGCTGCGGCTTATCAAAAAGTTTTCAACCAATTAAAAAATATTCAAGAATCAGTTTAGGGAAAGATACATGAAAACGAAAAGGTTGGGAAAATATTATGAAGGTAGTGAAATTGCTTACAATGAATGTCAATATAACTTGTGCTGCAAAGAAAATGGAATGAGGGAGGAAAAAAATGTATACATCCATAGCTGAATTTATTGAGGAATGGAATCAAGAGGCATCATTAACTCAAAAGATTTTAGATGCATTGACAGATACTTCCCTTCATCAGCAGGTTGCTCCTGAAGACCGTACGTTAGGAAGAATAGCATGGCATGTGGTAACAAGTACACCAGGCATGCTATCCGAGTTTGGTTTAAACATTGGAATGGTGAAAAATGCAAACACAGTCCCTCCCACAGCTAACGAAATAGCAGCAACCTTTCGTCAAGTCAGCAAAGCAGGAGCTGACGCCATTAGTCAGCAATGGACAGATGCCTCTTTAAAAGAATCAAACAATGTATTTGGAAGGAATTTAGAAAAAGCTGCGATGCTATCCCTTTTTATGAAACACATGATCCATCACCGCGGCCAAATAACCGTTCTAATGCGTCAAGCAGGTCTGTCAGTTCCAGGAATCTACGGGCCAGCCCGAGAAGAATGGAGAGGCATCGGGATGGAGGCTCCAAGCATCTGAATGTTTCCTCAACCGTCAACATTCTTTTTATCAAATTCATAAATGAGCATCAAAAGTGTAAAAGCAGTGAGATTCTTTTGAATTCACTGCTTATTTATTAAAAGGAAGAAACGAAGAACTTAAGAAAGAAATCCTTTTTTTTGGTAAGGAAAAAATTTCTAGTATTATTCTGGTGAACAAAAGATTACTATATCTACGGAGAGATTTAAATTAAATATTTTCCCTGGAAAAAGCAACCCTGGAAAGCTTTGTGAGATTTTTAAGCACAGAGAGCCCTGCTATTCATAATTATATCGAATATTTCCTCTATTTTATCTACTATTTTATACTTTAATTGTTGCTGTTTAATTGGTAAGATAGGTACTAGAATATAATTGTTGTGAATACTTTAAAACAGGGTTAAAATGTAATATTAGTGGGCAAGAAGCTAGAAAAGAGGTACAAAAAATGAATCCCATCTTCCTTAAAGGCCAAAAGCTATTAAATAAATATAGTGGCTTTTTCTTTGTGACTGTAATCCTTCTTTGGATTAAAACATACATAGCAGAGCAGACACAATTTAAATTAGGGGTTTCCGGCTTTTACCAAGAATTCCTTTTGTTAATAAACCCTTTAGGTTCATGCATGCTTTTATTGGGTTTTTCTTTTCTTTTTAAAGGTAAGAAGAAATATATTGGGCTGCTGATCATTGATTTTGTGTTATCTTTGCTGTTGTACAGCAATATCTTATATTACCGGTTCTTTAATGATTTTATAACGGTGCCGACGTTAGCGCAGGGGAAAAATTTTGGGGAAGTTAGCAGCAGTGTTGTTTCACTCTTAAAACCATATGATTTTTTATTCTTTGTTGATAATATCCTGCTGATCTCCTTGGTTGCGTTTCGTTTGGTGAAAATAGACCTTAAGGATTTTGCAAACGGAAAAGTTTCCGCATTATTTTCTCTTTCAATCGCCATTTGCTGTGCGAATATAGGATTAGCTGAAATTGATCGTCCGGAACTATTGACAAGAGGATTTGACCGGAATTATGTTGTGAAATATTTAGGTATGTACAATTATACTATTTACGATGTAGCCCAGAGCACAAAAACATCGGCTGAAAGAGTCATGGCGAATAGCAATGATATTACAGAAGTGTTGAACTATACGAAATCCCATTATGCAGAACCAAATCCTGAATATTTTGGAGCCGGCAAGAGAATGAATGTGATTTATTATCATCTTGAGTCGTTTCAAAATTTCTTAATTGACTATAAACTGCATGGTGAGGAAGTTACTCCGTTTTTAAATTCGATGACAAAGGATAAAAACACGATTTACTTTGATAACTTTTTCCATCAAACAGGTCATGGAAAAACGTCTGATGCTGAGTTTATGTTGGAAAACTCTTTATATGGTTTACCTCAAGGATCGGCATACATGACCAAAAGCTTGAACACATTTCAGGCGGCGCCAGGTATTTTAGGGGAACAAGGCTATACATCTGCTGTGTTCCATGGGAATTCAGGCAGTTTCTGGAACCGTAATGAAATTTATAAGTCATTTGGATACGATCACTTTTTCGATGCAAGTTATTATAAAATCAATTCAGAAGACATGGCGCAATACGGTCTAATGGATAAGCCGTTTGTGGAACAGTCAATGCCGATGCTGGAATCGCTGCCTCAGCCATTCTATGCGAAACTGATTACAGTAACGAATCATTTTCCGTTTCCTATTGATAAAAAAGATACGACGATCGAACCGGATAATACTGGGGTAGAATATATCGATCAATATTTCCAGACAGCCCGTTATGCAGACGAAGCTGCCAAGCAATTTTTTGACAATCTTAAAAAATCAGGTTTATATGACAATACGATTGTGATCATGTACGGTGACCACTATGGTATTTCGAAGGATAATGACAAGACAATGGCACAGGTTATTGGGAAGGAAGTAACTCCATTCGAAAGTGCCGGACTGCAGCGAGTTCCATTATTTATTCATGTACCGGGTATTAAAGGCGGAATTAATCATGAGTACGCCGGGCAAGTGGATGTACTGCCAACTCTGCTTCATTTGCTAGGCATTGATTCAAAAAAATATGTTCAATTTGGAACAGATTTGCTTTCAAAACAACATGATGAACTCATTCCTTTTAGAAATGGTGATTTTGTAAGTCCAACAATCACTTCTGTTGAAGGGAAATTTTATGATTCAACAACGAGAGCAGAACTGGGTGAGGACCGACAAGCTGAAGCGAATAAAGACCAGCAAATTGTTGAACAAAAGCTTTCTCTATCTGATAAAGTGGTAAATGAAGATTTATTGCGGTTCTACACGCCGAAGGGATTTGCTCCAATCGATCGTACAAAATACAATTATCAAAAAACAGCAACTAATGGCTCAACTGAATAATCAATTTGATTTAGCTGCCTAAGACATACATTAGGCAGTTTTTTCAGTTTAATTGGCAGGAGGCGACGGGACAATGGGTAAACGTCCGAAAGTGTCAGTTGACCACACACAGCTTGAAATGGTGTTAAATGCAGCTTCGATTACTCTGCTCTTTATCACATTTTTTTATTTATTTTCTATTTGGAACGATCTGCCCGGAAAAATTCCCGTCCATTTTAATTTTGCCGGCAAGGCTGATCGATGGGGAGGAAAGGGCAGCATCTTCATTATGCCGATCATTGCAACCCTTCTGTTTGCTTTGCTTCGGGTTCTTAGCAGATTCCCGCAAGTTTATAATTATCCTGTTAAAATTACGGAAGAGAACGCTCAAAGACTATACTTGGAAGCAAGACGATTAATAGTTCTGCTTAATTTTGAAATCGTATTATTTTTCTCTATTTCATCCTTGGAGACTGTTCAAACAGCATTTCATCAGCCATCGCTGGGTGCGTGGTACGTCCCATTACTGCTTATCACAGTCCTTGGGACACTAGTTATTTCTATCATTCGAATGGTCCGAATGAAGTGATGAAAAAGAAAACTGACAAAAAAGCCAACCGCAAGCCCCTGTATTTATATATGGGGTGAGGTTGGTTTATTTA
>CAZAEW010000032.1:0-10205 GCA_964484065.1 uncultured Bacillus sp.
ATGATGAATCCTCTGGGTTTTGTGTCTGAATCAAGAGCTCATTCAGACACAAATGATGAATCCTCTGGGTTTTGTGTCTGAATCAAGAGCTCATTCAGACACAAATGGTGAATCCTATCAGGGTTCTGTCCGAATCAAAGGCTTATTCAGACACAAATGGTGAATCCTATCGGGTTTCCGTCCGAATCAAAAGCCTTTGGTAAAAAATCTAACAATAAATTTGAACGAAGAAACAACATTCCTTGCGAATACAGCCTTTTTGAAAATGAAAATAGCTGCCAGAACAGCCCAACCCATTGTACTGTTACCGTAATAACTCCCTTAACTCTTCAGTCATTTGCTCCACCAATTCAGGTCTTCCATGAAACTGAGCAGGAGTATTTTGAAATAATTGAATACTCCAAGATCCATCCTTTTTTACCACAACAAGAGTGTGATGTGTGTTTACATTTGGGTTAATATCTGTTTGCTGAGGCGGCACCATTCCCGCAATCGCTCGAATAATGGCTATATCAGAGCTCAAAAAATGAAGCGCTTTCACTTTGCTGATAAATCGAGCTGTTGGATGGCTCTCAAAGATTGGTTTAAGGTGCAAAAAGATTTCATCTTTGCCGACAGATTGACTGCCATCAAATCCAATACTTTCCCCATCATCTGTAAAGAGCTCTGCCATCCCGCTGGCGTTGCGATTATTCCACGCATCCAACAGCTCTTTATAGACAGCTTGTACTTCTTCTGAAAAACAATGATCCATTTTTATCACTACCCCAATCATGTAAGTGTTTACTATTATTCTAAAATAGAGAAACACATGGTTCAATACAGGACCCATATTATTAACATAATACGAAAGCAGCTTGACGCTGTAACGCTTTACCTCAGTGGGGGTCAGACCCCTTTTTTCACTTTTTTTAAATAATTTTATACTTTTTTTAAACTTTCTTTCATTTGTTTTTTAGGTTGGCTGCTACAATCCTTTTTGTAGACAGAGGCAGGTTTTAAAACCGCCCCATAAAAAGGAGGAAACAGCAATGAATAAGATTAAAGCGATATATGATGTTGTGAAAACGATGAAAGAGAAAACGAGCAAAGAAGGTGTACTTCAGGTTAAGGTTGAACGGGATGATCAATCTGTTTGGCAGTTTAAAAATGAATTTCAGCGCAGCGCGGAAGGAAGCGCAAAATGCAAATTGCAAACCGAATGGAATTGGGACGGAAACGAAGGCAAGCATGAAAGTACAACTGAATTTACTAGAAAAAATCAGGAAGGATGCCCGCATTCCCATTTACGAATGAAACACTTCGGCCACCATGGACATTTTGGACATATGCATCATCACCGCGGATTCAAAAGTAAAGCCGATGCGTTGTTATTTTTCCTCAAAATGTTAAATGAATTGAAGGTTGAAGAACAAGGGGAAAATCTCCTATTCTCACTCGTGCTTGACGATGAAGCCAAAAAAGTGAAAGAAAGAATCCAGGAAAAATGCCAACAGCAGCCTCCGTTCCAAGGGCACCCGCATCACCATCCTATGCACGGCAAATTAATGAAAGAATTCTGGTTAGTGGAGCAGCCTCACATCCAGGTGAACATCATCGTCAATAAAGATAAAGAAGTCGAAAAAGCAACCGTCACTTTTCAAGGCAGCTATGAAAAAGACGGCAATCACGAAATAAAGGCAACAGCGGAAGTAAATTTCATAAAATAATGCAGAAAAAGGCAAGAACAAATAGGTCCCCCCGCCATTTTGTTTTTGCCTTTCCTATGAAAAAGAGCTAGTATTTTCAACAGAAACCCATGCTCTAAAAACGAGGAGATTTTTCCATGAATGATAAAAAGCGCGAGCGGCATTACAGGCGATTTCGCCGCCATGCCCATGAGCATCCTTTTCAGCGGATCCCCTACGGCTATGAGGTGGAAAAAATCCATGCCAACTTTCGTAAAAATGCCAAAAGATTCCGCTATCTGAGAATTGTCGTCCTTTTGGTCAATATTGCCCTTTTCTATTTACTCTATCAATATTTTAGCGTAAAAGTGATTTTCATTCTGCTCCTTGTCTTTACGATCATGAGGGAAATCGGCACCTTCATTTTTCAATCCCGCCTGGAAAAACAAATACTGCAGCCGATTGATACTTTGATTGAGGGCGTCGAACAAATCGCAAAAGGAAATTACGATACGGAAATTACCCATCCGACAAGAAACAAAATCCAAGCATTAATCGCCTCATTTAACAACATGGCAAAGAAATTAAAAAAGAGCGAAGAAATGCAGAAAGAATATGAAGAAAACCGCAAGCTTCTCATTGCGAATATCTCCCATGACCTGAAAACGCCTATTACCTCGATTCAAGGCTATATGGAAGCGATCATCGATGGAGTTGTCCCGGAGGATAAAATCGATTTATACTTCAAAACCATCTCGAGCAACACCGAATACATGAACAAGCTGATTGATGATTTATTTTTATTTTCAAAAATTGATATGGATAAACTTGATTATCATTTTGAAGAAGTCCCGATTGGGGCTTTTACCTCGGATTTAATGGAAGAGTTTGCTTTTGAATTTGCGGAAAGCCATCTTTCTTTTTCCTATAAAAATAAACTTGATGAGGATTGCCTGGTTAGGATTGACCGAAAAAGAATTCATCAGGCGGTTCAAAATATGATCGGAAACGCGAAAAAATACGGGGATGAACGGGATTTAGCCGTACACTGTGAATTAGAACGAAAGCTCGAAGTGATTGAGCTGAAAATACAGGATAACGGGCCGGGAATTCCAAGCGACAAGCTCCCCTTTATATTCAACCGGTTTTATCGGATTGAAAAAGAACGAACGAAAAATTTGATGAGTACCGGTCTTGGACTGGCGATTGCTAAAGAACTGATCAAAGGCCATGGCGGCGATATCCATGTTTCCAGTACGGTAGGCGAAGGAAGCTGTTTTACGATCACTCTGCCTATTTTTGAAAGAGGAGAAGATGAATGAAGCACATCTTAATCATTGAAGATGATATTAATATAGCAGAATTGGAACGGGACTATCTTCAGTTGAATGGTTATCATGTCACGATTGTTTCCGATGGATTAATCGGACTGCAGCAGGCTGCCTCAGGGGCATACGATGTCATCATCGTGGATTTAATGCTTCCCAACAAAGACGGATTCGAAATCCTCAAGGCGGTTCGCAGCAAAAGTGAAATCCCGGTCATCATTGTGTCTGCGAAAACGGACGATATTGATAAAATCCGCGGTCTTGGCTATGGTGCAGATGATTATTTAACAAAGCCTTTCAGCCCGGCTGAACTGGTGGCACGGGTAAAATCTCATATTAATCGCTACGAACGGCTGATGGGTAAAAGTGCGGGGACGGAGATTCTTGCCCATAAAGGGCTTGAAGTCAACACAGCTTCGCATCAAGTATTTGTAAACGGGAAAGAAAAAATATTTACCGCTAAAGAATATGAATTGCTTGTGTTTCTAATGTCGCATCCCAATATTGTCTTTAGCAAAGACCATCTGTTCACGACGATTTGGAAAGAAGACCACTTTGGCGATACGGCCACGGTCTCAGTCCATATCCAAAAAATCCGCAAAAAAATTGAAAAAGACCCCGCCAACCCCCAATACATCGAAACGATCTGGGGCGCGGGTTATCGGTTTAATGTTTAGGGGGCCTGTCCCCCATTACGGTACCACTTTAGCATAGCGGGGGACAGGCCCCCTTTTCAACAAACTTCCTATAATATTCTTTTTGCGGGTTTTGAAAATAGGATAATAGTTTTTCTGTGGTAACATGCGGGTTTGCAGAATCGGTGGTATAAGCGGAATAACTGCTCCAGGGATAGTCTTCAGGGGATTTTACCATGGTTGCTTTAACCGGATTTAAGTGGATGTATCTGCTGACTTCTACTTGAGAGTTGATAGATTTAATTAATTCTGCGCCGTACCTACCTTGAAAGACATGTCCGACAAAATGGTAGCGTTTATTAAAGTAGATCGCATATCTTGAATTAATAAATTTCATTATTTCCATGGGATGATGCTGAATGGTTTCAATTTGAAGGTGAACATGGTTTGTCATAAGACAATAGGAGTGGAGGTAAAAAGGAAAATATCGGCGGGCGTCTTCCAACGTTTCTAAATAAGCAAGGCGATCAAATTCATCATAAAATATTGCTGATCTTCGATTTCCACGGCTGGTAATATGATAATGAGCACCAGGAAACCAAATCCGCGGCTTTCTGGACAATTTAACATTCCCCTCTCTTTCTCTAAGAAATCTTACCTATTATATATTCCACACACCCATCTAAATTCCTGCTTTTAAGTGCCTGTCCCCCATTGCGGTACCACTTTACCATAGCGGGGGACAGGCACTCTTTCCTATTTTATGATTTTTATATTTCCACTATCAATCTTCTTACGAAGAGCATTGACCATCAGAAATTTACAGACTCGTCTGGTTGGCGGAAACAGCATGAGAAAACCGAGAATATCGGTAATGAAACCCGGCGTTATCAGAAGGACTCCCCCAACTAATATACATATACCATCTAATAGGGCATCACCCGGAAGCTGGCCGCGGCTCAGCTGTTCCTGAGCCTTGCGAATCGTTTGAAGGCCTTCCCTTTTAGCCAAATACGTCCCGATGACCCCGGTCGAAAGAATGAGCAATAAGGTTGGCCACACCCCAATGGTTTTTCCAGAGAATAATAACAATCCAATTTCAGCTGCAGGGATGATGATAATTAATAGAAAAAAATAACGCATCAAGGAAACTCCTCCTAAAAAGGCTATCTACATTATAATGTTACCGCTATTCAAATGAAAGGGGTCTGTCCCCCACTGCGCCCCACTGCGGTATCGCTTTACTGTAATGGGGGACAGGCCCCCTCACCTTAAAAACCATGTTAGATATCCTTACACAGTGCTTTCATAAGCCCTCCATTACTGTTAACCTATGACTCGTAATATAAATTCAGAAAAGTCGGATAAAGACAGAAGGTTTGGGGGAACTGAAATGAAGGTAAAACGCAAGGTACTGGCATTATTTATGGGAGCAATGCTGTTGCTACTGGCAGCCTGCTCGGGAGAAAAGGCATCAACCACAGCTGAAGGTGGCGGATCCTCATCAAAATCAAGCGATGTTATTAAGGTAGGAATTTTACACTCTCTAAGCGGAACAATGGCAATCAGTGAGACATCCGTACGAGATGCTGAATTATTAGCCATCAAAGAAATAAATGCAAAAGGCGGCGTATTAGGAAAGAAAATAGAGCCGGTTGTGGAAGACGGCGCCTCCGATTGGCCGACATTTGCCGAGAAAGCCAAGAAACTCTTGCAGCAGGATAAAGTCGCAACGATCTTTGGCGGATGGACATCTGCCAGCCGAAAAGCCATGCTTCCAGTAGTGGAAGAAAATAACGGTTTGCTCTGGTACCCCGTTCAATACGAAGGGATGGAATCATCGCCAAATATTTTCTACGCAGGGGCCGCACCGAACCAGCAAATTGTGCCGGCCGTTGACTGGCTGTTAAAAAACCGCGGGACAAAATTCTTCCTGTTAGGCTCTGACTATGTATTTCCGCGCACAGCCAACGCAGCCATTAAAGCCCAATTAGCAGCCAAAGGCGGCGAATTGGTCGGAGAAGAATACACTCCGCTTGGACACACGGACTACAATACAATCATTGCAAAAATTAAGAAAGATAAGCCGCAGGTTATTTTTAACACATTAAACGGCGACAGCAACGTAGCCTTCTTCAAACAATTAAAAGATGCCGGCATTACCTCAAAAGACGTGACAGTCTTATCCGTCAGTATCGCCGAAGAAGAAATCCGCGGTATCGGCGCGGACAATTTAAAAGGATACCTAACCAGCTGGAACTATTATCAAACCACAGACACTCCTGAAAACACAAAATTTGTGAAAAATTACAAAGCGGCTTATGGCCAAAAACGCGTAACAGACGATCCAATCGAGGCCGGTTATTTCCAAGTCTATCTATGGGCTAAAGCCGTCGAAAAGGCCGGTTCCACCGACGTCGATAAAGTGAAAAAAGCAGCCAAAGGCATTGAATTTAACGCCCCAGAAGGAACAGTTAAAATTGACGGCGACAATCAGCATGTTTATAAGACCGTCCGAATTGGCGAAATTCAAGGAGACGGCCAAATTAAAGAAGTATGGAATTCCGGTCAGCCGCTGAAACCCGATCCCTATTTAAAAGGCTTTGATTGGGCAAGCAAATTAAGTAAAAAGTAGAAAACTGAAATTGGAAGAGGGAGAAGAATGGATCAATATCTTACTCCTTCTTCCCTTTCTTTTATCGAAAGGGGGAACTTCATGTCAGCCGTATTATTAACACTTTTTAACGGAATGAGTTTAGGGTCCATCTTGCTGCTCATTGCCCTCGGGCTTGCCATTACCTTTGGCTTAATGGGCGTCATCAATATGGCACACGGTGAATTAATCATGATTGGTGCCTATGCCGCCTATGTGATGCAATCCGTCTTTTCAACAATGGTCCCGGAAAAATACTTCGACTGGTACTTTCTCATTTCCATTCCCGTTGCGTTCATGATCGCTGCCGGATTTGGAATTATTATCGAACTAACACTGATTCGTTTTTTATACAATCGGCCGCTTGATAGTTTGCTTGCTACTTGGGGCGTCAGCTTACTCCTGCAGCAGCTGGCGAGATCAATCTTCGGCGCGCCCAATGTCGGGGTTAAGGCCCCTCACTTTTTGGAGGGCGGCCTCCATTTAGGGGAGCTGGTTCTTCCCTATACGCGAATCTTTATTATAGCGCTCGTTTTTCTTTGCCTGATCGCCATCTATCTGTTTTTTTATCAAACCGCCAATGGCCGCAGAATCAGGGCGGTCATGCAAAATCGGCAAATGGCAGAATGCCTGGGGGTCAAAACGCGAACAGTCGATTTAACCACGTTTGCGATCGGTTCCGGTTTTGCCGGCATAGCCGGCTGCGCCTTAACACTGTTTGGTCCGATTGGTCCTGCGATTGGAACGAACTACATCATCGATGCCTTCATGGTGGTTGTCGTCGGCGGGGTTGGAGCTTTATCCGGCGCGGTTGCCGGTGCCTTTGGAATCGGATTCCTCAATACGTATTTTGAGTATCTGACTTCCACTTCGATTGGAAAAGTATTGATTTTCTTGGTCATTATCGCCTTTTTGCAATGGAAGCCGTCCGGTCTCGTCCGCTTCCGCTCACGAGCATTGGACTAAAAACGGTTAGGAGCGTCGGTTTATGCAAAAATTAACAGCTAATCCAAAATTACTGATTTATGGGATCTTCCTGATCATCCTGTTGGCCTCCCCATTCTTTTTATCCGATTTTCGGCTGAACTTATTGGGCAAATACCTTGCCTTTGCCATTGTTGTCCTCGGCTTGGATTTGTTGTGGGGCTATACGGGTGTATTAAGTTTGGGCCATGGCGTCTATTTTGGCTTAGGCGCTTATGCAATGGCCATGTATTTAAAGTTAGAAGCAGCCCATGGCGGTTTGCCGGATTTTATGGAGTGGAGCGGAGTCCAAAAGCTGCCTCCATTTTGGGGGCTTTTTCATAATCCCATCGCGGCAATTTTACTTGGAATCATCATTCCAGCCTTGATTGCAGCCTTATTGGGATATTTGACCTTTCGAAACCGAATTAACGGTGTGTATTTTACGATTTTATCTCAGGCACTTGCCGTCATTGTCGTGACGTTGTTTGTCGGCAGACAGGATCTGACCGGCGGGACGAATGGATTAACCAGTTTTTCGACCATTTTTGGTTTTTCGCTCGCCTCACCCAAAACGCAAATGGCCATTTATTTTATCACCGTCCTGATGCTTGCCCTTTCTATTTTCATTTGCCGAAAGCTCGTCAGCGGCCGGCTTGGGCAAGTATTAATCGGGATTCGCGACGGTGAAAACCGGCTGCGTTTTCTCGGGTATGATCCTTCTATCTATAAAACCTTTATCTATGCCCTTTCCGCCGGATTGGCAGCCATCGCCGGTATTCTTTTTGTCCTTCAGGTTGGAATCATTTCCCCTGCCATGATGGGTGTGATCCCTTCAGTTGAAATGGTGCTATGGGTTGCTCTTGGAGGCCGCGGCACTTTAATGGGCCCCGTGATTGGCGCCATTCTGGTGAACAGCGCCAAAACAGCCTTCAGCGAATCTTACCCGGATATTTGGACCTATTTTTTAGGGGCTTTATTCGTGATTGTCGTCGTTTTTTTACCAAAAGGCCTGGCAGGCTTTTTCACAAAAAATTTTCAGGGAAGGCGGTCATTCCATGTTAGAAGAAAACCAAGTCATTCTCCAGTTAAAAAACATATCGGTTGATTTTAACGGCTTTAAAGCGATCAGTCATTTTGATTTTCAGGTGATGAAAAATCGAGTTCATTTTTTAATCGGGCCAAACGGGGCCGGAAAAACGACCCTGCTTGATGTCATTTGCGGGAAAACTTCGGTCAGCCAGGGAACGATTCTTTTTAAAAATAAATATGACTTATCAAAAATGAAAGAATACCAGATTGTTCGAAAAGGGATAGCCCGCAAGTTCCAGGCTCCATCAATTTTTTCCAATTTAACGGTCTATGAGAATCTGCTGATCTCAATCAAGCAAAACAAGAGTCTTTTTTCAACCTTAAGAGCGGCGGAGTCAGCCGAGCAGGAACGAAAGATTTCCGACATGCTGTACCTAATTGGACTCGATCAAGAATGGAATCAGCTGGCTGGGTCACTGGCTCATGGGCAGAAGCAGTGGGTGGAAATGGCCATGGTTCTCCTGCAGGAGCCGGATTTAGTGCTGTTGGATGAGCCGATTGCCGGTATGTCCTCGATAGAGCGTGCCAAAACAGGGGAACTGATTCGGAAAATGGCTCAGGAAAGAGCCGTTCTTATTGTCGAGCACGATATGGATTTTGTCAGAGAATTTGCCGATGTGGTAACGGTCATGCATGGCGGGCAGCTGCTTTGTGAAGGGAGTATGAATGAGGTGCAAAATAACAAAAAAGTCCGGGAAGTTTACTTGGGGATACAGGAGGAGGAACCTGCATATGCTGACACTCGAGCAAATTGAAGCCGGCTATGGCGATAGTATGGTGGTTCGTAACATTAGCCTGCGTGTCGGCCGTAATAAAGTGGTGTGTTTGATGGGGAGAAACGGGGTCGGAAAAACAACGATCCTGAAAACCATTATCGGAATTCTTGCTCCGAAAAACGGCGAGGTTTGCTTTAAGGGAGAAATTATGACCAGAAAAAACCCTTCTTATCGCGCCAGAAAAGGGATTGCTTATGTTCCTCAAGGCCGGGAAATTTTCCCGAAATTAACGGTTTACGAAAATTTATTATTGGGTTTGGAAGCAAGTGCGGATAAAAAACGGGCGATTCCCCAGGAAATTTACGAGTTCTTTCCTATATTAAAGGTTTTTGCGAAGCGAAACGGCGGAGACTTGAGCGGCGGGCAGCAGCAGCAGCTGGCGATAGCAAGAGCGCTTGTTTCGGATCCATCCTTTTTATTGCTGGACGAACCAACTGAAGGGATTCAGCCAAACATCGTTTCGGAAATCCAGAATGTGATTCAAAAAATTAAGCAGCAGGGAAAAACGTCGATGATCTTGGTCGAACAAAATTTGGATTTTGCCAAAAGCGTTGCCGACTATATTTACGTCATCGACCGCGGATCAATCGTTTATGATGCTCCTGTAAACGAGATCATCGATGACAAAGTGCATCAATATCTAAGTGTTTAGCAATGAAAAATATATTCGTAACAATGCATATCGTCGTTCATCTCGTTTATGAACGACGTTTCCCCCTTCTCCGACTTCCATATCGTCGTTCATCCCGCTTATGAACGACGTTTTCCTCTCTCCTTGCTTCCATATCGTCGTTCATCTCGCCTATGAACGACGTTTTCCCCTTCTCCGACTTCCATATCGTCGTTCATCCCCCTTATGAACGACGTTTTCCTCTCTCCCTGCTTCCATATCGTCGTTCATCTCGCTTATGAACGACGTTTTCCTCTCCTCCGGCTTCCATATCGTCGTTCATCCCGCTTATGAACGACGTTTTCCTCTCTCCCTGCTTCCATATCGTCGTTCATCCCTCTTATGAACGACGTTTTCCTCTCTCCCTGCTTCCATATCGTCGTTCATCTCGCCTATGAACGACGTTTTCCCCTTCTCCGAC
>CAZAEW010000032.1:10305-20848 GCA_964484065.1 uncultured Bacillus sp.
TTCCTCTCCTCCGGCTTCCCTTTTCTTTCATCCTGCTTATGAAAGACATTTACCTTACAAGCCCAAATGTTTGATAATGACAAAATTTTGTTTTTATAATGAGTATGATGAAAGGATCATGGGATTCTTTTGATTAGGCATTCCTATAGGAGAAAATTTTATACCTATGTCTAAAATTCTTATCAGGAAGGTGAAATGCAATGAACAACACGTTGATTGCAACAGAACGAGAAGATTTTCGAAAATCAGCTTTACATCAATTAAGGGAGCAAGGAAACATCCCATCAGTAGTCTATGGGAGACATGAAGAATCAACACCGATCGCCGTCAAAAAGGTGGATTTATACAAGGTCCTTCATGAAGTCGGGAGAAACGGCATCATTTCATTAGAGGTGAACGGAAAACCAGAAGACGTTATTCTGGAAGACTATCAATACAACCCTATCAATCATGAAATTTTTCACGCAGACTTTCTTCATATTAATATGGGGACAGAAATACATGCCCAAGTACATGTAGAATTAACAGGACTTCCGAAAGATGCAGGCAGCAACGGAGTCCTTCAGCAATCTCTGCATGAAATAAATATAACGGCTAAACCAAAAGATATCCCTGAAAAAATAGAAGTGGACATCACCAAAATCCAGATTGGCCATGCGATCAAAATAGGAGATATCAGAAATCACTTTAGCAATCTTACAATTAACCATCAAGATGATGAAGCAATCGTTACCCTGCTGGCTTCCAAGATGCAGGATAATTCTACTGAGGGGCAGGATGCTGAATCAGTGACACCAAACCCTGTCGGAGCCGAAGCTTAATAGAATACAATTTTAATGGCACCCATTTTCTATAGGGTGCCATTTATTTTATTATTAAAAGCCCTCTGTTCCGTAAAACGTACAATTAGTTGTTGGACAATCTTTTTCTATTTTTTTAAAACATCAAGGGCGGCGCCAGTCACCCCTTCTCAAAAAAGAAAAGCAGATGGTTATCCGAGAACCTGGTATAGAATCTCGTACCATCTGCTTAAATTCAGCATCATTCCTGCAACATACAGAATCAGGATCTTTTACATAGTTCAGTTTGAAGATTTAATTTTTAACAGTAACTTGGCTGGTTAGTGTTAAGGTTAAACCATTCGCTCCGGTTTCCTTAACTGCTAATGTATGTTGGCCATTCGTTATTTGAGTAGTATTCAAAGTAAATTGAAAGCCGGAGTTGGCATTTTGATATTCAGGGAAGACCTTTTCCACATCAGAACGCGCACCGCCATACTGAGCTGTTCCCACACTAATCCCATCTACCAATACTTCTATCTCGGAAACACCGCTTCCATCTAAAAACCACCCGCTCACATTCGCTTCTCCACTAATTATTGATCCAGAAGAAGGCGTATCAATGCATCCTTTTGACGGATAATAATTTTGGACAGTTACTTTTACATCTGGAAGAATCGTGATAGTACCATCCATCCCAATTTCGCGAACAGTAAGTGTGTGCGCCCCATCAGTCATTTTCGTTGTATCCAAAAGATATTGATAACCGGAATTGGCATTTTGATATTGAGGATAGACCTTTTGAACATCCAGACGGCTGCTGCCATATGTTGCTGTACCTGCTGTTTGTCCATCTACTAATATCTCAATTCTTGAAACTCCCGTTTGATCCAAAAACCACCCGCTTAAAGTTGTATTCCCTTTTATCACAGAGCCATTTTTGGGAGTATCAATACACCCTATTGCCGGTAAGTTTAATACATTGACATTTACACTATTAAGAACCGTAACAGCGCCACTGTTTCCAGTCTCTCGAACAGTTAGCACGTGCTGCCCATTAGAAAGGTTTTTTGTGTTCAGTGTATATTGAAAGCCGGAATTGGCATTTTGATATCCAGGGAAGGCCTTATCCACATCGGAACGCGCACTGCCATACTGAGCTGTTCCCATACTAGTGCCATCAACCAATACTTCTATTTTGGAAACACCGCTGCCATCTAAAAACCACCCGCTTACTTTCGCTTCTCCATTCACGGTAGAACCAAAAGCAGGCGCATCCATGTATCCTATTGGCGGATAATTTTGGACAGTTACTTTTACATCTGGAAGAATCGTGATGGTACCGTCCATCCCAATTTCCCGAACGGTAAGTGTGTGCTGCCCATCAGTCATTTTCGTTGTATCCAGAAGATATTGATAACCAGAGTTGGCATTTTGATATTGAGGATAAACTTTTTGAACATCCAGACGGCTGCTGCCATATGCAGCTGTACCTGCAGTTTGTCCATCTACTAATATCTCAACTCTTGAAACTCCCTTTTGATCTAAAAACCAGCCGCTTAAAGTTGTATTCCCTTTTATCACAGAGCCATTTTTGGGAGTATCAATACACCCTATTGCTGGTAAATTTAATACATTAACATTTACATTATTAAGAGCGGTGACAATTCCATTATTCCCAGTCTCTCGAACAGATAGCACGTGCGGCCCATTGGAAAGATTTTTTGTATTCAGTGTAAATTGAAAGCCGGAGTTGGCATTTTGATATCCAGGGAAGGCCTTTTCCACATCAGAACGCGCACTGCCATACTGAGCTATTCCAACACTAGTGCCATCAACCAATACTTCTATTTTGGAAACACCACTTCCATCTAAAAACCACCCGCTTACTTTCGCATCACCAGTCAAGGTAGAACCAAAAGCAGGAGTATCAGTGTATCCTATTGGCGGATAATTTTGGACAGTTACTTTTACATCTGGAAGAATCGTGATGGTACCGTCCATCCCAATTTCCCGAACGGTAAGTGTGTGCTGCCCATCAGTCATTTTCGTTGTATCCAGAAGATATTGATAACCAGAGTTGGCATTTTGATATTGAGGATAAACTTTTTGAACATCCAGACGGCTGCTGCCATATGCAGCTGTACCTGCAGTTTGTCCATCTACTAATATCTCAACTCTTGAAACTCCCTTTTGATCTAAAAACCAGCCGCTTAAAGTTGTATTCCCTTTTATCACAGAGCCATTTTTGGGAGTATCAATACACCCTATTGCTGGTAAATTTAATACATTGACATTCACACTATTAAGACCCGTAACAGCGCCATTGTTTCCAGTCTCTCGAACAGTCAGCACGTGCGGCCCATTGGAAAGGCTTTTTGTATCCAATGTATATTGAAAGCCTGAGTTGGCATTTTGATATTCAGGAAACACTTTTTCCACATCAGAACGCACACTGCCATACTGAGCTGTTCCCATACTAATCCCATCAACCAATACTTCTATCTTGGAAACACCGCTGCCATCTAAAAACCAGCCGCTTACATTCGCATCTCCATTCAAGGTAGAACCAAAAGCGGGAGTATCAATATATCCCCTTGAAATTAAGGACACTCCTGAAGTTACAGTAGTGGAAGGGGCTGTCGTTTGGTATTGGGCAAATCCATCGCCGTACCAAGCATCTTTCCCTGGCGCTCCTAAATCTTTGGCAAAAGATTTCAAAATACCCACTAATTCATCATTTGTTTTGGTTGGATACTTTTGCTTTAACAACGCAAGCAATCCTGTAACATGCGGAGCCGCTTGTGAGGTTCCGCTTCCAATGGCATAGCTTCCATTTAAGTAGGTGCTGGCCACATCCACACCGCCAGCTGAAAAGTCAATCTTGTTCCCAGTGGAGGAAAAGGGAGCCCTTACCATGTTTCTATCTACGGCAGAGACCGATAACGCACTGGAATATTTTGCAGGATAAGTGACATTATCGCCTGTTCCCAGATCGTTTCCTAAATTTCCGCTGGCACATACCACAAGAACCCCGTTAGCATAAGCTTTATCCACCATATCATGTAACAATTGGGAGTCTGAAGTAGTTCCAAAGCTTAAATTGATAATGTTCATATGATTGGTTATGGCCCAATCAATTCCGGATAAAACGTCAGAGAGATATCCCTGTCCGGTATTGTCTAGAACTTTAACCGAGAAAAGTTGTACGTCAGGAGCCATCCCGACCATTCCTTTCCCGTTCCGCAGGGCACCCACAAACCCTGCTATATTTGTTCCGTGCCCATCGTCATCTAAAAAAGACGTGGTGTAGCTGACCATAGAGACGCCGCCAGCAATATTCAAATCAGGGTGAGAAGCAATTCCAGTATCTAAAATGGCAACTTTTACACCTTTTCCTGTAATTCCTTCACTCCAAGCAAGGGGAGATTGACTGGCTTGTAAATCCCATTGAGATTCTTCGGCAGTGGTGGCAGATGTAGTACCTGACGACACTGAACTAATGTTATACGGTCTTAATTGATCATCTGAAACTTTGAATCTCACATTTGGCTCTACGCGGGCTACATTCGGATTGTTTTTTAGATTATCAATTGCCTCTTGAGTCATGGATACCGCTACCGCAGGAACATTTTGATACTGTTTTTCTACCTTTTGACTATTGTTCAAGGCCGCTGCTTTTCCTTGAATATTCTTATACTCGACGATGACTTGTTGTGATTCATTTCCTTGAGTATTTGCTTTGACTGGAAGAGACATTCCTATGCATAGCAATAAGGTCAAACCCAGAAAGGAAACAGCCCATTTCTCCATTTTTTTTCGCTTCATGCCTTCTCCTCTTTTTGTAAAAGTCTTAATAGATGCCAAATTCAATCTTTCATTAAGTATATTAGAGTGTTTTTTTCAAAACAATACATTTTTCGATTCTGCTAGTTTTTAACTATTTGTTTTTCATAGCGAAAATTTGGGGAATAAGTCACCAACTTATTTCCTTTCTCATCGTTAAAACTTTATCCATAACTTTTTTACAAACATGTGAAATAGTGAACAATTTACACTCATTTCGAGATATAAAGATTATAATAACAATGTAAACAAGTTATTAATCAAATTTATAAGACAAAGGGGACTTCAACATGTTTAACCAATTTTTAAGAGAAAATAAAGTCGCTGCTGCAATCCTTACTGTTTTACGTATATATCTTGGCTATGAATGGTTAACAGCTGGTTTTCATAAAATCACAGGCGGTTTCGATGCTTCCGGGTTCTTAAAAGGGGCCATTGCAAATCCAGTTAAAGGGCCGGATGGAAGTGTCGTCTATGCTACCTATGTTGGATTCTTAAAACATTTTGCCCTTCCAAATGCACACGTGTTTAATGTTATTGTCCCTTGGGGCGAATTCCTGGTTGGTTTAGGTTTGATTCTTGGCTGCCTAACAACAGCTGCTGTATTCTTCGCACTCGTCATGAACTTCTCTTACGTGATGGCTGGAACAGTTTCTAGCAACCCGCTTGATATTTTACTTGGAGTTATTATTCTTGCAGCAGGATTCAACGCCGGCCGCATTGGCTTGGATCGCTGGGTAATCCCATTTGTTCGTAAAATGACGAACAAAGAAAATAATGCTTCTGCCAAAATAAGTGCCTAACAACGGAGGGAAGGTTCCCCTGCTCACTAAGCGGGAGAACCTTCCTTTTTGCATACTTGCCAACCATCGCTTTATATAGGTACTATAAAGGTATCGAAGACAAGGAGCGACTATCCCATTCCTATCATTCTTCGACAAATCCCGGGGACATGACAAGTGCCCGTTTTTTTATGGAGGCGGTTAGCAATGAGGGAAGAACATGCACACAATTCCGAAATGGCTCTTATGTACGATAAAACCACTCGAATCTCAATTCCTACATATGATGCGTTACTCTCGATGATACAGTCCTATTTTCGACTTCAACTGGGCGAAAAAGAGGCATCATTGCTAGTGGCCGGGGCAGGCGGCGGAAATGAAATTGCCATCTGGGGACCGTCTAACCCGAAATGGACATTCACTGGAGTTGACCCTTCTGAAGAAATGCTTCAGATTGCTAAAAATAAATCCGTTCAACTTGGTTTGGAAAACCGTGTCAAACTCATTCATGGAACAGTTGACGACCTGCCGCTTCCAGACTCGAAGTTCGACGCGGCATGCTGCATCCTAGTTCTTCACTTCGTTAACGATATACAAGAGAAGTTGAAGCTGCTCAGAACCATTAAAGATCATTTGAAACCGAGCGCTCCATTTGTGCTCGTCAGCGCTTACGGAGACCGCGATGAAGCTGAATTTCAAGACAGATTAAACGTCTGGAAAAGCTTTTGGGTGGCTGGGGGACGGGAACCATCAAAAGTGGACGAGATGATAAACAGCGGAATTATGAACCCTTTAAAAATTTCTATTATTCCTGAAAAACAAATCGAACAGCTATTGGCAGAATCCGGTTTTACAAAAATAACCCGGTTTTATTCGACCGGACTTTTTGCAGGATGGATCTGTCATGCGGAATGATTTTGAAAGAAAGGGCTTTTCTATGAAAAAGAAACTAGTATTTTGGGGGACAGGAGTTTTGCTTCTCCTCCTTCTTCTACTTGGAACCTATAAGTTAATGAATTCGAGAACCCATCAGTTGTTTGGCCGGATCACAAGCCGGGTGGAAACCGATCAAAAGGTCGTTGCATTGACCTTTGATGATGGGCCCACAAAGAATGTAGATAAAATTTTACCTCTATTAAATCAATACCATGCAAAAGGAACCTTTTTTCTAATCGGAAATGAAATTGAAAAAAATTCGGGAGAAGCAAAAAAATTAGTAAAGGCAGGGCAGCAAATTGGAAATCATACCTATTTCCATCAGCGAATGATCTTTAAATCCCCTGCTTACATCAAGAAGGAAATTGAAAAAACAGACAAGCTGATTCGCGAAGCCGGCTATAAAGGGAAAATCGATTTTCGCCCTCCAAACGGAAAAAAACTCGTTGGATTGCCATATTACTTGTACAAGCATGATAGAGATACGATAACCTGGAACATTGAACCGGATACCTACTATACTTCTGCCGCAGACAAGGTGGATTATGTTAAAAAGAATGCAAAACCCGGGTCGATCATCTTGATCCACGCCATGTATGATCAATCCGGAGACGAACTCAAAACGATTCAAGGAATCTTAGAAACATTATCAAACGAAGGATACAAATTCATAACGGTTAATGAACTTTTGGAGTTAAAAAATAAATAGGAAAAGAAGCTGGCTCTTCCAGTAAGTAGTTCAGTTTTAAAGTAGAAAACTAAATTAGCATTCTATTTTTTAGTCCAATTCGCAAATGAATTGGACTATTTACCTTTGTTGGGATTTCAAGGGTTCATATGGATAAATGCTTAAAATACCATTAAAAATGAAATATAATTAGCTGGCGGACAGTTGTATTTAAAACCAGAGCAGCAGACGAAGTTTGAGCATCTTCAGACAGAGAAAAGCAAAATCGCAGCAGCGTTGTCCGAAGTTTGAGCATCTTCGGACACAGGAAAGCAAAATCACAGCAGCGTTGTCCGAAGTTTGAACATCTTCGGACAGAGAAAAGCAAAATCGCAGCAGCGTTGTCCGAAGTTCGAGCATCTTCGGACAGTGAAAAGCAAAATCACAGCAGCGTTGTCCGAAGTTTGGGCATCTTCGGACAGAGAAAGGCAAAATCGCAGCAGCGTTGTCCGAAGTTTAAACATCTTCGGACACAGGAAAGCAAAATCACAGCAGCGTTGTCCGAAGTTTGAGCATCTTCGGACAGAGAAAAGCGAAATCGCAGCAGCGTTGTCCGAAGTTTAAGCATCTTCGGACACAGGAAAGCAAAATCACAGCAGCGTTGTCCGAAGTTTGACGGACCAAGCATTTTTATGCTAATTCAATTGCTGATTTTCGTAAAAGAGCAGTGATAATTCAGTTGTGTATTTTAATTTTCTACTCGATAACTGAACTACTTACTCTTCCATTCGGCTTCTTTCCTTTAAAACTGAACAACTGCACCCCGTAAGAGCTTTCTGGGTTACGTTTCTCTTAAGATAGGCAGCGTGCAACAACGGAAGGAGCCGCCAGATTTAATGATTTCCGTAATATCCACTTCAATTACGTGAAAGCCCCTGTCACGAAGCTGTTTGTTCACATTCTTATTGACTGGAAGACTTAATACTCGTTTGTTGCCAATACTTAATACATTTGTGCCCAATTGAAATTGTTCTTCTTCTGAAACCTCAATTAATTCATATCGTGAAGCAAAGAACTCAATGTCTTTTTTCGTTAAGGCATTTGGGTAAATAAGGGCCACTTCAGGTGAAACCACATTAAAAATGCAATCCAAGTGCAGGTATTTTTCTATAAATGGGATGGTAAAAACATTGAATTGAGTCAACAGGCGCTGTAATTGTTCGGCCGCTTTTTCGTCCGTCCGATTGCTGAGTCCCACGTAAATGGTATCCCGATCAATCACAACATCTCCGCCTTCGATCCGTTCCTCGCCTAAATTATAGTAAGAAATTTCTTCATCCTCGAGCCATTGTCTCAGAACTAACTCCTCCCCCGCCCGGACATCCATTGCCATTTTTGCAACAAAAATTGTTTGCCCCAGAGTAAAACCAATATCACGGGTAAAGACTTGTTCAGGATATTTTTTATGATAAGGCAACAATATAACGTCGACACCATGATCCTTTAGAGTTTTGACAAATTCACCATGCTGCTCAAGCGCACGCTCAATATGGATGCCTTCATTTTTAAAATGCTCCTGCGTTTCATTAATTACCTCACGGATGGTCATATATTGAGGCTGGCAAAGAATGACCCGTTTTAAAACATCGTATTCACTCATGCAAAAAGTCTTGTTGTTCGCCATTGGAATCTCGGTCATTTTTCCTCTCCCCTGTTTTCGCCTTTTTATCTAGGGTTTCCTAAACGATTGTTATTATTTAAGAACAGACATAGGGGAGTTTTTTTGAAAGAAATCTCTTCCTCACATATGCTGAAAGTGAACCGTCCAAAAGTTTTTGTTTCGCTGAACATTCTTTAAGCCCACTTCATTCCTAACAGAGCTTTTGAACTTCTTCCTTCGAGGCATTAAATCTTGGCCTTCCTTAATACATTGATCATTTGCTCCGAATTAGGATAGGTTGATTCCTGATATTGTTTGATTACTTTTTCGATATCATAAGTTACTCTAACAATCGAAGTTTGAAAACTTTCTTCATTAATTGTAACAATGGCATAGGATGATTTTGCTAAACCATCGAAAGGAAGTCCGACACTGCCTATGTTGATCAGACATTTCCCATCAATATATCGGATAAATGGCTTATGAATATGGCCATAGATATAAATGTCCGCTGGTTGGCCCATCATTTTTTCCTTCAATGCTTCATCCGCTTCAAATGGCTGGACAACATCGAATAAACTATTCGGGGTTGCGTGGAAAGCATGAATTTTGAGCCCGCCAAATTCCAGTTTTAACTCTGTCGGCAGATCTTTAAGATACTGGATGTCTTCTTCAGCTAATTGTGAGAAAATCCAATCCCGTTCTTTTGTCATGATTTCAAAAGCTGATTCTGCTACTTCCCCTTCACGAATCCCGCGAACCACCCATTCATCTGCATTCCCCTTAATCACATCCGTATTTAATGCTCGGACTAAATCCAATGCCCTCTTTGGTTCCGGCCCGCGGTAGCATATATCTCCAAGTACAAATACCTGATCAACTTTCTGATTTTTGATATCATTTAACACACCCTCCAAAGCAACCGCATTGCCATGGATATCTGAAATGAAAGCAATTTTCATATATAATCTCCTTTCATTTTTCAAAAAGCTCGAGTTTAGTTTAACTTCTATAGTTTCATTCATCCGCTAACTTCTGTATACTTACCGTTTTCCGAACTTGTTTGAATACGATTTTACGGGCTCCAGGACGGTGCTCCGTCTCCTTTCTCATCGTATAAACTTTATTCATAACTTTTTTACAAACATGTGAAATCACGAAAAAAATACTCTCATTTCGAGATATAAGGATTACAATAACAATATAAACAAGTTATCAATAAAACTTATAAAGCAAAGGAGTCCTCAACATGTTTAACAACTTTTTAAGAGAGAACAAAGTGGCTGCAATCATTCTTACGGTTATCCGTTTATATCTTGGTTATGGGTTTTTAATGGCTGGTTTTGAGAAAATTTCCGGCGGCAAATTTGATGCAACAGGATTTTTAACAGGGGTAACAATGCATCCAGTCGTTGGTCCAGATAAAGCAGTTGTGTATCCAACTTACGTTTCCTTCTTAAAGCATTTTGCCTTACCTAATGCACATCTGTTCAACGTATTAGTACCTTGGGGAGAATTCCTAGTAGGTTTAGGTTTAATTCTTGGCTGCTTAACAACTGCCGCTGTATTCTTCGGTTTAGTAATGAACTTCTCTTATGTACTTGCTGGAACAGTGTCAACGAATCCAATGGACATTTTATTGGGAGTCATCATTTTAACTGCTGGCTACAACGCCGGCCGCATCGGTTTAGACCGCTGGGTAATCCCATTCTTCCGTAAAATGACAAACAAAGAGAATACCGCATCTGTAAAAATAAGTGCCTAGTACTAAACGTCGTTCATCCCCATGAACGACGTTTTTTCATCTCCATCGTCTCGTATCGTCGTTCATCTCGCCTATGAACGACGTTTTCCTCTTCCCCGCTGCTTATAT
>CAZAEW010000032.1:20948-41453 GCA_964484065.1 uncultured Bacillus sp.
GAACGACGTTTTTCTCTTCTCTGCCGCCCGTATCGTCGTTCATCTCGCCTATGAACGACGTTTTCCTCTTCTCCGCCTTTCCCATCATTGTTCTTTTCCCAAATGAACAACGTTTTAAAGTTTCTTAAAGTAACCCCTCAACAACACCAATTCATATTAATTTTTCCTCTACCTCCCTCATATAATAGTATGTCGGCTTTTCGGATAGAAGAATCCAAAAATTGCTATGAATGAGTGGAGGTGTTTTCATGAATATCTTTAAAGAAACTTACATTGAACTTGATGTTAAGAAGGCAAAGCTGTATGCAAAATATTTTAATGAAATCTTCAATGTACCAATATCAGTATTTGAAGATAATAATAACCGTCACTATTTCATTATTCCGATTCCAAAGGAACACCCAAATAAATCATTACACAATGACATGGTGGAAGTATTTAAAATTGAATAACCCAAAACCAAACCCTCTTTTTTTGAAGCCCAATTTGTAGGACACCATCAAAGAGGATTTCCAAATTGAGATTTGGGAAGATGGATACTGGATCAAGATTGACGGTATATTGGTATTTGATTTTATCAGTGCTGAAAAGCCTGTTATTGATACAAAAACTATGCTGGTTCATAAATCAACAGGGGCTTGGAGTAAAGCCTCTTTTTTTGTGTGTCCGCTAGGCAGCTCATAACTGCTATTCAAAATCACAACACTTAAAACAATACAAGGATTGCCAATATCCGCCCCGCTAATTTTGGCCGGCCTTTTTTTGCTTAAAAAGCATTTCAAATTGAAAGGATTTATTGTACGGAAAGTAAATGAATGGCGGCTTTCATTCAATATCCCAAAAATCTCAAAAAGCCGAAAATATGCAAGTTTTTATTTGATTCTTGCTAATTTCCGACTTTTTTTAGATTCAAAAACATATTGCTATAACCAATACAATAACATAACCCTCTGTAAGGTATTTATCCGTTCTTTTTTGCAGGCACAAGAACCGTTCCAATGAAAATTAAGAACACTTTTGCTCTAGTAAACTAACAGTTGGTTCATCTTTTGTTTCAAGGATTCGGCTCCAGCCTGTCAAAAGGACAGCGGATAAAACCATTAGTGAGCCGATCCAAGTGGTATGAATCAGTCCAACTGAATCAGTAATAACTCCTCCCAGATATGAGCCAAAAGCAATGCCTATGTTAAAAGCAGCAATATTGATTGCGGAAGCTACATCAACTGCCTCCGGAACAAACCGCTCTGCTAAGATGACGACATATACTTGTAATCCCGGCACATTCATAAAAGCAAGGAGACCCATAAAGAAAACGGTAATCAGGCCACCCACTTTAAATGGTGCTGTGAACATGAAGACAAAAAGAACAATTGCTTGAACGATAAACATATAAAATAATGCTCCAATCGGATTTTGATTGGATAACCTTCCGCCTATCATGTTTCCAATGGCAATCGCAAGTCCATATACAAGCAGAATGAAAGCCACTGTCCCTTCATTAAATCCAGTTATGTTCTGCAGGATTGGAGATAAATAAGTAAAGACTACAAATGTTCCCCCATATCCTAAGGCAGTAATCATAAATAAAAGGAATAAACGTTTATTCATCACTAATTTAAACTGATCGTGTAATGCAATGCGGCTCCCTCTTTTTAAGTCGGACGGAATCAGGATGATATTTGCAATCAGAGCCATGATTCCGACTGCTACTATAAGGATAAAGGCCATCTTCCAGCCGAAATTCTGTCCGATGAATGTTCCGAATGGGACACCTGTAACGGTTGCAACCGTAAGTCCGGAAAACATGATGGATATGGCACTGGCCCTACGATTTTCAGGCACTAAATCGGCCGCAATCGTTGAAGCAATAGACATAAACACACCATGTGAAAAAGCAGAAATCACACGAGCGATTAGTAATACACCAATCCCGGCAGCACTTGCTGCCATACTATTGCCGACAATAAAAATAATCATAATCCAAAGTAATAAAACTTTGCGTGACATCCTAGAAGTAAGCGACGTTAAGACAGGTGCTCCGAATGTAACTCCTAAAGCGTATAAGGAAACAGTAAGGCCGGCCGTTGTAATAGGTACTTTTAAATCTCCGGCTATTAATGGTAATAACCCTACACTGATGAATTCCGTTGTTCCTATGGCGAATGCACTTGCAGCCAGGGCCAGAAGTGCAAATGTGCTTCGTTTTTTATCGATAGACATATTGATCCCTCCTAAATATTGTGAAATGGTATAAATGAACTTGCTTAAAGGCCATTTACCAAATGAATTCATTATTTACCACAGTCGGCAAATGTTATTATGGGATAGATCCTAACCATTGAGAAGTACGTACTTTGAAGTAATATAGGAACCTTTAAGTAATGTAGTTACTTTTTAGTGCCTATTGATTTAGGAGGAGTTAGTTGATGAAGAAAAAGAAATACAATATATCTGTTGAAGCTACCCTGGAAGTGATTGGGGGAAAGTGGAAATGTGTGATTCTTTGCCATCTGACACATGGCAAGAAACGTACAAGTGAATTGAAGCGTCTTATGCCAAATATCACTCAAAAAATGCTGACTCAACAATTACGTGAATTAGAGGAAGATGGAATCATTAATAGAATTGCCTATAATCAAATTCCTCCAAAAGTGGAATATGAACTTAGTGAATACGGCTGGAGTTTAAAGGGTATTTTGGATTCGCTATGTGCCTGGGGAGAAAAACATATTACGAAAGTGTATGGTGATAAATTTACGGTTTTAGAAGAGAATGTTTTAAATGAACATTTGAAGTAATTTTATCTTTAGGAAACCTCATTTTCATTCGTAACAGTGAACCCTGCCATAATTAGAGTCAGCTATTACACAATTGATCCTAAAGAATTTTCTCATGAGATTAATCATAATTATAGATAATTGGGATTAAATTTTTGTAAATCAATGATACCATTAAGATGTGTCAGCGGATTTCAAATATTGGTTTCGAACATAACGGTGTATTGCTTTGACTCCTTAAATCCTCATCAGCTGATTCTTGCTGAGCAGTTTAAATGTATTAGGAAGTGTCTTAATGAATAGAAACAATACAAAAAACACATTGTTTCATTGGTACGACTTCAAGCTGAAGATTATTGCGCAAAGTGTTGTGACCGGTTTTTTTGTTGGACTTATTATCGTACTTTATCGATATTCGATTGAAAAAGCGCTGAGTTTCTCCAGAGCGGTTTATCTATTAGCACACAGTCATTTGTGGCTGATTCCATTGTGTATTCTTATTCTGGCGGCTGTCGGTTACTTTATTGGATGGGTTGTTGAGAAGGAACCTGTATCATCCGGAAGCGGTATTCCGCAGGTGGAAGGGGTTTTACTTGGAAAGCTTAGTATGCGCTGGTGGAGTGTTCTGCTCGCAAAATTTTTCGCCGGCATCCTCAGCATCGGCGCGGGTCTTTCATTGGGACGCGAGGGTCCATCTATCCAGATGGGGGCAGCGATTGGGCAAGGAACCAGCCGGATTTTTAAAAATATCAAGGTCGGCGAAAAATATCTAATGACCAGCGGCGCCAGCGCAGGTTTGTCTGCCGCCTTTAATGCCCCTATTTCCGGTGTCATATTCGCATTGGAAGAAGTTCATAAAAACTTTTCGCCGACTGTGATGATTTCAGCACTGGCAGCTTCCATCACGTCAGACTTTGTGTCTGAGTACTTTTTTGGAATGCATCCGGTCTTTGTTTTCAAGAATGTTTCACCCATACCGCTGATGGATTACGGATACATCGTTTTTCTCGGAATTCTTATGGGCTTTTGGGGAATGCTGTTCAACAGAGTATTGCTGTCTACTCAGGACTTATACGCAAAACTGACATGGATGCCTGCTCGGACCAAACCAATAATACCCTTCCTGCTCGCAGGAGTAGCCGGTTTCTTCCTTCCTCAGGTTTTGGGCGGCGGGAATGATTTGATAACGGCTATTAGCAGCGCTCCGCTTCCACTCAAACTGATTGTCATCATTCTGATCGTCAAATTTCTTTTTACAATGGTCAGCTATGGTTCTTCTGTGCCCGGCGGCATATTTCTGCCATTGCTTGTAATCGGGGCACTAAGCGGAGTGGTTTATGGGAACGCAATCCACTTACTATTTGGATTTAACAAGGCTTATATCATCAACATTATGATTCTCGCAATGGCTGGATATTTCACCGCCATTGTAAAGGCGCCTATCACCGGAATTGTACTAATTACCGAAATGACCGGGTCGTTCTATCATCTGCTGGCAATTGCAGTCGTCTCGATGACGTCATATATTGTGGTCAGTATAATGGGTTCGCATCCAATCTATGAATCATTGCTGCACCGGATTCTTTCTAAGAAAGAATCCCCAGTTGAAACTTCTTCTGCATCCAAGGTTTTAATTGAAGCTTCTGTTTGTTGTGGCTCCGTGATCGAAGGAAAAAGGGTTAAAGAAATAGAGTGGCCTCCCCGCTGCCTGCTGGTCAGCATCCAGCGAGGCATGGAAGAAATTATTCCTAAAGGAGATACACAAATCTATCCCGGCGATTATTTGATCGTTCTTGCCAATGAAGATGAGGCTGCTGAAATACGCGAGGGCATTTTGGCAATTTCCGAGGATGACCGCAACTAAAATAAGCTAATATAGCTGGGGAAACGGAAATAGTAAGGCCGGGTGTATTGAGAGTAGTGAAAAAAACGGCGTTTGAATAAGTGCGGCGACCTATAGAATGCTTCAATCTTCCGCAAACAGTCACTTTTAAAAATAAAGACTAATTCCTCCTTAAAACACGGAGAAATTAGTCTTTTAATATTTGACCTCCTTCTCGCAGCCCCTACGTACAAAATAGTGAATTAGAGGCCGGAAAAATATGGCCAGGTATAAATTAACTACTTTTTAATGATCGTTTAACATCATTCTCATGTTGGAAATCTATATTCTAAGATGAGGTGGTAAAATATGCGAAAATGGAAACAATTATGGCATAGATTGCATTACCAATACTATCATCAATTAAAAAATGATTGTCTTGACCCTTTTCTTAAAATGGAATTAATGGGGAAAGTATACTATCATAAAAAGAAACTGGAAAATCTCTCAACATCATGATTTCCTCAAACTTTTAGTAAAAGACGAATACTTCCGCTACCACAATACCCACACCTATCAAACTGTCCCAAAAAGAAAAAAAGAACCAATAAGAGCTTCGGAGTCTTTTTATTAAAGATTTCGAAGCTCTTTTCTGTTTTGTTAGTTCATAATGAATAATAGTGCCCAATGTCCTCTCCATTCCACCAATTAACCTATTTGTCCATCCATCTGCGGTTCCTGACGCTCATTTAGACGCTGGTCTCTTACATATCTTGCAAGTATTTATCCATTTCCCCAATGTTTGTAATGTGTTTTTCTTTCATTTCTTTTAAGAAAACTTCAGTTTCAGATTGAGGTCCGAGAGCAATCGCTTCATCAATTTTCCTGGCAACCCATGCTTGGCCTTTGTTGAGAAGAGCCAGCTTCTCCTTTAACGTTTCAAGTGATTTTACTTTAGCAGCAAATGCTCCTACTTGATTGCTGGGAACTCCTCCTTCATGCAAAATGGCTTGATGAAGGCCAGCACAACTCCATGCCTCGTCTATTTTCAGCTGTCGATACTGTATGTCTAAGTCTTGTAATGGATAATTTTTCAGAAAGTAATTTGCCGTCTCCACGCCAGCGCGTTCTGCCTCCAGTAACGAGTTCAAAAGTTCAATAAGCGTATTATTATCTCCCATCCTGTTATCCCCCATCTCACCGATAAATACTTTTTGATTATCATAATTATAAACGTTTTTAATTTGAAAATGTTTTTATTGTTGAGTTAAGGGGTCTGTCCCCCATTACGGTAGCACTTTACCACGGTGGGGGTCTGTCCCCTTTTTTTGATTTAAAAGTTATTTATAGTTAATACAATTTTAATATTAATTTTACTTAAATCTCATTCTCCTTTCGCAATCAAATGTTAAGGTTTAGAAGAATTGAATTGGGGAGGAGAAATTTTACTTATGAAAAAGAAAACAGGTTTTTTATTTACAGCTGTAGTTTTGATCATTATGATGTTGAGTGCTTGCGGGACCACTGCTAAAGATTCTTCAAATGCAAAGACACCAACTAGTACAAAGTCAGATACTGCAACGCAAACATCAAAAACGGCAGAGGCATCAAAAGAAACTTCTAATACTCCTGCAACCACAGGAAATGTCGTTGATATTAAGGTAATGGCAAAGGATTTCGAATTTGATAAAAAAGAAATCCACGTGAAAAAAGGGGACAAGGTAAAAATTACTCTCCAAAGTGATGACGGAGGACATGGTCTTGCAATTCCGGCTTTCAATGTAAACATCCAAGGGAATAAAAGTGCCGAATTTACTGCCGATAAAACAGGTACATATGAATACCACTGTTCTGTAGAATGCGGGTCAGGCCATTCACAAATGACCGGAAAATTAGTAGTAGAATAGTATCTACTAGATTTAATTAAAAGCAAGATTTGTTTTGTTAATTGCACAAAACGAATCTTGCTTTTTTCTTGTACTGTTCGATTGTTCCTCCATAATCATCCTAAAACCTGCTATGGCAGCTGAGAATTTTTCCGCTTAGATACCATATTGATTTTTAAATTCAAAAATCTCATCAACAGCTTGGCGATATCCGCCCAATTTTTGAAAGGACTCTCCCATATCAGCTGCTGCTTTTTGGAAAGATGGGTTGTTTAACACTTGATCTGCAGCCTCTCGAAGCTGATTGGCAGTCAAGCTTTGCATTTGTAATTGAATACCGGCTCCGATTTTGGCAACTTGGCCGGCAATGATCGGCTGATCTGCACTTTGCGGGATTGCAATGAGCGGAACCCCGTAATACAGTCCCTCATGGGTACTGTTCATTCCGCCATGGGTGATAAATAATTTCGTGTATTTCAGGACTTCGGTTTGCGGAACATAACTTTTTACAATGAAGTTTTCGGGGACCTCACCTAAATCAACCAGCGAGGTTTGATTCCCAATCGACATGACCACCGTATGATCGCTATTTCCAAATGCTTCAAAACAAAGCTTATAAAAATCAACCGCACGGTTAAAAACAGTCCCGAGAGAAATATAAATTGGATTTTTTCTTCTAATAGCTTCAAGATCAAAGTTATCCTGCTTAAATGGTGAAGAAATGGATGGTCCTACGAATTTGTAAGTTGGATCGAATGATTCTCTGAAAGGCTGAAACTCCCTGGTTGTATAAACGATGGTAAGCGGTGCAGGATTACAAAAAACTTCGTAAGGAGAATGGATCTCGACATCATATTTTTCCTTTACCATTCCCGTCAGGCGATGAAATTCATCGTATATTTCGTCAGGAGTGTTTTTTGAAAGCCGATCGAGCATTTGATCGAATTGTGCTTCGGTCTGGGCAAAAGAAGTACAAGAATTAATCGCAGGAAGTCTAAGGATTTGAGCAATTAAACGTCCGCAGCCAAACATGGAATCGTGGACGATGTAATCAAAATGCTCTCCTTCGATTTGTTCGAGAACACTGGGTATCACGACATCGGCCGTAAGCAAAAGACCATTGATTCTTTCGAGTACATAATTTCTTCCGCCTGAGATAAAGGCTTTTATAAATTTGTCACCGTCAAATGTCCGTACCGTTGCTCCCGTCTTCTCAATACGCTCCCGAAAAGCTTCTACCGCAAAGTACACTACCTCTTCCCCGCGCGAAATAAGCTCTTGCACAACCCCAATCGTCGGATTGATATGTCCTTCCGAGCCTCCGTTTATAAATAAAACCCGTGCCATTTCTGTCACCCCTTGGGTAAAATGTTCTCTAAATAATAAAACAGGAAGATCCACTGTCCCCTGCCATAAGCCTTACCCTTTTTTATAAAATTACGAATAATTTCATAGTATGTCAAATTATGTATTTACTTTACTGAAATTGAATACTAATATACTTGTGAAGGTAAAGAATAACTCGAAAATCGTCAATGAAGCATTTAAAAAAGTATGTATGGAAAAGGTGGTATAAAAATGAAAAAGTTTTTAATCAGCATCCTATTAGGGGCTAGCTTAGCTGGTTGTTCTTCCCAACAGGCTTCTAATGAAAATCATACTACTAAGACGACCACAAAACCAACAATTCAAATTAGTAATATTCAGGTGACAAAGAACGATGGAAACGAATTAGACTTGACTCTGACTGCAGATAATTCCACGAAAAAGGCAATCTTTATTCATTCATCAGATTTTGCACTCATCAATCATTCAACGACTCTATCACCAACTACAAATTCAGAAGTTCCATCGCAAATTCCGGCCAATTCTAAGACAACTATAACTCTTGATTTTAATATCAAAGACAAGTTGTCGGGAACCGTTAATCCAAAGTTAGGATTTCAACCAGGCAGTAATCAACCGGAACAATTTCAATCTCTGGGCAGTTTAAAGATTCCAGTTCCAGAAACAAAGAAGGAAAGTGAGCCACAAACGACGGCCAAACCCCAGCCTAATAATTCGACTGGTAATACACCATCATCTTCATCTCATAACTATCAAGCCGATATTGAACAAGATGTTGCGGTTATAAAATCCAAAGCGAGGATTTCTGTTGAGGGTATTCAATGGGAACCACTGGTTGATTCGCACCCGGATGCAGAAGTTCCGGATGGATTTGGGGGAATGCTCTATGCATGGAATGTCATTATTAATGGAAATGGTGATGGAAGTGCTCATCAAATTTTTTTCTTTGATAACAATCGATATATCGGAAGGGATACTGCAAAATATCATATGCCTTCCAGTGTTCATGCAGGTTCTACCGGAACGATTATCGCAACGTATGATCATTATCTCGCTAATGACCCAAATTGTTGTCCAACGGGTGAACCGTTTATTGTTAAGTTTCATTGGAATGGAAGCAGTTTAACCCCGGACAGTGTTGCTACCTTAAATGAAGCCGTCAATGACCAATTTAAGTGATAAAAAAGATAACTCTTGCCAAATGGCTGGGGTTATTCTTCTTTTTGAACAAAAGGAACAAAAGGGGCCTGTCCCCCATTACGGTACCACTTTACCCTGATGGGGGACAGACCCCTGTTCCCTTTTCAATAACTTTTAGCTGGAGCTCATGGGCAAGCGTAACAATCGCTTTTATCAGGGGCAGGCCGGCAGCTTGCCATTCCTTTATCTTCAGCCAAAGGATTTTCTATATTAGTATTGGGAATGAATATAGGATTAAGTCCTTCTTAACACTGTTAAAAACGGAGTAATCGTCTTGAAAATATGCTTAGCGTTGTAATCCGCATTTTCCTGAAGTCATCCCTATTAGTCTTACGTGCCGTTTACCTCATTTTCACCGGAACCGCTAATTCAACAACCGCGTCCATTGGGTTTCCGTTCAATAACGCTTCAATGACATAGGTATCTTCATACTCAAGTTCAGGATGGCTTGGTAATATTTCTCCAAAAAATTGGCGGATTAATTGGTCAAATAATTTTCGACTTGGTGCTCCTTCAGCGGTAAGCACGACATAATCATTTGCTGGCAAGACTAATTGTTCCGCATCTTCAGCAACAGTTGCTGTATTTGAGCCTGCAAAATAGGATAAGCTCTCACTGCCAGCTGTCCCGACGGCATAACCAATTTTGTCTCTGCTGCCAGCCATTAGTGCGCCAAATTTGCCGCTTTGTGCGAGTGTCCCGAAGTGGGCTGATTTTTGTTTCGATACCTCATCCACATTCTCCATTGTTGGCAATGGAATGGAGGTGCTATAGCCAATCAATGTTAATTCATCCATGTGTTTCATTGTTAATTCAGTCATTTTTTTATTTCCCCATTTCTTATTTTGTATCTATACTATAACCAACAAACCCTGACAGCAGTCTGTCATATATTTGGAGAACCTTATGAAAATCGAACGATTAATTAGTATCATTATGATTTTATTACAGCGAGAATTAGTCTCGGCAACAGAGCTGGCAAAAATTTTCGAAGTAACTACACGGACGATTTATCGCGATGTCGAAACACTAAGCATGGCGAATATCCCCATTTATACTGTTCCGGGACGAGATGGCGGAATTGGACTAATGCCTACCTATAAAGTTGATAAAAAGCTATTAACCTCTAAGGATTTGCAAAATATTTTAACTGCCTTACATGGTGTGGAACAGCTGATTCAAAGTCCAGAAATCAAATCAACTATGACGAAAATCCGTGCAATGCAAACAGAACAACTGAACGCAGAGATGGATTTTTCTTTGCATTTTACTGGTTGGCAAGGAACCGAAGAATTAAAGGCCGCAGCTGAGTCTTTACAAAAGGCAATCCGTGAACATGTAATAGTCACATTTGACTATTACGATGCCAATGGCACACACTCTTCTCGAAAAATTGAACCCTATCACTTGATGTATAAAGGCGAACGCTGGTACTTACAAGGCTACAGCTATGAACGAGAGGATTTTCGCACCTTTCGCCTAGCCCGCATGATGAATTTGAAAACTACAAGCGAAACATTTAATGCCCGCGATTATATCGTAAAAGACATAATACCAAAAGAAAAGCTTCCCCGGTTTTACCCAGTTCGTTTGAAAGCGAATATGAGGGTTCGCGATATTATTATTGAACGCTTTGGCACTTCAGTGATTACACCATGTGATGAAACAACCTTCTATGCAGACCTGCAACTTCCGAATGTTGAGAACGCCTATCGTTTTATTTTACAGCTAGGAGCGAATGCCGAAATTATTGACGGTGGTCTTTTTGAAAAGGATTTCCACAAGTATTTGGCAAAAATCATCAACATCTATGGACCTTGAAACACCGGGACGGTTCCGACGTTTCATTACCTTTCCAGTGTTTCAAGCACTTAAAATAAGCTTCACAGACCCCCCCCAATACCCTCACAGCTTGGCGTAAGGGCAGCCCGTCGATTTCTTTTACTTTCCGTAGTACTTCTTGTCTTTTCACTTGTGCGATCTTCTCCGCTTCAAGCCGCTCCATAATTTTCTGCCCTGCCTCTTCATCAACTAATATTGTTCTTGCCAACCGAATCATTTTGATTTAAACCCGGTTACACCCTTGATGCTGGGAGAAACTTGTCTAATCATTGATAGAGGAAGAGGAAGAAATCTTTTTCCGGACAAATGCTGTAAAACGTAAAAGATATGCTCAATCACAATACATTCCATCCCCTGAAACGGAGGTCATTTAAAAACCTCCATGTTGGGATAAGATTGAGAATAAAATAATTTAGATCAATTAGGCCTAAAAAGGTTAAACGAAATACTGCCAATACTAAAAATACCTAAGAGAATACAAATACTTCATGCTTGCTTATTTTCCGATGAAACACGAGAACCGTCCCCATGTTTAAAATTTGATTTTAGAGTAAAAATAATTAGAAAGGAGTGATTAGAATGAGTGAGGTACAAAACAATCTTTCTCCTGTAGGATTGACAGCAAATGAAGTCTCTAACCTATGGTCAGCTTTTTTAAAGAACAGTATGGAATTAAAATTTTTTGAATACTTTTTTGCAACTGTGGAAGATAACGAATTTAAAGAAGTCATAGGAAAGATGTTAAATTTCGCTCAACAAAGCCTAGAGGATCTTGAGAAGATTTTTATAAAAGAGAATCTTACTATTCCGATTGCTTTTACAAATGAAGACGTAAAGATTGGACCTCAAAAAGCATTTTCCGATACCTTTATTTTGCATTTTTGTTATGATTTTACGATGATGTCTTTAAGTACTTATCCAAATGCATTATCTGATTGCACTAGAAAAGATGTTCGAGATTTTTTTCAAATGAGCTTAGAATTTTCGATAAAGGCACAAAATGAAATGGTCGACATAATGTTATCAAAAGGAATCTATTTAAGACACCCGCAAGTAGCATTGGATCCTGACATAGATTTTGTTGGCAGCATCAAATATCTCAATGGATTATTTGGTGATTTAAGGCCTGTAAATACTCCGGAAATAGCCAATTTATCAAGAGTTATACATAGAGCTCAGTTTTCAAAAATGGTTTTTGTCGCTTTTAGTAAACTAGCTACAGCTAAGGAAGTTAAACAACATTTGGGTAAAGGCCGAGATGAGATCGAAAAGGTGTTAGTTTCACTTCGAGACGTTCTTGAAAAAGAAAATATCTCGACTTCAGCATCAGGTGATTTTAGTATTTTTGATGTAAAAGTGCCTCCGTTTTCCGATAAGTTGATGTTGTTTTTTGTTAATACTTGTTTGGGAATATTCTGCTTTGTCATGGTAAGTCAAGGTCTAACCTCCAGTTTGAGATCGGATATCATTTATAAATTTGACAAGATTGCAGACGATATGAAGATGTATTATGCGCAGGGTTTATTATTAACCATAAAAGAAAAGTGGTTAGAAGAACCTCCTCAAGCATTAGATCGAAAAGTCTAGTTCAAAAAACCGGGGTCCGGTTCACATCGGTGAGGGATAAAGTATTCCTCGCCTATTGTGCGGTAACATGTATATGCTCTTTATGTGACCCATACGCTTCTCTTTTTTCTTTTTCGGTCACGTATACACTCTTTACGTTTCCCATACGCTTCTCTTTTTTCCTTTTCGGTCACGTATACGCTCTTGCGTTACCTCAGCGCTTCTCTATTTCCTTTTGCACTCAATGTTCGCTGCTTTCCTTCTTTTGTATAGAGCCCTCCCTTCCCCCCGCCTTACCAACCATATTATTAATTTCAAATCGCAATCTATTTTAAGGAAAAATCAAGAAACTTCGTTTAAGGTATAAATAGATCCAATATTTATTTGATGCTTTTAGAGAAGGAATCTGCTCCCTTCCGTGGACGAACAGCAGCCCGCCGTTCCTCCATACATAGAATTTTTCTGAAAATGTGAAATCCTTCACAAATAACCCTATGATAAAAATAAGAAAGGAGAAATTGTCATGAAAAGAATATTCTCTATCCTTACAAGTTCAGCAATGGTCGCTTCACTATTATTTTTAAGTGCCTGTGGAAATACAAACAATTCAAACAGCCCTGCCAATAATTCCTCCGGCAATCCACCCGCTCAACCAACTGGAGGCAACGCCCAAAACGGACCAGGCGGTACCCCTGGAAGCTCAAGTAATACTTCTGCTGTAACAGGAACGGCCACATATACCCAAAAAGGCCAGACTGTTACAAAGACAAACCAAACGATTACAGCTGAAAAGAAAAATCAATCGGCTATTATTGTGAAAAATAAAGGTACCTTGACCTTAGCCGATTCAAAGATTTCAACAACCGGAAACAGTTCATCCATGGACAGCAGCAGTTTTTACGGTCTCAATGCTGCCATACTTGCTGAGTCAGGCAGTAAAATAACCATTTCCAATACGACAATCGACACAAGCGGTTCCGGTGCAAATGGTGTTTTTGCAACCGGTGAGGGTTCCACCGTAAACCTGTCAAATGTTAAGATCAATTGTACCGCCACAGGCGCACATGGTGTAGATGCCACAATCGCAGGTGTATTGAATCTCAAGAATGTCGATATTACCACTGCCGGTGATGGGGCTGCCGCTGCTATTGCAACTGACAGGGGCGGCGGAACCATAACTGCATCAGGAGGTACTGTTACGACAACAGGTACGAAGTCGCCAGGCATTTATTCAACTGGAAAAATTACAGTTTCCAACGCTGTTATAAAAGCAACCAATTCAGAAGCAGTAGTAGTAGAAGGAAAAAATTCCGCAACGGTCATAAACAGTAAACTTGTATCTAATAAAAAATATGGCGTATTTATCTACCAGAGCGTCTCAGGTGATGCCGAAACTGGCACCGGAAACTTTACGATGAACGGCGGATCCATCACAGCAACAGAAGGACCTATGTTCTACTCAACAAATACAAATGCGACAATCAATTTGAAAAACGCAGTCCTAACGGCTTCTTCTGGTATCCTTTTGAAAGCAGGAGCTGATCAGTGGGGAACAAAGGGGTCCAACGGTTCCAATGTAACGCTGAATGCTGAAAAAGAAAACCTTGTTGGAAATATTGTGCTGGATAAAATTAGCACAGCCAAAGTTAATCTAACAAACCATACAACATATAAAGGCACAATCAATAAAGCAAATTCAGCAAAATCTATTAAATTGACGCTTGATAAGACAAGCTCTTGGAATGTTACCGGAACCTCTTATCTTACAGGTTTGACCGATGCTGATTCCACACTGTCAAATATCCATAGCAACGGTCATACCATCTACTATAATGCAAATGCAAGCATGAACAAATGGCTGGGCGGTAAAACCATTCAATTGGATGGCGGGGGTAAACTAGTCCCTGTTTCTAAATAAAGCCGGGAATCTTTTCAAATGGCAAAATAAATGCTGCACCATAAAAAAAGACAATCCATCAGAAGGCTGTTCTTTCACCTTCTTAACGGATTGTCTCTTTTACATTTTGCACTAAGGCAGCTCGCTGACAAATTGCTCGTCTTGCCTCCTAATGTCAGAATTAAGAGTTCAATGGTTTCCCCTCAAAAGCTTTAACATCTAACGGTGCAGTCAAAAAGTCTTTCGCTTTTGCAACAAACGAGGTAAAATGCTCACTTGAATTATGGCTGGATACAGCTTGCATGTCCTGCCAAACTTCAATCATGGTAAATACATGTTCTGTTTCTGTATCTTTTTGAAGACGGTAAGAAATATTTCCTTTTTCCGCTCTTGAAGCAGCAATCAACGGTTGAATCTCTTGCAAAAACTCGTCCTGCTTAGCTGCATGAATATGGAACGTGGCATGAATAATAATCATTATCCATCATCCTCTCTGTATATGATAAATGGAAGGACGCAGGTCCTTATTTCCATTGTGCAATTTTTTCAATTGGGAGACGAACCGATGGATGCCCAGCATCGGCTGCTTTACCGATTGAAATCAGCATAACTGGAACGTAGCGATCCTTATCCAGTCCAAATACTTCGGCAATTTGGTCTTTCTCATAGCCGCCGATTGGATTGGTATCATATCCAAAAGCACGGGCAGCAAGCATTAGCTGCATGGAAACAAGACCTCCATCAATCAAGACAACTTCTTTCATTTCTTCTCTTGATATGTTTTCGTAATATCCCGTGAATGCTTTCAAAATTTGTTCCTTTACCTCTAAGGGCATAAACCCATTCTCTACAGCCTTGCCGTAAATTTCTTCGGCATTATCAAAATTGTTCAGATCACCAAATACCGCAATAACAGCGGAAGATGTTTCTACCTGATTTTGGTTGAATCGCGCCAGTGGCGCAAGTTTTGCCTTTCCTTCTGGACTTTCAATCACAAGGAAGCGCCATGGCTGCATGTTAACGGAAGAAGGAGCGCTGGTCGCTAATGTAAGGATCTCAGCCATTTCTTCGCTGCTGATTTTTACCGATTTATCATAATTTTTGATTGAGCGCCGTTCTGTGACAATTTTATAGAAATCATTCATTTTTTGATTAGCAGTTGTAACAGTCATTTTCGAACTTCTCCTTTTTTCACTCTATATTTTGATGCAATATTTCAGCATTCTTTCTATACATTTTAGACAAATTCATTACAACCAGTCTAAAATGTTAACTGCCTATAAGATTACACCTTATTCCTTCATTTGTAAACTAATAAAGATTGGATAAGAAAATCATTCAAATTTGGATTATGATATAATTTTGGGATAAAGGGAGTGGTGTTTTGAGAAAAATCACAACTGAAGAAAGAATGATGATGAGACAGGCCTATGTAAAAAAAATTATCAATGTTATTCAAACTCAGGGATTCCTGTCCCTAACCATACAAGATATTGCTAACTTAATGAATTTGAGCCGAGCTTCCCTATATAACTATTTTTCTTCAAAGGAAGACGTCATCATGGAATTAACCAATTTCTGCACCGCTTACATTCATGAAGCCAGCCAAACCATTTCCAATGAAGCGTTATCCTATCCGTTTCGTCTGCAAAAAGTGTTTGAACAAGCTGTTCTTTCATCCTTTTATTCTTCAGATATCTATTTGAATGATTTGAAGAGAAGCTGTTCACATCTCTATGAAAAAAAGATGCAGTCAAAGAAAGAACAATTGTCTGCACTTCATTCGTTTTATCTGAGTGGTATGGGAGCAGGAATTTTTAATGAGCTGAATCCTGCGATCCTTATAATGCAGGATGAAACGGTAATAAAAAAACTGTTTAATTCCCCTTTTTTAATGGAAGAAGAACTCTCCTTGAAAAAGGCATTATGCGACTATTATACGGCGAAGAAGTTCCAGGTGCTGAAGCCCGAATTCTTAACAAGCGTGGAAAATGAAGATGTCGATGAAATGGTCGATCGTATTCTTCAAAAGCTCCCACTTAATTAACCGAAATTCAGTATAAAATGGTGTAAAACCCATTGATGGAGGATGCTATGATTTGGTTATTTCTGCTTCTCATTCTGTTTGCATTTTTGATGGGATTTTTCCAGGTCCCAATCTGGATTATGTATGGCGTATTGGCCGTCGTGCTTATTTTCTTTTTGTTCCGGAACCCGCTTTTATTTGGAAAAGATCCTGAAAAAATGATGTTGTATCTGAAAAAATCCAAAGCACCTCATTTGCAATTTCTTTATCATTTTCTTTTTCAAGACCTATCGGCAGCGGAACAAGCAATGGAGAAAATCCGCTCCAAAAAAGCAAAACGAAACTCCGAATTAATGCTCTTAATGAACCGTAAACATTTTGAAAAAGCAAAAGATCTTCTTCGGCAAATGGATGGACATAAAACAAAATGGTACGCTCTGTCAGATATCGCTATTCAAGAAGGGAACATTGGTGCATTCAAACAATATAAAGAGAAGATAAAAGACCCCTTCTTTCTAAAAATGCTGGAAGTTGATCAAGCCGTCTATGATGGGAAAAAGGAAGATGCAGTTCTGCTGCTCGATAACATGATTCCTAAGCTTAGGGGTTATAAATTACTGACAGCCGTCCACTATCGAAAGCAAATACTTGAAGGAAAAGCCTGACCCAATTGATCAAATAAGTGAATCCCAAAAGCAAATACACGATAAAAAAATGACAGCGAAATCGCTGTCGTTTTATTTATCTAATGGATTAAATAGAGTAGGCTATTTGAATTAGGATAGGGACACACCCTAGTTTTTTATTGACTTTTTCTTGTTGATTTACTAATTTTTCCCTCTAGGGGTGGTTTTTTGTTTAAAAAACATAGATATCTTGCTGTTATTTCCATTTTTGCATTTGTATTGAGTTTTTTCATTCCTTATTTTTTGAATGAAAACGCCGCTTCGTTTCCTGAACCTGTTTTTACAAACAACGAAGCAAAAGAGATTTATCAGGATGTTTCCAAAATTATTTTTGAAAAATCAAATTCCGCTGATAAACCCACCATTATGTTAACTTCGAATTATAATGTTGGAAAATTTTTAAGCGATCATAATTATTCACAGGATCAGGTTAATGTTCTTGCAAAGAAAATTCCGTTATACAATGTTACCGTTTCCGGTTCGTATACTTTGGGAATCGATCCACAAACAAAAGACATAAATCTAATTGATGTCGCACAAATTCCAATTAAAAATGATAAAGATATTACCGCATTTGTTGAATACATATTCTCCAAAGATCCTAAACTAAAAGAAAAGAAAAACATTGATTTAGATTTTAATAGTCTTCCTTTAACCGCTGAGTTTGATAAAAAAGTAACTGTTTATACTTATACATACAAAGGTGCCTACAAAAATAGGGATCTGGGTGAAAATATAAAAGTTTTTGTTCAAGATGGAAACATTCTTAAAGCGGAAAGATCTGCATTTGTGCGAGGCAATACGGTTGAGTTCAGCACACCTTTTTACGTTCAGATCATTGGATTAATTCCTATATTGATTTTAATCATCATGTTATTATCGGTTTTGATCGTGTTCATTGTGAAGTCCATTCGAAAAACGATTGTCTCATATAAATTCGCAATATTTCCGGGAATTGTTGCATTCATTAGTTCCCTGATTATTTCTTCCTTTGAAGGATATTCTTTGTTGGTTCTTATTCAGGCGCTTTTGGAAGGGCTGTTTGTGTATTTCGCACTTGCTGTTTTTTCTTCCCGCAAAAATAAACTTACAGTGGGAGAATGGAAAGAACCAATTTTCAGAGGATTTTTATTTGCGTCCCTTTTAAATCTTGTGGATTCGCTATTTTATGGGATTTCATTTAAAATGGGGGCCTGGCAATCAGGTGTAGAACAATATTCTGTTTTTATGCAGGACCAAAAATGGCTATTGCTGTTATATCCAATCGGCATTGGGCTGGGTGCCGCTGTTTTTGAGGAAGTGTCTGCCCGTTTTTATTTCGATAAGATATTTCGTAAAGTTCCCGTTGTGATTGTTGCCCTAATCAGTTCCTTTATTTGGGCTTCTCTGCATTTATCCTATGAAGTCTATCCATGGTATCTGCGAATCATCGAATTAACTGTTTTTATTGGCCCTTTTCTTTTTTATATTTATAAAAAATATGGATTGAAAACGTCCATATCGACGCATTACTTTTTTAACAGTTTCTTTTGCAGTATAGCGTTTTTTTACTGGGATGTTTCAATTGGAATCATTTCCTGTGTCATTGCGCTTCTTCCATTAGGATTATTGCTTTCTCGTAAAAAACAAGCAGTTGAGGTTGGTTATATTGTGAATGGGTGACAAAATTCATTCCATTCGTTTTGCCTGTTAAGACTGCCAGGTACTTTTCTGGATTAGGATTTATCTTCGACAATCCGGCGCTTTTATAAAGTAACTAAAGCCTAATTTTCCCTAGAGAAATTAGGCTTTTTTATATCTGCACTTACCTGCCGGAAGCCCACTCTAAACCCTTTGAATTCATTATTTCTGTCTGAATGAACCCATGGAACAAATAATCCTGCTTCAATCGGTAAGAATTTCTCATATGGGTGTATTAGAATGTTTAATCATGATGTGCTCGAATTATCATCTAAAGTTCTAATTGGTACTAGGGTTTTTATTCATAAATGACTCTTTTAATCTGCTGCATGATCTTGGTAAATTGTTTTTAATGTAAAAATCCTCTTTATTGAAATGTTAACTTTTCATCAATATTTTCCCTAAATTCAAGAAAATAGTCGCTTGTACATTTTTACAGTTCTCAGTCAGGTACATACTTCTTCGTACTTGTACCTTAAATGTAAAATGAGTCCTTTAGTCGTTCTCCATTGGTTCAAAGAATAAATATCAGTTGGAGACACATTATAATAAGGCTTGAATTAACCATAAGGGGGATTTAAATGAGTAGCTTTTTAGGTTTATTTAGTGATGACAGATCCGAAATAGCCGAAAATTCAAGCAAACAAGGGGCAGATACCGACTCAAGTACAATTGAACACCCAACGTCTGAAGGCTCTCTTCAGCTTCATAAAGAAGAACTAGATATTTCCAAGGATAGTGTTGATGTTGGAGAAGTGGTCCTCTCTAAAGATGTAATAGAAGAAGAAAAAACAGTCTACGTTCCTGTCATGCATGAGGAAGTTGTAATAAAGAGAACTTCCTTGGACAGCGAAAGAAGCGATGATGACATCAGAGCCGAGGAAACCATCCATATTCCTGTTAGCAAAGAAGAAGTCCACGTTAACAAATATACGGTAGCCACCGAGGAGTTCACCGTTTCCAAACGTCAAGTTACGGAAACTGAGCATGTTCATGAAACTCTCAAACACGAAGAAGCACATGTTAATACAAATGGAAACGTTGATATTATTTCCGAAGATTCAGACCTAAGATAACGGGCCAGTTAAAAATAAAAACACCTTTTCATTGCATGCAATGAGAAGGTGTTTTACCATCTCTTTTAATGGAGGCAGATTAATTTGCATAAAAAGGAAAATTCAATACATAATGATCAGGAAGAAGCTGTCGTTAAACTACAGAAAGAAGACTTGCAGATAATCAAAAAGCGGGTTAAGACATTAGATGTGAATATATATAAGAACACATATACTGAAGAAAAGCAGATTATTGTTCCTATAACCCATGAAGAGTTAGTCATCGAGAAAAAGAAAGTAAATGCAGATGGTTCAATGAATGAACAAATTGAAACGATACGCATTCCTTTAAGCGAAGAACGTATTGAGTTCAGTAAACACCTCGTTATTTTTGAAAATATCGAAATTAATAAGAAACAATTCGAGGAACTTATACATATTAATGAAACTGTAAAAACAGAAAAAATTCGCATTGATACAATTGGTGATATAAAGGTGATAGAAGAGAACCAGCAATTCCTACTTTAAATACATTTTCTCACAATCTTTTATATAAAAGTGTGATCGACCAATCCAGATTTAGTTATCATTAGGAACAATGGGTGATGGTTCTTTTACCCCTCGGGCAAGAGACCTCCCCCAATCATCACCCAAATATGTAATAGGAAAGAATGAAGTGGCTCACTTTTAAGTAATCATTCCGGCTCAAATTATTGGCAAC
>CAZAEW010000033.1:0-40836 GCA_964484065.1 uncultured Bacillus sp.
AGGGATGCTACTATGAATATGCATCGCAAGAACAAGCTGTGCTTGTTCTGAAGGCTCTTGCGCTTTTCTTATTACTTAATCCTCCTAAATATGATAAAATTAAAGAACAAATGTTCTTGAGAAAAGATGAATTTATTCGGATATATTAAATTGAAATACGAGAGGTGCCGCGATGAAAATAATCCACACTGCGGATTGGCATTTGGGAAAATTGATTCATGGAATCTATATGACGGAAGAGCAGAGAAACGTACTTGAGCAGTTTATTGAAGTAGTTGCTGAAGAGAAACCGGATGCTGTCGTCATTGCAGGAGATTTGTATGACCGATCTGTTCCCCCGATTGAAGCTGTTAATTTGCTAGATGAGATTTTTTATAAAATCAATGTCGAATTAAAAACGCCCATCATTTCAATCGCAGGAAATCATGATAGCGCAGAACGGCTTTCATTTGGAAATTCTTGGTACAAGCAGAGCCAGTTATTTATTACCGGTAAACTCACAGACAGTTTTGAACCGATACGAATAAACGGAGTGAACTTTTATCTTGTCCCCTATGCTGAACCGGGAGTCGTTCGCGAACTTTTTCAAGATGATTCAATCCATACCCATCAGGATGCTATGAAACGTGTAGCAGGCAGGATTGAGGAAGAAATGAATCCGAATGAACCAAATGTGCTTGTTGGCCATGCCTTCGTCCTTGGGGGCTTGACTTGTGAATCAGAACGGACATTATCGGTAGGTGGTTCCGGATGTGTGGACGCGGAAGTTTTTGCTCCGTTTTCCTACACTGCACTCGGTCATCTTCACAGTCCTGATGCGCTTCACCATCCAAAAGTAAAGTATTCAGGTTCACTTTTAAAATATTCTTTTTCCGAGGCAAAGCAAAGAAAATCCATTTCGGTTATAGAAATCAACTCTGACGGAAGTCTTCAAGAACGTCATCGGACCTTGACACCCCGCAGGGATATGAGGGAATTGGAAGGCTATTTGGAAGAATTGCTGGATCCGTCCTTTTATGAAAAAGAGAAACTTGATGATTATCTAAAAATCACTTTGCTAGATGAAGGTGCTTTAATTGATCCGATTAATAAATTAAGGCAGGTTTATTCAAATGTGCTGCATCTTGAAAGGAAAATTGATGTAAATGATTTGAAAAAGAAAAATTCATTTATGACTAGTCAAAGTGAAAAAAAATCCGAACTTGAATTATTTGAGATTTTTTACAAAGAAATGACAACTTCTGAGTACACAGCAGAAAAAAAAGAAACAGTGGCAGGTATCATTGAAAAAGTCCGGATTGAGGAGGGAGTGTAGTGAAACCTTTAAAATTAACCATGCAGGCATTCGGTCCATATGCTGGAACAGAAACAATTGATTTTGCTAAGCTGGGGAATCGAACGATGTTTGTTATTTCCGGGAAAACGGGATCAGGAAAAACAACGATTTTTGATGCCATCAGCTATGCCATTTACGGAAAGGCCAGCGGAGATGACCGCAATGGTCCCGACTTAAGAAGTCATTTTGCCGGAGATGATATTTTAACTGAGGTTTCACTTGATTTTACTCTAAAAGGTAAAATTTATTCCATTACCCGATCCCCGCAGCAGCAAAAAAGAAAGGAACGGGGAGATGGTTTTACAAATATTCCCGCCAAAGCTGAGCTGTATATTTGGGACGATGAGGGATCGAAAAAATTGCTTGCTTCTAAAATCAATGAGGTTGAAGAAAAAGTAAGGGAAATCATGCAGATTGACAGCAATCAATTTCGGCAGATACTGATGATTCCACAAGGGGAATTCCGAAAACTTCTGATTTCCGACAGTAAGGACAAAGAAGCCATTTTACAGAAGCTGTTCCATACTCAAGTTTACAAACTTATAGAAGAAAAATTGAAATTAGAAGCGATTGAACTTAAAAATGCGGTGGAAAGCCAAATAAAATCAAGAAGTGAAGCGATAAGACGGATACAGGTTTTTTTGAATGATGAACTTCGAAGTTACCTTGAGGCTGGCAGTGAAAACGATACGCTTATTATGCCGCTGTTAAAAGAAGAAATTTCCAATATGGCTGGTCAGCTGGAAATCTATACAAACCAATTAAAAATGAAAGAATTAGAGGGTGACAGTTTAAAAGCAAAGCTATTTGAAGCCGAAAATATTCTTAAACAGCTGCAATTGAAAGAGCAGTTGAAAGAGCAAAAAGACCATCTTGATCAACAAGCACTTCAGTTTGCGGAAAAGGAACAGCAGGTGCAGATGGCGCAAAAAGCCGCTTTGCTGGAAAAACAGGAAGAACTGTGTCACCGCTTGAAACGGGAGAAGGATCATTTACAGGGGGATGTTGCCGCTTTAAAAATAGAAGCGGCCAATTTGGACAAGCTGGCAAACGAGCACGCTCTCCTGTTGCAAAAAGAACTTGAACGAGAAGATGAACGGCAGGCTGCGCAGGAAGAAATCAATCGGCTGGCTCATATAAAAGAGGATGTTTATTCATTTGCAGAACTGTCAACAAAAGCAGAAAAAATGAAAACCTTGCTGAAAAACGCAAAAGAAAAACAGGAAACGACTGAACGGAATTTAAAGCTTCTTGAGGAAGGCCTAAAAACACTATTCATCAAAAAAGAAGAAATTGAACAAGGCCAGCTGACTTTTTTGGAAAATGAGAGGAAACTGGAAAAGTTACAGGCGGAACTGGAACGCTTTCAAAAATATGAAACGGCCATCATCGATCATCAACAAGCTGAACAAGATTTAGAACAAAAAACGGAACGTTGCCATCATACTTCAGCAAGATATATGGATGCAAAACAACTCGTAGAGGAATTGGAGAAAAAATGGTTTGAAGGACAGGCTGCTATTTTAGCTGCAAGACTTAAAACTGGTGAAGCATGTCCTGTCTGCGGCTCAAAGGACCATCCGGACCCGGCTCCTTTTCACGAGGGAGCCGTGCCTGACGAGAAGGATTTAAAGGCTGCAAAAGCACAGGTCTCAATACTAGAAACCGAAAAATCGCGGGATGAGCGGGCTTTATTCAATAGCCAGTCCATTGAAAAACGGCAAAAAGAAGCAGTTGAGGAAGTCGTTAAAGAAATTCGCCGTTATCGGCCCGATTTTATTGGATCGGAAGTGGAATATAGAAAAGCGGAGGCACTGGGAGCTAAGAATCGTCTTGAACTAAAACAAAAAATGTTGCTTGAACAGGGCAAACTGCTTGCTGTGGCGAAAAAGGAAATTGAACGGAAAGAAGCCGAAAAAGAATCCCTTCAAAAGAATCTGCAAAAATTTATATTTGAGGTAAATGAAAAGACGGCGCAATTTGCTGAAAAGAAAACGATATTATCGAGAATGATCAATGTCATTCCGGAAAATCTTCGGTCAGTTGAGGAATATGAAAAATCATTTTCTTTTTCGAAGAGAAATCATGAGATGCTTATCAAACAATTGGAAGATGCTCAAAAACAGGTGCAATCAGATAAGGAAAAACAATCTGCTTTAGCTGCCAGATTAATTGATGCTGAAAAACACTTTTTGGCGAAACAAAATGAACTCGAGATTGAACGGGAAATATTTAAAACTCAAATGTCTGAACAAGGATTTTCAGCTTACTCGATTTATGATGAGGCAAAGCGGACTGCAGAGGAAATTGGTGTGCTAGAAAACCAAATCAGGCAGTATCGGGAGGAAGTAAGATCTGTTACCGATCGATTATCCGAGCTTACAGAACTTTTACAAGACGTGAAAAAGCCGGAAATGGATGAGTTGAAAGTATCCCTTGAAATGATTACAACGGAAATTGAACGATTAACAAATCAACGCACAGATCTATTTGTAAAAAAGAGGGATAATGAGGAAATTTACCAGCACATTGAACGATTAAATGATCAAATGAAAGTCCTCGAAGAAAAATATAAGCTCATAGGGAATCTTTACGATGTTGCGAGGGGGCAAAACACTTATCGGATTACATTTGAGCGTTTCGTGCTTGCTGCATTTTTAGACGATATTTTACATGAAGCAAATGGCCGCTTACGTAAAATGACAGCTGGACGTTTTCAGCTCCTTAGGAAAACGGATCGCTCAAAAGGAAACGTGCAAAGCGGTTTGGAACTTCTTGTTTATGATCAATATACAGGTCAGGAACGTCATGTGAAAACCTTATCGGGCGGAGAAAGCTTTAAAGCCTCGTTGGCCTTGGCGCTCGCTCTTGCGGACGTTGTCCAAAATTATGCCGGAGGTGTCTCGCTTGAAACGATGTTTATTGATGAAGGTTTTGGCACTCTTGACCCGGAATCTCTTGACCAGGCAATTGAATCGTTAATGGATATACAGAGCAGCGGGCGTTTGGTTGGAATCATCTCGCATGTTCCAGAGCTGAAAGAGCGGATTGATGCACGTCTCGAAGTCATTGCCGAACAGACTGGCAGCAGAACTTCGTTTGTATTTTCAAATTAATATAGAGAGGAACCCGGTATATGGCAAACCGGGTTTCTTATTTTTTAAAGGAAAGTGTACAAAGAAACGCTTCGTGAGCATAATCGTCGCTGCAGAAAAACTCTGCTTATCAGTGAACTGCTCCTCGGCATTCGTATCTAAGGTTCGACAACCGACAAGGTTACTTTATAAAATAGTATTTAAAATGGTAAAATTTGAATTGTAGTCTTAGTATAAACCTTTTATAATAAATGATATAATTTAAGGAATATTCAGAAAAGGGGTGATGGATTTTGAAGAACTTTTCTTCAAGTGAAAGAAAAGTTATCTCTTTCGCAGCTCTGGCTTTTGTGATGGCTGCTGCAATTTATCTTTTGAATCATCAATTAACAATTTTATATAACCCCAAAAATTCTGTTGGACTGCACACTGTTATAGAATTTATCAGTATTAGTATCTCCTTTTCGATTTTTACATATGGTATGAGAGCATATGTCAATACCCAGTCACGGCAATTAACATACTTGTCTGTCTTATTTTTAGTCCTTGGTTCAATCGATTTATTACACTCACTGTCCTTTAAAGGAATGCCGTATTTGTTTGGTGAAAGTTCTTTTAACAAAGCGACCTGGTACTGGCTGATTGCAAGAATGACGGGGGGGATTTTCCTCATCCCCACATTACTTACATATGATGAGAAGATCGCAAAACGCAACCGCAACCGTCTGCTTGTGCTAGGATTATGCTTTGTTGCTGTTGTTGCCTTCGTCATTTCCTATTTTGATAAAAACCTACCATTACTTGTCTTAGATAAGGGAGGATCAACTGCACTATATAAACAATTAGAAATTATTGTGGTTAGTTTGCAGATTATCGTTATTCTTACCGGGATTGTTAATTATGTAAATAAAAAAAAGGAAGTTTATCTATACGTTTCTTTAGCGATTTTTTATATCCTCTTTTCGGAGGTTATGCTCGCTGTCTATGATAATGTGTTGGATGTTTATTATTGGACAGGCCATCTGTATAAAGTTGTCGGTTATTTCTTCATGCTAAGGGGCGCCTATTTTTATTTTATTGATGAAGAAATTAAAAAAGAAAAAATTCTTACGAAAGCAAGACAGGAATTGGATCAGGTGATCCGAGAGCAGCATGGACTCATATTTAAGGTCATCAAGCATGAGAATAAATTTATCCATACCCTCTGTAATGGCGATCTGCTTCAGCACCTCCATTTGCCCGAAGATCCATTAATAAAGAAAAGTATTTTAACGATCTTTCCGGAAAAGGCTCCATTCATTTTAAAGTATTATCAAATCGTATGGGAAAAAGGGGAAAAGGTTACCTTTGAATTAGAGATAAAGAACCTTAGTCTATATTTCACGCTTAAGCCTGTTTTTACGAACGATGAAATCAGCGAGATCATCGGAACCGTTGTTGATCTTACCAAGTTAAAAGGAATGGAAGCACAAATAAGAGAAAATGAGAAACTGGGAGTATTGGGTGAATTAGCAGCAGGGATTGCACACGAGGTACGCAATCCATTAACGACTTTAAAGGGTTTTTTACAGCTGATTAAAGCAGATAATGAACATTATGAAAAGTCATTTGTTGATTTAATGTTAAATGAAGTGGACCGAATCGAGATGATCACGGATGAATTTATGTCGGTGGCAAGACCGCAAGCACGCGTTTTCAAACAGGAAAACATTGTTGAAATTCTAGAATATGTTGTGAAATTTTTACAGCCCCAAGGTCTTTTGAAAGGGGTGGAGGTTCATTTAGATTTCGAAAATCAAGATGCTTTGCTTATTTGTGAGAAAAATCAGTTGAAACAAGTCTTTATAAATCTTATTAAAAATGCGTTTGAGGCAATGCCTTCCGGAGGAAACATTTATATAAAAGTAAAAAATCAGATTCCGTCCTTTATTGAAATACAAATTATCGATGAAGGCATTGGAATGCCGGAAGATGTTATCCAAAAAATCGGCCAGCCTTTCTTTACATTAAAAGAGGGAGGGAATGGTCTTGGTCTGATGATGTGCCAAAAAATTATTGATGCTCATAATGGAACGATGACTATTTCAAGCATTATGGGAAAAGGGACAACTTTCAGAATCTGTTTGCCGGCAGAAAGTGATCCGGACGGAACCCATTTGCAGCCTGACAAAGAAAAAACACTCACTGGAGAAAGGTAAAAAAAGACGCACTGCGTCTTTTTTTACCTTTTTTTCTCAAGGCATCCTTACCAATGATGAGCCTTCGCGTTAGACCTCAGAATGATGTTGTTTTGGGAAATTTTTGTCTCACCATTCACTTGAGATTTTTGACGCTTCGGTCTTGTCCAATTATGGTGAAAAAGTTCAGAGTGCTGGTCTAACTGATCCCGGTAACTCATACTCTAATCACCTCTAAGTAGGATACTTTGAAACAATGATATCTTTTTTGATATCATTTATAAATTGTGTAAAGATCCGAAAATTATAAGCACTTCACAACTTAAATTTTCATTGGTATATTTTCCAAACGATTCAAGAAAAATCACTGTTTTATTCATTTATATTTTCTGTCTTTTTGGAAATAGTATGTACGTAAGAAAAAGGAGGTTGATAGGATGAAAAAAGGAAAAAAGTAAATGCGTTTATGTTAAAAGGCTGCTCCAGTGAATTAAATGGTAACAAAGGATTGATATTGTGAATCCCAACGAAAAATTATTATGGAGTATTGCCTTTCCTGGGTTCGGCCAGATTCTGAATGGCAAATATTTAAAAGGTGTTTTGTTTGTTATTTTGGAGTTTATCGTAAATAGCAGGTCGAATTTTAATAAAATAATAATGCTTAGCTTTCAGGGTGAAATTGAACAAGCAATTATTCAGGCTGATTATCAATGGCTGATGTTTTATCCTTGTATTTATTTTATGGCAATGTGGGATGCGTATAAGGATTCAGGGGGGGGGACAGAGAAATATTCATTTCTTCCTTTTGTTTTCTCAGCATATTTCGTTACTGTCGGCTGTATTTTTTCAGATAAGGCAAAGGTACTTGGGGTATTATTGGGACCGGTGTGGTTTCCGATGCTGTGCGTAATACCGGGAATCATAATAGGGCATTTAATAAGAATATTCATCAATCATCACAATTGACGAAAGCGGTACCCCAAATTGGTATCGCTTTTTATCGTTACCCAAAAGAGTTTATTTTGATATTTGACGGAATACGTTATATTGTCATTCTTGCTAACGAAAAAAGGTGAGCGCAGTTAGCTTATGCTGCTTTCACCTTTTTATTATAAAAACTTTTAGGCATAGCCTGCAGATGCAGCAAGTTGATCAATATATTTCACTTAACGGCTCGTGCCCGAGCCCGCTCCGCATGGTGATCCTCCTCTTATAAGTCCAGCAAAATCCGTAAATCGATTTAAAAGTATCCCAGGATTTTCAATTACGTTTGACCCGGAATTCGAGGATCCTGAATCCGATGATCCCTTTGTGATTGAGATGGGGGCAATTGTAACAGCCCCTCCAAAGTTAACGATGCCTCCAGATATTGTTTGAATGTAAATTCCATCCCTTCGAAACTCCAAAATATCCCTCCTTATCCCTGTTTCTATATAAGTATGTACCAGTACAACCTTTCGCCTCAACTCATCAACCAGAAAGATATGAATAATTGACTGACCCAAATTTAAGGTCTGATCAATTTTGAAAGGGGAGGAAAGAACATAAGGGTCATGTTAATATCTTTGCCTTAAATTTTATATTGAAAAATCAAGGAACTGTCGGCTATAGTAACGATATGGCCAAACGGTCAAATTTTACAGTGCCTGTTTAGGAGGCGTATTATCATTGAATTGGCTGACCCGATTTTCATTAAAGAATATATCTGCTGTGATTATCATAGCGGTACTAATTGCTTTTGGAGGAATGTACTCAGCATCAGGACTGAAAAAAGAAACGATGCCGGATGTAAATATTCCTATTATTGCAATTATTACTCCTTATCCCGGGGCGGCACCGGACGATGTTAAGGATCTTGTCTCTGAACCATTATCGAAGACTCTATCAGGAATTCCTGGACTCAAGGACGTAAGTACGACTTCAACCGACAATATCTCTACAATCATCGCTCAATTCGATTATTCAGCAAATTTAGATGACGCGAAGCAAAAAATTGAAGAGGCAGTCTCAAAGGTTAACTTGCCTGAAGGGGTTACTGCACCGCAGGTTACGAGAATAAGCTTTGGGTCATTTCCAATCTTAAAAGTCTCACTATCCAATAAAAATCTTTCAGATGCAGAACTGGAAAAGAAAGTTCGTGCAGATGTTGTTCCAAATTTGACGACAGTTGCCGGCGTTGGTCAAGTTAATGTATCAACTCAAAGGGACAGCGGAGTTTATATTAAGCTTCTGCCTGATAAATTAAAAGAAACAGGCATTACCTTTCAGCAGGTACAGCAACAATTGCAGGGAAACAATATGTCGTTTCCGATTACATCTTTGACAATTGGAGAACAATTAAAGCCAGTTCGTCTTTCGGGTAAAATTACATCTGTTGAAGATGTCGGCAATTTGTTAATTCCTGTCTTTCCGGATACTCAAAAACAGATGTCCAATACCTTTTCCTCCATTGGAAAAGGTGTTGCGGATTTAGGGCAGGCTGTTGGACAGCTTGGACAAGGTATGGCGGGGATGAGTCAAGCACTTAATGCACAAATCCAGCTGATATCCGCCATTGGTGATACACAAAGCAAACTGAACGATGCTAAATTTGCTATGCAGCAGCAAAATCTTGTATTAATCAATCCGACAGCAACAGCGGAGCAAAAAGCACAGGCTCAAAAAACGATTGAAGAACTTACGAAACAAGTTCAAATAGGCCAAACGGCTTTAGCTGCCATGCAGCAGCAGTTAAAAACAATCCAGGCAGCGATGAGCTCACATGCCGGGAGCACTCAGCAAAAGCAGCAAACAATGCCAGCCGGACAAAACACTGCTGCATCTGGAGACCAAACGATTAAATTGGTAGCGCTGAAAGATATTGCTGAAATTCGTTCAGGCAGCGAGAATGCAACCGCGATATCGCGTACGAACGGAGCACCAAGCGTTGAACTGGATATCATTAAAACACAGGACTCCAATACTGTTGATGTGGCAGAGGGGGTAAAAACTCAGCTGGATAAGCTGAAAAATCTGCTTCCAAAAGGAACAAAAGCAACGGTCGTTTTTGATCAATCCACAGCGGTTAAACAATCGATTAACGGTATGCTCAAGGAAGGAATTTTAGGCGCAGTTTTTGCTTGTATAGTAATCTTGCTGTTCCTGCGAAATGTGCGTTCAACGCTTATTTCTGTCATTTCGATTCCGCTTTCCATCTTAATAGCCATGATCATTCTTAAGCAGTTTAGCATTACCCTAAATGTAATGACCTTGGGAGGATTAGCGGTTGCCGTCGGCCGGGTTGTAGATGACAGCATTGTTGTAATTGAAAATACGTTCAGGCATATTGTAAATACGAAGGAAAGAGATCCAAGCATTATTAATACCGGGGTTAAAGAAGTAGCAGCTGCAATTACATCAAGTACTTTGACAACAATGGCTGTTTTCTTGCCTCTTGGCCTGGTAAGCGGAATGATTGGGAAAATATTCTTGCCTTTTGCATTAACGGTCGTTTTCTCGTTATTAGCTTCTCTTATCGTTGCCGTAACAGTCGTGCCGGTTTTAGCAAAACTTTTCTTACTGAAACAGAAAAATATAAAGCACGATGAGGGAAAAAAAGGGAAGAGCATCTTTGTTTATCAGCGTATTCTAAACTGGGCACTGAACCATAAAGTCATTGTCTCAATCGTCTCAATTCTATTGCTCATTGGAAGCATAGCGTTAGTTCCCTTTATCGGAACAGGATTTATCCCAGCTTCTAAAGAAAAATATGTCAGCATTGATGTAACATATCCGGTTGGAACATCCTTGACAACGACAGACAAGACGTTGAAAAAAGTTGAGGCATATCTAACTGAAAATAAAAATATCGATTTTTATCAAACTACTATTGGAACGGCAAAGGGATCTTTAAATACTTCAGGTAAAATTACGGGGGCAAACTCTGGGAATATTTTTATTCAGCTAAAAGATACTTCTGATGTGGGTCAGGTAGTAAAGAAGCTGCAAAGCCAGGTTAAGCCGCTGATAAATGAAAAAGCAAAAATAAAGGTTACCCAATTGAATCCTAATGGCGGAAATAACAATGATGTATCTGTAACTGTAACAGGCAGCAATCTGGCTGATGTAAAGAAAGCTACTGATAAGCTGACAAAAGAATTAAAAGATTTAAACAATGTTTCTGATATTACAAATAATTTAAGCGAAGCGAAACCGCAGATAAATATTAACGTCAAACAGGCGTCTGCGGCACAGCAGGGGTTATCTGCTGCACAAATTATGTCATCGGTCAGAGAATTATTGACAGACCAAAAAGTAACTACATTTAAAATGGACAAAGACCAAATAGATGTAAACCTGGGATTAAAACTAAATCCCCCTGCGAGGGCAGAGGATATTTCCTCTCTTGAACTGAAAACGGTCATGGGCAAGACGATCTCCTTGTCTGATGTAGCAGAAGTCAAGGAAGTTTCGGGTCCTGTCAGCATTCAAGAAAAAGATGGAGAACAGTACGCAACCATCACACTCGCTTCCAAAACAAACGATGTTGGAAGCATAACGAAACAGGTAACAGAAAAACTTAAGGAAATAAAGCTTCCAAGCGGTGTAAAAGCTTCGATTGGCGGCGCCAGCCAGCAAATGAGCGAAGGATTTTCACAGCTTGGCATGGCGATGCTTGTTGCAATTGGTGCTGTTTATTTAGTTATGATTATTGCATTTGGAGAAGCAAAGGCCCCATTTGCCATTTTGTTTGCTTTGCCGCTGGCGATTATTGGCGGTTTGGCAGGTTTGTTCATTACAGGGAAGGTTTTGGATATGCCAGCAATGATCGGTGCTCTAATGCTCATTGGGATCGCTGTTACAAATGCAATTGTTTTAGTTGACCGAGTTCAGCAGCAGCGGAAAAAGGGTATGCTGATCCGAACTGCCTTATTAGAAGCAGGTTCAACACGCTTGCGCCCGATCTTAATGACCGCGATCGCGACTATTTGTGCATTGCTGCCAATGTCGTTTGGGATGTCTGAAGGGGCCCTTTTGTCGCAATCATTGGCAATTGTCGTAATTGGCGGCTTAATCACTTCTACTTTATTGACACTTATCATGGTTCCAGTTGTTTATGAAATAATTTATCGGAAACAGAGAAAAAATGAACCAGTTATCCACGATGCAGCATAAAAAGGAGTTCAGGCTAATATTGCCTGAACTCCTTTCTTTTGTCTCTCTTTATTACCCAATAATGGTTTGGACAATCAGCCATACATTTAAACCTAAAATTAAGATTGCACATGCAGCCGAGAGAATGGTTATATATTTTTTATTTGTAAGCACGCCCATTAAATCTTTTTTCTGTGTGAAGTAAATTAATGCTATAACCGGAAAAGGCAGAACGATACTTAATACAACCTGGCTGATAACAAGGGTTAAAGTCGGGTCTACTCCAATTGCAACGACAATCACCGTTGGCGCCATCGTGACAAGCCGGCGGACCCATAATGGAATGGTAAAACCAACGAAGCCCTGCATAATCACCTGTCCAGCCATCGTACCGACTACAGAGCTTGAGAGACCTGATGCCAGCAGGGAAATCAAGAATACACTTGCTGCTGCTGATCCCAAAAGCGGTGTTAATGTGTGATATGCAGAAGTGATATCTGCGATTTGGCTGTTCCCAGTATTATTAAATACGGATGCAGCCATATACATCATCGATATATTCACAAAACCTGCCAATGTCATCGCAATCATAATTTCTTTCGTGCTAAACTTTTGAATTTTGAGTTTCTCAGAATCATTCCGGGGAATGATTCTTCCCTGTGTCAAGCTTGAATGAAGATAAATGGCATGCGGCATTACCGTTGCTCCAATAACACCAACAGCCAGAAGAATACTTTCTTTATTCCCAAGCCAAGGTACAACACTGTGATAGGCAATCTGCGTAAAATTTGGCTTAGACAATACCGTCTCAACCAAATAACATAAGCTGATCAGTACGGCGAATGCTGCAATGAATTTTTCCAAGGGCCGGAATCCGTATTTTTCAAGCATTAATATCAAATAGGTAACAATTCCGGTTATGATTGTTGCGTAAAGCATCGGAATACCTAGCAGCAGATTTAGGGCAAGCGTAGCACCTAAAAATTCAGCAAGGTCTGTTGCCATTGCCGCTAATTCTGAAACAGCCCACATGGTAACCGTAAGCGGTTTAGGCATATAATCCCTGCAAACTTCAGGGAGACTTTTCCCCGTTGCTATCCCAAGTTTGGCACTCATGTTTTGTAAAAGCATTGCCATTAAGTTGGCTAGAACAATGACCCAAAGCATCTTGTAGCCAAAACGGGCGCCTGTTTGAATATTTGTAGCAAAATTTCCTGGGTCTATATAAGCGATAGAAGCGATAAATGCTGGTCCGAGAAATGGTAAAAGGGCACGAATCCCTTTAACCTTTCCATTAATGGCATCTCTTGCAGCCACAATGGTTCGATGTTCTTTGGAGTTTGATTGCTTTACAGCAACCGAGTTTGTTTGGCTCAATGGGACACCATCCTCTCTATAGTTTTCACTATTGCAAGCTTTGTGAGACAAAGAATATTTTTTTCCCTAATGCAACTTTATGTTCTCATTATATGAGAGTTTTTAACTTTTGTGTACAAAATTGCTTGAAAAAATAAAATAATTATAATTTAGATTAAAAGGGTTTTTTCTGCTTTAAATACAATTTGTTACACGATTTCAAGACGGTACGCGTCAAAATAAAAGTTGAATAATCCTTTTTTTAACGCTACATTAAAAAAGAAGTTATCTAGAAGTAGGTGGCACATTTGGATAAAAGGTATTTTACAATCGGAATGGCAGGTCATATTGACCACGGCAAGACTTCATTAACAAAGGCGCTTACCAATGTGGATACAGATCGATTAAAAGAAGAAAAAGAACGGCAAATATCGATTGAACTTGGATTTGCCCCGTTATATGAAGATGAAGAAATTCAAATCTCGGTTATTGATGTTCCCGGACATGAGCGCTTTATCCGGCAAATGATTGCCGGAGTTGCCGGAATAGATTTGGTGGTTCTTGTGGTAGCAGCGGATGAAGGTGTTATGCCGCAAACTAAGGAACACCTTGATATACTTGGCTTTTTAGGGATTAGAAACGGTATCGTAGCCATTACAAAAATTGACCGGGTGGATGAGGAATTTATTGACCTTGTAAAGGACGATATATTAGGAGAGCTGCAGGGAACGGTTTTTGAAGATGCGCCTTTTGTTTTGGTCGATAGTCTTTCCCACAAGGGAGTAGAACAATTAAAAGAAATGATCATTCAAAAGTTAAAAGAACAAGAGATGCGGGATGCTAAGGGTGCGTTTCGGATGCCGATCGATCAAGTGTTTACGGTAAAAGGGCAGGGCACTGTTGTCCGCGGCACGGTTTATGAAGGTACCGTGGAAGAAGGCCAGCCTTTGCTCGTAATGCCTAAAGGTATTGAGGTAAAGGCCAGGCAGATTCAGGTCCATCATAAGCAGGCTGCAAAAGCGTTTGCAGGGCAGCGGACGGCGATTAACCTTTCAGGAGTATCGAAGGAAGAGATTGAAAGAGGAGATGTCATCGTTTCATCTGAGCATTTTATTGTTACGAGAACGATTGATGTAGCCGTCCGGGTAGTTGAGGATCTCGAACATATCGTGAAACAAAGAATGCCAATCAAGCTTCATATCGGTACGACGGAAGTAATGGGAAGAATTGTTTTCTTTGATCGGAACGAGTTAAAAGAAGAGAACAATGAAATCCTCTGTCAGCTCCGGCTCGATGAAGAAATCCTCACAAAGCGGGGGGACAGGTTTATTATACGCCGTCCGAGTCCGCAGGAAACAATCGGCGGCGGCTGGGTTATTGATCCGAGCGGGAATAAATACCGCTTCGGGGAGCATACAATTGAAGAATTGGAAAAGAAAAAGGCGGGTTCCCCAAAGGAGCGGATTACGGCTTCGTTAATTGAAGGCAAAAGTTTATCCCTTGATGAGATCATTAAACGGACTGCGCTTGAGAAAGATTCATTAAAGGATCATTTAATGGATAAAGACTTTGTTCTTTATAATGGAAAAGAGTACACTTTATCGTCAACAATTGAGGGGATTGAAGAAGATCTATATGATCATCTTCAAGTTTTCCATCAGCAAAATCCGATGAAAATAGGAATGAATAAAGCAGAGCTATTGCATTATTTTCAAAAACGTTTCCCCAAACAGCTTCTTGATTTTGTGATTGAAAACGGAATCAAAAATCAAGTTTTTTCCAGAAAGGGCCAGTTTGTTTCAATAGCCAATTTCGTTCCTCATGTACCGTCCAATTGGCAAAAACGGGTGGAAAGTTTTCTGGATAATCTGAAGAAAGATGGTCTAAAGGTTCGCTACTTAAATGACTATCTTAAAGAATCTGGAATTCCGGAATCCCTTTTTGGAGATTTAAAAAAATTTCTAGAGGAACAAGAATTAATGGTAATTCTTGACGGGCAATTTGCTTATTATGGAAGCCATTTTCACGATGCGGTTTCGCTGATGCGCAGTAAGACCGGAGCAGAGTTTGAAGTGGGTGAAGCAAAGGATATACTTGACATCTCACGAAAATACATGATTCCCTTTTTAGAAAAATTAGATTCACTCGGGCTGACGAAAAGAGTCGAAAATAAACGGGCTTGGCAAAAATAGTCCAGGTTCTTAAATACCAAAAAACCTCATTCCATGTTAAAAGGAATGAGGTTTTTTATTTGCTAGGCTAAAAATTCCGAAGGGTTTAAGCCCAGTTCACGGCAAATATCGCCGACCATGTGCTTTTCATTTTGGTCAAAATTTCCGTCAGCATAACCAATGGCAATACAATAGCGGGCAATCAGCCTTGCTATTTCCGGTTTTGTCCTCACTTTCCCCAATGCGCGGAATGCTTCTGCTCTCCCGATGATTGGATCATTTTCAATTTTTTGGATATACAGATTAAACTTTTCGATCACTTTGTGAGATTCAAAGACACGCAATTCCTCACTCTGATGAATAAATTCCATCATTTTTTGCCGCTCTGAAGCATCCAGACGTCCGTCAGCCATCCCCACTAATGCACAAGAAGCCACTACTGCTTCAAGGACATCCTGACTTTTATAACGCGAGAATAACTCCTGTGCTCTGCGCTTTTGATTGTTGGCCCACTCGACATAATCGGTTTGGTTGGGCGTCCACGATTTTCCGCATGATTGACAAGTAAACTTTAACTGATTTTTTCCAATAAAGCCTCCCAGTAAGCCAATTGGCCCCAGAATTAAGCCGCCAATCGCTGCTTTTCCTATGCCGAACCCTTTTTCCCCGGTTCGTACATTTGTAGAATGGCAGCGTGGGCATGCAATATGCTCGCCTCCATATGTTTGCGCTGCTGTTTGCATAGGAGTGTAGGATGGGCTTGTCTGAGGCGGATAGGCATAACCAGACTGGCTTGGTGGGGCAAATGAGCTTGGCTGAACTGAAACGGCCTGCAAAGCGGAAGCGGGTTCATCATCTACTGTTACTCCAAAGTTGCGGCAAAGGGCCGCTAATCCACCCTGGAAACCGCTTGCAATCGCATTAAACTTCCATTCATTATGGTGGCGGTACAGTTCAGCAGCCACGATGGCTGTTTCAACTGTAAATTCTCTGCCAAGGTCAAAACGCAGCAGTTCTTCGTTTGTTTGCTGATTAAAAATCCTTACATAGGATTGCCCAATTTGTCCAAAACTTTGCCCTTTTTGCTGAGCGTCATGAATGGTTATCGTAAAGGCAATACGCTGAATATGGGGAGGTACATTGGTCAAGTCCACCCGGATTTGTTCGTCGTCTGTCATCATGCCGGAACCAACCCGATTGTCTCCGCTATAAAGGATAGAGCCGTTTCCTCCTGAAGGGTTATTGTAAAAAACAAAATCTGCATCAGACTGTACTTTTCCTGAAGCCCCTAACAAAAAAGCAGATGCATCTAAATCAAAGCTGCGGTCTAAACTGCTTGAATTCCAGCCAATGCCGACTACAACATTTTGCAGCCCAGGATAGATTTTCGTTAAATCAGCTCGCTGTCCTTTACTAAGTTTAACTCCCACAAATTCTCCTCCTTATTAATGATATGTAAAAATAAATTTTTTTCCATATAAAAGAGTACGGGTTGAAAGTAAAAAGGTTTCATTTTTTCTAAACCTTAGCACTGCCAAGCTGATATAAGCAATAAGAGTATATTAAAACATTACCAATAGCCACCTCAAGGATATTGACACTGTAATTCTGCTCTATTATAGTTAAACACATGAATAGTTAAATTGTTTAACTAAATGGACGAACCATTAGAGGAGGTATTCCAGTGGAGGATTATGTGATTCAAGAACTGATTAATCGCTATGTTGCCGTATCTTTTACAGTAAACAAAAAAGCTGAATCTTTATTAAAGGAACAGATTAGTAATGATTTAACAAACGACCAACATTACTTGCTTAGATACATTCATGGTGCTAGAAAATGTACTTCTTCAGAGCTGGCGGAAGTATTTGATGTAAACAAAAGTGCCATCACGGCGATTATCAATCGGATGGCGGAAAGGAATCTGATCGACAGAACCCGTGATGAGGACGACAGGCGTGTCGTTTATTTAACATTAACGAGTGATGGAAATCAATTGTTTGAAAAAACGGAAGATAAAGTCCGCTGCCTTGTTCAATCCATTATTACTAAATTTGAAGAAAAAGAAATTCAAGATTTTATCAAAACGTATGAAAAGTTAGCAGACATCTTAAAAAACATTAAAAAGGAACAGCAGGAGGATTAAAAGATGGGGGCAATTATAAAAGGAAAATGGTTTGTAATCATTGCTTGGGCAGCTGTAATTGCCATTTTGATGATGTCAGCACCCAATATGGAAAACCTTGTTAGAAAAAAGGGACAGCTGAATGTGCCTGAAGGATATTCATCATCTTTAGCCCAAAAAATTATGAAAGACTCGCAGGCAAAGGAGAACAGCGGAAAAGATCTTTTAACCGCCCTCGTCTTTCACAGCAATAAAAAGCTGACGGAAAAAGATTTCGCAGAAGCGCAAAAGGCCGTAAATCTGCTGGAAGACCATAAAAAAGAACTGGGAATTTCCGCGATTACTTCTCATTTTAATAATAAAGAACTAAAAGATCAGCTTGTTTCAAAAGATGAAAAAACCATTCTCGTTTCCGTAAATGTAACAGCAAACGGCAGAGAAGGTAAAGAAATATCGAAAGATTTATATAAAGCAATCGAAAAGACGAAACTGGAACACTACTATACCGGCAGCTGGATGATTGATGAAGACCTAGTCACTAATTCTCAAGAGGGGCTGAAAAAAACGGAAGGGATCACGGTAGTGTTTATATTAGCCGTTTTGCTTCTCGTTTTCAGATCCATTATTGCTCCTGTCATCCCGCTGGTCACTGTTGGGATTACCTACCTCACGGCCCAGTCGGTAGTGGCAATTTTAGTAGATAAAGTGAACTTTCCGCTGTCTACTTTTACGCAGATCTTCCTCGTTGCTGTATTGTTTGGTATCGGAACTGATTACTGCATATTACTCTTGAGCCGTTTTAAAGAAGAAATGTCGCACCGGGATTCTGTAACAGAATCGATTTTAGAAACGTATCGCACAGCCGGTAAAACCGTCTTTTTCAGCGGATTGGCAGTCATGATCGGTTTTGCATCGATCGGCTTGTCAACTTTTAAATTATACCAATCTGCTTCCGCTGTGGCGATTGGAGTTGCCGTTTTGCTGCTGGCACTCGTGACGGTCGTGCCGTTTTTCATGGCAGTGCTTGGCAAAAAATTGTTCTGGCCGGCTAAGGGTAAGCTTGAGCATTCTGAAAGCAAATTTTGGGGCTTTGCAGGCAAATTTGCTCTTGCCCGGCCATTGATTGCTTTTCTAATTGTAGCCTTTGTGTCCGTGCCGTTTCTGTTTATTTACAAGGGGCATTTATCGTTTAACTCGCTGGAGGAAATTGGCGATCACTTTAATTCGATAAAAGGCTTTAATATTGTTTCTGCTTCTTTCGGTCCGGGAGAATCGATGCCGACGCAAATTGTCATTAAGAATGACGAAAAAATGGATACATCAGACTATGTGTCTTTAGCGGAAAAAGTAAGCACTGAACTGAAAAAGGTCAGTGATGTCAAATCAGTTCGCTCTGTGAGCAGGCCGATGGGCTCTCCAGTTGATGATCTTTATATTTCTCAGCAGGTAAAAAGCCTTCATGATGGACTTGGAAAAGGAAATGACGGGATTGTTCAAATAAGCAGCGGTCTTCAGGAGGCAAGCAGTCAGCTGTCTGCCAATCAGCCTAAAATGAAGGAAGCTGCAAACGGTATTTCCAGTTTAATAGACGGGACTAATCAATTGAAAAATGGAATGGCCCCTTTAAAAACCGGGCTAACTCAAATTGAAGATGGATTAAATCAAGGCTCTGCGGGTTCAGCCCAACTAAAAAACGGGTTAGAAAAATTAAAGACAAGTGCACAACAGCTTTTGGCTGGAAATAAACAGCTTTTACAAGGCTACCAGCAAGCACATGCAGGCTTAAACACTCTCTTAACGAATTATAAAGGGATTGCTGCTGGAATCAATTCTCTTCATAGTATTTTGATAGAAACGGATCCATACTTTGCGAATCTTGAAAAAGACTATCAAAATAAGAATCTTTCTTATGAACAATACCAAGATGTTAAAAAAATTAAAGGTCATGTCAATATGGCTTTATCTTTAACAGATCCGAACAGTCAAGGTTCACTTTCCTCCAGCATCGCGCAGCTCAATGCCGCCTTGGCTGGAATACAAACTGGAATTAGTACGGCAAATGCCAATTTTGATCAGGCCATTGCCGGGCAAGAAAAATTAATTGCCGGTATGGAAGGGCTTATTCAAGGAATTGAACAGCAGCAAGCCGGACTTGACCAAATGGCTGCGGGACAAGGACAAATCATTGGCAATCTCTCGCAATTTGATGCAGGATTAACCGGGATCAACAGCGGACAAACTCAGCTTCTGAGCGGGTTTAAAGATCTTGGAGGGCAAATTGATCAATTGACTTCAGGTCTTACCCAGAGTGCAGACGGTCTTACCGAAGTTTCAAAAGGTCTAAACTCTGCTCAAGATTATTTGGCAGGCGTAGCAGACCAAAAACAAAATGGCTTCTACATTCCGCAAGAAGTATTAAATGGCAAAGATTTTTCAAAGGTTTTAGATACGTATTTATCTAAAGACAGAAAAGTCATGACAATGGATGTAGTCTTTACAAAGAATCCATATTCTAATGAAGCCATTAAACGGGTGCCGGAAATAAAGCAGGCAGTCGAACGCGCAGTAAAAGGAACAAAACTGGAAAATGCCCAAATTGCCATCGGCGGTGTAACTAGTATTTATCATGACCTTAATACGATTTCAGAGCATGATTATTCGCGTACGGTTGTACTGATGCTTATTGGAATTGGGATCATCCTTATGATTTTGCTGCGTTCTTTGATTATGCCGCTTTACTTGATCGGTTCTTTAGTATTAACCTACTATACTTCAATGGCGATTTCAGAAACTATTTTTGTGGATGGATTAGGATACGAGGGGATCAGTTGGGCAGTTCCGTTCTTCGCATTTGTAATCTTAATTGCTCTCGGAATAGATTACAGCATCTTTTTGATGGACCGTTTTAATGAATATTCTCATCTGCCGGTAGAGCATGCCATTTTACAATCAATGAAAAAAATGGGGACGGTAATCGTTTCTGCTGCGATCATTCTGGGAGGGACTTTTGGAGCAATGATGCCTTCGGGTGTTCTATCCCTTCTTGAAATTGCAACGATTCTTTTAATTGGTTTGGCATTATATGCTCTTTTCATCCTGCCATTATTTGTCCCAGTAATGGTTAAAACCTTTGGATCTGCCAATTGGTGGCCGTTTATGAAGCAAAAAGATCAATCTGTTCAACAAGCAGATACTCCTGTAAAACAGTAAAAATAGTGCAAAGCTTTTCTTTAAATGCCTGAACACTCAATTGCTCTTAAATGGTTACAGGGCAATTGAGTGTTCAGGTTTTTTATTTCCGCTTTAAGGATCTTAAAAATTTTAAGGAAAAGTTAAGGGAAGCACATCATAATCAGCTTATCCAATCTTGAGAATTGTTTTGGATAAAAGATCATCAAAAGGAATCCATGTACAAAAAAGGAGCAGAGAAGATGAAGAAGTGGATTTTTATTGTTATTGGCATTCTTATTGTAGGATTTGCAGGTTACAAATATTTTAATTCAAAATCCAACAATAATACCCAGCAATCAGTAATTCAAAACCGGACAGCCCAGGTTCAAAAAGGAAAATTTGAGGTAAAAGTGAGCGGCACTGGGACAGTTCAGCCGGTAACATCGGAAGATATTAAATCACCAATTAACAATAATGCTATTGATGAAGTATTAGTCTCAGCAGGAGAATCCGTAACGAGCGGCGAAAAATTGATCACTTTCACAGATGGAAGCGACCCTATAACTGCACCCGCAGATGGCGTGATTACGACCATTGCGGTTTCATCTGGAGAGAGGGTTCAAACAGGAGAAGTGGTTGCACATTTGACCAACTATAGCTCGTTACAGACAGTTGCCTCTATTGATGAGCTTGATATTCCTAAAATTCAAGTTGGCCAGACTGCAACAATTAAAGTAAATGCTCTTCCAGATCAAACATATACAGGAAAAGTAGTCTCGATTGCCAATGAAGGAACTTCAACGAATGGGGTTTCCAGCTTCGATGTAACGGTATCGATTGACAACCCGCAAAACTTAAAAGTTGGAATGAGTACAGAAACAAGCATTTTAACTGCCAGTAAGGATAATGTTCTTTATGTTCCGCTTGATGCAGTTCATTCAGAGAATGGAGAAAAATTTGTCATTATAGCATCTGACAATTCGACTCAATCACAAACTCAAGGGCAAAATCAAAGCCAGGGGCAAAACTGGTCAGCAAATAGAGTGACAGTCAAAGCAGGCTTGGCAAATGAAGATAATGTAGAAATCACCGAAGGGTTAAAAGAAGGTCAGATCGTTCGCTTGCCTAATCTTGCTGTCAGCAATACAACAACAACAAATGGCAATTCCCGCGGCATGTTTGGCGGCTTTGGCGGAATGGGCGGAGGCAGCGGTTATAATCGGATGAATCGTACAGGCGGTTTTGGAGGAGGAAATTCTGGGGCAAGGAGTGGTAATTAATGAGCACACCGATGATCCGGATTTCCAATTTAATGAAATCTTATAAGCTTGGAGGAGAGACGGTTCACGCTTTGAACAATGTCTCCCTTAACATAGACAAAGGTGAATTTTTAGCCATCATTGGTCCTTCAGGGTCAGGAAAATCTACCCTGATGAATATGGTGGGATGTCTCGATCGGCCGGATTCAGGAGAATACTATCTTGATGGAAAAGAAATCGGCAGGATGAACGATAATGATTTAGCTATGATTCGGAATCAAAAAATCGGTTTTATTTTTCAAAACTTTAATCTGCTGACAAAGCTGACAGCACTCGAGAATGTAGAACTGCCGCTCATTTATAGCGGAGTATCAGCAAAAGCACGGCGTGAAAAGGCTTATGAATCTTTGACGAAAGTTGGTTTAAAAGACAGGGCAGGCCATTTGCCAACGCAGCTTTCAGGCGGACAGCAGCAAAGGGTGGCCATAGCACGGGCGCTTGTCGGCAATCCCTCCATATTATTGGCGGATGAACCGACAGGTGCGCTTGATAGTAAAACAAGCCTGGAAATTCTTCAACTGATGAAAGAATTAAATAGTGCAGGGAATACCATTATTTTGATCACACATGATTTATCCATTGCGAAGCAGGCAAAAAGGATGGTTCGTATCCAGGATGGACAACTGTTTGAGAATGAGGGTGAACGCATTGGCAATCTTACAATCTATTAAAATGGCTCTTCGCAGTATAAAAAGCAACAAACTGCGTTCTGTCCTGACTATGCTTGGTATAATCATCGGCGTTTCTTCTGTCATAGTGCTTGTTTCGATTGCACAAGGTTCAACTTCCAATGTGACTAGTCAGATCAATAGCTTGGGGACCAATCTAATCACGATCAATACATTTGGAACAGACTTATCATTAACAGAAGCCAAAATTGACAAGCTTGGAAAATTAAATGGTGTTAAAGCTCTATCTCCAGTTGTCTCCGGAAGAGTAAGTGTTAAAAAGGACAAAACTTCGTCGCAAACGACGTTAACCGGTACGAATGCAGCCTATGAAACGGTGCGAAATACGAAAGTCAGCAGCGGCCGGTTTCTGACAGATTTAGACATTGAATACCGGCAAAAAATAGCCGTAATTGGGGCAACAACGGCGCAAACCCTTTTTGGAACACAAAATCCGGTTGGGCAATATATTCAAATAGACGGAAATTCCTTTAAGGTAGTCGGTGTCCTTGCTTCTAAAGGAAGTTCGATGGGTCAAAGCGGTGATGATGTTGTCATTGTTCCACTAAGTACTGCCGAACGTTTAGTTAAATCGACAAGTATTAATCAAGTTTACCTGCAAGGTAAAGACAAGCAGGATATGAATCTGGTTGTGGCTGAAGTTCAAAACGCAATGGCAAGTATGTATCCGAATAAAACAGACAGCTACAGTGTTATGAACCAGCAGGATTTAATGAATACCATGAGCTCTGTTACGAACACGATGACAATGATGCTTGGCGGTATTGCCGGTATTTCATTGCTAGTCGGCGGGATCGGAATCATGAATATCATGCTTGTATCTGTTTCTGAACGGACGAAAGAAATTGGTATCAGAAAGGCAATTGGTGCGAAACGGCGCGATATCTTGCTCCAGTTCTTAATTGAATCAGTTGTTCTTAGTGCGATGGGCGGTATAATTGGAATTTTATTCGGGCTCGGGCTCGGGAAAATATTAGGGTCAGCCCTTAGCTTATCTGTTTCTTTCTCAAGCTCAGTTGTTCTCTTTTCATTCCTTTTTTCGCTTATTGTCGGCGTTGTGTTTGGAGTATTCCCAGCAAATAAAGCTTCAAAACTTAATCCTATTCAGGCATTACGTTATGAATAAAGCGATCGCAGCAGCGACCGCTTTATTTCAATATAAAAATATGAAAAGATTCATTATACTAGAGGTAAAAAGATATTGGGTCTAGAAGGAGGGCTAACCTTGCGTTTATTGGTTGTCGAAGATAATATTCCATTGCTTGAATCGATTGTTCAGCTGTTGTCTGATGAGTTTGAAGTCGACCAGGCATCTAACGGGGAAGATGGGCTGTTTTTAGCGGAGCAAAATATTCATGATGCGATCATTTTAGATGTGATGCTGCCGGAGATGGACGGTTTTGAGGTTTTGAAGACAATTCGAAATGAGGGATTGAAAATTCCTGTTCTATTTCTGACAGCCCGGGATTCGTTGGAAGACCGTGTTACCGGATTGGACAGCGGCGGTGATGATTATTTAACAAAACCCTTCCAGGCTGCTGAATTAAAAGCGCGGATTCGAGCTTTATTAAGAAGAAGCGGAAGTTTAACCACGAGCCAAACGATACAATACAGGGGTATCGAACTAATGGGAAAAGAGAGAGAGATTCATGTTGATGATACACCGATGAAACTAACGGCGAAACAATATGAACTTTTGGAATACTTAATTCAAAATAAAGGCGCCATCTTAACAAAAGAACAGATTTATGACAGGGTTTGGGGCTTTGATTCCGATACGACTATAGCGATTGTCGAGGTATTTATGCATCATCTTCGAAAAAAATTAGAACCATTCGGCTATCATACGGATATCAAAACAATCCGAGGTGTCGGCTATATGTTAAATGAGGAATAGAGGAGTAATCAATGTTTCAAAAGACGCATGTTCGGCTTACCTTTATTAATTCAATTGTTTTTATTGTTTTGATCAGCATCCTTGGTTCGATTATTTATTTTTATACTCAAAATCAATTATATCGGGATGTAAATCGCTCTCTATTAGACTCTGTCAGCCGCTTTCAAGATCAAGGACAAAGCGTTGATGGAGATGGTAATCCAGATGGGATGCCCATCAGGAGAGATCCAAGGATTATTACCCTTCTTTGGGACAGTCATCATAAGCTGCTTGGTCAAAATCGCGGTGCAGAAATCTTTGTCGGCAATGAAAAGCTGATAAAGCCAAAAGTGCTGGATAAACTTACGGATATTGATGTGAACGATTTTTCTTTTCGGTACATTGCCGTTCAAGTAGAGGACCCGGATTTTGGAAAGGTAACGATTCAATCCATTCGTAATACGAATTCAGAAAAAGAATTATTGGACCGTCTGTTGCTTATTATCGCAATTGGCTGCGGGATTGGAATTATTTGTGCAGTTGTTTCCGGATATTTTCTAGCGGGAAGAGCGCTTGTCCCGATTAAAAAAGCATGGGAAAAACAGCAGCAATTTGTTTCCGATGCTTCCCATGAGTTAAGGACACCATTAGCGGTCATCCAAGCGAAAACGGACCTGCTATTTCGTTCTCCGTCTGCATCGATAAAAGACAAAATTGTCGATGTTTCAACGATTTCAAATGAATCAAGACGTTTATCTAAACTTGTCGGAAACCTCTTAACGTTAGCAAGATCAGATTCTGATCAAATCGAAGTAAAAAAACAACTTTTTCGGCTTGATGAATTATTGGCTGATATTGTTCAGCAATATGAAGAAATTGTCTCATTTCAAGAAAAGTCACTTATTCTTGATAGCACTGAGGCTATCAGTTTTATGGGAGATAAAGAAAGGATTCATCAATTGGTTGTGATTCTGCTTGATAATGCAATTAAATTTACAAAAGAAGGCGGGGAAATACGGCTTAGCTGCTCTCAAAATCACTCTTCCGTTCTTTTGCATGTTAAGGATACAGGAATAGGGATCAAGGAAAAAGATATTCCAAAAGTCTTTGACCGATTTTATCAAGGTGATAAATCGCGCACAAATGCTGAAGGAACAGGATTAGGCTTGTCTATTGCCAAATGGATTATCGATAAACACCATGGTAAAGTTAAGGTGATGAGCAGTATCGGAAAAGGAACATCGTTTGAGATTACCTTTCCAAAAGCGCAAAAAATTAAGAATTAAAGGGCTAATCTTAAGAAAATCTTAAGGAACTCCTTTCATAATGGTTCTATCCATCTGATGAAAAAACATCAAAGTCTAAACCGTCAGAGTAGAGAAAGGAGAAGCTATCTTAAATGAAACAAACAAGAAAGGCACACTTATGGATAGGTTTAATTGCTTCTGTGTTTATCTTTTTTGAAGCATTAACAGGATTATTAATGTCTGAACCATGGCTGATTGGCCAATCTGGACGAGGCGGGATTGAAGGCGGTCCTGGAGCGGGGTTTAGAGGCAATTTTCAGCAAGGGGAGTTTAGCCAAGGTCAGGATAATCCCAACCAATTCACTCAAGGACAATCTGCTCCGGATGGAACGCAAAACAATAACGGAAACGGACAATATCAAAATCGCTTTGACAGCAATGGTCAATCTCAAGAACAGAATCGTTTCGGTGGGAACGGACAGTTTAATCGTCCAAACCGATTTAACGGAGATGCAGGATTCTATCAGAACAGAAATCAAAATTCATTAATGGGGTTCATACGAGGACTTCATGAGGGACGAATAGGCACTACAAGCATTAAATGGTTAATTGACTTAACCGCAGTAGCGATGATGATCTTAACAGTAACAGGGGTATATCTAACTGTCAATGTCCTTCGAGCAGAAAAAAGACGAAAAAATCGTCAATCGGAACAAACAGGAGTCATTTAATGATAGTAAAAAGCAAGAGCACACTGTTTATACAGTGTGCTCTTGCTTTTTGGTTAATTTTCAACGATGATTTTTCCTTTATACATATCCATCCCGCAGCTGAAGGTGTATTCTCCTGCAGCTGAAGGAGTGAAGGAAAGGTTCGTCGTTCCAACTTTTAAATTGATATTGTTTAGATTGAAGTCAGGCATATTTAAGGTGGATAAACAGCTGTTTTCGAGCGGGTTATGGATATCCAGTTTTACAGGGACTCCCTTTTTAACATGAATCACATTCGGGGTATACCCTGTGGGAGTTACCTCCATTTTGATTACAGGAGCTGTTTTCTTTGTTACATCCAGCACGGTATCAGCTGAAGCTGAATTACGTTGATTATTTGAATCCGCTGTTTGAGTTTCTTGTGCCTGAGCAGCTGCGGTCAGGCTTGGAGCTTTAATAATATCGCTGCTGTACAAGAATAAGAACATGGATAAGAGCACAACTCCAGCTGAAATAATAACGAAAGGTGAAAGTGCCTGTGTATCAAGTGCAAGTTTTTCATTGCTTTCAACTTTTATAAACAGGATGACAAATCCAAGAATAATTACATAAAAAACCAATAAGATGACCAGCATCAGAAATGGGTTTTGACTCTTGAGGCTGATGCCAAAAACGGCCCCAACAATCCCACTCATTAATCCCGATACTGATCCGCTTAGAATTGGAAGGATTCCAGACGGCTGCCCTGTAAGGAACCCGAACATAAATCCAACAATTGTACCAATCCCGCTCGCCAAGAAAAGGTCTTCAGAGAGAACCCCTGTTAAGTAACCTCCGATGAGGCCGGTGATCGTTCCGATGGCAGTTGCGATGACCATTCCAGGAAGACTGGAAAATTTATGTTTTTGTTGATTGACCAGGAATATGGCATATCCGCTCAATAAACCAACTGCTCCAATTGTGATAATTGAGATTGTATTCATCTGTGTCTCCTTTGCTGTTAAGAAATAAAACCTGCAAAACAATATGTTCATATTACTAATGTAATCATAATGATTTAGAGATAAATAAACAACAAAGATAAAAGGATTATTATGAACGTTTCTTGAAACTTCATTTAATGCTGCCCATGTTTTGATTCTGCTGGGAAATGTGATTAAATGGAAGGTAGATAATGCCTGAAAGGGAGAAGGTTAGATGAACAAGAAAGCGATTCGCTTGATTACTATTATCTCAGCATTTTTAGGTATGCTTTGGCTTGTCGGACTCGGCTGGACTTTAAAAGAATATTACGCTGAAAAGCCGGACAAGATTGAGATAGTCAATAAAACAGCTGAAAAGGAAGTTAATAAAGGTACATTGAAGATTACGGCTCTTGGAGATTCGTTGACAAAAGGTTTGGGGGATGATACAGGAAAAGGATACACAGGTGATATTGTCGATGAAATTAAAAAAAGGACGAAAAAAAAGGTTAATCTTGTTAATCTGGCGATTAGCGGCCAAACTTCGGATCAGTTAAAAAATCAAATCCAGCAGCCGGAGGTTGGCAGGCAGCTAAGCACTGCTGATTATATTTTGTTCACCATCGGCGGAAATGATCTATTCAGAGGCGGACAAGGACTTCAAGATTATCAAACTGGAAATATTGCAGCGGTTGAGAACAAGTACCTGGAAAATCTGCGATTTATTTTAGGGAAAATCCGGGAGATAAATTCAGATGCGAACATATTTTTCATAGGCCTGTACAATCCGTTTATAAATTTATCTGAAGGCAAGGATACATCTAAAATTGTCCGGAAGTGGAATTATGACAGTGCCGAAGTAAGTGCAGATTTTCCTAAAGTTGTTTTTGTTCCAACCTTTGATTTATTTGAATTAAAAGTAAATGATTATTTATACTCTGACAAATTCCATCCAAATGCAAAAGGCTATCACCTCATAGCGGAGCGGACCGCAGCATTGCTTACATGGTAAGGAGATGCATAACGAATGGCAAAGGCGACATTAACTGTTTCAAATCTAAAAAAGACAATTGGTAAAAAGGAAATAATAAAAGGTATCACATTTGAATTAATGGAAGGGGAGGTATTTGGGTTCCTTGGACCAAATGGTGCGGGGAAGACAACGACCATCCGGATGCTGGTCGGTTTAATCAAACCAACTTCCGGAACCATTAAGATTTGCGGTTTTAATATTCAAACACGATTTTATGATGCCTTGAAGAATCTTGGATGCATCGTTGAAAATCCAGAACTATATCCTTATTTGTCGGGATGGGACAATCTTTTTCATTTTGCAAGGATGTTAGATGGAGTCGGTGAAAGCAGAATAAAAGAAGTCACGGAACTTGTCGGGTTGACGGAACGTATCCACGATAAAGTAAAAACGTACTCTCTTGGAATGAGACAGCGGCTGGGAATTGCCCAAGCACTGCTTGGAAGTCCAAAGGTACTGATTTTGGATGAACCCACTAATGGATTGGATCCTGCGGGTATCCGTGAAATGAGGGAATTTATTCGTTTTCTCGCCGAAAAAGAAGGACTGAGTGTCCTTGTATCAAGTCATTTATTAAGCGAGGTTCAGCTATTGTGCGACAGAGTAGCTATTATTTCAAAAGGTGCAATCATCAAGACAGATACCGTTCACCATTTATTATCCAATCGCGAGCGGGTCGAATGGAGATTCCAGCCTTATGAAAAAGGCAGAGAAATTCTAGCCGGCTGCACTGCCATTGAAGAGAAAGCAGATGGAGCCATTTTAACCGAATATGTTGAAGACAAGATCCCAGATTGGAATAAACAGCTCGTTGAAGCGGGCGTACGTGTGACGGAAATGAATCGAAAACTGCCTGTTTTAGAAGAACTGTTCCTTGAACTGACAGGGGGCGACTCGATTGATTAGCTTAATTGAAAATGAAATGATGAAGCTGATGGCTAAAAAAAGGATCCTGGTGATTGCAGCCATTATCGGTGTATTGGTTATTCTTTTTACATATGCTCAATATAAGACAGTCCAAACACAACGGGAAAAATTAGGAACTAGCGATTGGAGAACCATTCTGCAGCAGCAGATTATTGATACGCAAAATCGCTTGACTTCAAGCCGTATTTCACCTGAATGGAAAAAACAGCTTCAGATATCACTTCAGCAGCAGCAATATTATCTTGACCATGACATAAATCCCTCAGAGCCTGGAGCGCCGACCTTTATGAGGACATTCCTTGAAAACTCAATTGATTTATTTTTACCTTTAATGGTTATGGTCATTGCAAGTGACCTGGTGTCGTCTGAGCACAGTATTGGGGCTATAAAACTGTTGTTAACGAGACCTGTCCGAAGATGGAAAGTGCTGCTGAGTAAATATATTACCCTTTGTTTAGCGGTTTCATTAATTATTTTTATTTCAGGGCTTCTTTCTTATCTATTTTCAGGAATTGTGTTTGGATATAAAGGATGGCAGGCACCCATTCTTACTGGTTTTTCCGTAAATGATTCGGGTTTAAATACTTCAGCGGTGAAGCTTCTTGATACATGGCAATACTTATTAATGGACTTGGGATTAGTCTGGTTCGTCGCCATAGTTGTCGGGACATTATCGTTTATGCTTTCCGTGTTAATACGAAGTACTGCTGCGGGAATGGGGGTCATGCTGGCTGCATTAATCTCCGGGGCCATTTTAAGTAATATGGTATCCTCGTGGCACTCCGCAAAGTACTTATTTATGGTTAATTTACGGCTGACAGACTATTTAAAAGGGCTGGCACCGCCGATTGAGGGAATGACGCTTTCTTTTTCGCTAATTGTCCTCCTTGTTTGGTGGGCAGCAGCGTTGCTGGTTGCTTTTCTTGCTTTTACAAAAAAAGATGTATATTGAACGAAGAAGGTCACCTTTTAAAAAGGTGGCTTCATTTCGTTTCTTTGAAGGGGTCAGCTTTCACGTATATTTCCACCCATATATTTTTTCGATCCGGAAAAAATATGAGAGACCATCAGGTCAAAGGAGGAGGTTGTAATATTGCACCTAAAAAAAGCAAAGCTGGCAATCACTTCTATTGTCATTGCAGCCCTTACCGCATGCAGCGCTAATGATGGAAATCGGGTGAGTGAAGATATTAGGGGGCCAAGAAATGTTTCCACCGGTGATTTAAAACAGCCCATGCGCCCGACAAATGTATCAAACCAAAATAATCATTCATTGTATACATCCTCTGAAATTCAGCGGGTTGGCAATGGATATATCACCATAGATCAAAATTCATACAGTACCGATTTAGCTAGCGATCAATTCCCGCACAGCAAAAGGGTTTCCAATGGACAATCGTGGTATTATTCGTTTCAACCGGCAAATAATCAGCCGGCAGGGTCCCAAAGTCAGGGGGGTGTAAGTGCAGTTCCTCCCCAGGCAGCCCCAACCCCTGTTTCGAATACTGGGATAAACAGAACGGCCATGCAAGTAATTGAACTTACGAATAATGAAAGAAGGAAACACGGCCTCGCACCGCTTACAGCAGACTCGGCGTTAAGCAAAGTAGCCCAGACGAAAACGAATGAAATGAACAGAAAACATTATTTTTCCCACACCAGTCCATCGTATGGCTCTCCATTTGATATGATGAGGGATTTCGGTGTAACCTACAGAACGGCGGGGGAAAATATTGCGATGGGACAGCGGACCGCACAACAGGTTGTAATGGCTTGGATGAACAGTGAAGGGCACCGAAAAAACATTTTAAGCCGAAGCTATACAAAAATTGGTGTTGGTTATACCGCAACCGGCAACTATTGGTCACAAATGTTTATCGGGGGATAAGGGAAGAATATAAAACAAATCAGGGCGGTCTCATGAAGAGAACGCCCTGAAAAATATATGAGAAGAGATTAATGGTTTGCAGATACTTTTACTTTCTCTTGGCCAGTCCCAAAATGCTGTTTGATAATTCGTGAAGGTCCGCCAAGTATAAACAGGTAACGAGCTTCAATTACTTGCTTCATGAAAGCGGCGAATAATCCGGAGAGACGGAATTTGCCGACTTTTCCCACTGCTGCAAGCAATCCAATCGATGCAACAGAGCCTTTGTGGTGGTATTCAAAAGCGGTCAGGTTCTCACCGCGAATGGTTGCTGCAATATTTTGGGCACAAACAGCCGCTTCTTGAAGAGCAACTTGGGCTGTCGGAGGAAGAGCCATTTTTTCATTTTTCATAAATAAGGAGCAATCACCAATGCAGAAGACATTTTTCATATTTTGAACACGAAGATAAGAGTCGACCGGCACTTTTCCTCTTACAAGCGGAACACCGCAGTTTTCGAGAATGGAATTGGCTTTTACCCCGCATGACCAAATTAACGTTTTTGTTAAGATTTCCTGATCATTTTCGAGTACTACTTTATCTGGGGTGCATTCCAGAATTTTTGTGCTGGTCATCACTTTAACTCCATGCTTTTTAAGGTAATCTGTTGTATAGTCAACAGATTCTTTCTCGAAAAAAGGCAATAAAGTCTGAGCTGCTTCGACAGCAACAATTTTAACTTCTTCAAATGGAACATTAAATTTTTTGCAAAGGCGCGGAGCATTATCAATCAATTCACCAAGCATTTCAATGCCAGTAAATCCGCCGCCGGCAACTACGAAAGTAAGACGGGAAGGATCATGATCTTCGTTATAAAGGGAAAACTGCTTTTCAATGTGATTGTACATGATTTTAGAGCTTCTGAAACTGCGGATTTCAAACGCATTTTCTTTAATTCCAGGAATACCGAAATCTGCTACCTCAAACCCAAGGGAAAGAAGTAAGTAATCATACTCAATTTTTTCCCCATTTTCAAGTAGGACGGACTGATTTTCGATGCTGACGGAAGAAACCGTTCCTTTTTTAAAATTCGTTTTAGCTGGATCAATTAAATCGCTGATATTCATGGCAATCTTGCTGTCTGAAGCAGTCCCTGCACCGATTTTATGCAATTGTGTTGTCAGATAGTGGTACCCGTGTTTATTAATAATCGTTACATCTGCTTCTCCGGATTTTAAAAGCTTCTCCAGCTTTTTCCCCGTAATTAAACCGCCATATCCTGCACCTAAGATTACTACTTTTGGTCTTCCCATTTTTTAACCTCTCCTATTTTTAAGTATCTGCATTGTGAATCATTTCACAAATCTTCACAAAAAATATTGAGCTGATGCTCAGTAATGATATGTGAAATAATTCACATTTTCTATATATGAAGAATACTATAATTAGTTTAATTATACAAGCCTTTTGCATGAAATTTTTTCTGTAATTGGTAAATATTTTTTTGATTAAGGGGAATGATATATTCTGTTCCATTTTTTAACATTGAGTAGAAGGAGTTGTAAAAATTGTGAAGACAAGAACGATGGCTTTGCTTTTGGCTGCACTTATTACGATCCCGGGAGCGGCATTCGCAGCCAACACAACAACCGGAAAAGGGGTAAAAGAACCGTGTAACTGCCATGATGAAAGAAATCATCATCTGATGGATAAAAACTGGCATGAAAAAATGAAACTAAAAGAACAAAAGCTTCTTTCATTGGTAACTGTATATACTCCTGAAAAACAAAAGGAATGGTCAAGGGTGATTAGTGAAAGAAGCAAAATGAGAGAAAAATGGCTTAGTCCCGAATATGCGGAAAAGCGTGAAAAATGGAAAATGGAAAAAAAATCAAAATTTGATGCGATGCAAAAGCAATATAATGATGGGAAAATCACGAAGGAAGAATTTTTAAAAAAAGTTCATGGAGAAAAGATGGTTAACAGTTGGAAAACCTACAATGAGTTGAAGGAAGCAGTAACAAACAATAACAAGCAAAAAGCTGCAGCCCTTTTGAATCAATTACTGGTACAGTACGAAAAAGAAAATGAAATGATGAAGACGGCAATGATGCTTCAATAATTAATTGAATATGAATTTTAAAGGTCTTTCCCTTCCCCCTGGATAAGGGGAAAGGGGCAAAAGGGAGCTCGCCAGCCGGTGGGCATTTTACTTTAGTTAAAATGGAAATATCCCCATTAAATGTCCGCTTTCGGATTGAGTAAAGGCTAAAAAATCAGGGAAAAAATATAGAGTAGCCAATTTTCGAGGGGGTATTGAGATGAGAAAAGGATTAATGATGACTGGAGCAGCTATAGGAACAGCTTATTTGCTGAGAAACAAAAAATCTCGTCAAAAACTAAAGGATCAATTTCGGGCATTTGCCAGAGCAAATTTAAGGTAGGGCTGGCATAGTGTAAAATATGATAAAAAATCTTGAACAGAAAGAAATTCATAAAAAAGGAGAGCAGATTGCTGCTCTCCTTTTGAATCGCTATTTTTTCAAATCAACTTTTTCTGTTTTTGATTCTTTAATATCTTCTTTCATTTCTTCCTTAATGTCATTTGTTAAACCTTCAGTTGCTTTTTTGAATTCCCTGATGGATTTTCCGAATGCCCGTCCAACTTCCGGAAGCTTATTAGGTCCGAAGATCACCAAAGCCACAACTAGAATTAAGATTAATCCAGGTATACCAATATTTGACAGCATCATTTCATCTCCCTGCAAACATTCTAGTATCTTTTATATTATACCGCTATGTTCCTGGGAGTACCAGCTTGTTTTTAAAAAGAAATATCCCTGCATTTGTTAAGCAAAAATTAAGAAAAGTGGGATAACATAAAAACGGTCCTAAAACGATTTTCTAAAAGGGGTACTGGAAGAAAAAAAACACCCACCGGCTATTTCTTAGCCTCGATGAGTGCTTTTTCAGAACCATTATGATAAAAATCAAGAATCGCTCTATCTGTGTAAACCCAGCCTTTCCAGCCGATATGAATCGTATCTTTCATAAAGTACGGATCATATTCATGACCTGAAAAATCAGCAATTTGGAAGCCTTCGTTTTCAACTTGTTTTTTAATGCGAGTGTAATAGGCATATCTTCCGTCTTTCGGGAAACCGGTATAATCATACCATTTTCCGTTTACCGGGATAGAAATAAACAATGGATCAGCACCGGATTTTTTTAAAAGATCCAGGACGAGCTGAAAGTCATAATACTCAAGGGATTTACCATATGATGCTCCACGTTTGTATCCTTTTAAAGAAGGGACTCGATGTTTTATTTTATTGAATTGTGAATCGATAACAAAAAATTGATTGTTCCGGCTCTTTTTTGCAGCCGCTGCAGCTGCTTGATTTTCCAATTCACCCCATGATTTATCCTTTACTCTTGGGCTTATGACGCGATGCCGGGAATTACCGTCAACTAAAGAATAATAAAGATCTTTTTTCGCTAATACATTCCGGTAAGCATAGGCAAATGGCTTAATACAAAGAGCTTTGCGTTTTGCCCAAGGATCTTTGGAAATTTCAGCTTGATAGAGAGCTGATAGCATAAAATCATTTTTAACAGGTGTATAGTGCAAAAGCCGTTTTATTGCTTTTTTCTTTAAATCTGGATCCAGCTTATTATTAAATGCGAAATCGTATCCTTGAAGGGTAGAGTAATTGGGTACAAAATGTGATTCATCCGCTCCTCTTGGCTGAAACCATTGCGGAGACAAGATGAATACTAACTTTTTCCCTTTAAGCTGATCCGTATGTTCTGAAAAATTGAGAAAATGAATTAACGACTCAGTTCCGCCTCGTCCAACAAGAAAGGGGGTAAACCCTTGATTGTTTACTGCAAAATAGTTTGAAGGGTGAAATTGATCCAGCCTTGAGAGCTCTGATGAACCATAAATAGGTAAATACTGTTTCTCTTCCAGCATTTGTCCTTGTATATACTTTCCTTGAAACATGAGTGTATTAAGTTCTGTAGCTGCTTCACTAACTCTGTTTTTTGGAATTAAGCTTTCAATCCATTTATTTGGAATGATGACCATACCGATTAAAACCGCGAAGGCAAGAATTAATGGCGTAAAAATGACTTTTTTCATTTAAAATCAGCCAATTGTTTCGCGATATTATTTGGAGTGTTCCAAGTATCGCGGTCAAATTCTGTAATCGGTACAGTAATCCCAAAGCGTTCTTCAACTTGAACCAACAATTCAACAGTACCAAAAGAATCTAAAATGCCTGTATCAAAAAGTTCAATGTTTGGATCTTCCTTAACAACATCGTCTTGGCAAATTTCTGCTAATAATTCAATAACTTGATTTTCAAATTCCATTTAAAATCGACTCCCTTATCAATGAATTAAGTATCCTGAAAATATATAAAATCCAAAGCAAATAACATGGAATGTAATAATCACGGCTGCAACATGAGTGAATTTATTTTGCGGCCACCATTTATGCTTTTTATTAAACTGTTCAAAGGAGTTATAAAGCACCATGACCACTGCATGATAGATACCGTAAACAATATACTGTATTTCTAATCCATGCCACACGCCCATTAATAAAAATAATAAAACATAACCTAAGTTTGAAATGATGTTACGATTTTTAATCCATTTTTTCTTTGTGAACCAAAAGATAAACCGCATATAAACATAATCCCGAAACCAGAATGAAAGGCTCATATGCCAGCGGTTCCAAAAGTCTTTAATGTTTCGGCTGATAAAAGGTTTATTAAAGTTCTCAGGAGATTTAATCCCCATAATATAGCTGACACCAACCGCAAAAGCAGTGTAGCCGGCAAAATCAAAAAATAAATATAAGCTGTATCCATACATATAGTACAAGTTATTTAAGAAGTTGTTATCAGCGATGTTTGGTATATTGGCAATAAAAAAATGATTGATGGAATACCCAATAATGAATTTGTATAGAAAACCAAGGAAAATTTTATTTATTCCATCATAAAGGAACTGTTTATATTGCTCTCCAGTCAACTGTGCCTTCTCATCCTTTTCGAACCGCCGGTAGCGATCGATTGGACCGGATGATATGGTTGGAAAGAAAAGGATAAAATATAAGAGCCTGCTAAGAGGGGGATTATTTTTAATTAATCCATCCCGTGTCTCCATAATTAATTGCGTTCCTTTAAAGGTTAAATAGGAAATTCCTAAAAAACCAACAAAATTGACAGCTGCAAAATACGGCATTAATTTTGAAACAGCTAGCGGGAGAATGGAAAGAATAACAGCTATAAAAAAAACAAACCCATTATTAGCTTTCTTGCGATAAGCTACATATCCTTTAATCAGCAAAACCTGCCATGCAGTAAACAATATTAATGCGATGGCCCCATTCCATTTCGATGAGAAGATAAGAGCTAATGCAATAACCGAAACGGCCATATTATAGAACTGGATTCTCTTTCCATTTAATCCCAGAATAACAGTCGGCAATAAAAGAATACCTATGATAATAAAGAATGAGAATGATCCATACGGTGTCATAGCATTACCTTTTCTTTGATGCGCTTCCGGTCAATCTTTCCATTTGCTGTCATCGGAAGTTCATCATGGTAAGAGAATTTTCTTGGAACCATATAGGATGGCAGCACATTTCCAAGCTCTTTTTTTATTGCAGCTGTCAGCTGATACTCTTTTTCAAAGCTATGATCTGCTGGGATAATCACTGCTTCTAAGTATTCGATCTTTTCATTTTGATATACAGGAACGACCACTGCAGATTTTACAAATTGCGATTTTGCAATGTGATATTCAATTTCTTCCAGTTCCATGCGATAGCCATGCAATTTTATTTGGAAATCGATTCTTCCCTTGTAGAAAAGAAGGTCTTTCTCCAAATAACCTGCATCACCAGTCCGATAAGCCATTTCTCCATTCTTCAAAGAGAAAACTTTATCCGTCAGCTCCTGCTGACCTAAGTATCCTTTGCTGACACTTGGACCGACGATGATAATTTCTCCTTTTTCACCCTGCTTGGTATCAGTACCATCTTCATTTAAGAGAAGGATTTTAGTATCGTTCTTTGGTCTTCCAACCGGAAGGCTTTGATATTCATTAATGATATCTTGTGTAATTTCTACAAACGTAACCGCTACAGTTGCTTCTGTCGGACCATACGTGTTAAACACCTTTGCATTTGGAAATCGGTCTAGAAGCTGTTCTGCTATTGTTCCAGGAAGGATTTCACCGCAAAATAAAAATACGGACAAATTTGGAAGCAATTCTTGGTTAAAAGAAGGATCCATTAAACACATTTGTACAAATGATGGAGTAGATGTCCAAACTTGTATATTGGATGATTTTAGCGCTTCGAAAAGAACTTTTGGCCGTGCAACCATTTCCTTTGTAATAGCAAATATACTTCCGCCTGTGGCTAGAGCGGGGTATAGATCCATTACGGATAAATCAAATGAAAATGGAGCTTGGTTTAAAAAGCAAAGCCCCCCGTTGATTGGGAAATCTGCTGTCATCCAGTCGACAAAACTTTGAAGATTGTCAGCAGAAATTTGCACTCCTTTAGGATTCCCGGTGCTTCCTGAGGTGTAAATAATGTAATAACTTTCGTTTTCTTTCACCCAATTTTCCCGACTGGCTTCAATAATGGACAAATTAGATGTTTCCAGTTCATAAAGTGTTTTAATTAAAGCAGCGGAATCTTCCAATAATAAAGTTTGTCCTGATACATTTATTAATAATTCCGCTTTTGAGCTTTCCGCAATTTTTTGCACTCTTTCCAGCGGAATAGAAGTATCAACAGGAATATATGGGTGTCCGGATTTTACACATCCTAAAAATACAGTCAGCATTTCCGGTTCCATATGGCCATAAACCATAATAGGTGTTTTTTTCGTAAGTTTTAAAGCTAAAAGAAGGGAAGCAATCCTTTCGGACTCTGTCCAAAGTTCCTTATAGGTAATCCCCTTATTTGGGGTGATAAATGCAATTGCTTCCGGGTTCGCAATAGCGTATTCTTTAATTGAATCAAGCATTCTCATTAGAGGTAACCTCCAGGTTTAAAAATCATTGTATATATAGTTTCCTGCACTGGCGTCATTAAAACCATACATAAAAAATAGCAAAAGCAAAATCGCCAAATAATAAATAAAATGGCTGATCCATTTAACTTTTTGATTGCTGAAGAAAAATTTCCACTTAGTTAACATAATTATCACCTCAACTGTTCCAACTATTAGCACTAACCATACAGTATGAAACATTCATGGTAAAAAATCAATCAAGCGTTAAGCTTTTTGATTGCGTAAATAATCATAATGCTGATTTTACATCCTTGCATTAAAAATGGATGAGAAAAAGATTAAAAATCGAATCCGAAGGATGATTTTTAGTTTAAATTATCCGCGGGCAGATTATGACGCTACATGTAGGAATATCACGAATGGTAATTTTACTCATCTTAGGATAAACTAGGAATCTCTATTTGAAAAGTATTTTTTGAAAAATTTTTAATATTTATTTTATTCGCTGAGTTGAACTTTTTATCGGTAATTTCGTCATTTAATTATCCAGAGAAACTGAACTGGATTTGGAGCAGGGGCTGAAAAGTTGTGGTAGAGGATTTGCATGGAATAATTAAAGAAGCGAAAAAAGGTGACCAGGATTCATTTCGGCAATTGATTAGCGCGTATAAAGGAAGTGTGTACCGACACGCTTTCGCACTTCTCAATGACCGGATGGAAGCAGAGGATGTTACACAAGAGGCTTTTGTAAAAGTTTATTATTCGCTTTCAAAACTGGAAAATGAATTTGCTTTTGTTTCCTGGCTCACACGGATCGTAACAAATCTTTGTTATGACAAACAGAAAAAATTAACAAAAAAGAAGACTGTTTTTTCCGAGGAATTAATTGAAAATACATCGGTTCAAAAGTATGCAAATCCAATTGAACAGTCCATGACAAAAATAAATATAAAAGAAGCGATGCAAAAACTCCCGATCGATCAAAAAAATGCACTGGTTTTAAGGGAGTTACAAGGATACTCTTATTCTGAAATTAGCGATATATTAAAAATTCCTTTAGGTACTGTAAAATCAAGAATTAATGCCGCACGGGAAAATTTGCGAAAAGAGCTGCAGAAGGGGTGAATGAGATGTCTGAACATATCGTTGAATTTCTAAATGACTATTTGGATGATGAATTAACCGAGCCGGAAAGGGCTGCGATTGAAAAACATTTATATAGTTGCGGAACATGCAGGGATTTGCTAAATGAATTAACTTCATTAAAGCAGCAGCTTATCGAGACTTATCAGGAGATTGAAATTCCAGATCTGATAGAGGACAGTGTTTTGGCAAAAATTGAACTGGAATCAATGGGTATTAATCCAGGAAGACTCAAACGAACAGCTATTTTTATGCTGGGTGTTTTGGGGGGAATCTTTTTGGCGGCTACCACACCATTTCTTACCGTTTGGGTTCATATTTTTCAGACGGTCTTTAGTATTAGCCGAGCCATAATCTATGCGATTCCTTCCATTATTTCTGCCATTCCGTTTGCAGTCGAAGTAACGGCAGCTTTTATTGTGCTCCTGATTACCATGACTGTGTTGGTTGTAAAGTATATCATTTCTTCTATTGGGAAAACAGCAGGGGCGGAGGAAATCTAATGGTAAGCAGAAGGTTTGTTCAAATTGTTTTCATGGTTTTATCTATTGCATTTGTTTTTGTGCAACCTGCATATGCAATGGATAAAACCATTATGAATGAAGAAAAAACAGTAATGCCTGCAAATGAAAAAGTAGATAACATCATCGTTGTTGGCCATGACATTGATATAAAAGGAAAAGTAGATATTTCAGCAATCGTCATCAATGGAAATATGAAAATTTCTAAAACGGCAAAGATAAACGGAATTGTTCTGGTTATAAATGGTAATGTTAATCAAGAGGCAGGTGCGTACGTAAAAGAAAACATTCTTGCATTTAAATTTAAAAGTGATACTGTCAACCATTTATTACTAGGATTTGGACTTTTAATTAGCAGCTGGCTGATTCGCTTTGTGCTAAGTGTAGGTTTAATACTTCTAGCTATTTTGGTCAGCATCCTTATGAAAAGTAGAGGGGAGCAAAGCCTGCGCTTATTCAAACAGCAAACTGGAAAACTAATTATTGTTGGCGCACTAGCATCCTTTGCTTTAATAGGAATCATTTTGCTGTTAATTATTTCTGTTGTCGGTATTCCAATTGCGATTCTGTTAGTGCTGCCGCCTCTCATTGCCTTTATCATTGGCGTAACCATTTTAAGTCAATATATTGGAGCAAAACTGATTTCAAGGTATCATCCATCCAATTGGATTACCGTTTTTACGGGATCTTTTATTTTAATTTCCGCTTTTAACTTTCCTTTTTTTGGTTTAGCCTTTGTGTTATGTACATTTTGGCTTTCAACAGGTTTGATGATTATCTGGTTAACAGGAAAATTATTCAAAAGGAAAGGGAAAGAAAAAGGATAATTTTCTTTGTAAAATGATCGAAAAGACCATCCATCAAGCGATGAATGGTCTTTTCATTTAGCTTTTCTTTTACCCTCATCCAGTTTTTTTGGAGCGGTCCTTAAT
>CAZAEW010000034.1:0-10222 GCA_964484065.1 uncultured Bacillus sp.
TACAGGAAGCCTCCGCCGTACTGGAAGAAATGTCAAAAGGAAATTTACAAGTAAGCGTAAAGGGTAACTATAAGGGAGATCATGCCAAGATTAAAGAATCCTTAAATGATAGTCTTGAGACATTATCATCATATGTAAATGAAATATCAAGTGTATTGAATGAAATATCCGGCAATAATCTTGATGTTTGGATAGCAAGAGAATATCGAGGCGACTTTGAGGAAATTAAAGTTTCAATTAATAGAATTATTAATGCTCAAAATGAAATCATCAACGAATTAAAAAATGCATCGGAACAAGTTGCTTCCGGATCCAGACAAGTATCAGATTCGAGTATTTCCCTTTCACAGGGTGCTACAGAACAGGCAAGTTCCATTGAACAGCTGACAGCATCTCTCGAAGAGATTTCATCACAAACGCAGCTGAATGCAGGAAATGCGACCCATGCAAATGATCTTGCTGAGAATGTAAAATCAAATGCTGTTAACGGCAATTTACAAATGAAAGAAATGCTCCAAGCAATGGAAGAAATTAATGATGCATCCGCTAATATTTCAAAGATTATTAAAGTCATTGATGACATTGCCTTCCAGACGAATATTCTTGCCTTAAATGCAGCCGTTGAGGCAGCAAGAGCAGGACAGCATGGAAAAGGATTTGCTGTTGTTGCGGAAGAGGTGAGAAATTTAGCAGCCCGCTCAGCTAATGCTGCCAAGGAAACAACGGATCTCATTGAAGGCTCAATCAGGAAAGTGGAAGGCGGCACCCATATTGCGAATCAGACTGCTGATGCCCTTAATAAAATCGTTGATGGCGTAACAGAGGTTGCAGCCCTTGTAGGGGATATTGCAACAGCTTCAAATGAGCAGGCTACCGGAATTGCCCAAGTTAATCAGGGAATCATGCAGGTTTCTGATGTCGTTCAAACGATTTCGGCCACTTCTGAAGAAGGTGCTTCTGCCAGCGAAGAACTTGCCAGTCAAGCTGAAGTGTTAAATGGTCATGTTGCCAGATTTAAGCTGAGAAAGTCAAATACGTTTGCTGATTCCTATGATGGGATCGAACGCACGATGGAAGCGAAAAAGAACGATCACCTAAATGGATCCTATGCGGAAGCAGCTCCGACAAGATCCCAAAATATTACGTTAAGTGACAATGAATTTGGTAAATATTCAGAAGTAAGGAGAGTTCATTAATTTCGTGATCAGGTAATGGAGAGAGACCTAGTCTCTCTCCAAATGTCAACCATAAGGCTGTGGGGGTAATGGTTACAATTACAGAAAAAGAGTTCCGTTTGCTTGCAGAATTTATTGAGACCCATTACGGTATCCATTTGAAAAAAGAAAAACAGGCACTGATAACAGGAAGACTTCAAAAGGTTCTGCTGCAGGATGGATTTACTAGTTTTACGGATTACTATCAATATCTTATCTCGGATAAGAGCGGTAAAGCTATTATCACCATGGTAGATAAGATTACGACCAACCATACTTTCTTTATGAGAGAAGCGGAACATTTTTATTACTTTAAGGAGAAGGTGCTTCCTTTTCTCGAAAAGACGGTCAAAGATAAAGACATGCGAATTTGGTGTGCGGGCTGTTCGACTGGTGAAGAGTCATATACATTGGCCATGCTCATTGATGAATATTTTGGCAGGGAAAAAATGTGGTGGAATACCAAAATCTTAGCAACAGATATTTCAGAACAGGTTTTGGATATTGCTAAGAAGGGGATTTATACCAATGAGAGTATTGCCCCTCTTCCGCCTCACTGGAAAATTAACTATTTTAAGAAGGAAGATCCTAATCGTTCCATTGTCATTGATAAATTGAAAGATGAAGTCATCTATAGGAAATTTAATCTCATCGATGCCGTGTTTCCTTTCAAGAGAAAGTTCCATACCATTTTTTGCAGAAATGTGATGATTTACTTTAGTAATGAGACAAAGATGGAATTGGTCAATAAATTCTATGATCATATGGAATACGGCGGGTACTTGTTTATAGGGCATTCAGAATCATTGAATAGAGGAATGTCAGGGTTTAGGTATATAATGCCTGCTGTTTATCGGAAGGAATAAATGAAAAATGAATGCAAGTGAGGTCATTACCATGGGAATCAACAGAAAAATAAGAGTATTAATCGTTGATGATTCTCTTTTTTTTAGAGAGGTATTAGCAAGGGGAATATCAGCTGATCCAAATATAGAAGTGGTAGCGACAGCGGCAGACCCTTTTGATGCCAGGGACAAAATTCTTAAATATAGCCCTGATGTAATGACTTGTGATGTGGAAATGCCAAAAATGAATGGAATTGAGTTTATTAAAAGATTGCTGCCGCAGTATCCGTTGCCCGTTATTGTTGTGAGTGTTGTCAGTGAGGCTGTTTTTGATGCAATGAATGCAGGTGCAGTCGATTTTGTAACAAAGCCAGATTTTCAATCAGCACACGGTGTGCCGGGTTTTATTAACGACCTTGCCGCAAAGATCAAAATTGCGGCAAATTCAAAAGTAACGGTCCAAAAGACAAGCGATTTTCACTCTTTAATAACAGCAGACGCAAAAATTAATTCTGACAAAATTATTGTTATCGGCGCTTCAACGGGAGGTACGGAAGCCATATTCAGCATTTTAAAGTGTCTGCCCCCCACAATGCCGGGTATATTAATTGTCCAGCATATTCCCCCCGTTTTTTCCCGAATGTTTGCTGAGCGGATGAACAATCAAACCGCACTTAAAGTGAAGGAAGCAGAACAGGGGGATTATGTAGAACAAGGGACGGTTCTTATCGCTCCGGGCGGCAGGCATATGAAAATGAAAAAAGCAGGAGCCCGTTTTAAAGTTGATGTTTTTGAGGGGGATAAGGTAAACGGGCATTGCCCTTCAGTTGATGTTTTATTTGAATCTGCGGCGAAAGAAGCCGGATCCAAAACGATCGGAATTATTCTTACAGGCATGGGATATGATGGGGCGAAAGGTCTCTTGGCTATAAGGAGAAAGGGCGGCCGGACAATTGGACAAAATGAGTTGTCTTCTGTTGTTTATGGCATGCCTAAAGCGGCCTTTAATATTGGTGCTGTTGAAAAGCAGACGGCATTACAAAATATCCCCCAATTATTGCTTACAATGCTTAAGTAGGTGGCAGACTTGGAGAGAATAGTTGGAATTGGTGAATATGCCGTTTCCGATATTGAATCGGATAGGCTAAAAACCTTTGCATTAGCTTCTTGTGTAGCAGTATCAGCTTATTGTCCTCCTAAAAAGATAGCGGGGATGATTCATGTGGCGTTGCCTGCTCCCCTTAATAAAAATGATATTTTAGCAAGACCATGCTATTTTGCAACTACTGGTATTCCCCTGTTTATTAATAAATTGGTTAGAGATTATGGCTGCAAGAAAGATGGATTAATAATTGGCGTTTATGGAGGGGCAAACTCGATTAAGGCTGAAGATTTATTTAATATTGGAAAGAAAAACATTGATACCGTCAGGAAAATATTAAAAGAATTAAATCTAAAAATCAGTACATCAGAGGTTGGCGGCATTCTAAGCAGAACCCTAGAAATGAATGTAGCAACAGGTGCGATTAAGATTACTACATATCCTATGAAAATTTGAAACATGGGGACGGTTCTCGTGTTTCATTTTTTTGCAGAAATCTTACGAATATTGGCACCGGGAACTGAAGATATAAACATTCGAGTAATAGATGATGAACTGCACTAAGTAGTTGTGGTGCAGCTTTTCTAGGGTGTTTTTACTAATCTAAATATGAAGATTTTCAGGTGTTACATCGATTCGCTGGGAAGGTTGGCGATATCGCCGACGGCACGATTGACCATTCTTTTTATAAGGATATGGATGCGTTTGTGTCTGAAATGCGGGACTTGTCCATTTCTAACTACACGACGAAAAACAGGCTTGGTATTACCGTGAATGTGCCTTCGGCAGATAGACCATGTACTTCTGTAAAGGTTAAAAAACAGAAGTTAGTTTAGATGATTTGTTTAGCGGAGACAATTTTTATGGCAAACAAATGAAGCTCAAATATGAAGCCTGGAAAAAGCTGAATCCTAATCAGGATTTTTCACAAGAGCAAATACCAGCAGGCTATCTTGAACACTCATGCCTTTGAATATAACTCCATTCGGGACGAGCAAGAGAACAAGGAATTTGGGCGTAAATGGGCATTCTGAGTGCAACTATTGTTTTGGCAGGTGTCACCATTTCTTCCCTCTGGCAGGTATAGCACTGCTTGCTCTTGCAGTAGCAACTGGAGTCATGGAATTGAGCTCAGGCCTTTCAAGTTTTTTTATTGTTGGGGCTACCCAGTGACGAATAAACCGTTTTCTATTCAAAGAATAGAGGTAACCATAATAACCCTCATCTTTTTCCAGATGAGGGTGTTTTCTTTTATATGAAGATAATCCAAAAAGGAGAGGGTCCGAGTTTCTTATTTTGCAGTTCCTTCTTTTTGATACTTAAACTCAGAAAACGATTCAGTGTCCAGCATATGTACTTCGCCATCTTTAAAATATTGAATATCCATTGTCAAGGTTTTTCTATTTGCGGCTTGTTTCACTCCATTTACATATTTATACTCATTAGTAATTTTTAACGTGTGAGCCAGAAAATCATATTTCCAAGTACCAATAAAGGCATTATTTTTATCAGGATATGTTCCGTTTCCATAACCTTCATATGAACCATCAGCATTTAATACAAGTGAGACATTAAAGGAACCATCGTCATTTTTAAACCCCCATTTGCCGATAAACTCTTTTCCGCCTTCCGTGATATTGTTTACAACACTGTCACGGTCAATTCCAGCTGCACTGTCTAAAGCTTTTAAAGTTTCGGTTGTAATGGTCCCATCGCCGATTGGTTGATCATAGGTCTGAGAAAGCAGGTTATCAGCGCGATTTAACAATTGTGCTCCTTTTTTAACACTCTTGGAATGCTTATACAATAAATCTACATCTCTTTTGTCTAATCCTTCTCTGAAGCTTTTTGTGAAAATTTGGAATTCCTTCATTGAATCTTCATAGGCTTGATCAACCTTTTGGTATTCTTTCGGCGGTTCTAGTGCAATGACTTCATTTGATAATTTATTCATTTTATCGCTTTCATCGTAAAACCAGTTTGTGAGCTTTGGATCAATAGCTTTTGTTGTCTGTAATTTTTGGAGCACTTTTACAAGTTCATTATAAAATTCATCAGATTTCGCAGAAACTGTTTTTTCGTATACCTCTTTCGTTACATGTTTCGGTTTTAGTTTTGTATTTGTATTTGAATTTGCTCGGTGAATTCCCTCTTTTAGCCCCTCCTTAAAATCATCAATCGGCTGGCAGCCGGCTAAGGACATGGTTGTAAGAGCTGCTAATGTTACGGCTGTAAAAAGTTTTTTCTTCAATGTATTTCCTCATTTCCCCGTTTCATCGTTTTCCATTATACTATTGTAAAAATAAAAATATGGAATTTTTGGGTGAAAATTGTAGAATTAGGAAAATAGTCAGGGTGAACACGGGGACGGTTCTCGTGTTTCATTATTAGATGCCTGGAGGATCAACTCATGCAACAAGGATTAACAGATGAAGAAGAAATTAAGCAGCTGATTGGAGCAGAGAAGATCACATAAGTGAAAAGATTGCGAAAGGTGAAAAGACAAGAAGACTTCGGAAAGTGTAAGAAATCGACGAGCTGTCATTACGCCAAACTGAGCAGATTTTTGGGGGTTCTTGACTCTTATTCTTAGTGCTTGAAACATTGGAAAGGGTAGATTGAAACGGCAGAACCGTCCCAGTGTTTCCCAGTGCCTTCTAGCCCTTTAGAGTCATTATGTATTCTTTGTTTATGTTATATATTAAAAAAGTTACTATCTCAGAATATACAGGTGAGGAAAATGTTTAAAAAAACAAAAGTGAAAACTGACAGATTTTCGAGTTCTGAATATATTCATAAAGATGTACTAATGAAAGTCATTTGTGATGTTATTCAAGGTAAAGCAACAAAACTTACTTTAGAGGATACTGAGAGCAATGAATTAGCAGGCAAATGGAATGAAATGATTGATACGTTGTGCGCCACCCGGAGGAATACAATCCTGGGTGTAAATGATTTATTGCAAATGGTCACCAAAATGGATTCAGTTAGGACTATGATTGAAAGTGTAACGATGCAAACGAGTTCCTTGCATACCATGTCGGCAGGCAGTGAACAGTTATCGGCGTCTATAGAAGATGTTTCCAATATGGCGCAAAGGGTATCTGAAAATTCAGGCGATGCAAAGCAAGTAACGATCGAAGGCGTACAAAATATTACCAATTCTATTGAATTTGTAAAAAAATCATTCGAAGATATAAGTACTATAGACAACCAAATGAAGAGAGTTACAGAAAAGACACAAACAATCAATAAAATCGTTGATATCGTAAAAGGGATTGCTGATCAAACCAACTTACTCGCATTGAACGCTGCCATCGAGGCAGCACGGGCAGGCGATCAAGGAAAAGGCTTTGCGGTTGTTGCAGACGAAGTAAAGAAACTTGCAGAGCATACCAAAAATTCAGTTTTAGAAATACAAAGGAATATTTTTGAACTGCAAAACGACGTTGATTTATCTGTTAAAAAAATTAACGGGACATCCCAGCAATTAAATACTGGTAAGCAACTTGTCGATAATGCGCTCGAGTCCATCAATTCAATTGATCATTCCATTGACTTGGTTAATGAGGCGATTATTGAAGTTGCTGCAAACGCGGAAGAGCAAACCGCAGTAACTCAATCCTTGGCAAGTAATATTATCGATTTATCCCATCATGCTGATTACATTAATGAGAGCTGCAGTGAGATTGGCAAAGTGATCTATGATTTAAGCAAAAGAATAGATTCAATTAGAATGGAAATAGTCAAAGATAGATTTTGCTTAACAAATGGAGACATGGTAGATATCTATAAAACCGATCACTTGCTTTGGAGATGGAGAGTATACAATATGCTCCTCGGCAATGAAAAGATAGATATTAATGTAGTAGGTGACTTTAAGCAGTGCCGGCTGGGAAAATGGTATTACGGAATTGAATGTGACGGATTTAGAAATAACAAAACCTTTATGGAATTGGAAGAGCCTCATAAAGAATTGCATAAAGCCGCAAAAGAAGCTGCTCTTGCCTATGATCGAAAAGATATCAAGTCAGCTGAACAATACCTTGAAAAAATGGACACGTACTCCAAAAAAGTGTTTGCCGTGCTGGATGAGTTGAGGGAACACGGGGACGGTTCTCGTGTTTCAGATTAGATGACTGGCTCGCATTGAGAAGAATGACAAAATTTATTTGATTTCCCTGAAACCCCCGGTATTACTATAAAATCAAGCCGTCATTCCTTCTGTTTAGTCCTCTTAATAGGGGGGGATTATCCAACTTTATAGAATAAAAGTGGTATACTTGATAAGTAATATAGTTTTTAAACAAGTTGGAGTGAGTAATGTGAATGATATCAAGCTAGTTAATGCTCAAGTACAGGATGTAAATGAAAAGACTTTATATTTTAACGTTCTTCTTACATTTGATAACGGACGCCAGGCCAAGCTGTATTGCAGAGAAGAGGTAGATGGGTTGGTTAACGCCTATAACCTTGATGTTGTCGGAGGTAAATGTCCTTGCTGCGGCAAACCAGCCTGTAGTAGTCTATATACTAAACGTCATGAATTACTTCATGACGCACAGAAGATTGCCAAATTCCCAAGTGGAATGGACGTTTTAAGGTAGGAGGAAACACGGGGACGGTTCTTGTGTTTCACTAATAACTATTTTAACGAGGTGCGGCGAATAATACTTTGTATTGTTCGCCTTTCGTTTAACCTATTTGAGCTCCTAACGTATTTTAATTTGTCAGAAACAACAGCAGGAATTTGTCCCTAGATGAAGAATATAATCAAAGAACCAACCTTATCTCCCATCCACCATCATTTTTCACCGCTTTTTCCTTACCAATCCTACCTAAATTATTTTATTCTCAATTTTATCCCAATTGCCGCTGCCAGCGAACATAATATCTTAATGAGCGTTCATCCAGGTTGCGTGAAGAGTCTTTTAGCCGAAAAATTCCCATCATTCTGTGTTGTCCATTTCAATCATCGGCGTGATTACGGCCATTAGAATTTACCACTTCTGCCGCCCTTTGTACCAGTATTTAACAAATAATTCACCACACCCCGCTAACCTCATAGCAATAAAAGAATTTCTTATTCACTGTTTTGTAAGGTAGGGGTAGCGTCGCAAACCGGATTTTCAACGTTTGGGGATTCCGATAGAACACCCACTAATTTAAGAAATCCTTCTTTGTTAAACTAAAAAAGCGATACCTTTTTAAGTATCGCCCTCTTTCAATTGAGTTTAAAACTACGTAAAAGTCGAATAATAATTATGTTTTATTTTAATTTATTATCTATTGCAGATGTATTTAAATCATTACCATCATCGCCAAAAATATCTCTAAGTTTTTCTTTTGCTTGTTTTTTAACATCCTCGTCAATATACATAGCTACCTGAAATAACGCTGCAATTAAAATACCAAAATCATCTACATATCCTACCCCTAGTGCGACATCTGGAATAAGATCAAATGGAAGTATAAAATAACCTAATGCTCCTACAATAATAGCTTTCACTTTCAAAGGTAATTCTGGTTTTTGCAATGTGTAATAAAGAAGGAGAACTACGTATATTGCATTTAAACCGGCCTTTTTAGAGAACTTTTTAATCTTTTCCCATAGCTTTTTATTTGAAAAATGTTTTTGATATTTTTCAATATCTTCCTTTTCCATATTTTCTGCTTCACTTTTCAGTTTTTCTATCTCCGATTCTTTGATACCTAATTTATCTAAACTTTGTTCTTCTTGTACTTCCTGTACTTTTTGTTCCCCTTTTTCCCCTTGTTCCTCTTGTACTTCTTGAGTTGTATCTCGTTCGGATGGTTTCTTCTCATTAAATTTTTCCAACACTAATATCAACTCCTTTTAATAAAATCATTTATGTCCACAATAATATTTTACTATATATTTCCAATGTGTTTTATGAATGTTTTTTGAATTAATCTTTAATTTGCGCAAAAATCCTCACAATTTTTTCACTCATAACAATTTTTTTAAATATGTTCCTCCATAATATTGCCCTTTTGTTGAAGATCACTGAATAATCAGTGTCAAATTCAGTGTAGGGGCTGTTCAGTGCTCATTTTTCCGAGAAGGTTATAACTATACGAAAAATATAATCTGGTAAATAACCAGTCATTCGGTTGTAAATTCCCTGTCATTCATTGGTGAAAAATGATGTCACTACGGGTACATTTCGGTGGGAAAACCACCACAAAGAATGGTCTTCGGCAGAAAATAAATTTTGATGGAATGTGGTGATGAAGATGCCTCGGGAAGCAAGAGCAAAAAGCAGAACTCGAATCTATCATATTATTTGGAGAGGAGCCAACAGACAGGAAATCTTTCATGATGATATGGATTGGAAAAAATTTCTCAGTGTTTTAAAAAAATATAAAATTAAATGTGAATTGGCTGTTTATGCTTGGTGTTTGATGAGCAATCATGTACATCTGCTTATCAAAGAGGGAAATGAAGATATCTCAGCAACGATGAAACGGATAGGGGTGAGCTATGCTGGGTACTACAACCAGAAATACAGAACGACAGGCCATCTTTTTCAGGATCGGTTTAAAAGTGAAAGTGTTGAAACGAAACGATATTTACATACAGTTGTCAGGTATATTCACCAAAACCCGGTTAAAGCAAGAATCGTTAACCGGCCTGATGATTGGAAATGGAGCAGCTGTCTTGGGTACTATGGAAGACCGGTTTATCCAATGAATTTGCTTGATTGTCGCGCTATTATTAACATGTTTTCCGATGATCTAGCGATTGCCAGAGAAAGATTTAAAAATTTTAATGAACAAAAGAAGGATGATCAATGCCTGGAAGATCAGCCCCGGCAAAAAAGATTAACAGATGAAGAAGCGAGGCAGAAAATTATGGAGCTGCTTGGAGCAGAGGAGATCGCCCAAGTGAAAAGTTTGCCTAAGGTGAGAAGACAAGAAGTGCTTCGGAAAGTAAAAGAAATCGACGGGCTCTCATTACGCCAAGCTGCGAGGATTTTGGGAGTTTCCTTGAGTCTTATTTATAGAGCTTGAAACACTGGGAAGGTTCGACTGAAACG
>CAZAEW010000034.1:10322-36023 GCA_964484065.1 uncultured Bacillus sp.
AGAACCGTCCCGGTGTTTCTTACATAGATCTAATGGATTCGGCTACTTTGACCATCATGGAACATTCGATTCTCTTTCGAAAGATGTTACAACTGAAATCGTAGGTTCCATTGAGAGAACCGGTTGCGTGCAGCGCGTTGGCAGGACATCCGCCGCTGCAGTATAATTTAGCCCAGCAGTCTTGGCATTCCGGCTTCGAGTAACAGTTGCTTTCTTTAAATTGGCATTGGATCTCCGGCTTTGTGATTCCATCCCAAATGTTTCCCATGCTGTATTTTTCATCTCCGACAAACTGGTGGCAAGGGAAGAGCTCACCCCAAGGTGTAACAGCAAGATACTCGGTTCCTGAACCGCAGCCGGAAATTCTTTTTTGAATGCAAGGACCCTCTGAAAGATCAAGCATGTAGTGATAAAAAGTAAAGCCATTGCCTTGTTCGTCGCGCTTGAGCATTTCCTTGGCGAGAATCTCGTACTGGTTGTAAATTTCAGGGAGGTCCTTCTCAGTGAGCGCATATGGTTCCTGTGGATCACAGATGACTGGTTCCATCGAAAGTTTGTCAAAACCAAGGTCCGCAATGTGAAAAATATCATTGGTAAAGTCGACGTTGTTGCCGGTATAGGTCCCGCGCACATAATATTCTTTGTCTCCACGCTTTTTGACGAATTCCTGGAATTTTGGAACGATATGATCGTAGCTGCCCTTTCCAGTAACCGTTTTGCGGAGCCTGTCATGGACCTCTTTTCTTCCATCAAGACTCAAAACGACATTGTGCATTTCTTTATTTAGGAAATCAGTGACTTCGTCGTTAAGCAGCATGCCATTCGTAGTGAAGGTGAAGCGAAAAGTCTTTTTGTATTCCTTTTCCTTACTCCTGGCGTAAGCGATAATCTGTTTGACAACCTCCCAGGCCATAAGCGGCTCTCCGCCAAAGAAATCGATGTCAAGGTTTCGGTGGTGTCCGGAATTTTCCAATAGATAATCAATGGCTCTTTTTCCAACATCGAAGCTCATGATGGCTCTGTCTCCATTATATTTCCCCTGGCTGGCAAAACAGTATTCGCATGAAAGGTTACAAGTATGAGCCACATTGAGGCAGAGGGCCTTTACATATGTCTGGCGTTTTCTCAAATCTATGGAGAGGTCCTTATATTCATCTTCAGTAAAGAGCTGTCCATCCTTTTTTAGCTGCTCAACATCTGAAATGGTTTCTCGAATGTCCTCCACAGATATGCTGGAATCATGTGCGTATTTTTCAAGCATCATTGTCAAGATTTCATCAGCAGGAGTATTTTCAAAAAGTGCAATGATTTCATAGGCGAGATCGTCAACTACATGCACCGATCCACTGTAGGTGTCGAGCACGATATTGTAACCGTTTAGTTTATATTGATGAATCATATTTTTAATCTTAGCTCCTTTTGTCCATAAAAATTTCCGCCCATCTGGTAGCAGATGGGCGGCCCATTTTGTTCCTATCTGTTCATTGTGTTCTCACACTTCTGATTGGCAACTCCGCAAGAAGTTTTGCAAGCTGACTGGCAAGATGTCTGGCATGCACCGCATCCGCCGTTTTTTGCGGTATCCATCAGTTTACGAGTACTTAGTGTTAGAATTCTTTTCATCATATCCAACCTCTTTTGAAAATATTTTTCGAAAAAATACAAGTATAAACTTGTGAATCTTTTCGCAACAATTCCCACTAAAATTTTAGCACACGTTAAATTCACCCATTCATTCCCAATGTGTCGATATTGTGAAGAAACATGGGGACGGTTCTCGTGTTTCATTTTCAGCAAAATTTTTATGAAAGTTCGAAAGGAGTTTACCCTGGTGTGGCGAATAACCCCACCAAAAAAGATTAATAGATGAAGAAGCAAGGCAGGAAATTAAGAAGCAGCTTGGAGCGGAGGAAATCGCACAAGTGAAAAGTTTGCCGACAAGAAGTGCTTCGGAAAGTAAAAGAAATCGACGGGCTCTCATTGTGCCCAGCTGCGATGATTTTGGGAGTTTCCTAGAGTCTTATTTATAGAGCTTGAAACACTGGGAAGGTTCGCTTGAAACGTTGGAACCGTCCCGGTGTTTCACACTTGGGCTTGTAGACCTAGTTATTTAACCAGCCACAAAAAGGAATATTACATATGGTAAGTTTAACATTACGTTTTTAAAATAAGGGGAATAGGCATATGCACCAGTATTGGCATGTGATTTCAAAGGGGAGCGGGCAATTATATAATAACCAAATCTCAGTATCACCATTATATTCTCAGCCCCAAATACTCAAACTTGGAGGAATAAATGGTCTTGAGATTTCCAAGGGTTGGAGTGGTCGAGTCTATCCGGCTAGTTGGAAGAATCCCGGGGGTTTAAAGGGTTTTGATCGAACGGAGCAACCTGTTAATTGGACTTCTCCCGTCGGCCAAATGGGTATGACAGCAAAAGAGCCTTCTTCCGGTTGGACAACACCGGCTGACCATGCGGGCTTTACACCTCATGGACACAACGGGAATTCGATGTCGCCTGTCGATCATGACGATTGGGAGTCGCAAGAGCAGCAGGCCAACTGGCCGCAGCCTTCCGAACATCCAGGTTTCAAGTCTCAAGGACAGCCCGCTCCTTGGGCGCAACCGATCAACCATGCAGGGGTGTTCGCACAAGTACAGCCTCTAGGTTGGGCTCCATCAGCCGGCCATACGGGTTTTAACCCCAAAAAACCCCCCTTTTCTGGGGCGCAACCAATCAATCATGCGGGGATGATGACTCAAGGACATCCGGCTAGTTGGGCTCCATTAGCTGGCCATGCGGGTTTCAATTCCCAAAAACAGCCCTTCTCTTGGACGCAACCGGTCAATCACGCTGGGATGTTCGCACAAGGACCTCTTGCCGCTTTGCTGCCGCCGTCCGCTCATCCTATTGGCTTTAGTGCCAGTGGGCAGCAGGCGAACTGGGGTGGTTTTGGAAACCCTGCAGGCTGGGGCGGACAGGTAAATCCCATGGGATGGGGTGGTCTGTGGGCCCCGATGGGATGGGGGAATAACCAAGGTAATGGCCAGCCGGGAATACTTGGAGGCTTACTTAAAATGGGAAAAGGCACTATGAATGGAATAGGAATGATTAGTACTCTAATCGGTGTGGGAAAGTTCCTATTTTAGTGAATTAGGTCGAGGGGGCAGGTCCAGCGGCCTAAAATTTTTTTCATCACTTTCACCTTATTGAACCAAGTATTTCATACCCTCCATATAATTGTTCATTACGGATTGCATCATTAAAGAGCCCAGCCGGCTTGTAACATAAATGTAACAAAAAACTAAAGGAGATTTAAAACAGCACTGATACAATGAAGCGGAATTCAGTAAGAGAGAGTGATAAATAAGTGAATCAGGAAAAAAATGCTTCAGTTAAATTTTTGCTATTGGTCATGGCTTCCATCATTGCATTCACACTTGTCGGTTTCCTGATCCTTGGGCATACTCCGAATGTTAAAAATCAAAGATTTTGGATCATCAGCCGGTCGTCCGCCATTGTTTCCTACATCGCCTTGACTTTCGTGATTATACTGGGGAATCTGCTCAGTAACCCAAGGAATAAGGATAGATGGAAACTGTCGAAACACCTATTGCCATGGCACCAGGCATTGATAGCGGCAACTTATACGTTAGTTGTCATGCATCTCATCTTTACGGTGATCGACCCTAAATCCGGGGTAACCTTCAAACAAATGTGGTTCCCGATCCATGCCGCGGTACATCCCTATCCATATTTGGCAGGGTCGTTCGGGCTTTATTTCCTTATCCTGATTGGGTTTACCGCATCCATCAGGAAGCATTTTAAAAAATGGCTTGATATTCACCGGATTTCGATCATCATTTGGTTTTTGGTCACCTTTCATGGATTTTTTGGTGGATCCGACACGCTGGCGTTCACGCTAGTGTACGGGTTGTCGACGTTACTTACTTTTGGTACGTTCTTTTACCGTCACTGGGCAATAAAGAAACAGCCCAAAAAGAGAATGACGGTTCCGTTAAAACAAAAAAATTCCGCTGTATAAACAGCGGGATTTTTTTGTCTTCAAGATGCCTTTGTCACCGACTGTACGCGAGGCGGTGGCGGTGCTGCCGGCGTTGGCTTTGTAGGCTTAACTACCGTTGGTGCCTGAGTTGTTACAGAACTTGTACTACTGCTTGTATTCGTTTTCGCTGAACCCGTCGAAGCAATCTGGTTTTTAACTTGTGCGATTTCTGAATTAAGCGCATTTATTTGTTGGCTTTTTTGATTCGTATCATTTACCGTTTGATTGTAAGTGAGCTGTAATTGATATAATTTTTGATTATGGTCATTTAATTTTTTGATTAAATTGTTTCGTTCTTGAACCTTTTGCAAATAGGCACTTTTTTGAATATCGGCAGCATTTACCTGGTCTTGGACATTATAAAGGACGCCTGCATATAAACCGCCAGCACATAGAGTTCCAATGATAGATTTTTTCCAAACTTTATTCATTATTTCCACCTTTTTTTTGTAATAGTGCATTTTTTTGAGCAACTAGGTTGGCGTATTGATTATCGATTGCCTTTTTCGCTTTTGTTGCTTCAACCAAATTGCTTTTTAGTTTTTGAATTTGTCCTGCTACAGAATTCGTTTGTTTTTGTATTTTAGCATCAGAAATAGTCGGATAAGTGGTTGGCTGCTTGTTTTTCAAATAGGAATGGACTTTTATGTAAGTGCTGACAAAGAAAACAAGCGTGAACAATAGTAAAATGGTACGTTTTTTAGTCATAAACGGCATGAAAAACATTCTCCTTTCCATGAAAATTGGAAAAAGTCCAAATAATATTTGAAGCGATTTCGTTCGAATAGACAATTTCTTTTTTTGCATTGATCGAAATGTGAGGCAGGTATGGCAAGTGTATGTCTTTCTGTTCATCTTGTATAAATACGGATTTTGTATAAACTTCCGCGTCCACGCAGCTTTCCGCAAATGCCGTCACACTCATCAGGTTCCCTTGATACGGAAGTTTCGTCCACGGATTGATCAAATGATGGAAGGTTCGGTTTTCACGTTCCCATCGCCTTTTCCAAGTGGAACTTGTGCAAATAGCGGTTTTTTCACCGGATATGCTCAAAACCATCGCCAAATCATTCGAAGCATGAATGGGATCTTCCACTCCAACATTCCAGGCGCTGCCATCTGCTTGCGTTCCGCAAACGATCATATCACCGCCGGCATTGATGATATACCCTGTCAATTCATCTTTGCATTCCTGTTCGATCAAGGTGGATAAATAATCCGCCGTATAGCCTTTCCCGATGCCGCCAAGGTCGACCGGAGCGGAGAATTTCACTTTCCTATCAGCCTTCCAGTCGAATAGCGTACCCTCTCTCGAAGACACGGGTGCAACTTCTACACCCGAGTAACCCAATCGATCCAAATAGGCGAGAACCCTTGGATCGAAAACGCCATTCGTCTCCGCCCATTTCTTTTCCGTTTTCCTTAAAACGTCATACATCGTTTCGGAAACGTGATTCCAATGGTTCAAGTTGCGGTTCAAGGATGTCAGCTCGCTCGTTTCCCGGAAGCGGGACATGATTTGTTCGAGACGTTCCGTTTCTGAAATGACCTTAGTGAAAAAGTCGGTCGAAATTTCATGTTTGGAATCCAACCTTAGTTCAAATGTTGTATTCATGGCGAGATACGTAAGTGTCTTCGTTGTCATCGTTTCCCCTTCTCTCCGGTCTTTTTTGTATATTAATGATAGGATGCCGATTTCCTTAACTATTCTAACAATGGCGTTTTAAAAAAACTTTAATAGAATATTACATATTCATTACATGAATTTAAGCTACATGACCCTCTCTTCCAAAAAGATAACAAGAAAAGACTGTCCTCATAGCAAAAGTAAGCTTGTGAATAGATTCACTTAAAGAAACGGGCGTTTTAGAAAAGTAAACTATGTTTTGTTTTTGAAGTCTATTATCATTTACCACTATTCGGCAAAGGGGTGGGATGTTCGAGCCTATTTCATGTTTGCACCAGATTGTTGATTATCACATTTTAAGTAAAGATCTCCAATTTAAAAGCGCCTAAAAAGACTAAGTAGTTTAGTTATCAAGTAGAAAAATAAAATACACAACTGAATTATCATTAGAATTAACACTGCTCTTTTACGAAAATTAGCAATTAAATTAGCATAAAAATGCTTGGTCCGAAGATGCCCAAACTTCGGACAGCCATGAAGTGATTTTGCTTTCCTCTGTCCGAAGATACCTTGGATTCGGACAGCATGATGCTATCTTGCCTTCTGCTGTTCTGGTTTCAGATACAACTGTCCGTCTGAAGTTTTGAATGGCAAGCAGAACTTAAATTAATTTAGAGACACATCGACCACCATTTTTATCAAAACCATTTCACAGGAAATTAGCATTACACTTATCGCACCAAGGTAAATAGTCCAATTCATTTGCGAATTGGACTAAAAACAGAATGATAATTTAGTTTTTCTACTTCAAAACTGAACTACTTATAAAAAGGTGCTACTTTTTTAGATCATGATGAATACTTTGACGAATTAACGATAGTTCGATCATGATTTCCATAAATCCTTATAAACAACCCCCCTACTATTTAAAAAGCAGGGGGGGGCTATTAGTAAGTTATTATGCATTTGCTTCTAAAGTCGAAGCAACCTCTGAAATAATGATTTCACTTCCCAAGATTGGGGATTCCTGTTCAGTGTTATTTGGCCGTGTATGGGCTTCTTTAAAAGCGGGGCTATTTTTCCAAAGGTTAAAGTTTTCAATTGTGTTCCAATACATATTTACATTCAGTTCATCATATTCTGAAAGATTTTTAGTCATTAAAACTTCAACTTTTACAAACCCCTCCATTTTTTGTAAAGCCCCCGGTCTTGTGAACATTGGAGCCATTTTTTCTGCAAAGCCTAATTTCAATTTAATTCTGTTTGTTACAATAATCATTGATTATTCCTCCTTAGTTTTCAATGAGCTGTTTATCCCGCATTAACTGGCAGTAAGACCCCCACTGATTGAAGTTTCACTTTATCCTCTAGTAGAGACGGTCTTCATCTTTTCTGGACTGAAAGAATCGTCACGTTTCAGTCTGCCATCTTCCATTCGATACACTTGATCGCAGTATTCCAGCATTCGTTCATCATGGGTGACCATAATTGCTGCTTTGTTTCTTGTTTTTGTTTCTCTGGCTATGAGTTGAACCACTTCATGAGCCCTTTTTGAATCAAGACTTGCTGTTGGTTCATCTGCGAGAATAATAGAAGGATTGTTTATAAAAGCACGAGCAATTGCAGCACGTTGGCGTTCTCCTCCAGATAACTGTTCAGGTAATTTTTCCAGCTTTGCTGCTAAACCGAGACTTTGTAATAATTCTTTAGCAAATTCCTTATCTTCCTTTACAAGTTTCCCTGACATTCTTTTCACTACAAGTAATTGTTCCAGAACATTTAAATAGGGGACAAGATTACTGGTTTGTAAGATAAATCCTATTTCCTCCAGCCGCAATCGTGCTAAATCCTTAGGCTTTAATTCATTAAGGATCTTGCCGTTAAGAACGACCTCGCCTTTAGTTGCATGGAGTAATGCACCTGCAATCGCTAGAAATGTACTTTTACCTGAACCTGATGGGCCAATGACAGCAATAAACTCACCTTGTTCCACCGTAAGGGAGACATCATCAAGGGCAAGAACTTGATTTTCCCCCTGTTGATACAGTTTCGAGACATTCTTAAATTGTATTCCTGACATTATTCCATCCTCCCAATCGCTTGAAGCGGGTCTATTTTTGTAATTTTTCGAACGGAAACCAAGGAACTTAAAATCGAAATGACGAGTAATAAAAGGGCATAAAGGACAACTAATTTTGGATCAAGTGAAAATGGCATTTCATCCGGAAGAATAAGGGCTGTCCCATAGGTTAACAAGATTCCCGCCGCAATACTAATGAATGATAATAGAAATACCTGGGATACAATGGCTTTTCCAAGGAAACGATTGCTGGCCCCAATGGCTTTCAAAATGCCAAACTGATTTGACTTTTGCAAGGTAAGGACATAAAAGAATACCCCTAGAACAAATGCCGAGATGGCCAAAAGGAAGGTGAGCATCATCATAATTGTGCCATTCTCTTCTTTATAACCAGGCATTCCTTGTATGGCTGCGGCCTTGGTTACTGTTTCCGTATTCTTGAAGTGCTGATTTATTTTCTCTGGGTCAATCTTTTCCCCTTGCAGCATAATGGCATTTACAGGTTTCTCAATTCCTTTATCAGAGCCCGGTGCTGTAAATTGAATCGAGCGCCATTTATCCAGAGTCGTAAAAATAGCAGGTAAATGGTTGTATGTTTCATTTTTAACAAACCCTGCAATTTTCATTTTTTCTAATGATCCTTCTATCTTCAGCGTATCACCAATCTTAAAGCCCTTTTTCTTTAAAGTATCATTGGCGATAACCTCCAAAGGTTTATTTGCTTGAAGTGGCTTTCCTTCGATCACATTGGGTTCCAGAAAACTGCCAGGTGTTATTCCCAGTATGGCAATATCTACTTTTTCTTTAACATCAGAAGCAGAATTATTTAATACGGTTCCCATGGTTGCACCCATTGCTGATGCAGCTGAAACATTAGTTTGGTGCTCCAGTTTTTTTGCCAATGATTCACTCAATAACGATCGGCTCATAGAGGCTCTTGATCCATCTTCAAAAGTCACATAGTCGGCATCCATATTTTTAAATGTTGCCGCACTAAGAGTGGAAAGGCCGTTACCTAGTCCAGAAAGAAGGAATACCAACCATGCAATCAGGACAGTTATAACGCCAATCATTAAAAATCGTAATTTACCATGCTTTAACTCTCTTATAGCAAGAAACAATGTATGCCACTCCCCTTATGGAAAAATTATTAGTCACGTTTGACTAATGAAAGTATATTAGTTTTACGTTGATTAGTCAAACGTGACTATATGATTAAAAAAGGATTATTTGTTTATCCCGCATTAACTGGCAGTAAGACCCCCACTTCAAGTATTCCAGCTAGACGAGAATAGTAAGTGGGGGATCAACTGCCAGTAAAAGCCCGATTGGTTCAACTAACAATCAGTGGGGGATGAAAGAAAACCCCCACTGATTGAAGTTTCACTTTATTGTGATTCAAATAAAAAAGGAACCTTCGGTGGTTCCGTTGATTTCATAAGTGTATAAAATTTAATTCGAATGAAGAAGCTGATGAATGGTTTTTTCCAGAAAGGCAACTTCTGCTTCCAACATGGTAATTTTATGTTCGACTGCAAGATTAACACCGGTTCGTATTCCATGTGCAGGGGTTTGTTTAAATAGATCTATTAGTTTTTTGTTTTTCTTTAATCGTTCTTTCAAGGCTGGTATTGCTTGGTCCATAGGAAGAAAATCAATAAACATTAACCCAATATCTCCTTGGTAATTAACACTTTCAGCAGAAGACAAATTATCCAATAGTAATTGATAAAAATAGTTTCGGCCGCTGTCATTTATAGAATACACTTTGCGGGTAGGTCTATTTCCTTCTTGCTCTAACTGAATATCGATAAAGCCCTTTTGATTTAGTCTATCCAGAGTAGCATAGGCAGTAGGCTTTTTCATATCTGTAACTGTACTTAAGTTTCTTTCGATGAATTCATTAATCTGATATCCGTGTTGACTTTGTCCCATTAGTAACCCAAGCAGAATTAGTGAGCGATGTTCCACTGAAATCCTCCTTTCTTTCACGCATTCTTTCTATATTCTCTCGTAAATTTTATTTGTAGTCAATTGAGTGTTAATCTAGTTCTTTATCAGGAACTTAAGGTGAACCGTACCATAAGTAAATGAGGTTTTTATTAAAAACGGATATAAATAAAAGCTATAAGGATTAGCACTAAACTTAATCCGATAGAGAATTCCTGAAATTTTGTTATTGATAGGGGGGAGATAATTTAGATTACAATTGCTGAAGAGCTCCCTTTAAATCAATACATCATAATGTTTAGATATGCTGGAACCTAAATGTAAAATAAGAGTTTTCTAAAAAACATACGTCATATCTGTGGAGTGTGTTTTTTTCATTCAATCCTTTCATTTATGGCTTGCCATAAGTAACAGGGTGAAAAAGGATACTATGCTTAAAGAATTATAAGGAGATAATACATACAAATTTATAGGCAGATGATTTAGAATAATAGAGATGATATTGATTTTCTAGTATGTTCAGCATGGTTGGCTCACGAAATGTATACACTATTGAGTGCAATAAAAAAATTTTTGATAGGATGACAAAATGAAAAAAGATGTCAATTTAACGGTAAAGAGCAAGTTTGTAAATAAATATAAAAATGGTTATCCGCTCATAGCAAAGGAAGCCATAGTTAATTTGAACGAAGATATTGAAGAAGGAACCATAATCCGCCTAGTTGATGAAAAAAATAAGTTCATAACAAAAGGCTATTTTGGCAAACAAAACAAAGGTTATGGGTGGGTTCTTAGTCGAAACGAGAATGAACAGATCGACCAAAGGTTTTTTGTGAATAAATTGAGAGATGCGATCAACTATCGAGAGTCGTTTTTTAATAGCTCGGATACCAATGCCTTCAGAATCGTAAATGGTGAAGGCGATGGTTTGGGCGGAGTAACCATCGAGTATTTTGATGGTTACTATTTAATCAACTGGTATAGCAAAGGAATTTACCGCTTTCGGGAGTATATTGTAAATGCTCTGAAAGAATTAGTTGAGTTTAAGGCCATTTATCAAAAGAAAAGATTCGATGTCAGCGGGAAATATATTGAAGAAGATGATTTCGTAGCGGGAGAAAGAGGAACGTTCCCGATTATCGTAAAAGAAAATGGAGTAAATTTCGCCGTTTACTTAAATGAAGGTGCGATGGTTGGCGTATTTTTAGATCAAAGAGATGTGAGAAAGACAATCAGGGATGCTTATGCGAAAGGAAAGAACGTACTGAACACCTTTTCCTACACAGGTGCGTTTTCAGTATTTGCTGCCGCAGGAGGAGCGATTAAAACGACAAGTGTGGATTTAGCAAATAGAAGTTTAAGTAAGACCATTGAGCAGTTTCGCTTGAACGGGGTAGACATTGAATCACAGGATATCATTGTTGAAGATGTATTCAATTACTTTAAATATGCGGTAAAAAAACAGCTAAGGTTTGACATGGTCATACTCGATCCCCCAAGCTTCGCAAGGTCAAAAAAGATGGTATTTAGTGCGGAAAAGGACTATAAAAATCTTTTAAAGGAAGCCATTTCTATAACAGAAGATGAGGGGATTATCGTCGCGTCCACCAATTCTAGCTCTTTTAATATGAAAAAATTTAAAAGTTTTATTGAGCAGGCATTTAATGAAATGAACAGGAAATATCAGCTAATTGAGGAATTTTCCCTTCCAAAAGACTTTAAAACAATAAAGGAATTCCCAGAGGGCAACTATCTTAAGGTTGTGTTTATTAAGAATTTGCCATAGAAAAAGGCAAATGATATCAATCCAGTATGTCATAACTATTGGTCATTCCTATTTGTTGTGTGGCTGATATATCAAGGATTAGAAAGGAGTTACAATAGATCATGAAGTTTGTCAAATCTCAAATGAAACTGCTGATCAAAGACAATAAGGAATTGCAAACGCGTTTAAAAGAGTTGATGGAAGAACACGAACTTGAGAAAAACTTTGCCCTCAAGGCTTTGTACCATGCGGAGGTTGCTGAGGGCGGAAAGTATCAACTAGCATACCAAGCACTTGACTTGCCCAAAGGGTAGTTCTTTTTTCTATTACTTCACACTAAGTCTATCGGGTGAAAAATAATAACCTCACTTGGATTCATTACGATGAACCGTACCATAAATAGGTGCGGTTTTTTTAATGGATTTGGAACTGCTAAATACCTATTTTCTTTGCTGTCCTATCCCGCTTCATCTGACTGGTGGATACAAAATACATTTTCTTGAATCAATAAATTTAGAAATCTAACAAATTTGTAAAAAAAAGATGGCATTTTGCCATCCGGAACTAGGTTTTATCAACCGCTTCAATTTGCAGCCAAGTTTGTGACCATTTTTCAATTTCTTTTAGGATCGTCTCTAATGCAAGCCCTTTTTCGGTCAGGGAATATTCAATTCGCACTGGTGTTTCAGGGAATACCTCCCGTTTAACGATACCGAGATTTTCTAAATCCTTCAGCCGCTCCGAAAGGACTCTTCCACTTATTCCGATAGAAGCTTCCAGTGTACAGAAGCGTTTCGGTCCTGCTAACAGCTGATAAATGACAAGACCTGTCCAGCGCTGGCTTAGCATTGTCATGGCTTTTTCAAATCGAGGACAGATGACAGCTTGATTCATGATTGTTCACCCCCTATATTAGTATATTACCATTAATAATATAATTACAATGCAAAATCAACTTATTTGACACAAGAAAGTTTTAAAAATATAATTACTTACATAAAGTAACCAATATATTTACTGTAATTAACTGTTATAAATCACTCTTCCATGAACTTGAAAAATAAGGTGGTTGTCAGAAATGAATATGGAGTCGGATGTTTGCATAGTTGGTGCAGGCCCCGGGGGTGCACTATTAGGATATTTACTTGCAAAAAAAGGGATTTCAACAATCGTTCTTGAACGTCATCCAAGGATAGACAAGGAATTTCGGGGTGAACATCTCAATCAGGATGGAGAACGGGTCTTAAAAAAATACGATCTTTATGACCAAGTTGAACAAGCTGGCTTGCTATTAATGGAACGAATTGAGTATTTGCATAACGGTGAGATAATTAATACAATCACACCTGCTAATGGAGAACGGCATGTCGGCATCCATGTTCCTCAACGAAATTTGTTAAGCGTATTAATTTCAGCGTCAAAACAGTATACCAATTACAAGCTCTTGATGGGAACAGAGGCAACTGAGTTAATTTTTAATAAAAATGGCAGCATTTCCGGACTGAAGACTAAAAACTCCGGGGGAGAAGTCACCATTCATACCAAGATCGTGGTAGGTGCAGATGGACGGTTTTCTTCTGTAAGAAGGCTGGCAAAATTGCCGGTGACAACGATTAAGCATGGTTATGATGTACTATGGGTAAAGGTTCCAAGCCCGCCAGGTTGGGATCCAACGATAAAGAATGCATTGATTGAGGGACAGCAGCTAGCTGTTTTTACACAAGCAGGCGGGTTTATCCAGATTGGCTGGAATATTGAAGAGGATTCTTATCCAACTTTGAAAAAGCAATCATTTGCGCCTTTTATTGAACGGGTAATAGCAGCTGTTCCGGAGTTAACAGAAACAGTGCGTACCCACATTCAATCCTGGAACGATTTTATTCTATTAAAGGTGCAAAGCTGTCAATGCCCAACATGGGTGAAGGATGGAGTGGTCCTCATGGGTGATGCAGCCCATACGATGAGTCCAACTGGAGCTTTTGGGATTAATTGTGCCCTATTGGATGCAGATGTTTTAACCCAAGTGCTTGGTGAAGCACTTGCCAAGCAGGATGTGAGTGAGGCGCGATTAAGGCAATTTGAATTAGCACGACGTGATGACATTGAAAGGCTGCAGAGACAGCAGTTTGAAATAGAGACAACCTATCAAGAGCATTTTGTCGTTCCGGTCGTATCTTAGACGATATTGGAATCGGCATAAATCTATTAAAATATCGATTTGGGGGAAATCATAATGGAACAAGCTCAATTAAAACCAAATGTTCTCTCTTTATTAGAGGATAAAATAAGATTGATAAATAAAGGAAAAGAAGCCATTTATCTGGTGGGACCGATCAAGCTGCCTGTTAATTTATACGGGGAAACGGTTGAGTTTAAATGGTATTGCTGGCTGAAGAGCGAGAATGTAACAGAAGATTTTCAACATCTGATTGATCATTTATCCTATGCGAATCTTGCAGATCATCAACAATCGAGTGTCCTTGTTTATGGAGATTTTGAACATGGAGAGGATGCATTGATTAGGATGCACTCAATCTGCCATACTGGAGATATTTTTGGCAGCAAACGCTGCGATTGCGGCTATCAGCTCAAACAGTCAATGAAAATGATTGCCGAGCACGGAACAGGGGCATTATTTTATTTAGCGAACCATGAAGGAAGAGGGATTGGCCTATTTAGTAAGGCGATGGCCTATATTCTTCAGGAAAACGGATACGATACTGTTGAGGCCAATGAAGGTCTTGGTTTTGCTGATGATTCAAGGAACTATGATGATGCCATCGAAGTCCTTAAGGCTTTAAGATCGAAACCTGTCACACTTATCACAAATAATCCGAAAAAATTAAAAGCCTTGAAAGCAGCCGGACTGCCGATTTCCGGGAGAACTCCTTTATGGGGCGATATCTCCGAGTATAATAAAAAATATTTACAGACTAAAGTAAAAAAATCAGGGCATCTGGCTTAGCAGGAACAATAACGACAGGATTTAGAAAATGCAGTTAGAGTGAGTCAGTAGGGAGTGTTGATATGATGAATGATGAATTTTATATGAGCTTGGCATTGAAAAATGCTCAAGCGATGAAAGGTCAGACGGATCCCAATCCACTGGTAGGGGCCGTGATTGTAAATGACAATCGAATCGTCGGGGTAGGCGCCCATTTAAAAGCCGGGGAACCTCATGCTGAAATCCATGCGATTCGTATGGCAGGAGAACATACAAAGGGCGCTACGATTTATGTAACGCTTGAGCCTTGTTCCCACCATGGAAGAACGGGCCCGTGTGCAGTTGCCATTGTTGAAGCCGGCATAAAAAAAGTGGTTATTGCTTCTTTAGATCCCAATCCAATTGTATCCGGCAACGGCGTAAAGATTCTTAAAGAGGCTGGAATTGAGGTTGTCACAGGGGTTTGTGAAGAAGAATCCCGTCAGATGAATGAAGTGTTTAATAAATTCATTGTTGAAAAAAATCCATTTGTCACCCTGAAAGCAGGAATTACCTTGGATGGTAAAATTGCGACATATACAGGACTCAGTAAGTGGATTACTTCTGAGGAAGCAAGACTGGATGTGCATCAGCTGAGAAGTGAAAATATGGCGATTCTTGTTGGGGTGAATACGGTTATTCATGACAATCCTGAGCTGACTTCGAGGATCCCCAATGGGCGTAACCCAATCCGTGTCATTTTGGACTCTTCGTTAAGAATTCCGTTAGAGTCGAAGGTGGTTACCGATAAGAAGGCGGAGACTTGGATTTTTACAAGTGAAAATTATGATCACGAAAAACGGAGAATGTTAGAGGAAAGTGGAATTACTGTATTTGTAACAAGCGGTTCAAGTAAAGTCGATCCGGCAGACGTGATGGCCATTTTAGGTGAAAAGCTTATTTCCTCTTTGTTAATTGAAGGCGGGGGAACCATTAATGCTTCCTTTCTAGAAAATCAATTAATTGATAAAGTTGTTTTATACATTGCTCCAAAATTAGTAGGAGGGCAGCAGGCACCTACTTTCTTGGAAGGAACCGGAATTGAAAAAATGAGTGATGCGGTAGAGTTATCGAATGTAACGGTTACCCCGATTGGGAAAGACTTTAAATTTATAGGATATCCGAAATACTCAACCGCGAGGATGAATCGGGAGAAACATGGGGACGGTTCTCGTGTTTCATTTTCAGCAAAATTTTTATGAAAGCCCGGAAGGATTTTCCCCTGGTGTTGCGAATATCCTAAGCAAAAAGATTAATAGATGAAGAAGCAAGGCGGGAAATTAAGAAGCGGCTTAGAGCAGAAGAGATCGCCCAAGTGAAAAGACAAGAAGTGCTTCGGAAAGTAAAAGGAATCGACGGGCTGTCATTGCGCCAAGCTGCGAGAATTTTTGGGGTTTCCTTGAGTCTTATTTATAGAGCTTGAAACACTGGGAAGGTTCAATTGAAACGACGGAACCGTCCCGGTGTTTCAAATCATCCTAACACAAATCCTGTGATAAATATCCACTGTGTCCCCCAGCAAGATAGCTGCTTCTTTTAAAAAGTTGTATACTTCTCGATATTTTAGGATTAAGATGGCATCGTTGTTTGAAAATAGTTCTGCCAGTCCGGAAATATAGATATCTTCCATTGAGTATTGAGCTAATCTTATGCTTTCAATTTTACTTTGGCATTCAGCAGGCTTACTCTCCAAAACTAAAATCGCTTCACTTAGTTCCAAGGCGCCTTGGCTTAATAAACTGGACATTCCAATGATGGTAGAGTCCACTTCGATGTTTAGAGCTTTAATGGTCTTGAAAATGGAAATGGCGCAGTCGATGATTTTGCTCATTTCCACGGAAATGGAATACAGATCCTGCCTGTCAAAGGGGGTTGTAAAGGCTTCTACTAGATCATGCTCAAGCTTGAACCGTATTTTATCCGCTTCCTTTTTCTTTAGGAATAGTTCATCCGCATCTGTTTTTTCTTTATCCTTGATCCACTTATCCAGAGCTTGGACTATTTGATAATTGGCTTTGCTCTGTTCCAAAAGTAATAAAAAGAAATCATATTTTTTGGGGAATATCTTATCGAATACATTATTATCTTTCATTAAAAAATCCTCCCATTAACGATTAGGTAGATAACAGCTGCAGCTATGGCAGAACATGGCATCGTTATGAACCATGCTGTGACGATCTCTTTACCGATGTTCCAGTTTACCATCCTATATTCATCTGCTGTACCCACACCCACGATCCCGCCCACAACCACATGTGTTGTGGAAACTGGTGCGCCAGTGAAGGTGGCAATCAATATCGATATTCCTGAAGATAGCATGGAGTTCAAACTGTGGATGGGTCTGAGATTATAGATTTGGTTCCCTAAAGTCTTCATTATTTTCCATCCGCCAAAAACGGTTCCAACGAACATGACCAATCCCACGACCATCTTTATGGTAAGCGGCACAGAATGTGTTTTTACAACGCCGGCCGATATCAATGACAATGAAATCAGCCCGGTTATCTTCTGAGAATCATTGGCGCCGTGGCTGAACGCCAGTGCCGCAGCTACCAACCATTGGATTTTTTTTATATATCGATTAATGCCAAATTTTGAATTTCTCAAAAGGACAGCAGCGATTTTTTGAATCAAAAAAGCTATGATGAACCCAAGCAGAGGTGAAAAAATTAGGGCAGCGATAACCTTTGCAATACCAATTAACTGGTGATTACCGGAAAAGAGCTCAGACACCCCCCATAAAATTTTGGAGGGACCATTTGACGCCCAGACCGCTCCAATGATTCCTCCAATAAGAGCATGGGTCGAGCTAGAAGGCAGTCCAACTCTCCAAGTAATAATATTCCAAAGGACCGCACCTAATAAGGAAGCAATTAATATATGGATAAGAGCAATTCCGGGAGCGATGTTGATGATGGCCGACACCGTATCAGCAACTTGATTTCCACTGAATAAAACGCCTAAAAGACCAAACACCGAGGCCAGAAGCACAGCCTGAATGGGGCTGGCAGCATTGCAAGCAATCATGGTTGCCACTACTGAACTGGCATCATGCAATCCGTTTGTCACAGTAAAAATCAAAGCAATGATGATCAAAATACCCAACAGTATATAGATTCCTGTCAATATGATTTCCCCCACTATTTTTCTTTATGGCGTGTTCTTATTAAATATTAAAAATATTTTTATAAGTCTTATATTAAAATTATACCAATCAAATAGCAATTGTGAAACACGGGGACGGTTCGTGTGTTTCATTTTTGGAGTTTCACTGAGTCTTATTTTTAGGGTTCGAAACACTGGGAATGTTTGACTGAAACGGCGGAACCGTCCCAATGTTTCAACTATAGCCTACGTGAAAATAGGGTAATTATTCAAATGTAAAAACTAATGACAAACGTAACTATTTCAAAATTAATTATCGTGTTAAACTGCAAATGGTCGATCAAAATATCATTTGAGATGAGGAATTTCTTTGAATTTTCCACAATTAAAAATTGGACATATGACTCCAAAAGTCCCCGTTATGCAGGGCGGCATGGGTGTAGGTATTTCATTGAGCAAACTTGCTTCAGCGGTTGCAAATGCTGGCGGAATTGGGATCATTTCTGGTACAGGAATTTCCGTTGATGAAATGCGTGCTCATATTCGAAAAGCTAAAAACTCTATCAAACAAGGCTATATTGGCGTAAACGTGTTATTTGCTATGAATGATTTTGCTGAAAAAATGAAAGCGGCTCTTGAAGAGAAAGTAGATTTCATCATTTCTGGAGCAGGAATTTCTAGAGATATGTATGCTTGGGGAAAACAAGCGGGTATTCCAGTATTGTCGATTGTATCTTCTGCAAAACTAGCTAAGATTTCTGAAAGACTGGGAGCAGCGGCTGTTGTTGTTGAGGGTTTTGAAGCTGGTGGCCATCTTGGGACAGACAGGCCTATGTTTGATATTCTTCCAGAAGTAGTTGAAGCTGTTTCCATACCTGTCATTGCTGCAGGAGGGATCATGACTGGTGAGGATATCGCGAAAGCTCTTGAAATAGGGGCAGCTGGTGTCCAAATGGGAACACGGTTTGTGGCAAGTCACGAATGTGATGCTCCATTGGCCTTTAAACAAAAATACATTGATGCAAAAAAAGAAGATATCCGTCTGATCAAAACGTCTGTAGGTCTGCCGGGAAGAGCTATCTCCAATGCCTTTATTGATAGGATCACCGGTCCAGGCAAAGTGAAAATAACTACATGTCAAGATTGCTTGAAAAATTGTTTATACAGTTTTTGCACACTGGATTCTTTGTTAAAGGTTGTTAAAGGTGATGTTGACAATGGACTGGTGTTTGCGGGAGCCAGAGTCCACGAAATAAAAGAAATTCTTTCTGTTCAAGAAATCATCGATAATCTCTCTGCAGAATATAGTGCAGCAAAAGGGCGCTTGTCACGACTTGAACCCCTCGGAGTTTAACAATCTTCTCTTTCAAAAAGGCTTTGTTAATCAATAATATTAATAAAAAAATTAAGAGAGATTTACAAAAAATCTCTCTTAATTTTTTTTTTTTGACTATTTTTTCAAAAGTTCAGCAATAATGTCGGAGCTGCCAGGCATTAATAAAATGAACGAAGAAAAAATAAATAGAATTCCAAGAACAAACAAAATGATAACTATTTTAACTGAACGAGAAACGTCTTTTTTAAATGCACCCAATATTAGAAAGACAATACCTATTAAAAGTAATAATAAATAATAGAAACCCATTAGATCACCTCACTCCATTCTATTAACGATAAAACGAAATCCTTCTCCATTCTACCTAAAATGTGTACGTTCTTAATGATCCATAAGTTTCATAAATTGGAAATAAACGACTTTTGAAACGTGGGGACGGTTCGTGTGTTTCATTTTTGAGGTTTCACCGAGTCTGATTTTTAGAACACTGGAAATGTTTGACTGAAACAGCGGAACCGTCCCCGTGTTTCAACACAACGGTAAAGATACTGCCTTTACCCGGCTCACTTTGCACGTTAACGTTACCGCCGCAAAGCTCTGCTATGCGTTTGACAAGTGGGAGGCCGAGTCCGTATCCTGTTTTGGAGCGAGAAGAATCGCCCTGGAAAAACTTATCGAAAATGTGGGCTTTCGTTTGATTGTCAATGCCGGAGCCGTCATCTTGAATAACAAACCGAATTCCGTCATTCTCATTTGCTAGAGTAATATTGATTAAGCCGCCCGGATTGGAAAATTTAATAGCATTATCTAAAAGGTTCAGCCAAATCTGCTGTGTCAAATCTTCATTTCCCTGATAAATCACTTTATCTAATTCTACATTTACGATCATCTCTTTGGCAGACCATTTGGGCTCCATTAAAACGATGGTCCTTCTGATTTGTTCATCCAGCCTGAACGGGGCTTTATCCGCAATAATTTCTAGATTCTCGTATTTCGAAAGTGTGAGGACATTGGTAGAAAGAGCAGCTAACCGCTCTGATTCCGTTATGATAATGTCAAGATATTCACGTCGTTCTTCGTCAGTCAGATTATTCTCCTTGAGAAGCTTGGCAAAACCACGTACAGATACGATAGGGGTTTTAAATTCATGGGAAAAATTGTTAACGAAGTCACTTCTCAGTGTTTCAATGCTCGAAAGCTCCTGGGTCATTTTATTAAAACTCTGAGACAGTTCTTCCAATTCTCCGATGCCTTTTAAATCCACCTTCACGCTAAAGTCTCCTCCGGCCACCTTATGCGTGGCATCAATTACCTTGCGGATCGGATTCAGGGCTTTTTTGCTAAAAAAGGCCGTAAGTGCTGTTCCAAGCAAAATGCAGAGTCCAAAAATGTCAATCAACGCATATAGAGGATTTCCATTGTTTTTCCCCGGATGTGCAGTAAGTGAAATCACTCCCATATGCTGTAAGAGGAAGACGCTGCCCCCAATCAGCAAAAAGGTCGCCATCATGACAGCGAACACAAACATCACCAATGTAATCGCAAGGCTCAAGCGCTTTTTAAAAAATTCTCTCACGCCTTTTTCACCGCCTTATAGCCCAGGCCGCGCACGGTCACAATTTCAAACTCCTGCCAATCCCCAAATCTGTCCCGCAAGCGGTTTATATGAACATTCAATGTATGGTCATCTGTTTCAGATTCCAATCCCCAAATCTCATCCATTAGCTGCAGACGGGTAAAAATCATGTTCGGATAGGAAAGCAGCTTAAATAAGAGGTAAAACTCTTTTTGCGGCAGTGTAATCACCTGATCTTCACGGGATACGGTGAGGGCATCATAATCGAGAACCACATTGCCGATTGCAAGCCTGTGGTCGCTGGCAATCTGCGCTCTGCGGAGAAGGGCCTTAATCCGCAGTATCATCTCCTCTTCATCAACGGGCTTTGTCATATAATCATCCGTACCGACAAGAAATCCCTTCCTTTTATCCTTTGGCTCCTGCTTGGCGGTAACCATCAAGATGGGTAAGTTCTCCCATGCAAGCCGAAGCTGCCTTGTCAATTCATATCCGTCCATTTTCGGCATCATTAAATCAAGTACCACTAAATCAACATGCTGTTTTTCCATAAATTGAAGTGCGGCAATGCCGTCCTCCGCCCCGTATGTTTCAAAACCGTTCTGTTTTAATACGGCGCACATCAGCTTTCTGGTATTTGTATCATCTTCAACCACTAATATTTTAAACACAAAAAGCACCTCCGAATATGGGATCATTTACTTATACACTTAAAAAGTAAACCGAACATCAAGTGCATCCTTCGTCTCAGTTGATTTTCAGTTTACTTTGCATCGTTACACTGCAGGTGTACAAAAAAATGGAGGAATGGTTATGCTGAAACTCAGACTGGATCAAATTACGAAAACATATAAAAGCGGCGAAGTCGTTACCGCATTAAAAGATGTATCCATTGGATTTCGTGAAAACGAGCTTGTTTCCATTCTTGGCCCTTCAGGCTGCGGAAAAACAACACTGCTTAATATTATTGGCGGCTTAGACCGATATGACAGCGGCGATTTGATTATCAGCGGTTTGTCCACAAAAGAATTCAAGAATAGTGACTGGGATGCTTATCGGAATCACTCGATCGGTTTTGTATTCCAAAACTATAATCTGATCGGGCATCAAACCGTGCTGCAGAATGTTGAAATCGCCATGACGTTATCCGGTGTGTCGGCTTCCGAAAGAAAACGCAGGGCGAAGCAGGCACTAACAGATGTCGGGCTTGCAGACCAAATACATAAGAAGCCGAATCAATTGTCCGGCGGTCAGATGCAGCGTGTTGCGATCGCAAGGGCGCTCGTGAACGATCCCGATATAATCCTTGCGGATGAACCGACTGGAGCACTCGACAGTCATACCAGTGTTCAGGTCATGGATATTTTAAAGGAAGTGTCCAAAACACGGCTTGTCATCATGGTCACTCATAACGGTGAACTGGCTGAGGAATATTCAGATAGAATTATCCGTTTTTTAGACGGTAAAGTTCAGTCTGACAGCAAGCCCATTACGGAAGCCGAAACAGAACAGGCATCCGCGCAAGTCTCCAAAAAGCAGAAGTTTAAGAAGACCTCTATGTCACTGGTAACGGCAACATTGCTTTCTTTTAAAAATTTACTGACCAAACGGGGCAGAACGATTATTACAGCGTTTGCCGGCAGTATTGGCATTATTGGTGTGGCACTTGTTCTGGCTCTTTCAAACGGATTATCTGCATATATGAGCAGCATGCAGTCCAATGCACTCGCTGGTTTTCCAATAACGATCAACACAGGTGAGCAAACCATCGATTTGACCGCGGGCCACCCTAAAAAAGAAAATGCAGGCGGTTATAAAGAATATCCGCACAAAAATGTGATGTACTCCTATGACAGTGAGAAGAACAGTAAAAAGCACAGTAATATCATCACACAAGATTATCTTCATTATATCGGAAAACTGGAAACAAAGATGCCTGATGCCGTCAATAACATTTCCTATACCCACGGAGTAAACATCAATTTGTTGGCAAAGGGGCAAGATACAGCCGTAAAATATGAAACGGTTTCAAATGGAATGGAAAGGATGGGGGGAAGCAGCACCTACTGGCAGGAATTGCCTGAAAGTAATGACTTTATTTCATCACAGTATGATTTAATTGGTGCGGGAAGCCGGATTCCTTCAGGAAAAAATGAAGTCGCTTTAGTTGTGGACAAATATAACCGGATTGACAAAGCTTTTTTTGAAAAGCTTGGGATTACGAACAGTACCGAAAATTATAAACTGACCGATTTTGTTGGAAAAACCATCTTAAAAGTGATTCCGAATAATGATTATTATTCGAAGAAGGGTGATTTATTCACGGCGGCTGCACCTGCGGATTATCAAAAGCTCTATGACAGTAATTCCGGGACAAAGCTCACGATTACCGGCATTTTACGTCCTAAAAAAGATTCTTCAAGCAACTATTTGTCGCCGGGTATAGCTTATACTACCGCTCTGACCGCAGCCGTTGTTGAGGATGCGAAAAAGAGTGAAATTGCAGCGGCCCAAAAGGATGCGGATAAAAATATTTTGTTGGGCACCCCTTTCAGGGACAAGCAATCGAAGGATACCGCATTATTAATGTTGGGAGCAGATACCACTCCTACCGGTATCAATATTTATCCGAAAGACTATGAAAGCAAGGACAAGATAAAAGAATACCTTGATAAATATAATAAGGACAAAGCAGAGGGTGATAAGCTCATTTATACGGATCTGGCGGAAAAGATTACTTCTCTGACAGGAACACTGCTTAATACCGTAACCTACGTCCTGACCGGATTTGCGGCTATTTCTCTGCTAGTCTCTACAATTATGATCGGCATCATAACGTATGTTTCGGTCATCGAGCGCACCAAAGAAATCGGCATTCTGCGCAGTGTCGGTGCACGTAAAAAAGACATTTCAAGAGTATTTAATGCGGAAACACTGATTATCGGCTTTACGGCAGGGATGCTTGGGATTGTTCTTTCCTACTTGCTGACACTACCAATTAACTCTATTATTAAAAATCTTGCGGGAATTTCCGGTATTGCCAAGCTTAACCCGCTTCATGCAGGAGTACTGATAGTTGGAAGTATGGTACTCACCCTAATTGCCGGATTTATTCCATCCAGAATGGCTGCCAAAAAAGACCCGGTCGTTGCCCTTCGCAGCGAATAATTGAAAGGGGTCTGTCCCCCACCATGGTAAAGTATTACCGTAATGGGGGACAGACCCCTTTTGCTCTTAATTTTAGTTGTTCTTTGCCCCATCCTGAATCCAGTTTTTAAAAGTTTGAATGGTATCTTTACTCAAAGGCTTTTGCCCCACAGGCATCAGGGGTTGAACTTTGCCTATTAACCGCTCATATAACAGGCTTTTATCAGGATTTCCCGGAGTTACTATCTTCGAAATTGCAGCATAGCTCCCGTATTGAGGATGACATTGGGTGCAAGAACTCTGTAAAATAGGCCGAATGTCTTTTTGAAAACTTGGATGGGCAACTACACCCACCGGGGCTAAAACTTTAGGTTCAGAATTCATTCCTTGATAGGTTAGTAGACCTAACCCTATCACTACTATTACTGCCGACCCCAGCGCAATGGGTCTTTTCAAAGGTGTTCGGCTCGGATTACGATCAATCCAGGGCAAGAAAAATAATACCAGAATCCCTATCAAAGGCAGCCCCACCATTGCTAAGACATCCAATTTTCCAGGGAAATACTTCAGAAGTTGATACACACCGAAGAAATACCAGGCAGGCTCAGGTGTATAGTGTGCTTTGTTTAATGGATCTGCCGGATCGCCCAAACCTTTAGGAAAATAACCCGCCAGGATGAAAAGGGCAACGGCAATAATCAAGATGAAAATAGCCATCCGAAAAATGACATCCGGATAAAAGGGACGTGAATTTCGGGTTATATCTTCGCCCCTTTTTTTAGCTTCAGTAAGTTCGTCTGTAGAAGTCATACCTTGACGAAAAACAAAAAAGATGTGGGGCAAGAAACCTAATAAGATAATACCAGGAAGAACAAGCATATGTACGGAGTAGAACCGGGTCAGTGTCGCTCCCGTTACTTTTACGCCACCCCGCAACACCTGTACGAGAAAATCCCCGATTCCCGGGACATAACCAGCCATTGCCGTGCCAACAGTTGTCGCCCAATATCCCTCTTGATCCCAAGGCAATAGATATCCAGTAAATGCTAATGCAACTGTTCCCAAGAGCAGAATGACTCCTGAAACCCAGGTTAACTCACGGGGGCGTTTATAAGCAGCTTCGTAGAATACACGAAGTAAATGCAAAGCAACTAAAACAATCATGAAATCCGCACCCCATGAATGCAAGGAGCGGACAAAATGCTCAGCAGCCGAAGCTTGCATTGCCTTGACACTGTTGTAGGCTTCATGTGCTGAAGGTATGTATACTGCAGCTAATAAAATTCCTGTAATCGCTTGATTAATAAAAGCAAATAAAGTGGCAAAGCCTAAATAGTCTAAAAAGTTACTTCGTTTAGGGGCGGGGTGATTAAACAAAGAGTCTAAGAGTTCCTGAACCCTATATCGTTCTTCAAGCCATTTTCTCAAACCAGCATTCCCCCTACTCTGACAGAATTCCCTTGAACTTTAATAACCCTCCGTTGTAAAGGTTTTGGAAGTGGTCCAGAGATAACATTTCCTTTAAGATCAAATACTCCCCCATGGCATGGACACATGAATTTTTTCGCAGAATCTACGTAATTGACCGCACACTGCAGGTGGGTGCAGTGAAAATCCAGAGCAAGCCAGCCTTCTTTTCCCATGTTGATTACGTAGATGCCTTCTTCAACTGAATCTCCGTGATAAGTAATTAATTTAGGGACGCCTTCCTCAAAATCGGATACTTTCCCCACTTCTTTCAGCGTCTCTGCATCAGCTGCCGCTGGTTCTAGAAACATCCCAGCCGTACCAATATAACCTAGTGCGATTGCAGTTCCTGCTGCACCTACACCAAGAGTTAAAAAACGTCGACGCGACATTCCCGATTCTATTTTCTCATCCATTGGTTTTTCATCCATCGCTTTCAACCTCTCGTCATTCTAGTTTTGTGGAAACATGGGGACGGTTCTTGTGTTTCAGGAAACATGTAACAATAGTACCTCCTCTTATTAGTAACATTGTACTAAAAGTGTTACAACATCCTTGTTTGCTAATTCACATAGTTGTCGTATTTTGGGAAACATGG
>CAZAEW010000034.1:36123-40549 GCA_964484065.1 uncultured Bacillus sp.
GGAAACATGGGGACGGTTCTCGTGTTTCATCTTTAGTATAATTATAGGCTTCTACAACAGAAATCTTAGAAGGTGGTGTGGCGAACATTTGGACTATTCTCAACACCATGCTACGGAAGGTAAAAGAAATCGCCGGTCTGTCATTACGTCTTGCTGCGAGGATTTTTGGGGTTTCCTTGAGCCTTATTTTTGGGGTTTGAAACACTGGTTTGGTTAGAATGAAACGTCGGAACCGTCCCGGTGTTTTTTATGATAATATGTTGATTATTCACTATTTTTCATATACGAGGGGAATTGGCTTGAATAAATTAAGAATAGCTTTATTGCACTTATTACCTATCACTGGTGATATTAAATATAATCAAAATCTTATTGAAACAGCAGTCAAACGTGCTGCGGATAAAAATGCAGACTGGATTATAACTCCAGAATTAGCCGTTAGTGGCTTAGGGTTTTCTCGAAAAATTGGAACCGAGTGGATTAAGCAGCAACCCGATGAATGGATGGCCCAATTCTCAGCATTGGTAAAGTCTTTAAATAGTTATGTTTTACTTGGTTGTCCTGAAAGGTCAGAAAAGGGAGAGCTTTATAATTCTGTATTTGTGATCAATAGAGATGGCAAAATAATAGGAAGCCATAGGAAAATAAATCTTGCAGATGATTGGTCAACTTCTGGTGATTCCATTGAACCAATCGATATGGAGACTGTTAAAATAGGTGTTTTAATATGTGCAGATGCGTATACCAAAAATATCGCAGACACATTATTGGCTAAGGGAGCAGAGATTTTAGTGGCACCATCATCTTGGGGTCCCGGGTTACACGGACCAAACGGTGAGTGGGAACAAAGGTCAATAGATACTGGACTATGCTTATTTGTTTGTAATCGTACAGGAGAAGATGAGCCAGTTTCCTTTTGGGAGGCTGAAAGTCAGATTATTAAAAATGGAAAACGGCTACTTTCCTATAAATCCAAACAATCTTCCATCCTAACTTTTGATTGGGATTTTGAAAAAATGGACTTAATTTCTCCTAACTTTGAAATTGAATATATCTAAATTACAAAGATTGTGAAAACAGAAAAAAAGTTGAGTTGAAAAAGAAACTGGTACAATAATACAACTGATAGAAAATTAAATGGTTTAATGGATTGTTTTTGCTTAATTAAAAGGGCTTTCTAATGAAAGCCCCTATAACCAAATTCTTGCAGGTATTTTAAATTTCCAAAAAAGCAATTCTTTTATTCGTTACTGTTTTGGATAATATCTTTATACAGCTTGTCAAATAGTTCTAATGGGAGTGAAAATTTAGTTGTTTTTTCATTCATCCAATTAGTTTTTATTTCTACTTTGTTTCCCTTTTTCTCAACTTCTAATAAAGCATTTTCACCAATATCCCTTACAGATATGAGACTATTTCCGTTTTTCCTCTCTATTTGCTTGTATTCATAATTAAAACAAAAATTACTCATAACACCACTCCCCTCAATAAGTAATTATTTCAATTTGTTTTTCACTTTATTGGCTAGCAGCATGGCAAGAAATTGGGGAATTAAGTTTAAAATAATAACAATTACTAATAACATGGAAGGTGGAAAAGGCTTAAAATAAAAATTCCACCTTTCAACCCCCATCATATGGCTGTTGAAATAAAAGGAAACGATTCCTGAAACGATATTTCCCAAGATTAGTGGAGTTAAGCTGCTATACATTATGCCGAAGAAAGCAAGAAGGAATGTCCCCATAATCATTAATAAATAGCCACGCATTGAACCATATTCAAAGTCTTGGTACATAGAGAAATAGACAAAAGGAAAACAGTATAAACAGACTATTAAAATACCTATTACTATTTTTTTCATGTTGTTACCTCCGTTTAGAATGTTATTTCATCAGGAAACACCAGCTTTTTTTAAAAATTATATATTCTATACAAGCGAAAAGAGTATATAACAAATGACATTTCTTCCTATTTATGTATATTATATCAATTCGTTCGATTGTTTCTATGGTATCCGACAATCTTTTAAAAAAAGCATGAGAATTCTTTACGAATTACCATGCTTTTTCTTTTGTTAATTCGATTGTATTTTTATATTTTGTGATTTAAAGGGGGACGTCTTACCTGATTTGGGTGCTATTTTTCTTTAATCCCATTATTAATATTACAGTCTTGTTTTCAGGAAGGTTTCACTCATCATGGCTTCTCCTTCGTCCATTTTCTTAAGAAAAAGTTAAGTTCTATTACTTATTGTATAAGTTAAGATTTTTTGTTTAATCTATCCAACTGAATTAAATTTTATCATCCAAGAGAGAAGGGAGATTAGTATGCAATTTTTTCGAAACTTTAAGTTTTCCCAAAAGATTAGTGTTCTTACTGTCAGTTTTTTTATCTTTTTTATTATCCTGGGGATTACATCGTTTCAACAAATATCAGATGTTAATTCTAAAGTGACTGAATTGAATAATTCGCGTCTCGTTCCGATTGTTAAACTCGAAACATTGGTATCGAATATCGAAAATATTCGTACCCAGATCAATGCAGTCATTGATAACCAGAACAACAGCCAAAAAAGCGAAGCAGCAAAAAAGGAAATTCAAACCCGAGTAACTGCCATAAACAAACAATTAAATGAATACAAAAATAACGCCGAATACATAACAATGATACGTAGTATCAATACTTTTCTCACAGCAAAGGATCATTTTTTAAAAAATGAATCGACAGCAGCCGTTGCTCAACCGGGAGCTGCTCCTGCACCTGGAGGGATTTTACCTCAGGAGTTTCAAAAATTGGATACATCCAAAAAAGCTGCGGTAAATGCAGTGGACACTTTAATTAAAAAACAAGTTAAAAATGCGAATCAGACCTATCATAACAGTCAAATTGTGTATAAAGATACTTTACTCACTATTTTCTCCGTACTTGCATTTGGTGCTGTCATCACTATTCTCTTGTCTGTTTTTATTACGAGATCGATTGCGATTCCGGTAAGAAATGTAACGACAAAGTTGGAGGAGATTTCCCAAAATAATGGGGATTTAACGCAAAGAATTAATTATCAAAGTAAAGATGAAATTGGCGATTTGAGCCGCAGCTTCGACTTGTTTGCCGAAAAGCTTCAAACGATGATTAAAGAAGTCACTGTTTCAGCCCGAACCATTGCCACATCAAGTGAACATTTATATGAAGCAACCGGAACATCCGTCACATCTCTTGATGAAATTTCAAAAACAGTCGCAGAAATTGCTGACGGCACTTCACAAGGGGCGGCCGTTACCGAGGAAACAACTGCTAAACTAATGGAAGCCGCTAATTTTTCCGAATCAACATCACTTGCAACTGTGCATACAACCGAAAATACCAAGAAAATGAAAGAAGCCGCAGAGGAAGGCGGGAAAAAGATATCCGAAGTCGTTTCTTCTATTTCCGGGATTGCCGCTTCATCGAAAGAGGTATCTTTAATCATCGGGGATCTTAACCATTCTTCTGAAAGAATTGGTGATATCATTCAAATCATCACAGGAATTTCCGCCCAAACGAACTTGCTTGCGTTAAATGCTGCAATAGAAGCGGCTCGAGCAGGGGCAGCCGGCAAAGGGTTCAGCGTGGTTGCTGATGAGATTCGAAAGCTGGCTGATGAAAGTAATAAAGCAGCCACTGAGATTTCTGAATTAGTCAAAGAGAATCAGAAAAAATCTCTTACTGCCGTGGAATCCGTTCATTTGGTTGAAGAAAGAGTAAATGACGGTGTCATTAAAGCATCCGAAGTTGCTGACAGCATTAACAGTATTGTTGCACATATTGAGAGCATTGTTGGAGAGATTGAACAAATTGAGCATGCAAACCAGCAGCAGGCGTTATCAACCAAAGAATTGGAAAAGGCGATTGCCGATCTAGCCTCAACTACCAGTGAGATGGCTGCCGGTACTGAAAATATTAGTTCCAGTATTGAGGAGCAACTTTCAACAATGGCAACTATCGAAAAAACGACAGAAGAGCTTTCGCAAATGGCTAAAACTTTAACCAATTTAACCGGCGGTTTTAAAGTTTGATAATCAGATTCATGCAGAGCAACCGATCCTAGGTGGTAACATATAGTTTGTACTAGACGGCTTTCATTAAATATCCTGTACGTTCAGTGATAGATAATGAAAGCCTTTTTTTGTTTCCCAATAACGATGAAAGAGTAGGTTTGAACCCTTTTTTATGGAATAGCGATGTTAAACAACACTGTTGATTTTTTAAGCCAATGGGTTTATTACCGCTAGAGTCAAGGAATGCAAACAGGACCGCTTTAAATGAAAAAAATAGATTTGAAACAGTTTTTGGCGAAATAAAGCAGCTTTAAATGCCCGAGGCCCGTGAAAAATCAGCGGGAAGGGAAAATAAGAGGGCTTTAAATGCCCGAAGCCGGTGAAAAATT
>CAZAEW010000035.1:0-38493 GCA_964484065.1 uncultured Bacillus sp.
TGATCGTGAATTCCTTTGAAAAGCTGGATAAAATTGAAAGCTTCGTAGAAAAGTCAACGGCGGATGATTTATATTCCTACCGTTTTAAATTGTCTATCCATGAAGTGATTTCCATATTGAGCTTTTTCTTGTTGGTATCTTTGGTTGTCATGATTGAAAAAGGGTATTGGTTTTAACTGCTTCCATGCGTACACATACTATTGATTTGAAATAGATGAAATGATGTGAAGAACAATCTTTAACCCGTCCCCATAATTCACTTACAACTGGACCAATTGGAAGACTCATAGTGTCTTTCACCATACACAATCACGGTTCAAGCTCTCGCGAGTATATGAGTCTTTTATTAAAGGAATAGACTTTCCCCTTTTTTAAATCACCAGAAAATTAACATCCCGTACCATAAGTTGAGGTGAGTCCTGATGAAAAAAACAATATATGACAAACAAATGAAAAGAAAAATCATTCAAATGATGATGGAACAGAACAAGACAGTTGCACAAGTTGCAAGAGAGACAGCTATAAACATTAATACTCTTTATAGCTGGAAAAAGAAATACACGATGGAATTCATTCATGAAGCGCTGCCTCAAATGACGGAATATCAACGGCTAAGAGCCTTTCAGAAACACATTTGCAAATTGGAAGAAGAGATAGCGATGCTGAAAAGCAGGTGTGTTACTACATAAAATAAAATTAGTATAAAAATTTAATGAAAATATATTTTGAAATAGGAAAGCGAGCAAATCAAAAATTGCTCTCACTGGTGAAATCGTCAATCTTACCGTGGGAGCAGGCTTCCTATTAAATGTTAGGATTAGGACCGGGAACTTTGATTGGGGCCGTCTCTTTTAAGAAACAGGAAAAAATTAGTGCCGCTGCTGCTCCTCCAACAGATAGCCATATAGGTGCAAATAAACTGAATCGATCTGCTAAGATTCCGCCAATTGTTGTCATAAGGGAGCCTCCTATAAGTTCCCCAACCAAGATAATCAATGCTACTGATGTTGTGGCAAATTTCCCCGGAACTGACTCTAAAGGGAGGGTTGACAGGGCTAAAACTAAATTCCCTGAAAAAATAGAGGCAATGCCGCTAGTAATAAATAGCAAAGAAAAATTATTATAAAATATGATAAATGAGAGTGGATATAGTATAGAAAATAAACTGCTCAAGATCATAACCGGTTTACGGCCAAAGCGATCAGAGAGGGAAGGGATAATAATCATAGAAAAAAAACCTACTAAGCCGGTTACACTAAACCATATACAAACTTGGGATGGATTAGCCATTGAAACTTGAGCCAAAAATAATGAAGCAAAGGAACAAAAGCTTACTTGACCAAGAATGCATCCGCTGCCTATTATGAATAAAAACCAAATGTTTCTATACATAAATAGTTCTTTAAACTCTGTAACTTTGATTTTTTTATCCGTTGTATCTTGAAAATGATCGCCGATTACTGGTTCTTTCATCCTTTTAATTAAAATAATCGCCATTATAATAGAAGGTATAAAGAGGATAAAATAGTTAATCCGCCAGCTAAATGCTGTGGCAATTGCAGTAAATACAATCGGCCCTATCATGTTGCCAAGTATTGTCGAACCGCTCTGAATAAAGCCAAGATTTCTGCCTCGTTTTTTTGTAGTAGAAGAAGCAAATGTTGCAGTTTGTGCTAATGAGATGATGGGACCTGAAACTGCACCAAGTATAATCCTCATAATTAATAAAACGTTAACACTAGTTATGATGCCTACTAACATGGTAGCTAAACCAAAAACAAAAAGAAGTGTAATTAATAACCGTTTTCTGGATTTTAAAATATCAGAAACCAGTGAAAAGAAAAAACAAGAGATCCCCCAAAAAAGAGAGTATACGGAAATCATCAAACCTAGTTGTGTATTGCTTAAATTTAAATCTTCTCTTAAAAATGGAAACAATAGTGAAAAACCTAAACGATCGATAAAAACGAGGCCATATATTATAAACATAGCGATTATCGTAAAAGTTTCATATGATTTAATGCTTGCTAATCTTTGCATCTAATCACCTTTAATTGAAATGTTGTTCTACATAATATGAATTATTATACTTAATTTTTCTTAGTGGGTTCCAATAGTATTCTACAAATTATTGAATTCTATCCAGAAGAGATCATCTTCTTAAATCTGCCTAGCTATTTTAAAATGTCCTTTACAAATGGTACACTTTAAAATAGCATCGCTTTATTTGTTCAACTATGTATTGGTGTTGAGCATCAGTTTGTATTAAGAAATGTTCATAAACAAAATGCTAACATTTTGCTAAAATAAGAAGCCTTTTTCTTCAGTGTGACCCAGCCTTTCCATAATATCTTCTAATACCACCTCCGCTTCTGCCAGCAATGACGTGTGCGTATGGCGCAGGGAGTGAGGGGTTATGGTTCCATTTAATCTCGCTAATTTCAGCAATCGCTTCATTCTGTCTTCAACCGTTTTGATCAAGATGGGGTAGCCCGGATGTCTCTCTGTTTTGGCAAACACAAAACTTTGATCTACATAAGCATCGCCTAATCGTTTTTTAGCCTTTTCCTGAGAGGCATTAAGCTTTTTAAACATATGAATGACATCTTCTTCAACGACAATCGTCCGTGCCGATCCCTCTGTTTTAGGTGTGCCTAATCCTATCAAAGTCTATATCATCCCACTGGAGTGCGACCAGTTCTCCAACACGCTGGCCTAAATAAGCAAGAGTGAGGAAAACAGGGAAATCCAGCTCTAAACCATGTTTCACAGCTGTTTCTAAAAACAAAGCGAGCTCTTCTTTTTCCATATACCTGGGGATATCCCTTTCTTTTAACTGTTCAATGGTTTTCTTTTTCTTTTGTAAAACCACAAACTGTGTAGGATCTTTTTTAATTAATTCCCTTTGGATCGCCTTTTTGAAAATCATTCTCCCGGTTCGATGAATGCCATCAACCGTGTTCGGTGTAAACTGATTCTTGAGATCTATTAGAGCCTCTTCATAGTGGTTGGATTTGATGTCTTTTAGTTTTACATGGGCAAAATAGGCATGAGTTTAACTGCTCGACTACTTGATCAACCTTGTCTGTTTCCCTAATGTAATCCCCTTTAAACTGACTGCTGAGATTATTAGACCTAATTCATAATACATATCTTACGTGTTATTAAGGTAAAAATACTTTGAGATTTAGTTGATTTTATAAAGTATAAGTATAAGATTATAGATATGCATTGACTGGTCAGTTTTAATATCTCTTGTGGAGGAAAGGAACTGTGAAAAAAAGAGGGCCATTCTAAAAAAGCGAACATATTGTTTCAGCGATTTCAGAAATATAAAGTGAATTATTTTTATCGAATTAAAACCTGCACTTATATTTAATGGTTAAATGATCAAAAACCTTCCGATTTTAGTCGAAACAGTTCAATGATGAAGAATGAAGGGGATTTGGAGGAAGTTGAAGGCAAGGTCGGATTTCAATGCATCACCACTGCTTTGGGAATAAGGAATTTGTATCCGGTTCCAGTCATGAAGTAAATTCGTTCGATAAGTTCATGATACTATCAAACTTGCTGATTTTGCGCTTGTAATAAAGCTTTTTTCATCCATTATCTTGCCCTGAAAAATGCCAAATGTGGCTGCATAGGGGAAAGCCCGAATCTATTGAAATAAGTCGAATCTAATTCACTTAGGAAAAGTTTTTTTACTTTTATCGGCAAAATTGAGGTAAAAGAAATAATGTAGTATATTGACCCTTAGGTACAAAAGCGAAAGGGGTGAAGAAATTGACGACTAAGAAAGACCTTATCTATGATGCGGCTTTAACGACTTTCTCACAGCATGAGTTCAGTGAAGCGAGAATGGATGATATTGCCGAACTGGCTTCCGTTGCAAAAGGAACGCTGTACTATCATTTTAAGACAAAAGAAGAGCTGTTTTTGTTTGTTATGGATAAGGGAATGGATAAGCTTCTTGAAAAGGTTAATCATGTTATTCAAAGTGATTTGCCAAAAGATCAGATGCTTTACAATCTATTGAAGGTGCATTTGAAATTTTTCGCAGAGGAAAAAGAGCTTTGCAGATTAATGGTTAGCAAAGCCTGGGGTTCGCAGAATCTGCATCCTCAGGTAAATAAGATAACATCTAGATACTTTGACAAAATGGAAGCCTTCTATGGTTTACTACAAAAAGATGGATTTATTACAGCTACTGTCGATATTCCGACACTGGCGAGTTCCCTCTTTGGGATGATTATGTTTACTGCCTTAAGGCAGATCGAATTAGGGAAGGAAGTTGATACAAGAGAAATCAGATGGAGCCTGCGGATACTATGCAACGGTGTGATAAAAGCGGGGGAACTCGATCTGAAAAAAAGTAATGTCTAATGAAAGATAGCTCTTATAGATTGTAAACAAGCGGAGATAAAAACAGTTCGTTTTTTATCTCTATTTTTTTTACCCTAAAATTGCATTTTGCTTAAAGAAAGTAAATTTATATATTTTCTATTGACAATCTATGGAAACGAGGATACTATTTAAAACAGCAATACTGACTAGTCAGTTCAAATAATTTACCCCAATTAAAGCAATAAATAGGAGGCGTTTATGCAAAGGAAAATTCGCAAAGCAGCAGTTATTGGATCAGGGGTTATGGGTTCAGGTATTGCCGCTCATTTGGCAAATGCAGGTGTTGTTACCTATCTGCTGGACATTGTCCCGGCCATATTTACTGAGGAAGAAAAGAAAAAAGGATGGGTGGAAAGCAGCAAGCCTTTCCGCAATAAATTGGCCCAATCGGCCAAGGATCGAATGGCAAAGGCAAAGCCCAGTCCTCTATATAGCAAAGAGGGCCTGAATCTTATTTCAGTAGGAAATATAGAAGATGATTTGCATCTCATTTCCGAGGTTGATTGGGTCATCGAAGTCATTGTAGAGAATTTGGAGGCGAAAAGGAGCCTTTTGAAAAAAATGGAAGCCTATTGGAATCCGGGCACCATTGTCAGTTCGAATACCTCAGGCGTTTCAATCAATGATATGGTGGAAGGATGTTCGGATGAGTTTCGTAAACATTTCCTTGGGACTCATTTCTTCAATCCTCCTAGGTATATGAAGCTTATGGAAATAATTCCGTCCAAAGAAACAGATCCCGATCTTCTTTCCTTCATGCAACAATTCAGTGAAAAGGTCTTAGGGAAGGGAGTAGTGATGGCGAAGGACACTCCTAATTTCATCGGCAATCGCATTGGCGTCTATGCCCTCATGGTCACGATCCAAGAAATGATTAAATGTGAAATGTCCATTGAAGAGGTAGACGCCATCACCGGATCTGTGTTAGGTCGTCCAAACAGTGCTACGTTCCGAACCATTGATCTTGTTGGATTGGATGTTTTAGCCAGTGCATCGAGGAATGTCTTTGATAAAGTAGAGGACCCGGCTGAAAAAGAGGCCTTTAAAATTCCGCGATTTTTAGAGGAAATGATCCAGAATAAATGGCTTGGAAAAAAGTCTGGACAAGGATTTTACCGGAACGTCAAAGGGGAAAAGGGTACTAATACCATGGTTTTGGATTATCGTACGCTGGAATATAGGTTGAGCAGTAACCCGGTGTATGCATCTCTTGAAGAGTTAAAAGCTAGCAAGGATCTAAAAGAAAAACTCAATTCTTTGATCTATGCCGGCGATAAGGCTGGACAATTTGCCTGGAATGTTACCAAGAAAGTTCTACTCTATTCTGCCAGTAAGATACCAGAGATTACTGATAACATTGTAGCGATAGACCGAGCCATGAAATGGGGCTTTAATTGGGAAATGGGACCATTCGAACTATGGGATGCAATCGGAGTGGAAAAATCGGTTTCTCTCATGAAAGAAGAAGGGGAAGAAATACCTCCTATCGTTCTGAATGTTTTGAAACAAAATACCAAGTCATTTTATGAAAAAACAAAAGCGCAGACATTATATTTAACCATACATGGTGAATACGCCCCGGTTCCGGAACCAAGAGAATGGATGAACATTGCCCTATTAAGGGAACAGAATAAAGTGATTTTTCAGAATAGTGAATCTTCAATGATTGATATTGGTGATGAAGTGGCTTGTTTGGAATTCCACTCAACAAATAATGCAATCGGCAATGAATTAATTCAGATGATCTACCAGACATTGGAGGAGGTGGGTAAAAATTATCGAGGCCTTGTGATTGGAAATCAAGGGAGGAATTTTTGCGTGGGGGCCAATCTCAAGATGATTTTGAGTTATGCTCAAGCGGAGGATTGGGAGTCAATTGAAAAAATGACCAAAGAGTTTCAAGATGCCACAATGGCCATTAAGTATTTTGATAAGCCGGTTGTTGCTGCTCCATTCGGAATGACTCTAGGGGGAGGAGCTGAGCTTTGTTTCCCTACTTCAAAAATCCAGTCTGCTGCAGAAACATACATCGGCCTTGTAGAAGTAGGAGTTGGAGTGATTCCTGGAGGAGGTGGGACGAAAGAAGTCTTGCTGCGGAATATAACAGGGGTGGATATAGATGGAAAAGTGGACTTGCAGCCATTTGTCAATCGAGCCTTTGAAACGATTGTCATGGCCAAAGTTTCAACCAGTGCCAAGGATGCGAAAAGTCTGGGCCTTCTGCGAGAGACTGACGGAATTACGATGAACAGGGATCATTTGCTTCATGATGCAAAGCATGCGGTACTTTCCCTTTCCTCGAGCGGATATGTGCCAAGGACTCAGAAAAAAGTCCGCATAGTTGGGGAACCGGGATTGGCTGCTCTTAAACTAGCTATCTATTCAATGCATTCTAGAGGTTCATTTAGTGACCACGATGTAAAGATCGCGAAAAAGCTGGCGTATGTCTTAGCTGGTGGAGATTTACCGGCAAATACCCTTGTATCGGAGCAGTATTTACTCGATTTAGAGCGGGAAGCGTTTTTAAGCCTTTGTAGAGAACCAAAGAGCTTGGAAAGGATGCAACACATGCTGTTGAAAGGAAAACCATTAAGGAATTAGGAGGTTCGGATAATGAAAGAGGCTGTAATTGTATCAGGAGTAAGAACCGCTGTTGGAAAATCGGGTAAAGGATCTTTGCGCAACATGAGGCCAGAAGATCTTGGAGGCCTTGTGGTTAGCGAGAGTGTTCGCAGGGCGGTAGGATTATCCCCTGACCAGGTAGAGGACGTCATTATTGGTTGTGCTTTTCCCGAAGGGGAGCAAGGAATGAATTTGGGAAGGATCGTTGCCCTCCGTGCCGGCCTTCCCCAAAGCGTTCCTGGATATGTTGTTAACCGTTTCTGCTCGTCAGGACTACAGTCAATTGCGATTGCCGCGGAGCGGATAATGGCTGGTTTTGCCGACGTGATTGTGGCGGGGGGAGTGGAAAGTATGAGCCACGTGCCGATGAACGGCTATAAACTGGCTCCTAATCCTTATTTGATGGAGCATGCCCCACAAATCTACTGTTCTATGGGTTATACAGCTGAACAGGTAGCCCAACGATATGGTGTTAGTCGGGAAGAACAGGATGCCCTTGCTGTTCGAAGCCATGAACGCGCATCAGCAGCTATCCTGGCAGGGAAATTCAAAGAAGAGATTGTTCCTGTAAAAGTGACAAATAAATCCTTGTCCGATGAAGGAAAACTTCTTGCCAAGGAATTCATTTTTGATACCGATGAGGGGGTACGTTCGGGAACGACAATAGAAATCCTATCCAAGTTAAAGCCGGCATTTCATGTACAAGGATCAGTAACTGCGGGAAATTCCTCCCAAACTAGTGACGGTGCAGCCGCTGTCGTAGTGATGTCCCGTGAGAAGGCTGAGAGCCTGGGATTAAAGCCGCTAGCTATTTTCAGGTCTTTTGCGGTAGGCGGAGTAGCACCAGAGGTCATGGGCATCGGACCAGTTGTCGCCATTCCCAAGGCGCTAAAAATGGCTGGAATCACCAAGGAACAAGTAGACTTATTTGAAATCAATGAGGCGTTTGCCTCGCAGTGTAAGTATGTTGTAGATCAACTGGAACTTGATGAAGAGAAAGTCAACGTTAATGGTGGAGCCATTGCCATGGGTCATCCGTTGGGGTGCACAGGGGCCAAACTAACAGTTTCCATCATGCATGAAGCAAAAAGAAGAGGAAGCAAGTACGGCGTTGTGTCCATGTGTATTGGAGGAGGCATGGGAGCAGCAGGAGTACTCGAATTTATCACTAATTAGAAAGGAGATATAACGATGGCTATTAAGCAGGAAATTATTAAAGGCGGGAGCTTTTTGTTTCGAGAAACAAGAACAGAGGAAGTGTTTACACCGGAAGATTTTTCAGAAGAACATAAAATGATTGCCAAAATGACAGCAGATTTTGTGGCAGGGGAAGTGATTCCCCATGATGAGGAAATTGAACACCAGAATTTAGATGTCATCGTGAGTTTGCTAAAGCAGGCTGGGGGGCTTGGATTGCTTGGAGCGGACATTCCGGAAGAATACGGTGGAATGGGACTAGATAAGATTAGTTCCTTGTTGATTGGAGAGAATTTTTCCAGAAGTTCTTCCCTGTCCGTCAGCCATACTTGTCATGTTGGCATCGGAAGCTTACCAATCGCCATGTTTGGAACGGAGCAGCAGAAAAACCACTATTTACCTGGGTTAGCAACTGGAGAATTGCTAGGCGCTTATTGTTTGACTGAACCTTCCTCGGGGTCAGATGCTTTAGGGGCGAAGACAACCGCCATACTGAGCAGGGATGAGAACTTTTATATTCTAAACGGAACAAAGCAATTTATCACTAATGCCGGCTTTGCCGACATCTTTATCGTTTATGCCAAAGTCAATGGAGAAAAGTTTACCGCCTTTATTGTTGAAAAGGATTATCCGGGTGTATCTACTGGTGTTGAAGAAAAGAAAATGGGGATTAAGGGTTCATCAACCCGACCGCTCATTTTGGAGGATTGCCGGGTTCCAGTCGAGAATGTTCTTGGAGAAATTGGCAAAGGTCATATCATTGCGTTCAATATTTTGAACATTGGCAGGTACAAACTTGGAGGGAACTGCGTCGGTACGTCTAAGTGGGCAATCGAATTGTCCGTTAAATATGCAAATGAGAGGAAACAATTCGGCAAACCGATATCCGATTTTCCCCTAATTCAGAAAAAGCTTGCTGATATGGCTATACGGACGTATGTAGCAGAAAGCATGGTGTACCGTACAGGTGGCCTGATCGAAAAGGGCCTAGCCGGGTTGGATAAGGATTACCCTAATATAGGGCGTCAGGTAGGTGAGGCGATTGCAGAATATGCCTTAGAATGCTCGATTAATAAGGTATTCGGATCGGAGTGTCTGGACTTTGTGGCGGATGAAGGGGTTCAAATCCATGGTGGATACGGATTTACCCAGGAATATAAAATCGAACGGATTTACCGTGACTCCCGAATCAACCGTCTTTTTGAGGGGACAAATGAAATTAATCGCCTGTTGATTCCGGGAACTTTGCTGAAGAAGGCTGCCAAAGGGGAACTTTCCTTCAAGAGTGCGTTTTCTAATCTGCAAAAAGAACTGGACTCGTACTCATCCCCATCCATAAAGGATAATGAACCCTTGGCTCTGGAAAAATCCATCATCGAAACAGCCAAAAAGATTTTTCTCCTGGTTGGAGGGGAAGCTGCAATGAGATATCAAGAGCAACTGAATAAGGAACAGGAGATCCTGGAGTCTTTGGCCAATATTATTATTGAAATTTTTGCCATGGAAAGTGTTTTACTTCGAACGGTAAAAGCCATTAATAGAGATGGAAAGAAATCACGAAATAAGGAAGATATGACAAAAGTTTACGTACAGGAGGCTTTTTCAAGGATTGAGAATATAGCCCGAGAATCCTTGGCGTCATTGGAAAATGAAAAAGGACAGGACATGCTTAGGAAATTGGCCTATTTCAGCTTCACCAATACTATTTCCTTGAAACGCCGCATTGCTGCACAAATCATTGAGGAAGAAAAATATTTAGCATAAAGGTGCAATCTTATGATTAGTCGACCAGAGAGAAGCGATAAAGGGTCTTTTAGTCTACTTAATTTTGCCAATATTCAATAAATTATTTTGGCAATCGTGGAAGAATAGCTTTTGGATTATTCTAAGTAAGACTGACTGGTCAGTGTTTCATTTTATTAGAATGGAGGTAATGTAGTAAGTGGGATGGAACTTAAATGATAATTTGATCAATACCGCGGGAAAATACCCAAACCGAAACGCCTTTTTTTTCAAAAATGAAAGTGTAACCTATTCTGAGTTTAACCACAAGGTCAATTGTTTCGCTTCCGCCTTGGATACACACGGGGTAGGGAAAGGGGATACCGTAGCCCTATTATTGGAAAATTCTCCTCAATTTTTAATTGCCTACTATGGAATTCTCCGGACAGGAGCTGCGGCTGTACCAATGAATCCGATATATACTGCGGATGAAATCACTTATATTCTTTCTGACTGCAAGGCAAAGGTTGCAATTTCCATTCCATCACAGAAATCGAATCTAACCAAGGCACAGGAAAAACTATATCATCTGGAGCTGATAATTTATACAGAATCGGATGATTCCACAACTACGTTTGACAATCTCCTTCTACAGGCTAAAACCGATTTTAAAAGCCCTTTCTTAAGTGAGGATGACCTTGCCGTTATCTTATATACATCCGGAACAACAGGCAAACCCAAAGGTGCAATGCTATCACATCGTAATTTGGGCTCCAACGCAGAGTCAACCTTGTTTTTATTTAAGTTAAACAATGAGGATATTGTGGTTGCAGTTCTTCCCATGTTTCATGTGTTTTGCATGACCGTATGCATAAATGCTCCGATCTTAAGCGGTGCATCAATCCTTATTCTTCCAAGATTCAGCCCATCACAAGTTTTACAAACTATTCGGCAACATCAGGCTACGATGTTTGTCGGGGTTCCTACTATGTATAACTTTATACTACATCAGCCCAATGCAACAGCTGATGATTTAGCCTCTTTGCGAGTATGTGTTTCTGGAGGTGCTGCCATGCCGATTGAGCTTCTTCAAAAATTTGAAAGCCACTTTCGGGTGATCATCTTAGAGGGGTATGGTCTTTCTGAAGCTTCTCCTGTTACTGCTTTTAATTCATTGGAAGGAGTCCGTAAGCCTGGTTCGATCGGCAAAGATATCCCTGGGGTAAAGAATAAAGTAGTTGACCCTAACGGAAATGAAGTGCCATTTGGGGAAGTGGGCGAATTGATTGTACAGGGCCCGAATGTTATGCTTGGTTATTTAGGAAATTCGGAATCTACTATCATGACTTTGCAAGAGGGGTGGCTGTATACGGGGGATATGGCAAAAATGGATGAAGATGGGTTCATTTTTATAGTTGACCGTAAAAAGGATATGATTATCGTAGGAGGCTACAATGTCTATCCGAGAGAAGTGGAGGAAGTTTTGTACCAGCACCCTCTTGTTCTGGAAGCGGCGGTTATCAGCGTTCCCGACGAGGAATATGGGGAAAGGGTTAAGGCCTTCATCGTTAAAAAAGAGGAAGGACTGTCTGTTGAGGGAATCCTTGCTTTCTGTCGAGAAAAACTAGCCAAATACAAAGTTCCCAAAGAGGTTGAATTTCTAGAGGAACTCCCCAAAAATAGAACAGGGAAAATCTTACGAAGAGCTTTGAAAACCACACAACTAAAAGTGTAGTATTACGGCATTCGTTCCGTTCTTTACATTGCTTTAAGAAGAGAAAGGGTATTTTCTTCTTAGAGGGGTACCGCTAAAAAAATGCGAATTTCTCACGCAAAGCCATTTTTTCATAAAAAAGTCGGACCCCTGCCCGCTAAGAAAGGAACATCCGGTTTGCTTATTACGCTCTCGATTCCTGATAGTTAGATAGGAAAATCCAATTAAAAATAAAACCTTCCATTGCAGATAGTCAAAAACTTTAGAGTCTTAACCATTTATAAATAAAAAGGTCACCAAGATTCGTCGAAACAGATGGGCGGGGAATTGTTTGTAAAAAGCGGTAAACAAGTGAAACTGACGGGATATTTTGAAGTCATTATCGACGTTGACTTCATCAAATAAATGGGGGAATTAGTGAATGAAATTACTTGAAAATCAAGTTGCTATTATTACAGGTTCAGGCAGAGGTGTTGGACGAGCATTGGCTGATATCATGGCAGAGCACGGAGCAAAAGTGGTTATTTCCGATAAAGATCATGATGCAGCAGAAAATGCTTTACAGGCCATTAGAGATAAGGGCGGTGAGGGAATAGCTTTGGCAGGGGATGTAACTGCCGTTGATTTCCCCAAGAAAATCATTAGCGAAACCATTTCCGCTTTTGGAAAGCTGGATATTTTGGTCAATAATGCCGGCTTCACATGGGATAATTTAATTCATAAAATGAGCGATGAACAATTCCAAAAAATGCTTGATATTCACCTGATTGCTCCATTTAGATTGATTCGGGAATCAGCCCCTTACATTCGTGATGCCGGTAAAAAGGATATTGAAGAAGGCAGAATCCGTTACCGGAAAATCGTCAATGTCTCTTCGATTGCCGGTGTGATGGGAAATGTCGGACAAGCCAATTATGCATCGGCAAAGGCCGGGTTAATCGGGCTGACGAAAACAGTTTCCAAGGAATGGGCAGGTTTCAATGTCAATTGTAATGCAGTGGCCTTTGGGATGATCGATACGCGCTTAACACAGCCGAAGGAAAAAGGAGAAGCGGTAGACGGTGTTGCAGTCGGTATTCCGGAAAAAGTGAGAAAGATGTTTGAACAATCCATTCCGCAGAAGCGGGCCGGAACGGTAAAAGAGGCAGCCGAAGGAATCTTTTTTCTCGCCTCACCATTATCAAACTATGTGAATGGACAAGTTCTGAATATTAACGGAGGAATGTACACGTAAATATCCAGAACCAGACGCCATCGGAAAGCGGGCCTCTTTAACAGCAATCAACAGTTTTGAGATATAGCTTCATTTTATCAATAATAAGGGATAGATTATTATGTGAATTTCAAAGGGGCTTATACATCACGTACTCTTCCGGAAAAAACAGCAATTATTGATGGTAACATAACCTTTACCAATTCTCAATTTGTCTCCAAACAGCCAAAATAAAAAATTCATTCTCCCGGCTTGGTGTTAAGAAGGGGGACGTGTTGCGGTCCTGTTGTTAAATGAATTTCATTATTGGGAGATCGAGCAGTACATAATCCCTATTTTTAGTGAATATCCACAATATTGTTTAACAGCTATTAAATACTATTCTTATCCAAAAAGAAATCGTAAATGATTTACAATCTAGGAAAAATGCAGATTAAGCCCCTAAGAGGAAAACTGGTTTTAATCCACTTTCTTCTTAAGGGCTTTTTTATTAGTGTAAATGCAAATTATACCTTACTATTTTTGATTTTAATTGTTAATTACTATTAAAATACAAGCTTATTATTAGTTATTAAATGTTTAGTGCAACATCCGCTTTGTTTATTCGAAATATCAACAAAAAATTTAACCTGCTAAATATAAAAAATATAATCCTCTGGTAAGACTCTCTTTAAGAATTGTTGTGTTCTTTCTTCTTTTGGATTTGAAAAAATCTCTTCTGGTGTTCCTTCTTCTACAATCTTCCCACCATCCATAAATATCACTTTGTTGGCAACATCCTTTGCAAAAGACATCTCATGTGTTACCACTAGCATGGTAGTTCCTTCTTTTGCAATAGCTTTCATAACCGATAAGACCTCTCCAACCAATTCGGGGTCCAATGCGGAAGTAGGTTCATCAAACAAGATGATATCTGGGTTAAGAGCGATAGCTCGGGCGATGCCTACTCTTTGCTGCTGTCCCCCGGACAATTCACTTGGATAGGAATCATATTTTCCAGACAATCCGACCTTATCCAATGATTTTCTTCCAACTGAATTGGCTTCTGCTTTGGGCAGCTTTCTTCCAACAATAAGACCTTCTGTTACATTTTCTAACGCTGTTTTATTATTGAACAGGTTATAGTTCTGAAATACAAAAGCAATTTTTTGTCTGATCTCATGTACTTGTTTTTTTGATGCTTTTTTCATATCTACTTTAGAATCTCCAATTATGACAGAGCCTTGGTCTGCTTTCTCTAGAAAGTTGATGCATCGAAGTAATGTCGTCTTCCCCGAACCGCTTGGTCCAAGGATTACGACAACATCACCTTTTTCTATAATTAAATCTACGCCTTTTATAATCTTATTATTTCCAAAGGATTTATGAATATTTTTAATTTCTAACATATAATTGCCTCCAATATTAAAAAGTTAGGCATTTGCAACTTTATATTTTCTTACTTTCTTTTCATATAGCTTAAATAAGTATTCAATTAAACTGCATAAAATTATATATACTAGAAAAATATCAATATAGGCTTCAATATAATTGTAACCAACATTAGCTGCAACTTTAGCTTTTAAAGTGATTTCTTGCAAAGACATGGCGTACCCTAAAGAGGTCGCTTTAAGAAGATTAACTGTTACATTACATAAGTTCGGTAACGCTACTACTAAGGTCTGCGGAATAATAATCCTTCTATATGCTTGCACACTAGATAACCCAACTGAATAGGCCGCTTCAAGCTGACCTCTACTAACAGTACTTACGGCAGAACGAAAAACTTCAATAAGAATGGCTGTTGTATTTAAGGAAAACACAATAAATGCATACCATATTGGATTTATTTCATAGACATTCTTTTGTATATGATAGTTATCAAATATTGAATGTAGAAGCAATGGGACGCTGCTATAGATCATAAATATTTGAACAATGACAGGTGTTCCCCTTACAAATGAAACATAGACCTTTGCCAATTGATTAAGTACTGGAACTCCATTTATCCGAGTCAATGCCAGAAGAAAACCTAATGGAAGGGAGATTAGTAATGCTACAATCATAATAATCAGTGATGTAGGTACTCCTGATAATGCAACAAAAAAAGTATCAATTAAGAATTTATAATTTAATCCTGCTGACACTCTACCACCTCCTTTAAGCAGTTTTTATTATTTGTTTTCCTTTACTAAATATTTTTTCTAATTTAAAGAAAAGCTGTTCTATAATGATGGAAATCACCCAGTAAATAATTGATAGTGACAGATAAGTTTCTAATGCATGCGCATTTATTCTACCTGCAATAATCAAGCTTGCTTTTCCCATAACATCAATCAGCCCAATTGTATAGGCTAATGATCCTTCTTTAATTAACTCCAGGAAACTATTTCCGAAATTTGGTAATGCGACAACGAATGCCTGTGGGAAAATAATTCTCCTGTAGGCTTGTGTGTTACTTAATCCAACACTGACCGCTGCCTCAAATTGCCCTCTATCAATAGATTCGTAAGAAGTTCTTATGACTTCGCACATGGCAGCAGCAAACTGTAGAGAAAAAGTTATTACAATAAATATTAATTTATCAGTATTATCTAAATTAAATCCGAAATTTTCAGCAATTTTGGGGATTCCATAATAAACTAAGAAAAGTAGCACAATGGAAGGCGTACATCTTAAAGCGGTCAAATAACCATTGGCGACTTTCCTAGTTACCTCACTTTTTCCTAACTTCATTGTTGCTAAAAGAAAACCTAGTAGGGTCCCAAACAGTACTGATAGGAAAGCAACAATAAATGTCACTTTTAGATAAGGAATTAGAATGGGAAAAGAATCCCATATATATTTCGCATCAAAGTATTTCCCCATATTTCACCTCATAGTCGTTTTTTCTGCCTTGTGAAATGTTTTGTAAAAAAGAAAGAAATGAATAAAATTTCTTCCACTATAAAATAAAGAGAAGTAGTGATAACCCAACAATCTTTAAGGGATTGTTGGGCTATGTCTTGCTCATGCAATTTGAAACTTTTGCTCAAGTAATGTTCTCATGCTAGGGTTATCTATTAACAGTATTCAGTACTTTAAATAAATCCCTACCATAGAATTCCTCACTTAATTTATTTGGTTTTTTTTCTTCTTTCAATTTTTTGATGGCTTTGTCATAAGCATCTGCAAATGCTTGTTCTTTTTTGTTAAATAACGGCCAAGTTTTGATTACGGCAAATTCATTGTAGACGACATCATTGACTAAATTATGATATGGACCATTTTTGTCCACAACCTGTTGTTTAAAAGGACCCTCAATCATGAACCCGCCATCTACACGTCCTTCATTCACCCATTGAACAACGTCAACCGAGAATGTATCTCCGGCTTGGAGCTTTATTTTATTGTTAGGGTGTGACTGATTATATTCGTTAATAATCGTATATTGTGCATTGTTAGCAGCTATTGGTGCTAACGTTAATCCTGCTGAGGCAAATTCAGAAAGATTTTTTATGTCTTTATTTTTTTTCTTTAAAACAAGCCCAGCGCTGCTTAAACCAAGGAATTCTTTAGGGAAGATATATTTCTCCGTTCTTTCCTTGGTCCAAAAGGCATTTTTAACGCCCACTTGATATTTGCCTTGCTCAACCCCCAATAAAAGATCATCACTTGTGGTTCCCACATATTCAAATTTGTATTGAGGTAATAACTTATCTACTTCTTTCATCACTTCAACATCATATCCAGTGGGGTTCCCCTTGTCGTCTACATAGGAGATTGGTTTTGATGATTGATCAAACGCTACTTTTATAGTTCTAACTTTTGAATGATTGCCTTGAGCTTCATCCACCTTACTTGAGGTTGATTTAGTACCGCATCCCGCTAAAAGAACCATTAATGATATTCCTATTGTTGCTGCTTTCATAAACTTTTTTTTACCCATTTTAACTAACCCCTTTTTAATTTTTTCATTTGTGAAGAATTACTTAGATAGAACTGATTAGAGCCCCTTGTTGACTACAGTTTTTTGTAGTTATTAATAAAAGATAATGGAAATAATACACATTTTTCATATAAAAATAATCGGAATTAAAAACCCAAGATGCCGTCAATAGTAGCTCATTATTAGGAATACAATAAAAGGATTCGATTATTCTTCATCTACAATAGCCCAACCTTTTCAAGCGACTTTTGTTTCTCGTCTTCAATGGCGGCCAAAGCTAATTTTTTGATTGTCATGTCATCCATTGGTGGATTGTGCAGTCCAGCTCTAACATCTCGGTAGTATTGTTGCAATGGATTACTTAGTTGAAGACTTTTAGCTCCAACAATTCGCATGGCTTTATCCACAATGGAAATAGCAGAATTGGTCACAGTGTGCTTCACTACCCCAAGTTCGTTTGATAAGTATTTTCTTCGTGATTCATCATCGTAAGCCGCTGCAACACTATAAATGAGATGTCTTGTTCTTATTAACTCTAGATCTATTTCACCTAATAACTGTTGAACGTTAGGTAATTGACTAATCGGCCCCTCTAGACTATTTGGCGAATGTTGATTAGAAAATTGTACCGCAAAATCACGAGCAGCTTGTGCAATACCGAGATAACATGCTGGAATATGGAGAATCCAACCATTAAATTGGGCACCGCTTTGCGTTTCAGGAAGTTCCACAAGTTTAGAGTCATCCACTCTTACATTTTGGAGAACGAGGTCATGGCTTCCTGTCCCTCTCATTGAAATGACATCCCATGTTTCGTTAATAGAAAGTCCTTCTAAGTCTTTATGTAGGAGAAAAAATCCAACTTTTTGTTTTTCCTCAATCCAGGCAGAAGTTAGAAAATACGTTAAAACTGGAGACATTGTTGTAAAAATTTTATGCCCAGAAATAACCCAGACACCATCTTTTTTGAAGGCCTTTGTTCCTGGACGGCCGCCCCTAGTTGGACTTCCTGTTTGAGCTTCACTGACTGCACGATTTACTAATGCTCCGTTTAGAATTTCTTGAGCAAAAAAGTTCAAGTTCTCATCATTCCAAAGTTTTTTTTCAAATATTTCTCCGGTAACTCCAAGATTCCAACCAATGGAAAGTGCTGTGTTTGCATCAAAACTAGCAAGTGTTTCTTGAAAAAGTACCATATCATAGACTTTTAATCCTTCTCCACGATAACATTTTGGAAGAGTAATACTTGAGTATCCCATTTGTACTAATTCATTAATATTTTCTTTTGGGAAGATGGCTAATTTATCATTTTTAATGGACCGGTTTTTGAAAACTTTTTCATACCTATGCAGTTTGTCCAACCATCTCTTTTGAGCTTCAGTTTTTACGAATATGTTATTCACGCTTTCCCCCCCGTTAACATGTGGTTTAAAAATGTACACAGTTGATTCATTTCCTCTTTACAACAAAAGAGGCCCTCCATTTAAGTTTAAATGGACTTAAATGGAGAGCCTCTAGTGGTCTAGTCGGCAATAGAATATATTTAATATTTACAATTATTCTAAAACAAACTATTCCGATTAGTCAAGTGTGTTTTTAAGATATTATTTGGAATTTTGTTGAATTCGTAGATATCAAAGTCATTTCGTATCCTAAATATATTTAAAGGATTTGTATGGACAATAGATGATCCTCTGTTTAACTACATATTTTTAGAAATAGAACATTCAATCATGCTCCATTGATAAAGTTTTTCAATCAGTCAGAGTATGACATCAACAATGTAACCATAAGTAAAATCAATTCGGAGTATAAATGTATGGTTAACCATTGTTTATTCAACTATGGATTGGTGTTAAACACCATTTAGTCTTAAGAAATTTTAATAAACAAAATGCTAACATTTTGCTAACGCAGTGAAGTAAAAAAGCGTAAATTTTCGTTAAAGATAAAAATAGAAAAACGTGGATATATCGCGCTTTTAATACATAACGTTAAAGATATTACACCTTCTCACCTTCTAGTGCCTCTCCCCTTGAGGTCGCAGACCAATCCTCTCAAAAAGGTAAAGAACACCTTCCGAGACGCTCGTCTTGTGTTTTTCGGGGGTGAGCAAAACGCTTGTGCTTTTCTTGTATAGCGAGGTAATGGAACTATTCAAGCCTTTTATGAAATTTATTTCTTTCTAATGGCTTCTTTTTTATAGATTTAAATGTTCTTAATAAAGTACAATTAACGTATGTCAGTGGTAATACTGTAATATATTACCTGCAGGCATAATAACTTCGTAAAAATGGAGGCGTTAAATATGATAGGTTCTCCCTTTCAGTATTTTATGATCGATCCTGTAACAAACTGGTCTAGATTTTTTAACTTCACCATTAATAATAACTACGATGACCATGAAATTGAGGAATACGTTTTAAGAAGAGTTGGAAGTTATGGAAAACAAATTGGAAAAATGATGGATGTCATTGAAATCCTTCTTGATGCGCTTCCACAAGATAGGTTAGATAATCTTACAGAACAACAGAAAAGAAAAATACGTGCTCTCCAAGTGTTATATCACAATGTAGAGGACGCAAAAGAACATTATAAAGATGTACATTACCATCAGTCTAATAAGTAGATTGAGTTTCACCTAATACAAGCAAGGACAAACGTAGAGCATTTACTGCACTTTTGATACACAACATTAAAGATCTTAACCCACTCCCATCTTACGGGTGGCATGATGTAACTATACGATATATTTCGAAGAAGAACCTCATCAAAAAATTAAAACATTACTATATCTTATGAAATTAGCCACCATCAACTCCTTGCACTTATCGTGTGCGCGAACTTCAATTAATGAATAAAATAAGAATTGACTTGTTTTTTATTGAATTAGAGTTTCTAAGAGGTCTTAGGAACGTTGGTTTAACAATACTCTATTAACTGTATTGATTTAAATTTAACCATACTTTTTTCAACCTGATTTTGACAGGGTGGGGGTCAAAGGTTCCAGCCCTGTACAGATCATCATCTAAAGGAACCCCAAATCCTTGTGTATCAAGGGTTTGGGGTTTTTCGTAGGTATAGGGGTAATCTCATGGCTCGTTCCTGGAACACTCGAAATCCTTCCACGTGCTGTAAAAAATGGACATGACATTGAAGCTCGCGGGCAAATTACCTATGTTATTTTCTTAGGCGGAATGGCCTTTAATAATTCCGGCCTTGGATTTGTTCATGTAATGGCAACCAGAGGTAGGCGGAGTTTATAACTTACCGCATGGAGTCACGAACGCCATGCTGCTGCCAATCGTTGAAAGAGAGAATGCCAAACGGAGTCTCATGAGAAATGGAATCAAAGAGCTGCAAAACTGATGGGCTTAGTTCAACAAGATAAGAACAATCTTGGGACTAGGCCTAAATGTTAGTTATTCCATTTAAGGGCCATTTTGCTGAAGAAAAATGTTAAGACAATTAATCTATATTTCCAGCGCCTTTCATTTGAAATTTCTTTTGTGCCCAAGCGTCTAATTTTTTCACTTGTTTTTTGCCAATTGTGGCTCCGTAAATAATAAGCAAGACGATAACCGATGTAAATATATCTAATTCTCCTTTTATAACGAAATTAAAAATTCCCATGATCACTTGAGGAATGACACCGGTGATCGCAAATAAAACCGACCCAATTTTAAACCAAAAATTCGATTGAAGTCTGTATCTAGCATAAAATAAGAAGAATGTGCAAGACCAAGCCAGTACTTCCAATCCAGGTAAAATGAACCATTTATATTCAACTAAAAATGTCATAAGATGATACTCCTTTTAAAAAGTTTTTATTAACAAAAAAAGCCTGGGAAAGACATCAAATGTGATATCTCCCGGGCTTTTATCCCTCCGTGTTACACTCCGTATTTGCCGTAGTGGGTTTTCTCTCGGACCAGTCTGATCAATGATCACGGAACCCTAGAAAACATTAAAATTATTTTATATCCATTTTCTTTTTCGGTCAAATTGGCTGAAAAAAACGAAGTCCATACAAGAGAATATACGAGAATGTCATTCCCAATTGACGGCATCGATCGCTATTATTTCTCTTTTTGTAGATTTTTCTTCATTAAAGATGCTACTTTTCTATTATCTTGGCTGGTACTGTTTTCTAACTGCTTAATAATTAACTCTTGTCTCTCCACAGGATGATTTTGGCATAAATTTAGCTTTCGCTTCAATTTTTGTCGTTTTTATTCTGAACGCGACAATTCCTTTACTCATTCCTTCGATGAAACTTGGTTCTAGATCATTTAAATTGTATGGACTATCAGGACTTTCATATTTATTTACCATTTCATTTAAAGAAGCGAATATTATTTTTGGATCTTCTACAATCTCCATCTTCCCATATAAATGGATAGACACATAATTCCAAGTAGGTACTGCTTTCATTGTTTCGTACCAAGAGGGTGAAATATAACAGTGTGGACCTTGGAAAACGACAAGAACTTGTTGGTCTTCAGCCATCCTTCCAGTGATCGTTCGGACGAGCAAAATGACCATATAAAGCATTTTCAGATTTATTTAATATCAGTGGAAGATGAGTAGCGCACGGTTCTCCATTATGCTGAGAAAATAAAGTTGCAAAGCCGTTCTTTTCAATAAAGTCATAGATAATTTCTTTATCTTCAATTTTAAAATGTTTAGGAATATACATTTGGAATTCCACCTCGTTCAAAGTAATATCGATTAAATTGTATTTTATAACAGGTCGTGTTTATACTACCTATTAAATTTGAACCGATGGCAATAAAACTAATGTTTTCAGAGGAAAAGTGGATGGTTTAAAAACGTTGGAAGTGGATGCCCCTTATTTTGTTTAATCTTTTTATAATTAAAAGGGGTTATTTAGTTGTTGCGTACTCTAAAAGGCTAAATAATTAAGGGGTTTTTTGGAAAATCATTTACACGATAAATTACTAATAAAACAACAATGGGGGGATAATATATGGAGAATGTTGTTATGATTAAGCATCGTGAATCATTGGATAAAATCAAGCCATACACACCTGGTAAACCTTTATGGGAAGTGCAAAAGGAATTAGGGTATACCAAGGTTATTAAATTAGCTTCTAATGAAAATCCCCTCGGACCGTCACCGAAGGCTCTCGAAGCTATTAAAAATACTCTTTTCGGGATAAACCGTTATCCTGATTCTAATGCTATAGAGTTAAAACAGATTATAGCTTCGCAGTTGTCTCTTTCCACTGAGCAACTCATTATAACAAATGGGGCAGATGAATTGATCACCCTAATCTCTGAAACATTCCTTGAAAGCGGAGATGAGATTATTGTCCCATCCCCCTCCTTTAGTGAATATGATTTTGGGGCACATTTGATGGGGGCCAAGGTTGTTTCGGTACCTCTTGATGATAAGTTCCGATTTAATATTGATGCGATCTTATCTGCGGTAACAGAATATACTAAATTGGTCTATATTTGTTCCCCAAATAATCCGACAGGTACTTATTTACCGAAAGCTATGTTGGAAAAACTGTTGGATTCACTCCCAGATCATATTTTGATAGTTTTTGACAGTGCGTATAGCCATTTTGCAACAAATGAAGATTATACTAATGGATTGGAATATGTTCGTTCGGGTTATCCAATAATTGTTTTACAAACTTTTTCTAAAATATATGGACTTGCTGGTGTAAGAGTAGGATTTGGAGCTGCAACAGAATCTATTATTAAAAGCATTTTACGAGTGAAAGAACCGTTTAATGTAAATAGTATTGCCCAGGCAGCTGCGGCAGCAGCTATTATAGATGAAGCACATGTAGAACATACTAAACAGGTAAATACTTTAGGCAGGAAACAGTTATATAAAGCATTAACTCAATTTAATCTTTGCTATACAGAAAGTATGAGCAATTTTGTCCTAGTTCAATTCGGCCCGGGGGCAAAGAAAGTTTATGAAGAACTTCTTGCCCAAGGTGTAATCGTCCGTTATGGCGATACATGGGGAATGCCGGAGCATATCCGAATATCAATCGGAACGCATGAAGAGAATGCAACATTAATAGAAGCAATTCGTTCTATTATATATAAATTGGGGTTAGTGAACGATCGAGGAGAGATAAAATGAACGAACTTGCAAAGAAACTAAACGATGACCTGATAAAAAATAATTCAAATGTATATCTTTTATTATCGGATCTGGGTAAGAAACTATATTATCCAAAAGGAATTTTAAGCCAAGGTGCTGAGGCAGATAAAAAGGCTACTCGCTTTAATGCCACAATTGGAATTGCGACTGAAAACAATGTCCCTATGCATTTTGAACATATACAAGAAACATTAGATGGGTATTCACCTGAAGATATTTATCCGTATGCTCCTCCCTCCGGGAAAATGGCTCTAAGGGAAGAATGGAAACGAAAGTTATACAGAGATAATCCATCCTTACATGAAAAAAGTTTTGGAAATCCAATTACAACCAATGCACTTACCCACGGATTAAGTATTGCAGCAGATCTTTTTGTAGACGAAAATGATTCCATTATTCTTCCCGATAAATATTGGGGGAATTACCAATTCATTTTCCATATTCGCAGGGGCGGAAATCTTAGAACATTTGAGCTTTTCGATAAGAATAATAAGTTCAATGTTTCTGATTTCAGAGAACGTGTTTTGGAACAAAAGGATTCAGGTAAAGCGATTGTTCTGTTAAATTTCCCTAATAATCCGACAGGCTACACTCCCAACGAATTAGAAGTCCAAGGAATTATTTCTGTACTTCTGGAAGCGGCAGAGGCGGGGATCGCCATGGCCGTCATTCTCGATGATGCCTATTTTGGACTTTTTTATGAAGACTCTATTAAAGAATCTTTATTTGGAAGACTGGCAGGGCTGCATCCAAAAATATTACCAGTAAAAGTAGATGGGGCAACAAAAGAAAATTATGTTTGGGGTTTAAGGGTAGGATTTTTGACGTTTGCCTCGGAGAGTAGAGAAATACTTGAAGTGTTAGAACAAAAAACAAAAGGACTTATCAGAGGAACAATCTCAAGCAGTTCCCATTTGTCTCAAACAATCGTATTAAAATCATTGCAATCAAGTGAATTTTCTCGAGAAAAAAAAGAAAAGTTTGCCGTAATGGAACGAAGAGCCAAGAAGGTAAAAGAAATATTAAATCAAGAGAAATTTCAAGAGTTTTGGACTTATTATCCATTTAATTCAGGCTACTTTATGTGTTTGAAACTAAAAAAAGTGAATGCGGAAACTCTTCGAGTCCACTTGTTAAATAATTATGGGGTTGGCACGATTGCGATGAATTCAACAGACCTGCGAATAGCATTTTCGTGTGTAGAAGAACAACATTTAGAAGAACTTTTTGAAATAATCTATAATGAAACAAAAAACATAACCTCTAGAATGGGATTATTGTGAGGGGATGGAAGCGACGAGTATGGAACAGCTCGTTATTTTAGGAACAAAGAGTGTTTGAAGTAAAATGGCATATATAGATAATGAAGAAGATCCTTTTGTATGATAGGATCTTCTTTTATTCAAAGTTTTTTTAGGCTAGGCCATTTTGTTTTCCCTATTCTCAATTTTTCCCTCATTATGATTTTCAATATATCGTGCAATGAACGAACCCACAAATAAGGACCAAACCGGAGCGCTAATACTTAGGATTGTAATATTGGATAAGGCAATCATAAAAGCAAATGCGGTGCTTATTTTCATTGACTGCTTTGAAAAAGCCTTGTGGAGACTATTTCCAAAGACACTGAGAAGGGAAAATCCTACAATTATTGAAATGAAATCTTTCGGTAAAGCTTGAATTAGCGGAACTAGTTTCCAAGAGAATAAACTGAAAATTAGAAAAAGAACACCAGACACTACCGCACCCATGTATCTTTTTTCCTTTGGACCGGCCTCCTCATCTGAACAGATTACGGTTGCCATTCCAGCAATATTTGCAGATTGGCCTCCAAAAAAGCTTGTAATGATAGAAAATATTCCACTTAAGGAAACGATTTGTTTTATGGGGGTACGATAATTATTTTGTTCCAATGCCCCAACCGCAACTGCTGCATCATTACTTAAAATGAGCAGGGAAAGAGGGATAGACACAGAAAGGAAACTCATTGTATTAAACTCAGGTATCATAATTCCAGGCTTAATCACTCCTGCTGTCCAATTACTGTCATTCAATGGATAGAACAGGAGGAATACAATAAATCCAACAATAATGGCTGCAATTACAGGCGGAATTTTTATTCTGCTTCTGCTAAAAATAAAAAAAGTAATTAAAGAAATAAAACCTACTACTAATAGATGGTTGATGGAAACAATAAAATTCACCATATACTTCGTAATCATTCCTGCCAGCATAGCAGAAATAATTTCTTTTGGTACTAATTTCATCAATTTTGAGAAAAAGCCAAGAGCTCCAATGAGCAACATTAAAACGCCTGAAAAAATATATGCTCCAATTAATTCATGAAAATGAAATTGGGATGTTATCGTTGCTAAAAATGCGACACCTGTTAGAGAATGACCGCCAACAATCGGTATCCGATAATAAAGTGGAAGTATAATTCCAAATAACCCTCCAAATACATAGACTGCAAATATCCATTGAACTGTCTGTATGACACTAAAGTTTCCGTTAGATGATGCTTGCAAAATAAGAGCAGTTGGTCCAGTTATTACAAATATTCCAGCAACCATACCAGCAGAAATATTTTTGTGATTTAAATCTTTTAAGATCGTTTATTCCCCCTTATGATTTACCCAATGCAATCTACCTTACTATAATAAAAGATTTTATAGTTTTGTTAACCATCCACTTGAAGGTTTTTTGAACCGTCCAATGTCTATTAATTGAAATTGGATGGTTGAAAAATCAGCTGATTGGATGGTTTAAAAATTTTTAAATCATATATTATTGAAAAGTAACATCAGCTGGGTTATCAATTGCCTCCTTTCTTTCGTAATAAAATGTACTTAATCATCTATCGCCACTTTGTTTGACCCAAATGAACAAGATGAGAAAGGGTGTGTTTAATAATTGGTTGACCAATTTGAAACTCCATTATTTACAGCATTAAAAAAACATGCGAAAAAAGACCCGATTCAATTCCATATACCCGGCCACAAAAAAGGGAATGGTATGGACCCTGAGTTCAGAGAATTCCTCGGTGAAAATACTCTTTCCATCGATCTCATAAACATAGGGCCTCTTGATGATTTGCATTTTCCAAAAGGAATTATAAAGAAGTCACAAGATTTAGCGGCCTCTGCATTTGGAGCGGACCACACTTTCTTCTCCGTACAGGGAACAAGCGGTGCGATTATGGCCATGATCATGTCAGTTTGCGAACCGGGGGATAAAATTCTCGTTCCGCGAAATGTACACAAATCCATCATGAGTGCTATCGTATTTTCTGGTGCTGTTCCAATTTTTATTCATCCGGAAGTAGATTCATATTTTGGTATTTCTCATGGGATTACACCTGATTCAATTGAAAAGGCCTTATTGCTGAATCCCGATACAAAAGCAGTTCTTGTGATTAATCCAACCTATTACGGTATTTCCGGGGATTTGAAAAAAATCGTAAACATTGCCCATTCCAGAAACATTCCAGTACTTGTTGACGAAGCACATGGAGCACATATTCATTTTCATAAGGATCTTCCTCTTTCTGCTATGGAAGCAGGGGCTGATTTGGCTGCAACAAGTGTGCATAAATTGGGCGGATCGCTTACGCAAAGTTCTATTTTGAATTTGCGAGGAAAGCTTGTTTCTCCTCAGCGTGTACAGTCGGTTTTAAGTATGCTGACCACAACTTCGACTTCTTATTTATTGCTAGCTTCTTTAGATACTGCAAGAAGATCGCTAGCGACAGAAGGACAAGCATTGCTGGAAGATACCATCCGAAAAGCAGAAGAAGCACGTTCAAAAATTAACCAAATTGACCATCTGCGTTGTATGGGATCGGAAGTTCTGGAATCCAGTGCTGCAGTGTCTATAGATCCAACTAAGCTTTTGATATCGGTCAAAGAGCTGGGCATTACGGGACATAAGGCAGAAGAGTGGCTTAGAGAAAGATTTAATATTGAAGTTGAATTATCGGATCTATATAACATTCTTTGTATTGTCACACCTGGTGATTCGGATGAGGATTTGTTAGCTCTTTTGTATGCATTAACTGAGCTTTCAAAGGAATATAAACAACTAGCTGATGAAAAGGTAAACAGTTCTGTTTTATTGCCTGAGATCCCTTCACTTGCGTTAACACCGCGTGATGCTTTTTATGCTCAAACGGAGGTCATACCGCTTGAACATTCTGCAGGAAGGATTATTGCAGAATTTGTTATGGTCTATCCTCCTGGAATCCCAATCTTTATACCAGGCGAAGTGATTACCAAAGAAAATATTCTTTTTACAAGAAAAAATATTGAAGCAGGCCTTCCAGTTCAAGGTGCAGAAGATGATGAACTAAAAACGATCCGTGTGATAAAAGAACATAGAGCAATTAAATAAGGTAGGGGTGATGTAATTGGATTACGTTAAATTGATTGATCATACTTGGCTTTATCCTGATAGCAGGGAAGCAGAAATTGTACAGTTATGTGAAGAGGCAAAACAATATGGATTTGCGTCAGTATGTGTAAATCCAGTATGGGTTCGCCTGTCAGCAAAGCTTTTAGAAGAAACTAATGTGAAGGTGTGTACAGTTATTGGATTCCCATTAGGTGCAAACACACCTGAGACAAAGGTGTTTGAAGCCAGAAATGCAATTGAAAATGGGGCTAAAGAGATAGATACAGTAATTAATATAGGTGCTTTAAAAGATAAAAATAATGAACTTGTAGAAGAAGATATACGTTCTGTTGTTGATGCTGCAAAAGGGAAAGCTATAGTCAAAGTAATCATTGAGGCATGTTTATTAACAGATGAGGAGAAGGTAAGAGCCTGTGAATTAGCAGCCAAAGCAGGTGCTCAATACGTCAAGACTTCGACAGGCTTCTCTACGTACGGTGCAACAGTTGAGGATGTTGCATTAATGAGAGGAACCGTCGGTGAAAATATTGGGGTCAAGGCATCAGGGGGCATTCAGAGTAAGGATGATATAAAAGCAATGGTTGAAGCAGGGGCATCGAGAATAGGTTCTAGTTCAGCTGCTAAAATATTTGGATTTTTAAAATAATCTTGATTTGGTTTAGAAGAAAATGCCGATTTCCAATAAGGAAATCGGCATTTTTACTAACTTTTGGTTAATTTATGGTGGAAATTTGTAAATGAAATAGGTTTATTTGATAAATAATTTGCAATGATTTTAAATCAAAAGAAATAGGAGAATTCCCTCGGTACTATAAGTAATTATTCGTTAATTTTTCTATTCCTTTCTTGAGTCTCAGGACCCCTTCCTTTATTAAATGAGTTTCTACTCTTCCAAATGTTAATCTAATGTAACCTTTTTGGGATCCAAGCAGACTTCCCGGAACAAAGGCAACCCCATTTCGTAACGCTTCCTCTAATAACTTATATTCATTTATTTCTTTATTTAGAAGGCGGCACCATAGATGAATGCCGCCTTCTGGCATCCTAAATTCAAGATGATTTGAAAGTTCTTCTTTCAGTGCATTGGTCAATATATTTCTTTTTTCGATAAGCTTTTCAATTAAATCGTTCAAATTTTCCTTAAAAGAATCCGACTCAAGATATTCAGCAGCAATCCATTGAGGGAAGATACTATGGCCAAAATCAATTTGTTGTTTTGCATCTGCCAGACGCTGAATCACATTATCAGGTCCAATGATCCAACCAATCCTGAGGCCGGAAGCTGCTAGCTTTGATAGTGAACTGATATATAGGACAGTTCCACTCTTATCTAATGATTTTAAAGTAGATGTATTTGTACCTTCGGAAAACGAAAGTAGGCTATAGGGGTCATCCTCTACAACCGGTATTCCGTATTCTTTACTAATAGATAAGACCCTTTTTCTTCTCTCTAAAGAAGGGATCGTTCCTGTAGGATTTTGAAATACAGGGTTTAGAAAAATCATTTTAATCTTATGTTTATTATACAAAAATAATATATCTTCGGGATTCAGGCCATCTTTTCCAACTGGAAGTTTAAAAGTTTTTAACCCAGCCGCTCGAAATGCTGGAAGTGAATGAGCATATGAAGGATCTTCATATGCGATTGCATCCCCTGGATTCAACAAACAGCGAATAATTAAATGAAGTGCCTGCTGGGCACCTGAAGTAATCAGAACAGATTGGCTGGAACACTTAATATTTTTAAACTCTTCTAAATGATCAACAATCCTTTCGCGAAGGATTAAGTTACCTTGAGGGTGCTCATAACCTAGAGATTGATCGAATTCATGTTTCGAAAGGATTTCTCGAAAAAGATCATAAGGCATTAAATCATGTGCTAATTCTCCGCTGGCAAAGTTAATCAGATTTTTTTCATGAACCTCATCACGTATATGTTGAAATAGGGGGAGATTAGGTAAAAAAGAACCACGTTCAACGTAAAGGTCCCAGTTGGGGATTCGTGTACGTGATAACCCCCATACATCCGTATTTACTTTAGTACCGCTGCCCTTGATTCGTTCCACCATTCCATTCGAGTATAACACATCATAAGCTGAGATAATTGTTCCTCTATTTACGTTAAATTCTTTTGCTAAGCTTCGTTCTGAGGGGAGAACTGTTCCTGGGGGATATTCTCCATAGGCAATCCTCTTTTGGATATAGTTAGCAATCTGCTGGTAGATTGGAATATCGCTTTGTTTATCTGGTTTCCATTCCAATTGGTTTCACCCCTCTCCGTTAACAACCCAATTTTATTTATATAAGTTGATAATAAGGACTCATTAATAACTACCCATTAAAAAGTAAAACGTAACCTTGCTGTTGTCAAGTAATTGACGGGCAACAATCTTGTAGATTGTTTTAACCTTTAACTAATCCACTTTCCAACAAGGACAAGATCCAATTTTGAATAATTTTAGTTCCGTAACAAAGCTATTAAAATTACTTGAACATCTAGAGAAATGTGAAGAATGCCACATTTCAAGAAACTCATGTGAAATAACCTTGTAATGCAGCCAATGTTATTAAATGATTTTTTTGCCATTTTGCCAGTTTAGGTATGGGATAAACATTTGGAAAAAAAGGAATAGAGAATATCTAAATTGGATGGTCAAAATCCGATTGAATTGGATGATTTATTTTCTTTTAAATTCCTTATTATTAAAAGAAAGAGGGTACTATTAACGTACTATTTCAAGGGTTACATAAATAAGGGAGGAACAAAAATGGCGTATGAGGCTTATTGGTCAGCTTTCCAGATTGAATTTGATACGATTCTAAATCATTAATAAAAGAAACCTACACATTAACAATTCTTTTCGGCTACAACTGTTCAGTGTAATTTTTTCTAGTGTATAACATATAAGCAGGACTAAAAAGGTAGTTGGAGGAAAAAATGACTAGTGAAAATATATCAAATAATATCACCATTTTAGGAATTGGTAACACCCTCTACTCTGATGAGGGTGTGGGCATCCACCTTTTGCCTATATTAGAGGCTGAATTTAAAGATGATGAAAATATTGAAATCATTGAGGGCTCGACCGATGGGATAAAACTGTTGGGTCCTATTGAGGATACTGATAATCTTATTATCATTGATGCAATAAATGCTGGAAAAGAGGGCGGAGAAATTATTGCATTAGAAGGCGATGATATACCAGCCTATTTTGGAATTAAGTTGTCAGTTCATCAAATGAGTTTCCAGGAAGTATTGATGGCTGTAAAATTACGGGAGCGATATCCTAAAAATATAATTATGCTTGGAATGCAGCCTTCATCACTTGAATTTGGTCTAGGATTAACGAAAACAAACAAAGCTAAATTGCCTGATTTAGCACGTGCTGTCATTGATCAAGTTAACCACTGGAGATATGCACGAGTTTAAATAGATGGTTTTAGATTAATATAAAACTCCATGCATTCAGGATTCTACTAAAAATAGTAAATGAAATGGTTTTTTCTAATTCAATTGAAATAATTCTAGAAGAAAAAATTATGTAAAAAGGAAAATTTAATTGAAGGAATGAAGTGCGAAAATTGTGCTAGATATGTAAAAGAGGCATTATATAGTGGTGATGTAGATTTGGTTGAAAAAATTGCCTTAATAGAGACGATATAAGTCTAATTGATCTAGTTTTGTTATTGACAATATGAATAAGCCTTGATTATTCAATAACTTCCCTAAAAAAATACTCGAAATAAATGGAACGGAGGTGATGAAATATGACATTGACTATCTTTTGGATGGTAGGGATTATTTCAAGCATTGTTATTATAATATCCACCAGTCTTACAAATAATGTTGTTGAAAGGATAATCCGCAAATTTGAAATTCATCCCAAACTCATTGACGGTAATGTCATCGTAACCATTGATGGTAAGCGCTTGGAAGGTAAAGATAAAATTCAGGTTATAAATGATTTTAACGAAGCACTATATTTAAAAAAATATAATATAATTCGAGGTACGGAGGAATTATATTTACATCCTGTGAACACTGTTTCTCCATTAATTATTGATATAACAAATGATAAAAAAGATGTTAGGTTCTTTGTGTACCGTTGCAATGATCGTGTTGATGTAGTGAAGCGGTACAAGAAGAAAGTGGTTGCCTACAGTCTCCGTTCTGATAGCCTGCAAAAATGTTCTCTTCAACAAGGGAATGTATAAAAGAATATTTAAATGCTGTAACGGTTAACTTGGGGGCTTTCATGATAAATCCATACGAAATGATGCGGGTATTGGGACATTTATTCGTACTATGAGTTAATTGCTAACATTTTGCTAACGCAATGAAGTAAAAACTGTAAATTTTCGTTAAAGATGTTACAGCTAGAAAATGTAAAAGCCTTGAAATATCGCACTTTCAAGACATAACGTGTAAGATATTACACACTCTCACCTTGTGGGCGGCATGCTGTAATAGCACCCAATCGAGAATTAGTCATGTAAATAATTTGTATCAATAGAAAAACCACTTCCTTTAAAAATTTAGGGAGTGTTTTTTTGTGTTGATAAAATTTGTGTTTCAGTATCATGATTACCCAAACAACTCATATAGAATGTAGAGCACTTGAAAATATATACTTTTCTTTTTTACAAAAAGCGATGCCTTAAATAGCTTTAACTTTCAAATGGATTAGAGAAGTATTGACGTTTTCTATCCTTGATTGTAAGTTGAGTATTTCGATAATTTTCCATGTAGGCAAATATAACAATTGTCGTATTCATCATAAACATATCTTCTGTAACTATATTACCACCAAATAAAAAAAAGCCCGAGATTCCCTCGAAATTCTACAAAAATGGGAAAAAAGCACCATTGTAAACAATTGGAATTTTGGAATATTCTTAGTAAATAATGTATATAAATTTATCAAAATATGTAATATTATTCCTTTTATTGTCGATTCTTGAAAATTAGTAAAACATAGGTATAATTTCGTGTAGGAAGTGTATTGTATGGGATTGTTTAAGAAAAAATATTATTGTGTAAAACAATACGATTTGAAAGATTGCGGTGCGGCATGTCTGGCAACCATTAGTAAGCAATATGGCTTAAGCTATCCATTAACAAAAATTAGAGAAATGGCAGGTACTGATAAGCAGGGTACCAACATTTATGGATTAATCCATGCTGCCGAAAGATTAGGTTTTTCCGCAAAAGGCGTAAAGGCTACAAAGGAAGCATTGAAAGAAAAGTTTCCGCTGCCGGCAATTGCCCATGTAATTGTGAATGGCTCACTTTTGCATTTCATCGTTATTCACAAGATTAGTGAAGATCACATGATCATCGCTGATCCGGGAAAAGGACTGGAAACAATCACACGTGAAGAATTTTACAAAATGTGGACAGGTGTTCTCATCCTATTGGTTCCCAGTGAAAGATTCCAAAAGGGAAGTGATGGAAAACCAAATTTCATCCGCTTCTTGGGTTTAATAGGAAGACAAAAGGGTCTATTGGCCCAAATATTTTTTGCGTCCGTTCTATTTACGGTCTTTGGAATACTGGGAGCATTTTATTTCCAATACTTAATTGATGATATTCTTACCTATAATCTAAAAAAGACATTACATATAGTTTCAATAGGGATAATAGTACTCTACACCTTTAAAGTAATATTAAATACTTTTCGGACCTATCTTTTATTGCATATCAGCCAAAAAATTGATCTTTACCTGATTCTCGGGTATTACCATCATGTCTTAAAGCTCCCAATGAGTTTTTTCGGTTCGCGTAAAGTCGGTGAAATTGTTTCGAGATTAATGGATGCCTCAAAAGTTAGAGAAGCTATTTCAGGCGCCACCCTGACAATTATGATTGATTCCGTCATGGTTATTGCTGGGGGAATTATATTATTTTTCCAAAATAAATTTCTATTTGCGGTCACACTCATTCTTGTTCCACTATATATCCTCACCATGAAGGGTTTCCAAAAATCCTTTGAATTTTATAACCGGAAGGAAATGGAGCAAAACGCCGAATTAACCTCATATATTGTGGAAAGTCTGCAGGGAGTTGAAACAGTAAAAGCATATAATGCGGAAAGACATGCCATTATTGAAACAGAAAAACGCTTTGTTAAATTTTTGAAAACTACCTTTAAGCATGGAATGAGAAATATCTATCAAACATCGATAAAGGATTATCTGCATTTAGTTGGCGGCATCATCATTCTTTGGGTAGGGGCGAATGAGGTAACAAAAGGAAATATGACAATTGGCCAGCTCATTACCTATAACGCCCTGCTTGGCTATTTTCTAGATCCCTTACAAAATTTAATTAATCTCCAGCCTATGATTCAATCAGCGCTCGTTGCATCAAACAGATTAGGAGAAATACTTGATTTGGAAACAGAAGTGAATCTGGATTTGGAGGAAAAGAAAATTAGGCCTACTAACTTTGAAGGGGAAATCCAGATTAGTGATTTAAGCTTTCGCTATGGAAAAAGAGATCTGGTTCTCAAGCACTGCAATTTACAAATTCATCCCGGGGAGAAGGTAGCGCTTGTCGGAGAAAGCGGTTCAGGTAAAACAACTCTTGCCAAACTTCTCGTGAAATTTTATGAAGCTGAAAAAGGAGAGGTTTTGCTGGATGATTTCAATATCAAGGATATTAATACAGCATCCTTACGTAGCAGGATCTCTTACATTTCACAAGAAACATTCTTCTTTAGCGGTTCAATTAGGGACAATCTTTGCCTCGGTTTAGAGAGAAATATTGAATTAGATGAAATCATCAAAGTTGCAAAGCTTACAAAGGCCCATGATTTTATTAATCAGTTTGCTCTAAGATACGATTTCCAATTGGAGGAAGATGGTGCCAATCTATCAGGCGGACAGCGGCAACGGCTAGCGATTACCAGGGCACTGTTGAAAAATCCTGATATTTTAATAATGGATGAAGCAACAAGTAATTTAGACACCACTACAGAAAAAGCAATTTCTCAGACAATCGATGACTATTGTAAAAATATCACAACCATTATTATTGCTCATCGGTTAAGCACGATTTTGAAATGTGATCGGATATTCGTGATGGAAAAAGGGACGATTGTCGAAGAAGGAACACATGCGAAGTTAATGGATTTAAGAGGAAAGTACTATGAATTATGGAAAAATCAATTGGCAGAAGATGAGATGGAAACAGAAAAAGTCCTGCAATTAAATATTTAGGTGTGGATGTAATGAGTAATACCATTATTAATTATGATGAACTTACAGATAGCAGAGAATTATATGAGGCAAAAACCAATCCCTTTGTCCCAATCTTTATAGGCATTCTATTTGTCATTATTCTTTCTGTTATCATATGGTCCTTTTTTTCGAAAATTGAAATTGTCTCAAAGGCCTCAGCCGTTGTCAGACCGAATGAAAAGACGACAACCATACAGCCTGCGGCTTCGGGAATAATTAAGAAAATATATATACAAGACGGCGACAAAGTAAAAAAAGGGGATAAGTTGGTTGTTTTAGATAGCCAGGATTTATCCCTCCAAGAAAAAGCTTATAAAGATAAAATTAAAACTAGTAAATCAGAAATAGAGCAGCTTCAATTATTGCAAGAAAGCATTTCGAAGGATAAGAATCTTTTTACAACTGAAAATAACAGTTCATTAAAATTTAAACAAATGGCAGATGAGATTGAAAAGATAAAAAATGAAGGAGTATTATCTGATATTAAATCGGAACAAACCCAAAATGACTTGTATGCATCTGAAACTGAACTTCAAAATAGCAAAGAAAAAAATCAAATTGATTCCGAAACAAAAAATAAGGAAAAGCAATTTTATACGGATAAGCTGGCAAACTCAGAAACTGAAGTAAACGATATAAAACTATTAGAACAATCAGTGTTACAAGGGAAGGATTTATTTCCACAAGCAAACAGTAAGTATAAGGCTGATTATACCGATTATCTTAAACGGCTTCAAATGCTGGAAAGTGAAGCAAATGAGGCGAAGCAAAACTATCAGAATGTACAAACCAATGAATCGCTGCTTGCAATGAAACAAGCAGAAACTGATTTGCTGAACTATAAAAAAGAATATCTGTCAGGTATTACGCAAACTAGAAAGCAGCTGGAATCAGAAATATTTGATATAAATGTTGCGCTTATTCAAATTGATACAAAAAGCAATGAGATTTCTCAGTCAGATGCTAATGAAAGACTGAAACAGCTGAAAGAGAATTATGCAGCTGCAATGAAAGAACAATTAACCAATAAAGATATAGCCGATATCACGATTAGCCAAATAAAAACAAGATATTTAGACGAAGCGGGTCTTGCGTTGAAAAATGAAAAAGATTTATTGAAAGGCTATCAAAAAGAACTTTCAGTATTACATCAATCCATGAAACAAAGAACAATAACAGCTCCAAGTAGTGGTTTTGTTGTTATGCAAAAAGAGATTAATACAGGTGAGATGCTGCAGATTGGAGAAAATCTATTGACGGTTATCCCAAGTTCTCATCAATCAGCATTAAAGGCAGTCATATATGTTGAAAATAAAGATATCAGCAAAATAAAGGTTGGAAATAGGATCAAATATCATTTTCTTTCCCTCTCATACAAAGAGTATGGGGAAGTTTACGGTTCTATTACGCATATAAGCAAAGATGCCAAGATCGATTCAAAAACCGGCAAAAGCTATTATCCGGTAGAAGCAAGTATCCCAACTGAAAAAGTCGTTAAGGCAAATGGCAAAGTAAATAAGATTCAGGTCGGAATGGAAGCAGAGGCCTACGTTATTACTGATGATAAAAGTATCATTAAATTTTTCTTAGAAAAAATCAATTTAAAGGATTAAACCAGTTTTTCAAAATGAGGAGGAGAATGCTGGTGGTAAAAATAGCAGAAATAGAAACAGGGAAAGTCTTGAGTTTTGATAATGTAATTGCAATTAGAAAATTTATGCAGCAGGAGGAAATCCCAAAGGAAATTTATCTTTTAATGAATGCAATCGAGAATTTTCAATTACATAAAGCTGGACCCATGATCACCATTAGCCATGATGTTCAAATTGTTAAATCGGTGCAAATGATTGATATGGAAATTATTATTCCAGTCGAAAACGTAAATGAAAATCTGACAGAATATGAGTTTTCAAGTTTTACTTTGGATAATGCCTTGTATTTACGGCATGAAGGCAGCTTGGCAAATTTGCAGGAATCCTATGAAAAGCTAATCCAGTTTTTGGCTACGGAGAATCTCCAGCCGAATTTTCCACCATGTAATGTATTTACAAATGATTTGTTAATGGAAAATGCAGATAGTGCAGTGATTGATATTTACTTTAATGTAGAGTAACTTACTAGTCTACTTGAAAGGGGGTGAATTGATGAATAATCCGCAAATTTTAGGAATGCATGAGTTATCAGAAAGAGAGCAAATGAATATTGATGGCGGCAATGGTATTCTAGTACGCATTGCCATTTCAGCCGCAATTTCCGGTTGTGTTTGGTCAGCAAATAAGGTAGTTGATGCTGCGAAAGCATGCTATGACTATGGTTATCAGCTTGGCAGACGGTCAAGAAGATAGTTAATTGTGAGGATGGTGATAAGTAATGGAATTGTTGGATTTTAATGGAATGAAAGAATTAAGTTTTCAAGAGCAATTAAATACCGATGGCGGCCACCCATTGCTGCTTCTTGCTGGGGTAATCTTTATTGCAGGCAGCACTGCTTATACTGTAAAAAAGGTTGTTGACTTATCAAGAAAATGTTACGAGTGGGGTTATCAAGCAGGACAGAGATCCAGATAACAATTTGCAGTTGTTATCTGGATTATAGGGATTCTCACTTGCTTTCTTAAACAGGTTCAGGTGAAAATCTATTTTAATCTTACACAAATCGGATGGTCGAAGCAACGCAGGAGCATTTAAGGAGGAGAATGAATGTCAACTTTAGCGATAAATCCAAGCAATATGCAAGAGCTTTCTATTGATGAACAAAGACAAATTGACGGCGGCAATCCTTATCTAATCGTATTAGGGGTGGTAGCTGTCGGTGTTGTACTTGTCTGTGCCGGATCATTTGCTTATGGGTATTACCAAGGCAGAAAATCAAAAAGATAATAAGGAGATGAAGGAAAATGAATAAGGAACAAAATAATCAGGATTTAGGTGCCTTTCTTTATAAGTGTTTTTTGATCCTTTATTCTCACCCAATAATAAGATGGGTCATGATTTCCCTAGTTATTCTCCTATTTGTTTACACATTAGCTTATATAGTAGACACAGCCAAATTCCTCTATGATGTTGGCTATGAAATTGGAAGTAAAAAGTAATCGCTTTAATATATGGTAGTACCCCGGTGTCAGGCCCAAACTCTGCTAAAATTTTAATGCAGTGAGGGTCTGACCCTTTCTTTCAGCAGTAAGCCCATATGCAGTAACTCCACCTTCATCAAGTGGATTGTTTAGTGCGGTGAAACAAAAGTTTGAACAGACTTATCAGATGTCTGAAAAATTCTAGGTGCACCTGTCGATGCTCCTTTTGTTAATTTTGTACAGCAATATGCCAATGGATCAATTAGCAGGGAACAACTAACTAGTCAAATGATGACTCAATCATGGGAGAAAGACGGAAAAGTGTATAGTTTCTGGGTTGAAAAGGTGGGAAGTTCAATACTTCATCTCTTAATGTGTCTGAAATCCTAAGTCAAATCTCTTCTTAGTTTGGCTACCCTACTTTATATAAAACTTATAATCGTCAAATTAACGATGAATTGAAAGAACAAGAATTTAATAAACTGCGAAGTGAAATTGCACAATAAGATTTTTCAGATCCCTTATCTTTATTGATCCAATATCCATTAATGAATGAAAATACATTGAATAGAGACATCACTTTTTTGGTAAACACTACTACATCTTTGCTATCTGCGATCACCACTCAAGCCATATGGAGTTTGTAGCACTTGAAAATAAATTTTTGACCTTCTTACAAAAAGCGATGCCTAAAATAGCATCTCTACTTGTTAAACTATGGATTGGTGTTAAGGCATTATTTATTCTTAAGAAATGTTTAATAAACAAAAAAATGCTAACATTTTGCTAACGCAATGAAGTAAAAACCGTAAATTTTCGTTAAAGATGTTACAGTTA